>DASSMM010000026.1:0-22515 GCA_035688825.1 Solirubrobacterales bacterium | reverse complement strand
GGCCGCCGCCGACGAGGCTGTCGGCGTCCTCGATGTTGACGTCGGCGCCGCGCTGCTCGCCGCGCTGGACCAGCTTCGCCTTGCTCGACCACTCGGAGAGCTCGACGTCGACGTCGACGACCTCGGCGGTCCCACCGCTCTCGTTGGTGTCGAAAGCGTTGAGGCGGCCGATGATGATGCCGGGCTCGGCGACGTAGCCGACGTCGGCGATCTCGGAGTCCTGCAGGATCGGCCGCTCGACGACCAGCTTCCCGTCCTGGACCTTGACCGCGGTGACCTCCATCGTCACGCCGGCGTTGAGGCGGGCGGTGAGACCGGCGCCGATCTCGAAGCCGAGCAGGCCGCCGCCGAACAGGGCGTAGGAGAAGCCCTGGTCGCCGATCACCTTGGCCATCGCGTCGACGATCGGCTGGGCCAGGCCCTCGGGCACGTTCTTGGCCCGGTAGACCTTGGCGGCGCCGTATTTGCCGAGCCCGGCGCAGGCGTCGTCGGTGACGTCGCCGACGACCAGCGCAGCGGCTTCGCCGCCGACTTCGCCGGCCAGCTTCGCGGCCTCGGAGATCGCTCCGAGCGAGTTCTTGTTGAAGTTGCCCTCGTCGTCGTGGAGGGCGTAAACCAGGATCCCTGCCATTTAGATCAATTTCCTCTCGTCGAGCCACGCGACGATCTTTTCGACCGTCTCGTTGGTGTCCTCGTCCTCGATGATCTCGCCCGCCTCCTTGGCCGGCGGCGGGTTCAGAGCGAGCACTTTGGTCTTCGAACCGTCCTCGCCGACGCTGCCGGCCTCGATGCCGACGTCGCCGGTCGCCTTCGAGTCGAGCGGTTTCTTTTTCGCGCCCATGATCGCTTTCAGGCTCGGGTAGCGCGGCTCGTTGATCGCGTCGCCGACGCTGATCACGGCCGGCAGCTCGACCTCGACGGTGTCGTAGCCGTACTCGGCCTGGCGCTCGCAGCGGAGCTTGCCGTCGGCGACGTCGATCTGGATCACCTGGGTCAGCGACGGCATCTTCAGGTGGTCGGCGACGACGGCGCCGATCGTGTAGCACTCGCCGTCGTCCGACTGCTGGCCCAGCAGGACCAGGTCGGGGCTCTCCGACTCGAGCACTTTCGCCAGCGCATAGCCGGTCGCGCAGACGTCGGAGCCGGCCAGCGCGTCGTCGGCGAGGTGCACCGAGCGGTCGGCGCCGAGCGCGACGGCCTTGTGCAGAGCGCGGACGGCGGAGCTCGGCCCCATCGTCACCGCGACGACCTCCTCGACCGGGATCGCGCCACCCTCCTTGATCTGCATCGCCGCCTCGAGGGCGTGCGTGTCGAAGGGGTTGAGATTTTTCTCGCCGCTACGGTCCAGCCGCATCGTGTTGGGATCGATGCGCTTCTGAACGGCGGCGTCCGGTACCTCCTTGACCAGGACGCAGATCTTCAAGTTCAAGCCTCCTTGGGGATGATTCTCAGGTCTTTCGCGGGGCGCGATACTAACGCCTGCCGGCGGTTGACTGACGAGTCAATCAGGATGATACCCGGATCGGACGTACCTATGCACCGATCCGTGTCAAATATCACGGATCGGCTCTGGGCCGCTCAATCTTCGGCTTCGTGGCGGGCGCTGGCGCGCTCGCGGATGAAATCGACGATCTCGTCGGTTCCGGAGCCGGGCGTGAAGACCTCGGCGACGCCCAGGCTCTTCAGCTCCGGGATGTCGTCGGCCGGGATCGTGCCGCCGACGGTGATCACCACGTCCTCCACTCCCTGCGCCTTGAGCAGCTCGACGACTTTCGGCACCAGGGTCATGTGCGCGCCCGAGAGGATCGAGAGGCCGACGGCGTCGGCGTCCTCCTGGATCACCGTCTCGGCGATCTGCTCCGGCGTCTGGTGCAGGCCGGTGTAGATGACCTCCATGCCGGCGTCGCGGAGGGCGCGGGCGATGATCTTGGCGCCGCGGTCGTGCCCGTCCAGCCCGGGCTTGGCGACGACGACGCGGATCTTGCGGGCGGTTGCAGCCTCCATCGGGTCGGAACCCTAGCGCCCCACGCGCAGCCGCCGCGGCGGCGGGACGCGGCGGCGGGCGGCGACCCGCGAGGCGCCGAAGCCGGCGACGGTCGCCAGCAGCGTTACCGCGAGGGCGACGAGACGGCGGCCGAGGCGCTCGAAGCGCATCACCTGCCAGCCCTCGGCGCGGGCGATCTGCGCCAGCGGCGGGTCGGGATTGACCGCAACCGGGTTGCCGACCGCCCGCAGCATCGGCAGGTCGGACAGCGAGTCGGAGTAGGCGTAGGAGTCGGCCAGCTCGATCCGGTGGGTGGCGGCGAATTCGCGCATCGCCTCGACCTTGCCGGCGCCGTAGACGAAGGGCCCGTCGAGGCGGCCGGTGAAGTTGCCGGACTCGTCGACCTCGTAGCGGGTGCCGATGCCGCCGTCCATCCCCAGCACATGGGCGAGCTGCTCGACGACGCCGTTGCCGGCGGCGCTGACGATGAAGGTCGGCCGGCCGGCGTCCTGGTGGGCGTAGACCTCCTCCAGCATCTGGGGAAAGATCCGCGGCAGGATCGCCGCCATCACTTCCGGGCCCATCCGGTCGATCGACCTCGCCGGGACGCCCGTGATCAGCTCCCGCGCCACCCTCAGCACCTCGGCGGTGCGGGCGTCGGTGGTGCCGCGGAGGCGGTAGCGGAAGTGCTCGAAGCCCCAGCGCGCGAGCTGGCCGCGCCCGACGATCCCCTGCTTGGAGGCGATGCGGGCGAACTGCATCCCGCTCGACCCCGCCATCAAGGTCTTGTCCAGGTCGAAGAACGCCGCAGCCCGCGGCGAGGTCTCGCTCGCGGGCTGCTCGCTCAAGATCAGACCTTGTCTACCTCGATGACGATCGCGTCGCCCTGGCCGCCGCCTGAACAAATGGCCGCGCATCCCAAACCTCCGCCGCGGCGGCGCAGCTCGTGGACGAGGGCGCCGATGATGCGCGAGCCGGAGGCGCCGATCGGGTGGCCGAGGGCGATCGCGCCGCCGTTGACGTTGACCTTCTCCTCGTCGACGCCGAGCATCCGCACCGAGTTCAGAGCGACGGAGGCGAAGGCCTCGTTGATCTCCCAGAGGTCGACGTCCTCGGGGCTCTTGCCGATCTTCTCCAGCGCCAGCTTCGAGGCGTTGGCCGGCGTTTTCGCCAGGTAGGGGAAGTCGTCGGCGACGGTGCCGTAGGAGAGGATCCGCGCCAGCGGCGTCTTGCCTTCCTTTTCGGCCCACTCTTCGGAGGCGACGACGATCGCGCCGGCGCCGTCGTTGACGCCGGGGGCGTTGCCGGCGGTGTGGGTGGCGTCCTCGCCGCCGATCGCCTTCAGCTTCGCCAGCGTCTCCAGGGTGGTGTCGGGGCGGATCGCCTCGTCGGCCTCGACCGTGCTCTCGCCCTTGCGCGACTTGACGGTGACGCCGACGATCTCTTCGGCGAGGCGGCCGGCTTCGGTCGCCTCGTTGGCGAGCCGGTGCGAGCGCTCGGCGAAGCGGTCCATGTCGACGCGGCTGATCTCGAGCTCGTTGCCGACCTCGCTCGCCTCGTTGATCATCTGCTTTTCGGTGAAGGGGTTGGTGAGGCCGTCGTGGGTCATCGCGTCGAGCGCCTTGACGTCGCCCATGCGGAAGCCGAAGCGGGCGCCGGGCAGCAGGTAGGGGGCGTTGCTCATCGACTCCATGCCGCCGGTGACGGCGACGTCGGAGTCGCCGGCGCGGATCGCCTGGTCGGCGATCCCGACCGAGCGCATGCCCGAGGCGCAGACTTTGTTGATCGTCTCGGAGGGGACCTCCTTCGGGATCCCGCCCTTGATCTGGGCCTGGCGCGAGGGGATCTGCCCCTGGCCGGCCTGCAGGACCTGGCCGAAGACGACCTGCTCGACCTGCTCGGGGGCGACGCCGGAGCGGTCCAGCGCGGCCTCGATCACGGTGCCGCCGAGGTCGGTGGCGTCAAGGGATTTGAGACCGCCGCCCATCTTTCCGAATGGGGTGCGAGCGGTTCCGAGAATCACTGAGCTGGGCATCTACTGCCTTTCCTTTCAAGTTTCGCCAGGCCTGGCCCCTGTCTGCCAGGTCCAGCGGATGACGATACCGACAGGGCATAGACTCGCGATCCGATGAAGGTCGAGGTCAAAGCGGTCGAGCCGGCCGACTCGGGGGTCGATCTCCTCGTCGTCGGACTGTTCGAGGGCGGCGACCTCCCGGCCGACGTGGCGGGCGCCGCCGGCGCCGACACCGCCAAGAGCGGCTTCAAGAAGCTGGCCCTGCTGCGCCCCGACGGCTTCCCGCCGGTGCTCGCCGTCGGCCTCGGCAAGAGCGACGAGCTCGACGCCGAGCGCCTGCGCGTCGCCGCCGCCGTCGCCGCGAAGGAGGCCGGACGGCTGGAGGCGACCGCCGTCGCCTGGGCTCTTCCGGAGGGACCCGATCCCGAGATCGCCGCCGACGCGGTGGTCACCGGCACGATCCTCGCCGCCTACCGCTTCGATCGCTTCAAGTCCGCTGGCGAGGACCGTCCCCGCCTCGAATCGCTGACCTTGCTCGGCGGAACCGAGCTGGCCGAGGCGGCCGAGCGCGCCGGCGTCGCCGCCGAAGCGCAGAACCGTGCCCGCGACCTGCAGAGCACGCCCGCCAACTTCGCCACCCCCACCGATCTCGCCGAGCGGGCCGAAGCGATCGCCGCCGGCTCCGACGCCCTCAGCGTCGAGGTCTTCGGCCGCGCCGAGCTGGAGGCGAAGGGGATGGGCGGCATCCTCGCGGTCAGCCAGGGCGGCCCGCAGGAGCCGAAGCTGATCGTCCTCCGCTACAGCGGCGGCGGCTCCGGTCCGAAGCTCGCTTTCGTCGGCAAGGGCGTCACCTTCGACACCGGCGGCATCTCGCTGAAGCCCGGTGCCGGGATGCACGAGATGAAGATGGACATGTCCGGCGCCGCCGCGGTTCTGGAGGCGGTCGCCGCGATCGCCGAGCTCGGCCTGCCGCTCGACCTCCTCGCCATCGTCCCCTCGACCGAGAACATGCCCTCGGGCAGCGCGATCAAGCCCGGCGACGTGATCACGCAGTACAACGGCACCACCGTCGAGGTCAACAACACCGACGCCGAGGGCCGGCTGATCCTCGCCGACGCCCTCGCCTACGCGGTCGAGCAGGGCGCCGAGCGGATCGTCGACCTCGCCACCCTCACCGGTGCCGTCGTCATCGCCCTCGGCTCTACCTACGCCGCGGTGATCTCCAACGACGACGCGCTCGCCGAGGAGGTCGTCCGCGCCGGCGAGGAGACCGGCGAGCTGACCTGGCGGCTGCCGCTGCACCCGGAGTTCAAGGACCTGATGAAGGGGACGGTCGCCGACCTCTCCAACCTCGCCAAGCAGCGCAAGGCGGGGACGATCACCGCCGGCTCTTTCCTCGAGGAGTTTGTCGGCGAGACCCCCTGGGCGCATGTCGACATCGCCGGGACCGCCTGGGACGTCGGCCGCGAGTACAACGGCAAGGACGCCAGCGGCTTCGGCGTACGGCTGCTGCTCGAGCTCGCCCGCCACCACGCCTCCTAGGCGGCTTCCCCGAGGATCATGCAGGTGGCGACGCCGTGGGCGAGCAGCTTGCCGCTGTCGGCAGCGGTCAGCGTCGCCTCGGAGGTGGCCTGCCTTCTCCCCCGGTAGAGGACGGTCGCCTCGCAGAGGACGCGGCCGGTGTCGCGGGTGATCGGCCGCACGAACTTCGCCTCGAGGCCGAGCGAGGTGTAGGCGACGCCGGCCGGCAGCGTCGTGTGGACGGCGCAGCCGAGGGCGGAGTCGAGCAGGGTCGCCGCGTAGCCACCGTGGACGACGCCGATCGGGTTGTAGTGCTCCTCGCCGGGTTCCCCCTCGAAGATCACCCTCCCCTCCTCCAGCTCGACCGGGCGCAGCCGCATCGTCACCGCGATCGGCGGCGGCGGCATCTGGCCGGTGACGACCGCGGTCATGTACTCCATCCCGGTCATCGTCGCCCCGGCCGCCGCGGTCGGCACCGGGTCCTGCCAGACCAGGGTGCGGCTGCGCGAGCTCTCGGGGCTGGCGGCGGCGAAGGTCTCGGCCAGCTCGGCCGCGGTCCCTTCGGGAGCGGTGACGACGCCGTCGCCGCTCACCGGATCTCGATCCTCCGGTAGGCGGTGGTCCGCTGGCGGTCGGGCGCTCCCGCCGGGTAGTGGAGGTCGGCGCTGATCTCCTCCTGGGTGATCGAGATCTGGGCCTTCCGCCGCCGTTGCTGGTGCCTGTGTCTTGGGATCAGCCTCATGGTCTGCCTCCGATCGGCTCTAGTTAGTTGCATCATGCAACTGATCTCTGCGGAGCCTACCCGAAGTGAGTTGCTTGATGCAACTAAGTGTGCGAAGATCACACTCGTGCTGCGTCGCGACTATCCCGGCGTCGATTCCCCTATCGCCAAGGCCCTCGAGGTGATCGGCGAGCGCTGGTCGCTGCTGATCGTCCGCACGGTGATGCACGGCAACCGCCGCTTCGGCGAGATGCAGCAGAACCTCGGGATCGCCCGCAACGTCCTTTCCGCCCGCCTCCAGCGCCTGGTTGACGAGGAGATCCTCGAACGCCGCGCCTACTCGGAAAACCCGCCCCGCTACGAGTACTTCCTCACCCAGAAGGGCCTCGACCTCTGGCCCGCCCTGATCGCCCTCCTCCACTGGGGCGAGCGCTACTCCCCCGAGCCCGAGGGCCCGCACCGCCTGATCGTCCACAAGGAGTGCGGCGGCGAGGTCTCAGAGCGCGGCATCTGCGAACGCTGCGGCAAGGTCCTGACGGCCCGCGACGCGATCCAGGTCCCGGGGCCGGGAGCGAGGGCGGCGACGGAGGCCGCCGGCCGCACCGCGGACTAAGTGTCGGCGTCTTCGCCTTCCCGACGCCTCAGCTCTTCGGCGAGCTCCACATACTCCACGACCATCAACTGATCCTTGACCCGGTTGGCGGCGCGCTTCATTGAGATGAGGTCGTCGAGCGAAGCGACGCGGACTTCGACACCGGCGATTCGCTTCAGCCGTGATGCCGCTCGCAGATCCTCATAGCTCTTGGTCCCGGCGATGTCCGCGAGAACGTCGAAGCTCCCGAACTCGGTATCGAAGGTGAAGTTGGCGCCGTTGGCAAGCGTCTGGACGTCCAGCTGGAACGGGAGCTCGGGCGGAGCGCCCCGCAGGGTCACGCCGATTTCCGCGAGTGCATCGGCGAGCCGACGCAGGTTCGTCGGATCACGGGCGTAGGCGACGTCGAGGTCATAAGTCGGGTACGAGGAGCCTTGGGCCAATCCCGCGACCCCCCCGATGACGACGAAGTCGACTCCGTAGCGCTCCAGCGTCTTCAGGAGCGGCTCTGCCTGGAGTGATTTTCCGAGATCCTCGAGGGCCACATTCCCCCTAAGGCTCCTGAGAGGAGCCTTCTCCCCCTCTGTTCGCCCGCACGAAGTCGGCAAATTCAAGGCCTTTCTGAACTCGCTGTTCGGGAGTCAGCTCGAGATTGGCTCGATTCAGGGTCAGATCGACTCCCGTGTCCCGCCTCTCCGCTGTCAGGACCAGATCCTCCCCCATCAGGTGCAGGAGCTCGGTAAGGGTCTGCACGGTTGGCGAGATCCGTTCCTGCTCGATCCGTGAGATCGCGGATTGGGTCGTGCCCGCCCGTCTCGCCAGGCGCTGCTGGCTGAGACCATGCCGGACCCTGGCGTCACGCAGGAGTCGTCCTGGCTTTAGATTCATAGCGAAAAAGAGCTCATAGCGAATATATCATAAGTCTCTATCGGCTAGCTTTGACCACGAACGGCAACGAGAGGAGCAGTGATGGCGACGGCGGCTGGGCTTCAGGTGCGGGACAGGATCTTCATCGGCGGGGAGTGGGTCGAGGCGAGCGGCGCCGATCCGATCGAGGTCGTGAACTCGACCACCGAGGAGACGATGGGGAGGATCCCGGGCTGCACGCCGGTGGACGTCGACCGCGCCGTCGAGGCCGCGCAGGAGGCCTTCGAGAGCTGGTCGCAGACCTCGCGCGAGGAGCGGGCCGGCTACATCGCCGCGATCGCCGCGGGGCTGAACGAGCGGGCCGAGGAGATCGCGACGACGATCGCCCAGGAGCTGGGGATGCCGCTGAAGCTGAGCCGGATCGTCCAGGTCGGCCTCCCCACCTCGCAGTTCGCCTCGACGCCGAAGCTGATGGAGGAGGTCGCCTGGGAGGAGGAGATCGGCAACTCGCGGGTGCTGCGCGAGCCGGTCGGCGTGCTCGGCGCGATCACGCCCTGGAACTACCCCCTCAACCAGATCGCCTGCAAGGTCGCGCCGGCACTTGCCGCCGGCTGCACCGTGGTCCTCAAGCCGAGCGAGGTGACGCCGCTGAACGCCTTCCTGCTGGCCGAGGTGATCGAGGCGTCCGGGCTGCCGGCGGGCGTCTTCAACCTCGTCACCGGCACCGGGCCGGTCGTCGGCGAGGCGATCGCCGGCCACCCCGGCGTCGACATGGTCTCCTTCACCGGCTCGACCCGCGCCGGCCGCCGGGTCAGCGAGCTGGCGGCGGCGACGGTGAAGCCGGTGGCGATGGAGCTCGGCGGCAAGTCGCCGAACGTGATCCTCGACGACGTGGATCTGGCGCAGGCGGTCCCGGACGGCGTTGCCAAGTGCTTCCTCAACTCGGGCCAGACCTGCAGTGCCCTCACCCGGATGCTGGTCCCGCGCCAGCGCCTGGCCGAGGTCGAGGAGCTGGCGCAGGCGGCGGCCGAGACCTTCACCCCCGGCGATCCGTTCGACTCCGGCACCCGGCTCGGCCCGCTGGTCTCAGACGTCCAGCGCGAGCGCGTCCGCGGCTACATCCAGAAGGGGATCGAGGAGGGCGCGCGGCTGCTCACCGGCGGTGCCGAGCCGCCCGAAGGCCTCGAGCGCGGCTACTTCGTCCGCCCCACCGTCTTCTCGGAGGTGACGCCGGAGATGACGATCGGCCAGGAGGAGATCTTCGGCCCGGTGCTGGCGATCCAGCCCTACGAAGGTGAGGACGACGCGATCCGGATCGCCAACTCCACCCCCTACGGCCTCTCCGGCGGCGTCTGGTCGGCCGACACCGACCGGGCGATCGCGGTCGCCAAGCGCATCCGCACCGGCCAGGTGGAGATCAACGGCGGCGCCTTCAACCCGCAGGCCCCGTTCGGCGGCTACGGCCAGTCCGGCCACGGCCGCGAGAACGGCCGCTACGGGATCGAGGAGCTGCTGCAGGTCAAGGCCCTGCAGCTCTAGCGCGACTGCGGCAGCTTCGCGGCGCCCTTTGCCGCCGGCCGCGAGGGCGGCGGCACCACCGGGCCGATGTCGCCGTCGGGCGCCTCGTCGAGGTCGACGACGACCGGGGCGTGGTCGCTCGGGCCTTTGCCTTTGCGCGCCTTGCGGTCGACCCAGGCGGCGCGGACCCGCTCGGCGACCGGCGCGCCGACGAGGACGAGGTCGATCCGCATTCCGAGGTCGCGGTGGAACATCCCGGCCCGGTAGTCCCAGTAGGTGAAGACCCGCTCGTCGGGCCAGCGGTCGCGGACGACGTCGCGCAGGCCGAGCGCCTGCAGCTCCGCCAGCGCCGCCCGCTCGGGCTCGGTCACATGGGTGTGCCCCTCGTAGGCGGCGGGGTCGAAGACGTCAGCGTCGGCCGGAGCGATGTTCATGTCGCCGCAGACGACGGTCGCCTCCGGCCCCGCCGCCACCGACTCGCGCAGCGCCGCCAGCCACTCCAGCTTGTACTTGTAGTGCTCGGAGCCCGGTTCGCGCCCGTTGGGGACGTAGACGGAGACGACGCGGATGCCGCCACAGGTGGCGGCGACGGCGCGCGCCTCCGGGTGCGGGAACCCCGGCGCCCCGGCGAGCCCGGGGACGACGTCCTCGAGCCCGGCGCGGGAGAGGATCGCGACGCCGTTCCAGGTCGCCTCGCCGTGGACGGCGATCTCGTATCCACGTTCGTCCAGCTCGTCCCGCAGCAGCTCCTGAAACGCCTCATCGGCGAGCTTCGTCTCCTGCAGGCAGACGACGTCGGGCTGCCGTTCGTCCAGCCACGGCAGCAGCCGTGGCAGCCGCTGCTTGACCGAGTTGACGTTCCAGGTGGCGATCCGCACCGACCCGACCGTACTCCCCGCTAGCGGCCGGGCGGAGAGGCGGTGATCTCCCCCTCTTCGCGGCCGGAGACAGCCGCGGCGCGGCCGGCTCTTTCGCCGATCCCGAAGTGGGCGCAGATCGTCAGCTCGTGCTCGCGGCGCAGGGGCCGGGTCGGGTCGACGACGGGGGCGCTGCGGATCGCGTCGCCCTCCTGGGCGACCCAGACGCCGAAGCGGGCGCCGGCGCAGTTGGCGAAGGGGACGGCGACGACGCGGGCGCGGCGCCGGCGGCCGAGGCGGGCGATGAGCCAGGCCGGCTCGCCGCTGTCGGCATCGACGAAGACGCCCTGGACCTGGCCGACCGAGTTGCCGCCGAGCTCGGCCAGCTCGGCGCCGAGCCAGCTCATCGCCTCGGCGGCGTCGGGCCTCCGGCTCCCCTCAGGCATCGACGTGCTTCTCCAGCAGCTCGCTGGCGGCGGTCGCGGGATCGAGCTCACGCCGCACGACCCGGTCCAGCAGCTCCGCCGTCGCCGGGTCCTCGGCGATCGTCGCTTCGAGGCGGCGGCGCATCCGCGAGGTGGCGATCCCGAGCACCTCGCTGCGGAGGTTGCGGGCGCGGCGCTCGGCCAGCGTCCCCTGCTGCTCGATGAATTCGCGGTGGGCCTCGATCTGCTTCGCCAGCTCATCGACCCCCTCGCCGCGGGCCGCCTCGGTGCGCAGGATCGGCACCTTCCAGCCCTCCGGGTCGTGGGAGAGCGCCAGCACGCCGCGGACCTCGCGCACCATCGTGTCGGTCATCGGGTGGTCGGCCTTGTTGACGACGATGATGTCGGGGATCTCCATCACCCCCGCCTTCAGCGCCTGGATCGAGTCGCCGGAGCCGGGCATCAGCGCCAGCACGATCGTGTCGGCGTGGTCGACGATGTCGATCTCTGCCTGGCCGACGCCGACGGTCTCGATCAGGACGTCGTCTTTGCCGGCCGCGTCCATGATCAGCGCCACCTGCAGCGCCGCCTCGGAGAGGCCGCCGAGGGCGCCGCGCGAGGCCATCGAGCGGATGAAGACGCCGGGGTCGAGGAAGTGCTCGGTGAGCCGGATCCGGTCGCCGAGCAGGGCGCCGCGGGTGAAGGGGCTCGAGGGGTCGATCGAGAGCACGGCGACTTCGCGCTCGGCCTTGCGCAGCTCGGCGGTCAGCGCCCCGATCAGGGTGCTCTTGCCGACCCCGGGCGGGCCGGTGAAGCCGACGATCCGGGCCTTGCCGGTGCGCGGGTAGACCTCGCGGACGAGCTCCCAGCCGGCGGGGTCGTCGGACTCGATCAGCGTGATCGCCCGCGCCAGCGCCCGCTTTTCGCCGCTGAGCAGGCGCTCTGCCAGGGGCGCGGTTTTGGCGGCGTCGGGCAAGGGCGCCCAGTCTAAGAGCCTGCCTCTAGAGTTGCCCCGCGATGCTCGGCTTCCTGGCGCGAAACCGGATGCTCACCCCCCGCTACGCGCGGCTTTTGTGGCGCTACCTCTGGCGCCGCTGGCTGACCCCGGCGGGGCGGCGCTGGGTCTCCGAAGGTCCGTTCTTCCTCGGCCGCGGCCTCGAACTGAAGATCGAGCCGCGCGGTCGGGTCCGCTTCGGCCGCTTCGTCTGGATCGGCGACGGGACGAAGATCCGCTGCCACGAGGGCCTGGTCGAGATCGGCGCGAAGACCGTGATGGGCCAGGAGTGCACGATCTCCGCCTACCAGCACGTCCGCATCGGCGAGCAGTGCGTGATCGCCGACCGGGCGATGTTCATCGACTTCGACCACGGCGTCGTCGAGGTCGAGCGGCCGATCCGGCTGCAGGGCATCTACAAGCGCGACGTCGAGGTCGGCAACAACGTCTGGATCGGCTACGGCGCCTGCATCCTCCGCGGTGTCAGCGTCGGCGACAACTCGGTGGTCGGCACCAACGCCGTGGTGACCAAGGACGTCCCCGCCAACGCGATCGTCGGCGGCACGCCGGCGCGGATCATCCGCATGCGCGAGGCGCCGAGGGAGCTGCGCTGGGAGCGCCCGGTCGAACCGGACCCGGACGCCTGGACGACGATGCAACCGGTCTGTCAGGATTGACATGTATCGTCTGACCGACAATGAATCTCCAAGGGAACACTGCCTTCATGTCTCAGGGGTCCCGCGACGGGAGAATCCGCTCGGAAGAGGTGGCGGTCAGGTTCGGCCGCAACCTCTGGCGCTGCCGGCGAAGGGCTGCGCTCTCGCAGGAAGAGCTCGGGGCGCGGGCGGGGTTGCACCGGACCGAGATCGGGATGCTCGAGCACGGCACGCGGCTGGCCCGGGTCGACACGCTGATGAAGCTCGCCGGCTCGCTCGACATCTCCCCGACCGAGCTGCTCGAGGGCATCCACTGGACGCCCGGCACCAGCAGCGAGGGCGGCTTCAGCATCAGCGAGCGCACGCTCGCCCACCGCTGCCGCGGCGACTGCAGCTAGGCCGGGCCGCCTACGGCAGCTTGGCGCCGGCCAGTTCGGCGTAGACCGCCGCGGTCTGCTCGGCGACGTCGCCCCAGTCGAAGCGGCGCAGGTGCTCGTAGGCTTCGGCGACGAGGCGGCGGCCGAGCTCGTCGTCGACGAGGACGCGGATCGCCACCTCGGCCAGCGCTTCGGGATCGTGGGCGCGGAAGCGCAGACCGGCCTCCTCGTGCGGGACGACCTCGCGGAGGCCGCCGGTGTCGGCGACGATGCAGGGGCAGCCGGAGGCCATCGCCTCCAGCGCCACCAGTCCGAACGGCTCGTAGATCGAAGGCACCACGGTGAGGTCGGAGATCCGGTAGAGCGAGTGGAGGACGTCGTCGCCGATCCAGCCGAGAAAGGTGCCGTGGTCCATCAGGCCCAGCTCGGTCGCCTGGCGCTTCAGTTCCGCCTCGTGGGTGCCGGAGCCGGCGACCAGGAAGCGCGTCCCAGGCGCCTCCTCGAGCACCCGCGGCATCGCCTCCAGCGCAAGCTGGAAGCCCTTCTCGTAGACCAGGCGGCCGATCAGCAGGACCAGCTTCTCCTCGGGCGCGGCGAACTCGGACCGCAGCCGCGCCAGGTCCTCGGCCGGCTGCTCGGGCAGGTCGTCGGGGTCGATCCCGTTCGGGATCACGCTCACCCGCTGCTCCTCGACCCCGAAGATGTCGGCGACCTGTTCGCGCATGTAGTGCGAGCAGGTGATGACCCGGTGCGAGCGGTTGGTGATCCAGCGCTCGACGCCGTGGATGTAGGTCTGCGGGTGCTTGTCGACCCAGCCCTGGTGGCGCCCGTACTCGGTCGCGTGGATCGTCGTGATCAGGGGCGCTTCGAAGCGCTTGGCGAGGTGGTCGCAGGCGTTGGCGACGAGCCAGTCGTGGCCGTGGACGAGATCGAAGCTGTAGCGGTCGCCGAGCTCGACCCCGGCGGCGAGCATGTCCGAGTTCATCCGCTCGACCCAGGCGACGAACTCGCCGAGGTCGGTCGGCCGTTTCGGCTCGCGGATGCGGTGGATGACGACGCCGTTGCGGCGCTCCTCGGCCGGCGACTCCTCCCCCCCGCGCGTCAGCACGTGGACCTCGACGCCGCGCTCGACGAGCGCCTCGGAGAGCTTGCGCACATGGCGCGCCAGGCCGCCCTCGATCAGCGGCGGGTACTCCCAGGAGAGGATCAGGACGCGGGTCAAGTTCGTGGCTGGGGCTGGTGGCTGGCTAGGGCTCCAGGAGCGGCGCGACGCTGAGGTCCGGGGCAAGCGCTCGCAGGCGCGGTTCGGCGGCGCGGCCGGAGTCTATGGCCTCCAGCATCGCCCGTGAGTGATCGGTGGCCCGCTGGTAGGCGTAATCGCCGGCCTGCTTGCGCTGGTCGAGAAACGCCCAGTCGCTCGCCTGCGCCGCCAGCAGCTCCCGCGCGGCGCGCTCCAGCGCCGCTCCTCGGAGCCCGCCGGCCACCGCCCGCAGCAGCCGCAGCTCCAGCCGCCGGTTGCCCCAGGCGAGGTCGGCGACCGCCGGCGAGTCCCAGGTCCGCAGGTCCTTGCCCTCGCCCCAGGTCGAAGCGCGCAGCGGGCGCTCGACCGGGTCGTGCTCGGCCAGCGCCTGCGGCACGGTCAGCAGGCGGATGCCGGCGGCAGCCGCGCCCTCCAGCACCGCCCGCAGCCAGATCGGGCCCTCCGACCACCAGTGGCCGAGCAGCTCGGTGTCGATCGCGAAGACGAGCAGGCCGCGGCGGTCGCGCTGCTCGGCGTAGGCGCGCAGGCGCGCGGCGGCGGCGGCGAGGAACTCGGCGGCCTGGCGGCGGGCGGCGGCCTCGGCGGCCGCGGGGTCATAGGCGCCGCCGCCGACCCGCCAGATGCGGATGCCGCGCAGCGATTTGCCGGCGAACTGGGCGTGGTCGGGGTGCGAGGGGTAGCCATCGAGCGACCAGAGCCAGGCGATCGCCTCCCAGTCGATCGGCAGCGCCACCGGACCGGCCTCGGTCCACACCGGCGCGAGCGCGTCGAGGGGGTCGGAGTGCGCGCTCTGGTCGACGCAGAACCAGCGGGTGCCCGCCGCCGCCAGCTTCCACTCGAGGCCGGGCTCGTAGGCGCACTCCGGCAGCCAGAAGCCACCGTCCCAGCCGAAGCGGCGCCGGTGCGAGCGGATCCCGGCGTCGAGCTGCAGCCGCAATCCCTGCCGCGTCGCCAGCATCGGCAGGACCGCGTGGGTCGCCGAGGAGGCGGCGAGCGCGACCCGCCCCTCCGCCGCCGCCCGCCGGAAAGGCGCCAGCGGGTCGCCCCCGGCCGCGTCGAGCAGCTCCAGCGCGTGGCGGTAGCGCTCGCCCTCGCCTTCGCAGGCGGCGCGGCACTCCGGCGCCACCTGCGCCAGGTCGGCCTCGGCCGCACCGATCCTCCACTCGACCAGGAAGCGCCGCAGCCGCTCCGCCGCGCCGGCGTCCTCGAGCTGGTCGGCCAGGACCGGCGTCACCGTCAGGGTCAGGTCCCGCGCCACCTCCAGCACCGGCAGGTAGGAGCGGATCACCGCGTCGAACAGCCACTCCTCGCCGAACGGATAGGTCCCGAATCCCTCGACGTAGGGCATGTGGCTGTGGAGGACGATCGCCAGATCCCCAACGCCCTCCCTCCCGAACTGCATCAACTTGACCACCCACTAGATAGACAAGTTGATGCAGTTCGGAAATCAGGGGGCACGGCAGACGGCGAGGAAGTCGAGGGCGCGGTCGAGGCCCTCCTCGCGCAGGCTGAAGTCGGAGGCGGCGATCGCCGGGGTGAAGCGGTCGTAGAAGGGCTTGGTCAGGCCGAGGCGCTTGTGGACCGAGTCCCAGCCCAGCTTGATCGCGAGCTCGTGGGCGCGCAGCTTGCGGGCGTGGAAGAGGCCGAGCATCTCGACCGAGTCGAAGTGCGCCTCGCAGAGCGCCCGGAACTCCTCGGCCCGGTACTCCTTCACGTGCCAGGGGTTGTCGGACTTCTCCGCCCCCGGCGGCGCCAGGGTCAGCAGGTTCGGGGTCGAGACGTAGGCGACCCCGCCCGGCGCCAGCATCGCCTTGAAGTGCTCGAGGATCGCGCCGGGGTCCTGGACGTGCTCGATCGTCTGCAGGAAGACGACCGCGTCACAGGGCTCGGCGAAGCTCTCGACCAGGTCGCGCTCGAAGCGCAGGTTGGCCCGCCGGTAGCGCAGCCGCGCGTGCTCGTGCGCCTCGGGGTTGGCGTCGACGCCGACGACGCTCGCGGCCCCCCGGGCGAGGACGTCGGAGCCGTAGCCCTCGCCGCAGGCCATGTCGACCACCCGCTTCCCCCGCACCCGCTCGGCGATCCACTCGTAGACGACCAGGTGGCGCCGGAACCAGTAGTTCTCCTCCGGCACGTCGGGCAGCGTCCGCTCCCCCGTCAGGGGCAGCGGCGGCACTCCGGGCGGCTGGTTCTCCTGCAGGTAGTGGGGCTCCACCGGAGGGGACCGTATTGCAGATTCCGCATAGAGTTCCCGCCCGATGCCGGCCTCCCCCTCCGCAACCCCGGAGCACATCAAGGACGTCAACACCCGCTACCACGACGCGGCGGCGCACGAATACGACGCCAAGTGGGGAATCGACTTCGGCGAGATCGGCCAGCGGCAGGTGCGGCTGAAGCTGATCAAGGCGCTGGGCGGGCAGAAGGGGCGCAGCTTCGGCGACGCGCTGGAGATCGGCTCGGGCACCGGCTACTTCTCGCTCAACCTGGTCCAGCTCGGGGTGATCGAGCGGCTGACCGCGACCGACATCTCACCCGGGATGCTGGAGCGCCTCGCCGCCACCGTCGAGGCGCTCGGGCTCGAGGACGTCGCCACCGTCGAGACCGAGGCGGAGGTACTGCCGTTCGAGGACGAGAGCTTCGACCTCGTCTTCGGCCACGCCGTTCTCCACCACATTCCCGACCTCGACAAGGCCTTCGCCGAATTCCGCCGCGTCCTGCGGCCGGGCGGGGTGATCGCCTTCGCCGGCGAGCCCTCGCGCTACGGCGACACCCTGGCGGCGCTGCCGAAGCGGGCCGGGCTGGCGCTGGCGCCGCTCTGGCGCCGCGCGATCGGCGCCCGCGAGCGCGCGGTCGCCGAGTACGAGCAGTCGGAGGGTCACTCGCTGGAGGGCGAGGTCGACGTCCACGCCTTCGCCCCCGTCGACCTGCGCCGCCTGCTCCGCGACGCCGGCTTCGAGAAGCGCCACGTCGGCGGCGAGGAGCTGCTCTCCAACGCCTGGGGCTGGGGCCTGCGCACGGTCGAGTCGAGCGCCGAGCCCGAGTCGATCTCGTTCGGCTGGCGCCGCTTCGCCTTCAACAGCTACATCGCCCTGCAGAAGGTCGACACCCGCCTGCTCGAGCCCTACCTCCCGGCCGAGCTCTTCTACAACCTGCTCGTCTCCGCCCGCAAGCCGGCGTAACCGGCTAACGCCGCAGGCGCGGGCCGCGGTCCTTCGGTTCGCCAGGGTTGCGGGCGCGGTAGATCTTCACCCGGTAGTCGAGGCCCTTGAGGCGGCGCTCGCCGACGTAGGAGTAGTCGAAACCGTCGCCGGCGGCTTCCTTGGTCGCCTCGTCGAGGACGACGCTGCCGGGACGGGCGACGCCGGTGAGGCGGCTGGCGAGGTTGACGGGTCGCCCGTAGTAGTCGCCCGACTGCGGCAGGGTCGGGCCGCTGGCGATGCCGGCCCGCAGCCAGGGGAACTGCTGCCCTTCGGCCTCGGCGGCAGCGATCAGCTCCAGCGCCGCCGCGACCATCGGCTCGGGCTCGGTCGAGATCAGCATCACCTCGTCGCCGATCGTCTTCACCAGCCGCACCGGCGGCTCGGCGACGGCGCTGGCCATCTCTTCCAGCCGGCCGGCAACCATCCCCAGTTCCTCGGCGTCGATTTCCTCGCCGAGGCGGGTGAACTCGACCAGGTCGGCAAAGCAGACGGTCAGGTTCACCGTCCCGCCCACCTCTCCCGAGGCGAGGTCGGTGGCCCCGATCACGTCGCGGCGGATCTGTTCGATCAGGTGCGCCTGCAGCGCGTAGACCACGGTCGGGCCGACCAGGGGCAGCATGTAGTCGGCGGCTGCGACGAAGCGGCCGGCGACGTCGCGCTCGTTGTCGCCGGGACGAATCAGGGTGCGGACGATCAGCTCGCGGTTGGCTTCGGCGATCCGGGCGGTCCCCATCCCGATCGTGCGGGCGACCCCGAGCAGACCGTCCTCGGGCAGGCCGGTCTCGATGAAGGCCTTGACCATCCGTGCCGCCTCGAGGTCGGCATCGGTCCCGCGCCGCTCGTCAGGATCGCCGTACGGAACCCCGAGGGCCGAGCTGAAGCGCTGCAGGACGTCGAGGTCGAGCTCGACCTGCTCGGCGATCTCCCGAGCCGTGTAGCGGGGCCCGGCGCCCGCCAGCGCCCGCTCGACCGGCAGCAGAGCCAGCCGCCCGGCGGCGACCGCCGCCTTCAGTTCCTCCAGGGTGCAGCCCTCGTCGACGAGCTCTTCGAGCAGTTCCAACCTCGCCGCGCGCGAGTCGCCCTCGACCCCCTCGAGTAGCCCCTCCGCCTCGAAATCGATGTCTGGCCCCGCCGCCACGGGGCCATTCAAGCGTAGGCGACGGCGCCGCCGCGGCGGGGGTCGCCGCCGCCGGTGAGCTCGCCGCTGCGAGGGTCGCGGGCGACCGCCTGGACGCCGCCGAAGAAGAGGTTGATCGCCGGCCGCCGCGCCACGCCCACGCCGCGGGCTTCGATCCGCCGCAGGGCGTCCTCGTCGATCCCCGGCTCGGCCTGGACGATTCCCTGCTCGAAGTGCAGTCGCGGCGCCTCGACCGCGGCGTCGACCGGGAAGCCCTGCTCGATCGCCCGCACCACCGTCTGCAGGATCGCCGAGCGGATCCGGTTGGAGCCGGCGCTGCCGAGGGCGAGGACGATCTCGCCGTCGCGCAGGACCACGGTCGGAGCCATCATCGAGGGCACCCGCCGCCCCGGGGCGATCAGGTGGAACCCGGCCGGGTTGAGGTCCTCCTCGCCGAGCATGTTGTTGAGGATCACCCCCGTCCCCGGTACCAGCACGCCGGAGCCCGAGCCGTTGGAGCAGGTGACGCTGGCGCAGTTGCCGTCGGCGTCGAGGACCGAGATGTGGGTGGTCGAGCCGAGCAGATCGGCGGCCGCGAGATCGAGGCCGATCGGGTCGAGGAAGCCGACCTCCATCCCCTCCTCGTAGAGCGACTCGGCGAAGGCGAGGTCGCGGCGCGAGTTGGCCGCTTCCATCGCCGCCACGAGCTGCTCGGGCCCGCTGCTCGGGCCGAGCCGCTCGAGCAGCCCGAGGCAGTAGGAGATGAGGATGCCGCCGGAGGAGGGCGGCGGGTTGGTGAGGACTTCGGTGCCGCGGAAGGCGGTGTCGACCGGCTTGCGCTCGACCGGCTCGTAGGAGGCGAGGTCGCCGGGGCCGATATAGCCGCCCTTGCCGACGACGAAGTCGCTGATCGTCCGCGCCAGCTCGCCGCGGTAGAAGGTCTCGGCGCCTTCCTCGGCGTAGCGTTCGAGCGTCCCCGCCAGCTCCGGGAAGGCGAACAGGTCGCCCTCCTCCAGCCGCCGCCCCTGCGGGGCGTAGAGCTCCCGGGTCCCGGCCATGTGGTCGTGGATCGGCGCCAGGATCTCGAGGATGTAGGCCTGTTGCCGGCTCAGCGGCGCCCCCTCGCGGGCGAGCCGGACCCCCGGCCCCACCAGCGTCGAGAGCGGCATCGAGCCGAAGCGCTCGAGCGCGTGCGCGAGCCCGGCGGCGGTCCCCGGCACCCCGCACGACGCCGGGCCGACGTAGAACGTCTGCACCGTGTCGGCATCGAAGCGGACGGGGACCGGCACCAGCTCGGTCGTGCGCCCGATCCCGTCGAGTCCGGGAGCGGCGACGAAGAAGTCGATCAGCGTCGTCTCTCCCGCGTCGTGGACCATCATGTGGCCGCCGGCGCCGAAGCCGGTCAGCGGGCTCTCGACCGCGAACGAGGCGAGCACGGCGCAGACCGCAGCGTCAACAGCGTTGCCGCCCTCGCGCAAGACGGAGGCGCCGGCCTCGGCGGTCAGCGGATGGCCGGCTGCGACGACCCCCTTCATTTGTCGGGCCTGTTACCCGGGCAGGAACTCGGGGACGTCGATCCCCAGCTCGCCGCCCCGCTCGCCGGAGCGGCCGCGGCGGGAGACGCCGGCGTCTTTGGTGCGGCGGATCGTCGGCTCCTCGGCCCGGCGCGGCGGCGTCGTGCGGCCGTCGAAGCGGGTGGCGACGACGGTCACCCAGACCTGGTCGCCGATCTCCTCGTCGACGTTGGCGCCGAAGATGATGTTGGCGTCGGGATGGGCGGCCTCGCCGACCACCCTGGCGGCCTCGGAGACCTCGACCAGGGAGAGGTCGCCGCCGCCGGTGATCGAGAGCAGGATCGAGCGGGCGCCGTCCATCGAGGTCTCCAGCAGCGGCGAGGAGATCGCTTTTTCGGCGGCTTCGATCGCGCGGCCGTCGCCGTGGGCCATGCCGATCCCGAGCAGCGCCCGGCCGGCGTCGGACATGATCGAGCGCACGTCGGCGAAGTCGAGGTTGATGACGGCGGGGAGCGTGACCAGGTCGGAGATGCCCTGGACGCCCTGGCGGAGGACGTCGTCGGCGACCTTGAAGGCCTCGACCATCGAGGTCTGCTGGTCGAGCACCTCGAGCAGGCGGTCGTTGGGGACGACGATCAGGGTGTCCACCTCGGCGGCGAGTTCTTCGATGCCTTTCTGCGCCTGGGTGCCGCGGCGGCTGCCCTCGAAGCTGAACGGCTTGGTGACGATGCCGACCGTCAGCGCGCCGACCTCGCGGGCGAGGCGGGCGACGACCGGGGCTGCGCCCGAGCCGGTGCCGCCGCCGGCGCCGGCGGCGACGAAGACCATGTCGGAGCCCTTCAGCAGGCGCTTGATCTTGTCCTGCTCCTCGAAGGCGGAGCGGTGGCCGACCTCGGGGTCGGCGCCGGCGCCGAGGCCGCGCGTCTGCTCGTCGCCGATGTGGACGGTGACGTCAGCGACGCAGAGCTGCAGCGACTGCAGATCGGTGTTGACCGCCATGAACTCGACCCCCGGGACGCGAGCGTCGACCATCCGGTTGACCGCGTTGACGCCGGCCCCGCCGACGCCGACGACTTTGATCACCGGCTGGTGCGGCTCACCGCTGCCGGGCGGCTCGTAGGCGGGCTCCTCGCGCCCGTAGCGCGGGTTTTCCGGCGTGTACTGCTCCCGGCGCGGCTGCGGCTCCTCGTTGAAGACCCGCTTCAGGCGCTCGGGCGCGGGCTCGGTCGAGGTCTCGATCTCGTCGGCGTCCTGGTCGAAGAAGGTGGGCGGATCCTCCTGCTGGAGGGGGACGTCGGCCGAAGTCTCTTCCTCGGCGACGGGCTCGGGCTCGCGCGTCGGGGGCGGCGTCTCCTGCTGCTGCTCCATTTTCGCCTCGGCGGGGTCCTGGCGTCCGTAGCGGGGGGCCTCCGGCGGATCCATCGGAGCGTCCTCGGTCGTCGACCGGAACAGGTCGGACAGCGGGCCCTCGCGCATGCTTGCGCGCTTGTCACGCCGAGCCATGAGACAGAACCTCCTTCGCCAGCTCCCGGTAGTAGTTCGCAGCGCTCGAGTCCGAATCGTACTTGAGCACGGAGGCGCCTTTGACGGGAGCCTCGGCGAACTTGATCGCCTTTTTGATCCGGGACTGGAAGACGAGGTCCCCGAAGTTCTCCTCGAGGATTTCCACCGCCTCCTTGGCGTGGATCGTCCGCGAGTCCAGCATCGTCGGCAGGATCCCCTCGATCCGCACGTCGGGGTTGAGGTTCTCCTGGATCATCCGCAGCGTGTTCTGGAGCTGGACGAGGCCGCGCATCGAGAGGTACTCGCACTGGACCGGGACGATCACCTTGTTGGCGGCGGTGAGCGCGTTGATCGTCAGCAGGCCGAGGCTCGGCGGCGTGTCGATGCAGACGAAGTCGTACTCGCCGTGGACCTCTTTCAGCGCTTTCTCCAGCGAGCGCTCGCGGCCGATCTTGGTGCTCATCGCGATCTCGGCCCCGGCCAGGTCGATCGAGGCGACGGCGATGTCGATCTCCCGCTTGACGATTATCTCGGAGATCGGCATGTCGTTGACGAGCACGTCGTAGAGGCTCTTCTCGACCTTGTCGGGGTCGATCCCCTGGCTCATCGTCAGGTTCCCCTGCGGGTCGAGGTCGATGCAGAGCACCCGGTATCCGGACTCGGCAAAGGCGACGGCGAGGTTCAGGGTAGTCGTGGTCTTAGCCACCCCACCCTTCTGATTCGCAAAAGCAATGACTTCAGCCGTCTTAACCGGCTCCTCAGACTCAGCCTCTTTCTCCTTCAAGAAGTCGAGCCGAGTCGGCGCCAGAAGATCCACAGCCTTGAGCCGAGCCGGCCCCTCCTCTTCATCCTCATCGGCGGCGTTAAGAGCGGCCTCCTCGTCAGCCACCGGCTCCTCTGCCACTGGTGGCTCTGGTTTCTGCAGCTCCTCTACATCCGGACGCGGCGGCTCCAGGGGGCGCTCGGGCACCGCCTCTTCCATCTGCTGCAGCTCGTCGACGATCTGTTGCTCCTCCTGAACCTCGACGGGAGCAGGCTTCGGCTTCTTTCGGCTTAGAAATCCCATTGCGCGGATATTCGTATGGGACCCGGCTTTTCCTGCCGGCCACCGAAATTGCTAGGAATCAGCCAATCCCCGACCTCTTGGACAAGCGGCTCGTGATCGTCACCGGCAAGGGTGGCGTCGGCAAGACGACCGTCGCCGTCGCCCTCGGCCTGCGGGCGGCGAGCGAAGGCAAGCGGACGATCGTCTGCGAGGTCTCCTCGCAGGAGAACGCCTCGCGGATGTTCGAGCACACCGCCGTCGGCTTCCACGAGGTCGAGATGGAGGAGAACCTCTGGTCGATCTCGATCGACCCCGACGAGTCGATGCGCGAGTACGTGCTGCTGCAGCTGAA
>DASSMM010000025.1:0-43289 GCA_035688825.1 Solirubrobacterales bacterium | reverse complement strand
CGAACGCGGCGGGCGACACGACTCTCCTGGTCAGCCTCCCGGGCGACGAGATAGTGCGGAGTCAGCCCGCCGCGCTGAGGACGCTAGGCCGGAGGTTGGACGTGATTCCGCCGCTCCGTGAAGGGCATCTCACCACCCGGTTCGTAGTGTGTCGGGGGTGGAGGTTCGTGCCTTGGAGAGGGCTTCGGGCTCTCTGACCTATGCCTCTGTGCCCTCTCCTGGCTGATCCATCTCCTTCTAGGCATCTCGTCTTTGATCTCTGCCTTTGAGGGTGCTTCTGACTGCTCTTTAGGCTGGTTTGGATGGGTCGCATTAGCTAGTGGGCGGTAGGCCGAGAGCAGCCCGAGCCCAAGGCACCGCGTCGATGAGATCCGTCGCTTTGTAGAGGTGCTCCACCGAGCCGCGCCGAGGCCGCGTCTCGATCAGCTCCACCGCGCCGTGCTTCGCCAGCTCGCGGACGTGGAAGCTGACAAGCGAGAGGTGCTTCTTCGTGAAATCGGAAAGCTGCTTGGGGCTGAGGCTGCCGCTCTCTTTGACGTAGAGCCTCAACAGCTCCCGCCGCAGCGGGTGACGGAAGAGAAAGAGGAGCGCCTGATCGGGATCTTTGATCTTCGCCGGCACGGCTAGGCCCTCCTCGCGGCGAAGCTGCCCGGTCGGGTGGAAGCGGGCACGGTCCACTCGATGCCCGCCACCAACTCCCCGACCGGCACCTCAAGCGCGGAGGCGAGCTTGATGAGGGTGTCTGCCCGCGGTAGCCGGGTGCCGTTCTCCACCATCCCGATCTCCGTCCGGTGCAGCGAAGCCATCGCGCCGAGTTCTTCCTGCGAGAACCCGGCGCGGCGGCGAGCCATGAACACGTTTCGACCGAGCCGCTCGGCGGCTGCCCGGTCCACTCGTCGGCCGTCCATCAGGCTTCGTAGAGGTCGTGGAAGGTGACGGCTGCCCTCGTCGGGAAGACGCGGCTGCCTTCTTCATGGAGCAGACCGACGGCCGCCAGATCGCGGACAGCCCTCTCGACCGCATCGCGCTCAGAGGATCCGGAGGACGAGACGCCGATCATCTCCCGGAACAGCTCGTCCAGCGTCAGCGTCTCCGGGTAGAGGCTGAGGACGTGTCTCAAGACCGCCGCTTGGTCGCGTGCATCTTCATCGGCGGTGGTCGTGGCGCGCTCATCGTCAGCGCCACTAGGCTTGATGCGCATGGGAAGCATTCCTTCCTGTGCCATGCCCCCGGCTGTTCGCGCAGCGCGGGGGCGCTTTTGTCTTAGAGACTCAGGCTAGCATCTGCTGTCTAGCAAAGCTAGACAGCCATAGCTATTCGCCTTTGATGATCTGCGCGATGCGCGAACGATGAAGCCCGACCTCCTCGCCGATCTCGCGCAGCGATAGACCTTCCTTTTGTGCTTGGGCGAAGGCTTTGCGCCGAGCCTTCTGGGCCGCGTCGGATTCGCGCTCGAACTGCTTCTGCGCGGCGCGAACCGCCTTACGGGCTTGGGCATTCTCCTTTGCCATGGAAGAGACCCTATTGGGCGCCAACATGATGAATAGGGGAGGCGAAGGGCCACGGCAGTTCCCTAATGTCATCAAGTAATGGCTCCGTCGATAACGGTCCGGTTCCCGACCGCAGCAGAGGAGGACCTTCAGCGCCGCTTTACCGTCAACCGGCATTACCTGCAAGCCATGCGGCGCTTCCTCGAAGCCAGCTATGGGAAAGGTCCGGATCTACACACGCAACTGCGGGACGCTGTCCGATCAAGAAAGGCTTGGGAACGCATCCAGAGGGCGAGCGATCCTAACCTCGATGAGGTCCGCCGCTTCCTCATGCTCGGCTGGACTAGCGAGGCCCAACTTCAAATGCCCTCCACCCTTGGCGAGGGAGCACCAATCGCCTACTTCAACGCTTGGGCTCCAGTCCAGGCGTATTACGCGATCTACGGCGTAATGCAGGCCTGGTTCGCGGCAAACGGGATCAGCGGCCTCACGGACGACCACACTGCCGCGTTGAAAACGATGTCAGCAACGATCCGCGAAAGGGACCCGTTTCCTGCGCCTTGGGGTTTGTTGTCGATCGGGTGCCCGATGCGGAATGAGCGCAGCTATCTAAATGAGCCGGAAGGGTTTGACTGCGCTGCATCGATCGAGTTGCTCACGATCCCTACGCCCCTTGACGGTCCAGCTGAGTTTTGGCCGCGCTTCGGGACTTGGCTCAGGAGCACCCGCAAGGCACGACTTCTGCGCCGCGAGGAGGACTGGAAGCAGAAAAACGGGAAGACGCGAGTCTCTCCGCAAGCGCGAAGCATGCTCGCCCAGAAGCTCCCACCAACCTCCTTCTTCGACTGCCTGTGGCGCATGAGGATCCGCGCAAACTACGGCTCCGTTGACTCCTCCATTACTTCCTACATTCCGGAGTCAGACCACCGACTATTCCACTGGTCCCTCCGGGAGTGCATCGACGCAACGGCCGGCCTGCTCGAACTCTACGTCGCTCGGAAGATCGGCCGGGACGCCTTCGCCAACATTGGGCAGGAGTTCATCGCCAACGACGGTGCTGGATCGGTAAGCAAAGCTCTCCGCATCCGTCTGGAGGCCTACGGTCTGACCCCCCGTCGGACCCGCTGATGTGACCAAGATGTGACACAGACGCGCCGGAACCGCGCGGAATCGCCCGGACGCCAGCGGAACGCCGATCCGGCGCTAGGCCGAAGACTTGGCTCTGCACCGCGCAACGCGCGGCACGGCCCGGAACACCAAGGAATGCGCCCGACGGGAGTCGAACCCGCGACCTTCGGCTTGAAAGACCGACGCTCTTTGGGCCCCCGAAAGGACCCGTTGACCACTGAGCTACGGGCGCTCCTCTGGAAGGTTACCCGCGCAGCGGGGTTTGAGCGGCGTGGGTGGGGCTAGGGTCTGGGCATGGATCTCGGGCTCGAGGGGCGGGTGGCTCTGGTTATGGGCGCTAGCAGGGGGATTGGCCGCGGCGTGGCTGCGGCGCTCGCGCGGGAGGGGGCTCGGGTCGCTCTGGCCAGCCGGTCGCGGGAGCGGCTCGAGGAGGCTGCGGACGCGATCGGGGGCGCGGAGGCGTTCGTCGCCGACGCCACCGACCTGGAGCGCTTGGCGCGGTTGCCGCTCGAGGTCGCCGAGGCTCTGGGGTCGGTCGACATCCTGGTGACGAACACGGGTGGGCCGCCCCCGGGCGCCGCCCTTGACCATGGCTTCGAGGAATGGGAGGAGGCTTACCGCTCCCTTGTGCTGGCGCCGCGGATCCTCGCCGGCGCCGTCGTCCCCGGGATGCGGGGCGAAGGCTGGGGGCGGATCGTCAACGTCGGCTCGACGACGACGATCGAGGTCAACCCCGCCCTCAACCTCTCCAACTCCCACCGCATGGCCACGGTCGGCTTCTTCAAGACGCTCGCCCGCGAGGTCGCCGGCGACGGCATCACCGTCAACACGATCGCCACCGGCCGCTTCGCCACCGACCGGATGGCCGAGCTCGGCGGCTCGCTGGAGAACGTGGAAGCCGCCGCCCGCGAGGAAGTGCCCGCCGGCCGCCTCGGCACCGTCGAGGAGTACGGCGACCTCGTCGCCTTCCTCTGCTCCGACCGCGCCGCCTACATCACCGGCACCGTCATCCCGATCGACGGCGGCCTGCTGAAGTCCTACTGACGCTCCTGAGGTCGTAGGACCAAGCATGGGCGTGCCAGCGGCGGAGGGGCAGTGCTCTCTGCACGACCCGGAGCCGACGGTGCGGCCAGGCGCCGGTCCTACGACTTCAGCTCGCGCATCGCCGGGTAGATGATCACGTCCCGCAGCGTCTTCGCCCCGGTCATGATCATCAGCAGCCGGTCGATCCCGAGGCCGCAGCCGCTCGCCGGCGGCATCCCGTATTCGAGCGCCCGCACGAACTCTTCGTCGTTGGGATGCGGGTCGGGCTCGGCGCCGGTCTCCTGCCGCCGGCGCTGTTTGATGAAGCGCTCGCGCTGCTCGATCGGGTCGTTGAGGTCGGTGCCGCCGCCGACGATCTCCATCCCGGCGACGATCCCGTCGAACGCCTCGCAGATCCGCGGGCTCTCCGGGTGGACCTTGACCAGCGGCCAGATGTCGATCGGCAGGTCGATGATGTAGGTCGGCTGGACGAGCTTCGGCTCGACGAACTTGCCCTGCAGGGTGTCGACGACGCCGGCCCAGTCGTCGTCGGGACCGACCGCGTCACCGGCCGCCTCGGCCAGTTCGTCGCGGCTCGCCTCGTAGATGTCGAGCCCGATCTCCCGCTGCAGCTCGTCGCGCAGGCGCACCCGCGGCCAGGGCGCGGCGAAGTCGATCTCGACGCCGTCGCGCATCACCTTCGTCGTCCCCATCACCTGCTCGACCACGGTGGAGACCAGCCCCTCGATGAACTCCATGACGCCGTGGTAGTCGGCGCCGCCGACGAACATCTCAAGCATCGTGAACTCGGGGTTGTGCTGGGGCGACATCCCCTCGTTGCGGAAGAACTTGCCGAACTCGTAGACGTCCTCGAAGCCGCCGACGATCGCCCGCTTCAGGTAGAGCTCGGTCGCCGTGCGCAGGAACAGTTCGCGGTCGAGCGCGTTGTGGTGGGTGGTGAACGGCCGCGCCGCGGCGCCGCCGGTCAGCACCTGCAGCACCGGCGTTTCCAGCTCGATCCAGCCGCGCTCGTCCATGTAGTTGCGGATCCCGAGCGTCAGCTTCGAGCGCTTCTTGAAGATCTCGCGCGACTCCTCGTTCGCCATCAGGTCGAGTTCGCGCTGGCGGTAACGGGTGTCAGGATCGGAGATGCCGTGGAAGAGGTCGGGCGGGTCTTTCAGCGCCTTCGCCAGCAGCGTGCACTCGCGCACGCCGATCGCCAGCTGCCCGCGCTTGGTCACGTGCAGCGGCCCCTCGACTCCGACCAGGTCGCCGACGTCGAGGTCCTCGACCCGCGCGAACGCCTCCTCGCCGAGCACGTCCTTGCGCGCGTAGGCCTGGATCGTGCCGGTGATGTCGCGGACGTCGAGGAAGGCCGTCTTGCCGTGGCCGCGCTTGCCGGTGATCCGCCCCATCACCCGGTAGGTGAACTGCTCGTGCTCGCCCTCACCCAGCTCGGCCGGGTCGTGCTCGCGTTCGATTACCTCGACGTGCGTCCGCCCCGGGAACGCATGCGGGTAGGGATCGATCCCTTCCGCCCGCAGCCGCTCGAGCTTCGCCCGTCGCTGCTCCTCCGTCGAGACTGCGACCGAACGGTCGCCGCCCCCCTCAGGGGGCGTAGCCGACGGTGACCCGGTCGTCACCTTCATAGTCCTGAAGGGTAGTCGCGTCGCGCAGCAGTTCGCGCATCGCCGGGCCGTGGTGGGTGTCGTGCTCCATCGCCATCTTCCAGCCCGAGGGGGTGCTGTCGATGACGCTGCGGATCACCCCGAGGCCGTCCGGACCGCAGTCGCCGGTCACCGCGATCCGCGGCTCCTTCTGGATCTCCGGGGTGCGGTCGTAGATCGTCTCGTCGGTGACGTAGGGCATGTTGGCGATCACCAGGTCGACGTCTTCGGCTTCTACCGACTCGGGCAGGCCGCGGGCGACGCTGACCTCGAGGTCGAGGCCGAGCCGCTCGGCGTTCTCGCGGGCAGCTTCGACAGCTTCGGGCGAGAGGTCGGAGGCGGTGACCCGCAGGTCGGGGCGCTCGGAGAGCAGGGCGAGGGAGATCGCGCCGGAGCCGGTGCCGACCTCGTGGACGCGGGCGCCCTCGGGCAGCGTCGTCCCGACCTCGACCAGGAGCTCGGTCTCCTTGCGCGGCCAGAGCACGCGCTCGTCGACGTAGATCTCGAGGTTGCGGAAGGGGGCGCGGCCGAGGATGTAGGCCATCGGCTCGCGCTCGACCCGGCGCTGGACGTTTGCCTCGATCTTCTCGGCGGCCTCGGCACCGACCTCGCCGGCGCTCTCGACCGAGAGCTGGCTCGGCTCGACGCCGAGCGCATCGGCGACCAGGACTTCGGCGTCGGTGCGGGCGTCGTCGACTCCGGCAGCGGCGATCCGCTCGGCCGCGTAGTCGAGAATCGCTCCTATCGTGCGGGCCGAAGGACCCTCGCTCTTTACGTCAATTGCCGCCATAGATCCCGCATCCTCCCCCAAAAGACCGCTCCAAAGATTTTGCGCAAGATAGCAGCCTCGGCCGGAGCTGGGGGCTAGTTGACAGAAGCTCCAACCGGTTCGTTCGCCACCGGACGGCCGATGCCTCCGTGGCGGCGGATGACGATAGCGATCCAGACCGCTCCGGCCGCCATCATCGCGATGCTCTCGAGCTGCGCCGTGGTCAGCCCGATCGCGTCGGTGCTGTTGCGGCGCAGGAACTCGACCAGGAAGCGCTCCGCCCCCGCGTAGAGCAGGTAGATCGCGAACAGGACCCCCGCCCGCACCCGGTCGCGAAGCTGCCAGAGGATCCAGGCGCCGAGGCCCATCGCCAGCGTCTCGTAGATCGGGGTCGGGTGGACGGTGCGCTCGGTCGGCACCGTCCCGTCCGGATAGGACATCGCCCAGGGGCCGTCCCAGGGCTTGCCGTAGTCGCCGTCGCCGGAGAGCTGGCAGCCGCAGCGGCCGATCGCGTAGCCGAGCGCCAGCGCCGGCGCCGCCAGGTCGAGCAGGGCGAGGCCGAGGAAGTCGCGGTAGGCGGCCCAGAGGCAGACGGCGACGACGCCGCCGATCAGGCCGCCGTACCAGACGAGGCCCGAGCCGGAGAAGAGGTTGCCGAGGAGGTCGTCCTTGACCTCGCTGTAGTTCTGGACGATGAAGTAGAGCCGCGAGCCGACGACGCCGCCGACCAGCGCCGCGAAGCCCATCTCATACGCCCAGTCGGGCGGCTTGCCGATCTCCTCCAGCCGCTTCCAGATCAGCGCCCCGGCGCCGAGGAAGGCGAGCGCGAACATCAACCCGAAGGTCTGCAGCGTCACCGGGCCGATGTGGATCTCTGGATACACGGCGGCGCTAATCGCCTTCGGCGAGCAGCATCTCCAGCAGCGCCTTCTGCGCGTGGAGGCGGTTCTCGGCCTGGTCCCAGACGGCGGAGTGGTCGCCGTAGAGGACGTCGGCGGCGATCTCCTGGCCGGGGTGCGCCGGCAGACAGTGGAGGACGATCGCGCGGTCCTTGGCGGCAGCGAGAAGGTCGGAGTCGAGCTGGTAGGGACCGAGGTCGGCGAGGCGGCGCTGCGCCTCCTCCTCGTCCCCCATGCTGACCCAGACGTCCGTATAGAGAGCGTCGGCTTCGGCGGCGGCGGCGCGCGGGTCGTCGGTCAGCTTCACCCCGTGCCCCTCCTCGAGCTGATAGCCGGCCGGCGCCGCGACGACGACTTCGACGTCGGCGAGCTCCCCGAGGATCGCCAGCGAGCGGGCGACGTTGTTGCCGTCGCCGACGTAGGCGAGGCGGAGACCGGCGAGGTCGCCGAAGCGCTCGCGCAGCGTCAGCAGGTCGGCGATCGCCTGGCAGGGGTGGTGCAGCGGGGTGAGCCCGTTGACGACCGGCACCTCGGCGGCCTCGGCGAGCCCTTCGACCAACTCGTGCGAGCCGGAGCGGATCACGATCGCGTCGACGTAGCGGGAGAGGACACGGGCGGTGTCGCCGGTCGACTCGCCGCGGGCGAGCTGCAGTTCGTCGCCGCGCAGCATCACCCCGTGCGCGCCGAGCTCGGCGACGCCGACGTCGAAGGAGATCCGCGTCCGCGTCGAGGGCTTTTCGAAGACCAGCGCGACGCTGCGCCCGCGCAGCGAGTCGGCGCCGACGCCCTCGCGCCGCCCCGCTTTCAACTCGGCCGCCCGGTCGAGCAGCCTGCCGAGCTCGAACGCCCCGAGCTCTTCGCCGGTGAGGAAATTCATAAAGGGTGCGCTCCGCTTCGCTTCGCGATCAACAAGCTGCCGGATACTACGCCCGATGGAGTTCACCGTCCTCGTTTGGAACCTCTTTCACGGCCGGGATTACCCGCCGGACCCGGGGCTGCGGACCTGGCGCTCGCGGCTGCTGCGCTTCGAGGAGCGCAACGACACCCACGTCCAGGTCAACCGCGACCTCACCGCGGAGTTCGCGACGCTGCTCTCCGGCGCGGCCTGGGACGTGGCGCTACTGCAGGAGTGCCCGCCGCGCTTCGCCGAGCCGCTGGCCCGCGCCTGCGGCGCCGAGTGGCAGCGGGCGCTGACCTCGCGCAACCAGCTCGGCGCCCTGCGCGGGCTGCTGGCGCGGCAGAACCCGGACCTGATGGCCTCCGGCGAGGGCGGCTCGAACCTGATCCTCGTGCGGGTGCCGGGCAAGCTCGGCGGGATCGCCGAGCGGCGGGAGATCGCGATCCACGAGGGCGAGCCCGAGCGCCGCTCGATGGCCTTCGCCGCCACCGCCTCGGGCGTCTGCCTCGCCGACCTGCACGCGACCAACGACCAGCCGAAGCCGGCGGTCGAGGACATGCTGCGGGCGGCCCGGGCGGCGAGCGAGTGGGCCGCCGGGCGCCCCCTCGTCTTCGGCGGCGACTTCAACCTGCGGCCGGCGAAGAACCCGCGGATCTTCGAGCGCCTGCGCGAGGAGTTCGGCTTCGACGGCCCGGTCACCGCTCCCGACGCGATCGACCACGTGCTCTGCCGCGGCCTCGAGGTGCTCGACGAGCCGACCAGGTGGCCGCCGGAGAAACGCGAGCTGCCGCTCGAGGGACGGGCGCTGCGACTGTCGGATCACGCCCCGGTGCAGGCGCGTTTCGGCCTCGCCGAGTCACGCCTCCTGCGGAATTGAGATAGTCGAGTCCCACCAGCGGGACAACCGACTACGGAGGCAAACCTAGATGGCGGAGAAAAAAGCGGCCGGCAAATCAAAAAGCACCAAAGCCAGCGCGAAATCGAAATCGTCGAAAGCGACCAAACCGGCGAAATCGAAAGCAAAAAGCAGCGGCAAAAAAGCGGCTTCGAAAACCAAAAAAGCCGCGAAAAAAGCCGCCCGTAAAACCACTTCGAAAGCGGGCTCGAAAAAAGGCGGCGGCAAAACCAAATCGAGCTCGAAAAGGAAAGCCTCCAGCAAAGCGACGAGCGGCCTCGACAAGAGCGTCGCCCAGTTCCGCGAAAGCCTCGAGCAGAGCGTGACGCTGAGCCGCGACCGCATCCAGGACGTCGTCGACGACGCCGTCAAACGCGGCCGCATGACCCGCAGCGACGCCGAGAAACTCCTCAGCGAACTGGTCAAACGGGGCAAAAAACAGCGCGACGCGCTGATCAAAGAGCTCGAACGGCTCGCCAAACAAGCGCGCAACGCGCTGCCATAGGTGGAGGGGGCCGCCGGCACCAGGGGGGCGGCCCGTGCTCCGCGCCGGGGCGAGGAGCTGGAGCTCGAGATCGACTCCCTCGCCTTCGGCGGGCGGGGGGTCGCTCGGGCTGACGGCTTCGTCGTCTTCGTCGCCGGCGCCCTCCCGGGCGACCGCGTCCGCGCCGAGGTGACGAAAGGCAAGAAGCGCTTTGCCGAGGCGCGGGCGGTCGAGCTGCTGCGGGCCGGCACCGACCGCCTGGCCGACACCTGCGTCCACGGCGGCGAGCCCTGCCCGGGGGCGCCGTGGCAGGGGCTTCCCTACGAGCAGCAGCTCCGCTACAAGTCCGAGCAGGTCGCCGAGGCGCTGGGGCGGATCGGCGGCCTCGAGGGCTTCGAGCTGGAGGAGATCGTGCCGGCGCTGGAACAGTGGCGCTACCGCAACAAGCTCGAGTACTCCTTCGGCGAGAGCGACGACGGAAACGAGCTGACGCTCGGCTTCCACGCCCGCGGCCGCTGGGACGTCACCGTCGACGCCGACGACTGCCACCTGGCAAGCGAGGCCGGCAACGAGGCGCGAAACGCGGTCCGCGAATGGGCGCGCGCCGAGGCGGTGCCGGCCTGGGACCGGCGCGAGCAGCGCGGCGTCCTCCGCAACCTCGCGGTCCGCGAGGGCCGGCGCACCGGCCAGATCCAGACCCGGCTGGTGACGACGAAGGCGCGCTTCCCGCGACCACCCGTCGACCTGCACACGATCGTCGAGGACAGCGCCGGCGGCACCGACGGCCCGACCGGCGTGCTCGGCGAGGAGCGCCTGCGCGAGGAGCTCTGCGGCCTGAAGCTGGAGATCTCCCACGGCGCCTTCTTCCAGACCAACACGGAGATGGCCGAGCGCCTCTACGCGGTCGCCGCCGAGTACGCCGGGCTGAGCGGCCGCGAGCGGGTCTTCGACCTCTTCTGCGGGATCGGCACGATCGGGCTGACGATGGCCGGGCAGGCGGGCGAGGTCTGGGGGCTGGAGATCGTCCCCGAGGCGATCGAAGACGCCGAGCGCAACGCCCGCGCCAACCGGATCGAGAACGCCCGCTTCGTTGCCGGCAACGCCCGCACCGGCGTGCGGCCGCTGGTCGAGAAGGCGGGCAGGCCCGACGTCGTCGTCGTCGACCCGCCCCGCGCCGGCCTCTCGCAGAAGATCGTCCGCCGGGTGATCGAGTGCGAGGCGGAGAAGATCGTCTACGTCTCCTGCAACCCGACCACGCTCGCCCCCAACGCCGCCCAGCTCAGCGAGGCCGGCTATAGATTGGCGCGCGTGAGGCCGGTAGACATGTTCCCCCAGACCCCCCACATCGAGTGCGTGGCGCTCTTTGAACGCGACCCGAAACGGGTAGCCGCCCCCGGACGCGAAGCGGAGGAGGCGGCGACTGATGTCTAGGGCGTTCGGAGTTGCGGCGGGGCTGGACCCCGAGGTGGCGCGGCCGCTGGCCTCACGCTGCGCCGAGCTCGGCTACGGGTCGATGTGGTCGAACGACCACCCGGGGGCGAAAGGGCTGGCGACGCTGGCGGAGTTCGCTGCCGCCGCGCCCGAGATCGAGCTCGGGGTCGCGGTGATCGCCCTCGACCGCACCCCGCCCGAGCAGATCGCCGCCGACATCGAGGAGCTCGGGGTCGACCCGGCGAAGCTCTGGCTCGGCGTCGGCGCCGGCTTCACCAAGAAGCCGCTGACGAAGATGCGCGAGGCGCTGCCGGAGCTGCGCGAGCTGCTGCCCGGCGTGAAACTGGTCCTCGCGGCGATGGGCCCGAAGATGTGCGAACTCGGCGGCGGCTCCTACGACGGCGTCTTCTTCAACTGGATGACCCCCGACTTCGCCGCCGGCGCCCGCGAGAAGGTCGAGGCCGGAGCCCGCGAGGCCGGCCGCGACACCCCCCGCGTCTTCGGCTACGTCCGCACCGCCGTCGGTCCCGACGCCGCCGAGCGCCTGGCGAAGGAGGAGTCGTTCTACCGCGACCTCCACAAGGGCTACCGCGACCACTTCGACCGCCTCGGCGAGCCCGAGGGCACCGTCGGCGTCGCCGCCCCCACTCCCGCCGCCGCCCAGGACGCGCTCAGCGCCTACGAAGGCCCTCTCGACACGATCGTCGTCCGCGGCCTCGCCAGCGCCAAGGTCGAGGCGATGACCACCCTCGCCCAAGCTGCCGCCCCGGATCAGCTGTAGCTGAACTCGGCTGAGTCGTCGAGCTCCGGCTTCCAGAGGATCGAGTGCAGCCGCTCGAAGCAGGTGGTGATCAGGTGCTCGTCGCCGCTCAGCCGCAGTCCGTTGTGGGGGCCGTCGAGGATCGTGTCGACGATCGCCTGGACCGGACCCTGCGCGTGGCCGTCGACCTCGGATAGCGGCCCTTCACAGCTGAGCACGTTGCCCTCGGCTTCGACCATCGCCCAGACGGCATCGGCCTCGTCCCCAGCTCCGTTCCGCGGGGCGATCTCGATCCCGAGGCTCTTGCCTCCGTGGTCAGGAAGAGTGACCAGGGGCAGCGCCGTCCGCAGCACTCCCCCGGCTTCCCGCGCGGTCAACCCCGACGTCCCCTTCGGGACGACATAGCGGCGACGCCAGCGGCCGATCCCGGCGATCAAGGCCACCCCCCGGCGCGCTCGGTCGGTGAGCGCGTAGACCCGCTGCCGGCCCCGGCCGGCCTCCTCGCGGAGAAAGCCACCGACCCTGAAGAGCCCGGCCCGCCGGTTGACCTGGTGGTAGCTGAGGCCGTGCTCGATCCGTGCCAGTTCGGTCGGAGACCTGCTGCCGAGGTTGAGCTCCTCGATCAATCCCGATTCCCAGAGGTCGGCCAGCATCGTCAGCGACCCCCAGGCGTGCGCGTCGACCCTGCCGTCCGGCAGGCGCGTGAAAGAGGCATCGGCGTAGGCCGCGACCAGTTGATGGAGATCCCGGCCCTTCGGGTCGGTCAGGGTGTAGGTCACTTTCGACGGGACCCCCGGCTCCTCGTCCCGATCGACGATCTCGAGCTCGGCCAGCTTGCTCGAGTAGCGGTAGATCGTCCGCGGCGCGTAGCCGGGCACCCGCTCGGTCAATTCCTTGGTGCGCAGAGGCCCTTCCCCCAGCGCCATCAAGATCGCGCCGCTAGCGCCAGCTCCCAAGAGCCGTAGTAACTGCGGGGTCGTCGGCTCGTGATCTGGGGCCAAAGCCGAGCGAGAATAGTTCCCGTTCGCCGGCGCTCATCCCGGAATGCGAGTGACATGTTCTGTGAAACGCACAAGTCACTCGTGCCCGGTGCCCCCTGCACCGTTTTCAGACGCGGAGGACGATCTTGCCGCCGCCGTGATGGTTCTCGGCGGCGCGGTGGGCCGCCGAGACCTGCTCGAGATCGAAGGTCTGATCGACGTGGACCTGCAGCTTTCCCGCCTCGATCAGGGCGTCGAGGCCGGCCAGGCCGACCGGGTCGGGCTCGACCAGGAACCCGGTCACGCGGCGGCTCGACTCCGCCGCCCGCCGGGTCAGCTCCTCCGGCACCCCGCTCGGCACCGAGACGAGCAATCCTCCGGGCCGCAGCACGGCAAGCGAAGCCTCACCCTGCTGCCCGGTGAAGTCGATCACCGCGTCGAGCTCGCCGACCAGATCCTGGAAGCGCTGTTCGCGGTAGTCGATGACCACGTCCGCCCCGAGGCCTTCCAGCCACTCGGTCTGCTCGGCGCGGGCGGTGCCGATCACGTTGGCGCCACGGGCCTTGGCGATCTGCACCGCCAGGTGGCCGACCCCGCCGGCGGCGCCGTGGATCAGCAGGTCGTCCCCATCCTGCAGGCGGATCGTGTCGACGACGATCTGCCAGGCGGTGAGGCCGGCCAGCGGCAGCGCTGCCGCCTCCTCGTGGGAGAGCACGTGCGGCTTGGTTGCGAAATGTCGCGAGGGCGCGGTCACGAACTCGGCGTAGGCGCCGGCTTCGCGCGGGAACCACGGCATCCCGAAGACCTCTTCGCCGACCGCGAACCGGGTGACGCCGCCGCCGATCTCCACCACCTCGCCGGAGACGTCCCAGCCGATGCAGAGCGGCGGCTCGCCGAGGACCCCGGCCATGCCTTTCCCCGCCCGCGTCTTGAAGTCGACCGGGTTGATCCCGGCGGCGCGCACCCGCACCTTCACCTCGGTCGGGATCGGCGAGGGCTCCGCCACCTCCTCCACCGCCAGGACCTCCGGAGGGCCGAACTCCCGCAGGATCGCCGCGCGCATCGGGCCGATGATAGGCGGCTCAATAAGGCGGCAGCTCGTCGTACCAGACGCCCAGCGACTTGAAGGCGCGCCAGAAGCGGGCCTTGGCGTCCTCTTCGTCCAGGGAGGCGTCGATATCGGGGACGTAGAGGGCGTCGATGGTGGGGGTGAAGGCCTGGATCGTGCCCTCGTCGGGCTGGATCTCCCGCGCCAGCGGGATGCTGAGGCCGTTGAGAATGCGGAGGGCGGGTTCGCCCATGACGACGACGATCTTCGGCTGCACGATCGCCAGCTCCTCGACCAGGCGGCCGACGCACTCGCCGGCGGCGAGGTCGGGCTCCGGGATCGGACATTTGACGCAGAGGGTGCCGTAGACGACGAGGGGGTCGATCCCCAGCCGCTTGAAGCTTTTCATCAGCGCGTTGCCGGAGCGGCCGTAGAAGGCGACCCCCTCCTCGATCTCCGAGGCCAGCGGCGCCTGCTTGAGCATGAAGATGTCCGCCTGCGGGTGGCCGGAGCCGAGCACCGGCATCAGCTTGCCGCGCGGGCAGTGCCGGCACTCCTGGATCTCGCGGCTGATCTGGTTGAGCTCGCGGATCGCCCGCTCCAGGTACTTCTCTCTGATCTCGTCGTCGATCGAGCGCATCGGGGCGTTCTTTGACGAGGCGGGCGCGGGTCCTTTGCGCGCGCGCCCCTGCATCAGGACTTGCTCGCCCGGCGCCCCGCCCGGCGCTGCCGCGGCCGCCCGCCGCGAACCGGCTTGGCATCGGGCACGCGCCGTTTCGGCGCCTTCGGCCGGCCCGTCGTCTGCAGGAACTTCAGCGTCTGCACGTAGACGAGGTTCTTGTGCTTGCGGGTGATGTCGGCGTCCCGCATCGCCTCGAGGAACTCGGCCGGGCCGTCGAAGTCGTGGATCCGCTGCCGCACGCTGCCGAGTCCCTGGGCGACGTGGCTGTCGGAGCCGGCCGCCGGCACGATCCGGTACTTGCGGGCGAAGCGCACCGCCTCCTCGTTGAACGAGGTCACCGCCACCCGCGGGTTGAAGACCTCGAGCAGGTCGATCTCCTCGACGATGTCGAGCAGGTGCTCGTAGTCGGGCACCGAGTGGAAGCGGTCGAAGGGATGCGGGACGTAGACGAGGCCGCCCTGGGCGCGGATCTCGCGGATCGTCTCCGCCATCGTCAGCCCCTTGGGGATCTTCTCCTCGAGGAAGAGGCCGATCACCTCTCCCTGCTCGGCGGTCTTCACCTCCTCGGCGACGATCACCTTGATGTCGCCGAGCTCTTCGGCCAGCTTGCGCGCCTCCAGGGCGCCGGAGACCTCGTTGTGGTCGGTGATCGCGATCGCCCCGAGGTTTCGGTCGCGGGCGGTGTGGATGAGCACGTCGACCGGGGTGGCGCAGTCGCCGGAGTGGTCGGTGTGCATGTGCAGGTCGACCTCGATCAGCGGCCGCTTCGAGATCCGCTCGCGCACCTCCGGGTCGCCGTCGGGCGGGTGGCGGCGGCTCAGCAGGCGCCGGTAGATCGCTTCCAGCTCAGTCGCGATCGCCCCCCAGTCCGGGTCGTTGCCCCCGTTTCCCAGCACCTCGTAATCCGCCGGGAAGAAGCGCTCCAGCAGCTCCGCGGTCTGCGGCCGGGTCACCGTCCGCGCGTCGATCCGGCCGAAGAAGATCTCGACCAGCGGCCGCGCCACCTGGGTCGCCAGCACCCGCTCGCGCGGGTCGTGGAAGGTGGCGACGTTGAGCGAGTAGGAGTGGCGCAGGGCTGCCGAGGGCGCGCTCGGCGCGAACGGGTCGTGGACGTGGACGATGTCGAGCGGCCGCGATTTCAGCAGCCGCTTGACCGGGTCCGCGGTCTTGACCCGCAGCACCTCGTGCCCGCGCCGCTCCAGCTCTTCGGAGACGGCCGTCGCGAACCGCGCCGCCGGGTTCGCCCCGGATCGGCGCAGCGGGAAGACCTGGGCGATCGACAGCGGCGCGGAAGTCACGCCGGGACTTTAGGCCTGGGCAGCGCTGGGCGTCTCTGCCTGGGTGCCGGGCAGGCTCTTGCCGCGGGCGTTCTCGACGATGAACTGCTCCGTCTGCTCGCGGGCCTCGTCGTCGGGACGCTGCGTGTGCGGGCTCTTCATCAGGTAGCTGGAGGGACCGTCGAGCTGGCCGGCGACGCCGTTGTTGAGCGCCAGCTTGATCAGCCGCACCGCGTCGATGACGACGCCGGCGGAGTTCGGCGAGTCCCAGACCTCGAGCTTCAGCTCGGCGGTCAGCGGCACGTCGCCGAAGGCTTTGCCCTCGAGCCGGATGTGAGCCCACTTGCGGTCGGTCAGCCAGGCGACGTAGTCCGACGGGCCGACGTGGACGTCCTCCTTGGGCAGCTCGTGCCCCATGATCGAGGTGACGGCGTTGGTCTTCGAGATCTTCTTCGAGTCCAGCCGCTCGCGCTCGAGCATGTTGTAGAAGTCCATGTTGCCGCCGACGTTGAGCTGCGAGGTCCGCTCCAGCCGCACGCCGCGGTCGTGGAAGAGGCGCGCCAGGGCGCGGTGGACGATCGTCGCCCCGACCTGGCTCTTGATGTCGTCGCCGATGATCGGCAGCCCGGCCTCCTGGAAGCGCTTGTCCCAGTAGTCCTCGCGGGCGATGAAGACCGGCAGGCAGTTGACGAAGCCGACGCCGGCGGCGAGCGCCTGCTCGACGTACCACTTGGTCGCCTCCTCGGAGCCGACCGGCAGGTAGCAGACGAGGACGTCGGCCTTGGTCTCTTTGAGGATCCCGACGACGTCGGCGGTTTCGCCCGGCGCCTTGGTGATCTTCTCTTTCAGGTACTTGCCGAGCCCGTCGTGGGTCATCCCGCGGTTGACCTCGACGCCCAGGTTCGGGACGTCGGCGAACTTGATCGTGTCGTTCTGACCCGACCAGATCGCCTCGGAGAGGTCTTTGCCGACCTTCTCGGCGTCGATGTCGAAGGCGGCGACGAACTCGACGTCGCGCACGTGGTAGCCGCCGAGTTCGACGTGCATCAGCCCCGGCACTTCGTCGGCGGGGTCGGCGTCCTTGTAGTACTGGACGCCCTGGATGAAGCTGTTGGCGCAGTTGCCGACGCCGACGATCGCGACGCGGACCTTCTCCTCGGTCCGGCCGACGCCGTTCGTGTGGCCGTTGCCGTTGGCTCCGTTGCTCTCACTCATGGAATTCGAAGTCCTCCTGGATTGCGCTGGGTGGCTTCAGACACCTGGCGGCTTCGCTGGTTACACGTCCTCCGCGCCGCCACCGTCGTCCTTGACGCCGGAGACCTCGCCCGAAAGCTCGTTCCTCACATGCCATACCCGCTGGAAGGTAGTGAAAATCGTCAGTGCCGCGATGGCGTAGACCGCCGGGGCCAGCAGTTCGAAGTCGCCCAAGCCGGCGCCCTTGGCGAAAAGCAGGCCGATCGAAAGTATCACCACACGCACGGGCCGGGTGGCCAATCCGACCTTGCATTCGACTCCAAGCGCCTCGGCCCGGGCCCGGGTGTAGGAGACCATCAGCGAGAAGAGCACGGCGGCCACGCACATCGCCGCCGCGAAGTCGTCCCCCCTGGCGGCGAAGTAGCCGGCGACCGCGGTGAGCACGATTCCCTCCTCGATCCGGTCCAGCGTCGAGTCGAGGAAGGCGCCGAAGAGCGTGCCCTTGCCCGACATCCGCGAGTAGCGGCCGTCGAGCGTGTCCATCACCGAGCCGAGGATGAAGGCGATCCCGGCGAGGAAGAAGAGGCGCTGCGTCACCAACGCGGCGGCGACGAGGTTGCCGACCAGGCCCATCAGCGAGATCGCGTTCGGGGTCAGCCGGGACTCGATCAGGCGGTCGCGGGCGTACGCCCGCAGCTCCTGGCCGTTGCGGGCGCCGGCACGACTGCTGCTGCGCCGGGGCGGCGCCGAAGGTCCCATCGCAGATCAGGCTATTACGCCTCGACCTCGCGCGGAGCCGGGGCGCGCCAGGCCCAGGCCTCCGGGCGGGCGCGGGCGAGGGCGCCGCGGGCGATCGCGTAGGCGGAGAGGGCGACGAGCCAGCCCAGCACCGCGTCGACCCAGTAGTGGTTGCCGGTGACGATCACCACCCAGGTGATCAGGAGCGGCCAGAACGCCCACCAGGCTTTCGACCACCAGCGGCGGCAGACCATCACGCCGGTGGCGCCGATCATCATCGCGAAGGCGCAGTGCATGCTCGGGACCGCCGCGTAGGGGTTGATGAAGACTTTGGCCAGGGTCGAGTCGTGGTTGACGTCGGAGAAGCGGGTGATCGTGTCGACGAAGCCGTCCTGGGGGAACATCCGCGGCGGCGCGGTCGGGAACCCGACGTAGCCGATCAGCGCCAGGCACATCGAGACCACGAACATGTTGCGGACGAAGTAGTAGGACTGGTTGCGGAAGAGGTAGAGCCAGACCAGGAAGCCGAGCGCGATCGAGAACTGGGCGTTGAGGTAGAGCTGGTTGGCGAGGTCGACGACCCAGTGCGTGGACAGGAAGAAGCTCTGCACGCTGGGCTCGAACAGGGTGCCGGTGGAGCGCTCGAGGTCGATCACCTGGGCGCCGTGGGCGAGGGCGTCGGTGCGGCTGCCGTCGGCCAGTCCGCGGCCGAGCTCGTAGATCACGTCGACGCCGACGAGGATGCCGATCTGGCGGCCGAGATCCCCCCAGCCCTGGGGCAGCTTTGCTCCTATGGCAGCGACGGCGCGAGACACGAGAACAGCCAATTGTAATCCCCGCGTTACCGGCTGTTGAAGCGCAAGTCGTGGTTCCTTTGTCCTGTATATCCGGACTAAGGAACCACGCGATTACTAGGGTCCTGGCAGATGGCCTGGAGGCGACCTCAACGGCGGCGGGTTCTGGCGATCCGGGACCGGCTGCGGGAGATGTACGGGGTGCCGGCCGCCGAACCGCACGGGGACCCGGTCGGCGAGCTGGTCAAGACCGTGCTCTCCCAGCACACCAACGACCGCAACCGCGACGTCGCCTACGCGGCGCTGCGGGAGCGGTTCCCCGGCTGGGAGGAAGTGCGCGACGCGCCCCTGGCCGAGCTGGAGGAGGCGATCCGCCCCGGCGGCCTGGCGAGGCAGAAGGCGCCGCGGATCCAGGCGATCCTCGAGCGGCTCGGCGACCCTCCGGACCTCGACTGGACCGAGACCGCCCCGCGCGAGGAGTCGCTCGAGTTCCTGCTCGACCTGCCCGGCGTCGGCCGCAAAACCGCCGCCTGCGTCCTCATCTTCACCTGGGGGATCCCCGAGATCCCGGTCGACGTCCACGTCCACCGGGTCGGCGGCCGCCTCGGCCTCTTCCCGGCCAAGGCCTCTTTCGAGAAGGCCCACGACGAGATGCTGGCGATCGTCCCGCCCGAAGACGCCCACGAGTTCCACGTCAACCTGATCCGGCACGGTCGCACGGTCTGCCGGCCGAAACCGCGCTGCGGCGAGTGCGCGCTGCGGCGGATGTGCCCGTGGTACCGGGAGAACCGCGCAGGGACGGGCGCCAGTAGTATGCGCGCCGCTAAATGAGCAAGCGCACCTTCATCTGGTTCGGGATCCTCGTCCTCGTCCTCGCAGTCGTCATCCCCTTCGCGATCTTCCGGTCGAAGGGGGACGCCACCAGCGGCGACCAGAAGGTGGCCGCCAACCTCAAGGACGGCCAGTCGCTGTTCCAGACCAACTGCGGCACCTGCCACTCGCTCTACTCGGCCGGGACCGACGGCAACTACGGCCCCGACCTCGACGAACTGCTGGCGCCCTCGGGTCCGCCGGAAGGCGACCCCGAAACGATCGAAAGCACGGTCAAAGCAACCGAAGGCCGCGTCCTCAACGCGGTCGAAAACGGCGTCAACAGCTCCACCCCGGGCCGCATGCCCGGCGGCATCCTCAACGAGTCTCAGGCCAAAGAAGTGGCCGAGTTCGTCGCCAACACCGCCGGCCAGGGCTAACGGCGACGAGGGAGGCGGTCGCCCGCCCCCCTCGCACCGAGATGGTCAGCCCTGGAACCGCAGGGCGCTGTAGAGCCCGGCGTGGTCGGAGTCCCAGAAGCCGTTGACCGGGTAGAGGCCGGTCACCTCCGAGCGCTCCAGGGTGATCCCGCCAGGGTCGTTCGTCATCACGTGGTCGACCTGGTGGTCGAAGTCGGAGACGCTGCCCCCGGCCCCTTCCGCCAGCAGGCTCGAGTTGAGGCAGCAGCCGAGCGGGTCGTCGGTGCTGCGCTCGACGAAGCCCGCCGCCAGCAGCGTCTGGTAGGCGAGCTGGTCTGCGCCTTCGACCGTGTCGTCATCCGAGTTGAGATCGCCGACCAGGACGACCGGCAGGCTGCTCGTCGCCGGACCGCCCGGCGCCACCAGCTCCGCCGCCTGCGCCTGGCGGACCAGCGGGTGGAACGCCTCCAGGTGGGTGTTGACGAAGTGGAACCAGCCGCTGCCACGAACCCTCGCGTCAGTTGCGGTCCAGCCGCGTTTGATCGTCACCGGAACGCCGGAGACCGTCACAACCAGGTTGGTTTTGAAGTTGCCCGACTGCTCGTTCCTGGTCTCTACGCCGGCGCCGCGGCGGGCGAGGATCACGTCGCGCATCGTCAGGCGGCCGTTGATGTCGGCGCCGAACGGCCCCGTCGCCGGATTGCCGTCCTCGTCGGCGGGCGCCTCGAGGTCGAACTCGTTCTGGGCGACGACCACTTCGTAGCGGTCGGGCCCGCGGTTGAGTTCGGTCAGCAGTTCCTGCAGGTAGTCGTAGCGGACCGTGGTCGCGCTCGGACCTTTGGTGAGGACTTCGAAGTTGACCGGCGCGGTGCGCCACAGCGCCACCTCCTGCAACCCGACCAGGTCCGGCTTCGTCTTGAGGATCTCGTCGGCGAGGCCCTTGGCGCGAACCGGGAAGTCGTTGGCGGTAACTTCGCGCAGGATCTGCCCGTTGGCGGCGACGAATTCAGGCAGCGTCGGGGCCAGGATCGCCGGGGTCAGGTCGGCGCCCAGGTAGAGGTTTCGGCTCATCACCGAGGCAACCTTGCCTTTGCCGTTGTCGCTGTGGTCGTCCTTCTTGGCGGCGGCCAGGCCCGGCAGCAGCAGGGCCAGGAGCATCGCCGCGGCGATCGCCGGCAGCAGCAGCCGGCGGACTAGTGAGCTACTCAAGTTCTTCCTCCTCTTCCGAGATCCCGCCCCAAGGGATCTAAATGGTCGAGGCGCCTCCACAGATCACTATAGGCGCTCGCTTGTAATCGCATCACAGATCTGCCACACTCCCGCTTAGATTTTTAAAGCTTCATCAACAGAACCCCAGATCTATGGAGGAAAGCTGAAAGTGGCAAAGACGATCGGAATCGACCTCGGCACGACCAACTCGTGCGTCGCGGTGATGGAGGGCGGCGAGCCCACCGTTCTGGAGAACGCCGAGGGCGGGCGGACGACCCCGTCGGTCGTCGCGTTCACCGAGAGCGGCGAGCGCCTCGTCGGCACCGTCGCCAAACGCCAGGCGGTGATGAACCCGGAGAACACGATCTTCTCGATCAAGCGCTTCATGGGCCGCAAGGAGGCCGAAGTCAAAGAGGAGGAGACGATCGTCCCCTACAAGGTCGAGGCCGGCCCCAACGGCGACGTGCGGGTCGACGTGCGCGGCAAGCAGTACAGCCCGCCGGAGATCAGCGCGATGATCTTGCAGAAGCTGAAAGCGGACGCCGAAATGAAGCTCGGCGACACCGTCGACAGCGCCGTCATCACCGTCCCCGCCTACTTCAACGACGACCAGCGGCAGGCGACCAAGGATGCCGGAAAGATCGCCGGGCTCGAGGTCAAGCGGATCATCAACGAGCCGACCGCGGCCTCGCTCGCCTACGGGCTCGACAAAGAGGAGGCCGATCACTCGATCCTCGTCTTCGACCTCGGCGGCGGCACCTTCGACGTCTCGGTCCTGGAAATCGGGGACGGCGTCTTCGAGGTGAAAGCGACCGCCGGCGACAACCACCTCGGTGGAGACAACTGGGACAAAGCGATCGTCGAGTGGCTGGTGGCGGAGTTCAAACGCGACCAGGGCGTCGATCTCTCCCAGGACAAAAACTCGCTGCAGCGCCTCTACGAGGCCGCCGAGAAGGCGAAGATCGAGCTCTCCTCCACCCAGGAGACGCAGATCAACCTGCCGTTCATCACCGCCGTCGAGGGGCAGCCGAAGCACCTCGACCTGAAACTGAGCCGCTCGAAGCTGAACGAGCTGACCGGCGACCTGCTCGACCGCGTGGTCGGGCCGGTGAAACAGGCGCTGAAAGACGCCGACACCGAGGTCGACCACGTCGTCCTCGTCGGCGGCATGACCCGGATGCCGGCGGTCCGCGAGAAGGTCAAGGAGCTGACCGGCAAGGAGCCGCACCAGGGCGTCAACCCGGATGAGGTCGTGGCAGTCGGCGCGGCGATCCAGGCGGGCGTGCTGGCCGGCGACGTCAAGGACGTGCTGCTGCTCGACGTCACCCCGCTGACGCTGGGGATCGAGACCAAAGGCGGCGTGATGACGAAGCTGATCGAGCGCAATACGACGATCCCGACGAAGAAGTCGGAGGTCTTCTCGACCGCCGAGGACAACCAGCCGAGCGTCGAGATCCACGTGCTCCAGGGCGAGCGCGAGATGGCCGGCGGCAACAAGAGCCTGGGCAAATTCCAGCTCACCGGCATCCCCCCGGCACCGCGCGGGATGCCGCAGATCGAGGTCGCCTTCGACATCGACGCCAACGGCATCATCAACGTGACGGCGACCGACAAAGGCACCGGCAAAGAGCAGAAGATCGAGATCAAATCCGGCTCCGGGCTCTCCGACGAGGAAATCCAGAGCATGGTCTCCGATGCCGAGAGCCACGCCGAGGAGGACCGGGTGCAGCGCGAGCTGGCAGAGGCCCGCAACCTCGCCGAGAACTCGGCCTACCAGGCGGAGAAAGCGATCGACGAGGCCGGCGACAAAGTCGACGACGCCTCCAAGGAGCAGGTGCGCTCCGCGGTCAAGGACGTCCGCGACTCGCTGGAGAGCGGCTCGAAAGAGGAGCTCGACTCGAAGGTCGAGGCCCTGAACACGGCGATGACCAAAGTCTCCGAGCAGATCTACGCGGCGGCTTCGGCCGAGGCGGCCTCGGAGGGCCCGACCGAGAACGGCGCTGCCTCCGATGAGGAGGAGGTCGTCGACGCCGAGGTGGTCGACGAGGAGGGCAAATGAGTCCTCAGGACGAGGGCGCTCGGCCCGCGGGTCCTGCCGCCGCAGGGGACCCTCCGTCTCCTGCAACTACGCAGGAGACGGTCCCCCCTACGACGTCACCCACGGGAGACGCGGATCAGGTTGAGCAGGACTTCGAGGCCCTCCTTGCTGACGCCCACCAGCAGAAGGAGGAGTACCTCGAACTGGCCCGGCGGACCAAAGCCGATTTCGAGAACTTTCGGAAGCGGGCAGCTGCTGATGTTCAGGCGGCGCAGGTTCGCGGGAAGGTCGCGGTTGCTCGGGAAGTGATCGACGCTGTCGACAATCTGGAGCGAGCGCTCGAGGCTGCCGATGATGGCGCAGCGCTGCGTGAGGGCGTTGAGATGGTGCTCTCCGGACTGCGGGAGACGCTCAAGCGAAATGGGGTCGACGTAGTCGACCCCAAAGGCGAGAAGTTCGATCCGAACCTGCATGAGGCGCTTTCGACGATGCCGGTCGAGGGAGCCGAGTCGGGGACCGTCGTCGAGGTGATGCAGAAGGGCTACGCGCTGGGGGACCAGTTGGTCCGGCCGGCGCGCGTCGTGGTGAGCGCTTAGGAGGAACGTGGCTGACGAGCTCTACAAGACGCTGGGCGTCTCGAAGAAGGCGACCGACGAGGAGATCAAGAAGGCGTACCGGAAGCTCGCCCGGAAATACCACCCTGACCGCAACCCGGGCGACAAGGAGGCGGAGGAGAAGTTCAAGGAGATCTCCGCCGCCCACGACGTCCTCGGCGATCCCGAGAAGCGCAAGGAGTACGACGAGGGCGGCGCCTTCGCGGGCTTCGGCGGCGGCGGCAACCCGTTCGGCGGCGGCGCCCCCGGCGGGCAGGCGGGCGGCTTCGGCGGCTTCGACTTCGGCGACATCTTCGGCGGCATGTTCAACCGCGGCCGCGGCGGGCAGGCGCAGCAGGTGCGCGGGCGCGATCTCGAAACCGATGTGCAACTGAGCTTCGACGAGGCGATCAACGGCGCCCAGATCAGCGTCACCGTCCCGAAGGCGAGTCGCTGCACGACCTGCCACGGCAGCGGCGCCAAACCGGGCACCTCCCCCACCACCTGCCCGCGCTGCGAAGGGCGCGGGGTCGAGAACCAGGGCCAGGGCCTCTTCTCGATCAGCCAGCCCTGCTCCCAGTGCGGCGGCTCCGGCCAGATCATCGAGGACCCCTGCCCGACCTGCGGCGGCTCCGGTCTCACCCAGCAGACCAAGCGCTACAAGGTCAACATCCCCGCCGGGGTCAAGGACGGCAGCCGGATCCGGCTCGCCGGCAAGGGCGAGGACGGCCCCCGCGGCGGACCGCCCGGCGACCTCTACGTGACCACCCGCGTCGCCTCCTCCCCGGTCTTCAGGCGGCTCGACGACGGCAACCTCGAGGTGGCGGTGCCGATCAGCGTGCCGGAGGCGCTGCGCGGCGGCACGATCGAGGTGCCGACGCTGAACGGGACGAAGAAGATCAAGGTCGCGCCGGGGACCAAGCACGGCAGCGTCCAGCGCCTCCGCGGCGAGGGCCCGCCGCGGAAGGGCGGCGGCCGCGGCGACATCCGCTACCGGCTCGAGATCGCGATGCCGACCGAGTTGAGCGAGGATCAGCGCGAGGCCGTCGACAAGTTGGCCGAGACCCTCAACGGCGGCGACCCGCGGTCCGAGCTGCTGCGAAAGGCGGCGCGTTGATGGCCACCTACCGGCGCCGGGTGAAGGCGACCTTCGACCAGGACCAGGGCGTGTTCATGATCTCGGTCGCCGCCGAACTGGCGGAGATGCACCCGCAGACGCTGCGGGTCTACGAGCAGCGGGGCCTGATCGAGCCGAAGCGCTCGCCGAAGAACACCCGCCTCTACTCCCAGCGCGACGTCGAGCGGCTGCGACGGATCCAGGAGATGACCGCCCAAGGTCTGAACCTCGCCGGGGTGGAAATGGTGCTGGCGCTGGAAGGACAGGTGCAGAGGCTGCGGGCCGAAAACGAGCGGCTGCGCAAGCGGATCGAGGAGATCGAAACGAGCGGAAACGGGAACGAAGAGAACGGAGAGGCGGGCTGATGCAGGCGGATCGATTCACGGTGAAGTCGCAGGAAGCGGTGGCGGCGGCGCAGGAGCTGGCGCGCAGCCGCAACAACCCGGAGATCGCCTCCGCCCACCTGCTGCTCGCCCTGCTCGACCAGGCCGAGTCGATGGCGGTCGCGGTCCTGCAGCGGGTCGGCGCCGACCCGGCGGCGGTGCGGGCGCAGGCGAACGACGCGGTCGCGACGCTGCCGACGGTCGACGGCGGCGAAGAACCGCGGATGTCCTCGAACCTGGCGCGCGTGGTCCGCGGCGCCGAGGGAGCGATGGCGAAGTTCGGCGACAGCTACATCACCGTCGGCCACCTGCTGCTGGCGCTGGCCGAGGACGGCTCCGGCGTCTCCGACCTGCTGCCCGACCGCGAGGAGCTCGAGCGCGCGGTCAAAGCCGTCCAGGGCCCGGCCAAGGTGACCTCGCCGAACGCCGAGGACAACGCCCAGGCGCTGGAGAAATTCGGCCGCGACCTCACCGCCGAGGCCGAGAGCGGCAAGCTCGACCCGGTGATCGGGCGCGACGAGGAGATCCGCCGCGTGATCCAGGTCCTCTCCCGCCGGACCAAGAACAACCCGGTGCTGATCGGCGACCCCGGCGTCGGCAAGACGGCGATCGTCGAGGGGCTGGCGCAGCGGATCGTCAAGGGCGACGTGCCCGAGAGCCTGCGCGACCGCCGCGTGATCGCGCTCGACATCGGCTCGCTGCTGGCCGGCTCCAAATACCGCGGCGAGTTCGAGGAGCGGCTGAAAGCGGTCCTCAACGAGGTCCAGCAGGCCGAGGGCCAGATCGTCCTCTTCCTCGACGAGCTCCACACGATCGTCGGCGCCGGCGCCGCCGAAGGCGCGGTCGACGCCGCCAACCTGCTGAAGCCGATGCTCGCCCGCGGCGAGCTGCGCGCGGTCGGGGCGACCACGCTCGACGAGTACCGCAAGCACATCGAGAAGGACGCGGCGCTGGAGCGGCGCTTCCAGCCGGTGCTGGTCGGCGAGCCCGACATGAACGACACGATCGCGATCCTCCGTGGGCTGAAGGAGCGCTACGAAAACCACCACGGCGTCCGCATCTCCGACTCGGCGATCGTCGCCGCCGCCACCCTCTCCGAGCGCTACATCGCCGACCGCTTCCTTCCCGACAAGGCGATCGACCTGATCGACGAGGCCGCCTCGCGGCTGAAGATCGAGATCGACTCGGTGCCGACCGAGATCGACGAGGTCGAGCGGCGGATCCAGCAGCTCGAGATCGAGCGCCAGGCGCTGAAGAAAGAGACCGACGAGGCCTCGAAGTCGCGGCGGGAGACGCTCGAGGCCGACCTCGCCAACCTGCGCGAGGAAGCCGAGGCGCTGCGCACCCGCTGGCAGAACGAGAAAGAGCCGCTGGAGCTGATCAACGCCGCCAAGGCGGAGCTGGAGGAGGCGCGGCAGGAGGTCGAGCGGGCAGAACGCGAGACCGACCTGGAGCGCGCCGCCGAACTCAAATTCGGCCAGATCCCCGAGCTGGAAGCGAAAGTGGCCGATCAGCAGGCGCGGCTGGAGGAGGTCCACGCCGGCGGCGGCACGATGCTCGCCGACGAAGTCACCGAAGAGGACATCGCCGAGGTGGTCGCCAAATGGACCGGGATCCCGGTCAGCCGCCTGATGGAGGGCGAGGTCGAGAAGCTGATCAAGATGGAGGAGCGGCTGCACGACCGGGTGATCGGCCAGGACGAGGCGATTTCCGCGGTCTCCAACGCCCTGCGGCGCTCGCGCGCAGGCCTGTCCGACCCGAATCGACCTATCGGCTCTTTCCTCTTCCTCGGCCCGACCGGGGTCGGCAAGACCGAGCTGGCGAAGGCCCTGGCCGAGTTCATGTTCGACAGCGAGCAGGCAATCGTCCGCCTCGACATGTCCGAGTACATGGAGAAGCACACGGTCTCCCGGCTGATCGGCGCGCCCCCCGGCTATGTCGGCTACGAGGAGGGCGGCCAGCTCACCGAGGCGGTGCGGCGGCGGCCCTACGCGGTGGTGCTGCTCGACGAGATCGAGAAGGCCCACCCCGACGTCTTCAACACGCTGCTGCAGCTCATGGACGACGGGCGGCTGACCGACGGCCAGGGCCGCACGGTCTCCTTCACCAACACGGTCCTGATCATGACCTCCAACGTCGGCTCGGATCGGATCGTCGGCGACCAGGTCGACGAGGGCATCCGCGAGGCGATCGAAGAGGTGCTGGCGGCGACCTTCAAGCCCGAGTTCCTCAACCGGATCGACGACACGGTGATCTTCCACCGGCTCTCGAAGGCCGACATCGGCCGGATCGTCGAGCTGCAGGTCGACCAGCTCGTCGGCCGGGTGGCCGAGCGCGGGATCGAGATCGAGCTCACCGACGAGGCGCGGACCCTGCTCGGGAACCTCGGCTACGACCCGGTCTACGGGGCGCGGCCGCTGAAGAGGGTGATCCAGAAGCAGCTCGTCGACAAGCTGGCACTGAAGATCCTCGAGGGCGAGTTCGGCGAGGGCGACGTGGTGCGGGTCGACGCCGGCGACGGCGAGGTCGTCTTCGAGCGTGCCGGGACGCCTGCTGCAAGCCCGGCGTAGGGCTCAATCTCCCGTCTGTTTCTGCCGAAACAACAACACGCGAAAGGTGCTCTTTAATTGTCTGGTTCAAGCTGGACGATGGGAGAGACCTGGCAGACGTGATGGAGAACGATCCGACCCCGATCAACGCGCGGCCCAAGCGCCGCCCGCCGGAGGCCTTCGAGGACCTCTCGCTGGCGCTGCGCGAGCACCTGCTGTGGCCGGTCGAGGACCGGCTGCTGGGCCTGGGCGACCGTGGTCGCGCCGCCGTCGCCGGCGGCGCCGTCGTCCTCGCCCTCGGTCTGGGGATCGGCGGCTACTCGCTGCTCGGGTCCGGCAGTGCCGAACCGGCCGCGACCAGCCCCGTCGCCGCGGTCAGCGAGCCGGCGCCCGAGCCTGCCCCGACCGCCCCCGCGCCGGAGCCGGAACCGAAGCCGGAACCGACCCTCCACGGCGCCGCCCCCGTCTTCAAGCCGGCTGAGGATGCGCAGAAGGTCGGGCAGTCGAAGGGCGTCGAGAGCGGGGACGGAAGCGCCGCCGCTCCGGCCGCGAGCGCCGCCAACACCGGCGACCCCGCCACCGACACCATCACCTCCTCCCCGGCCGCGGATTCGGCCGCTGCCACCACTTCTTCCGCCGCCCGTCCGGCGGACGTACCCGACGGGCCGCCGGCCGGTCCGGCGGCGATCGCCGTCGCCCGCAAGTTCGCCGACGCCTTCGTCGTCTACGAGACCGGCGGCGCCGACGAAGCTCGCGAGACCTTCAAGGCCACCGCGACGCCGGAGCTGACCAAGGCCCTGATGCGCCGCCCGCCGCGGCAGCCCGCCGGCGTCGAGGTGCCGCAGGCGAAGGTCCTGAACATCGTCCCCGCCCCCTCGCACGGGACGATCTACCCGCTCAGCATCTCGCTGCTGCGGGTCGGCGCGACCAGCGAGCTACGGCTGGAAATGGAGCAGCTTAAAAACCAGGGCTGGCGGGTCACCAACGTCCTCGGCTGATGGAGCGGGCGGGAAAGATCAGGGCGGTCGCGGCGACCGCGGCGGCGACGGTGGCGCTGGCGGTCCCGGTCGCGGTGGCGCGGGCCGAGGCTGAGACCGCGGCGACGCCCTCGGCCGCGGCGACGGTCGAAGCCCCCAGCACCGCGACTCCGGAAGCTCCCTCCAGCTCGGTCACCCCGGAACCGGCCGAACACTTCGTGCCGCCGCCGGCCGAAGAACCGACCGTCAAGCACGGGGCGACCCTGGTCTCGCCGCCGCCCCCGGCAACCCACACCCCGCCCCCCAGCGGCGGCGTCGACGCCGGCAAGGAGAAGTCGAGCACGGGCGGCACGGCACCTGAGAGCTCCGAAACCGAAACGCCGACCGGCGCGGCCACCGCCCCGAGCCCGACCGCCTTCGCGATCCCCTCGCTGCCCGCCTCGAGCTGCGCGATCAGCGGCGTACCCCCGGTCCTGATCCCGATCTACCAGGGCGCCTCGGCGAAGTACGGGCTGGGTCCGCAGGGGCCGGCGATCCTCGCCGGGATCAACGCGGTCGAGACCGCCTTCGGCACCAACCTCGGCCCCTCCTCGGCCGGCGCGGTCGGCTGGATGCAGTTCATGCCGGAAACCTGGGCCACCTACGGGGTCGACGCCAACGGCGACGGCGTCGCCGACCCGAACAACCCCGAAGACGCGATCTACGCCGCCGCCGGCTACCTGAAAGCGGCGGGGATGCCGGCCGACACCTACGGCGCGATCTTCGCCTACAACCACGCCGACTGGTACGTCGAAGAGGTCCTCGCCAACGCCGGCTGCTACGCCGACGAAGTCGGCAGCAACTCCTTCAGCGCCGTCGGCCTCGGGCCGCAGATCCCGGTCTTCACCTGCGAAGCCGCGCCGGACTGGAAACAGAAGATCCCGGAGGAATACCTGGCGGCCTTCGAGCAGGCGGCAGCCCGCTACGAACTCGGCAAGCGCGGGGTCTGGACGCTGGCGGCGATCTCCCGCCTCGAGTCGAACTTCGGTCGCGGGATGAGCAAGCGCCAGCTTCGCACCGAAGGCGCCCTCGGGCTCGACCGGATGGAGTGGAACCGCTACGCGGTCGACGGCGACAACGACGGCAAGGTCCGTCACGGCGACATCGACGACTCGGCGGCGACCCTGGCGCGGCTGCTCTGGTCCCGCGGCGGCATCCAGGCCGGCGTCTTCACCCACAACCAGGCCGAGTGGTACGTCGACGAGGTCCTGCAGGAGGCCGGCGAAATCGAAGGCGGCTGCAAGGTCCGTTACATCGACTGGCGGATCGCCCCACTGGCGACCGGCTTCGAAGCGCCCGGCGCCAGCGCCGTCCTCACCCCCGAGGGCCTCGCCGCCGCGCCCCGCAGCGCCCCGCCGGCGATCAAGGCCGTGATCGCCGCCGCCAACTCGATCGCCGACACCCCCTACGTCTGGGGCGGCGGCCACGGCTCCTGGTACTCCTACGGCTACGACTGCTCCGGCGCCGTCAGCTTCGCCCTCTACGGCGGCGGCCTCCTCGACACCCCCCTCACCTCGGGCTCCCTGGAGAGCTACGGCGAACCCGGCCCCGGCCGCTGGATCACGATCTACGCCAACGCGACCCACACCTATATGACCGTCGCCGGCCTGCGCTGGGACACCGTCGGCGACGCCGAAGGCACCGGCCCCCGCTGGCACACCGAGCCGCCGTACCCCGACGGCTTCGTCGTCCGGCATCCGCCTGGCTACTAGCGCTTGCTTGTAGGGAGGGGTGGGTGTCCCTCTCGAGACCTGGGTTGCTGGCCTCTAAGTAGCCGTCTCTCGCCGAGTGGTCTGTGCCAGCAACAGGACGCCGGTCCCGAGAGGGACACCCACCCCTCCTAGCAACAGGTTCTGGCACACGCTCTATCGCGAGACCGCAATTGACCCCCCTATAGCGGGGTTTTCTGCGGTCTCGCGAAAATGGGCTGGCGACTGGATCGGCCTTGCCGAGGTAATGCGGCGAGAGCGCCGCGAGCTTGCTGAGGGCATGCATGCAATCGTCAGCGGTCGCGCCCGAGAACAGCCTGAGGAGACCAAGCTGCTGGAGGCGCACGATCAGGCGTTGCCGTTGTGGGAAAGGCGATTAGCCAGTCTCCTGCCGGTGATCGCTTACGCCCCCGAGCACTTTGAGCGCGAGGTGCGCTCCTTGCTCGACCTCGTAGAGAACCGGCCTCTCGAAGATGGCTACACCGCTTGGCGGGAACTTTCGGAATGGGGAACGTGGTGGCTCGGCTACGCCTGTGGCGCGTTCGCCCTCTTTCAAGAAGCATGGCCGGCGCTTTCAGTTCTTGTGCCGGCCACGTTCTCCAATCGCAACGGAGCCAGACGGGGATTAGTCGATCCGGTGCGCGAGAGCATCGGCCATGATCTCGGTGCTGCCGTCATGCGGCGGTTCTCAGAGAGCAAATGGCTGGTGCCTCGCTGGCAGCACCTTGAGTGGTCGCTGTTCAACTGCGGTGTTCTGAAAGAGCGGTGGCCAGAGTTCCTAGAAGGTGAGCAGCCTAGGTTCCCCGCCCTTCCCAATTTCGATCTCCTCGTGAGCATCCACTTCGGCCTCGATGGAAGGTCAGTCCTAGCCCACTGGAGCATGTCCTACGGGGGAGGAGAGCAACTAGCCCGCCGCCTTCGTGGCGACAGCCGGTATCGGGAGGCTGTCGCCGGGGTGCTCGGAGCCGACGCTGATGAGCTGGTGGAGAAAGCTGCCGCTCTACTTCCGGAGATGCGCTTTTCAGACTGGGCTAACTCCAACGCCGTAGATGTGCTCAAGGGCGAGGCGTAGCCCGGCAGATCTGTGCCGCTACGCGCCACGTGGGGAGGGGTCCGGTCATCCTCCGCGGGAATGTCGCGAAGCCGCGATATGCAATCTGATCTTTGCCCGCCATAGGCGGGCAGCATGTTCGGGAGCTGGCCCGACATAGGGCCGCGACAAATTCACGCGGAGGATGACCGGACCCCACTACAGGAGCGCTCCCGAATCTCGCCTGAGCGGGTAGCTTTGAGCTGACGGCCATCTAAACCTTGGAGGAACGGGAGATGCCTACTTTTTTGATGCTGACGAACTTGACCGCGGAGGGTGTGCGGACGCTGAAGAACCATCCCGGGCGGATCGCGGAGGTGAACCGGGAGGTCGAGCAGATGGGCGTGAAGGTGGTGTCGCAGTACGCGACGCTGGGGCAGTACGACTTCGTCACCGTGGTCGAGGCGCCCGATGACAAGACGATGGCCAAGGTCTCGGTCGAGCTCGGCTCGCGCGGGACGATGACCAGCCAGACCCTCGCCGCGATCCCGGCCGAGGACATGGCCTCCTCGCTCTAGGCCCCGGCGCTCTTGAAGGTCCTCGTAGTCGGCGGAGGCGGTCGCGAGCACGCGATCGTGAAGGCCCTGCGGCGCTCGCCGCAGGTCACCGACGTGCTCTGCGCGCCCGGCAACGCCGGGATCGCCGCGGACGCGGAGTGCCTGCCTGACGTCGCCGCCGACGACGCTGCGGCGATCGTCGCCGCGGCGCGGGATCACGGCGTCGACCTGGGCGTGATCGGGCCGGAGGCCGGCCTCGTTGCCGGAGCCGTCGACGCGCTGGAGGAGGCGGGGATCGCCGCCTTCGGGCCGCGCCGGGCAGCGGCCGAGATCGAGGGCTCGAAGGCCTTCGCCAAGGAGCTGATGGAAGAGGCGGGCGTGCCCACCGCCGGGTACGCGCTCCTGCGCAGCCGCGAGGAGGCCGACGAGCAGCTCGCGCGGGCGAGCTTCCCGACTGTGCTGAAGGCCGACGGCCTCGCCGCGGGCAAGGGCGTGATCATCTGCGAGGGTCCAGCGGAGGCCCAATTAGCTGCGAACCTCTTCTTCACGGAGCAGCGCTTCGGCGAGACGGCCGTCGTGATGGAGGACTTCCTCGAGGGCGAAGAGCTCTCGCTGCTGGCCCTCTGCGACGGCGAGAACGTGGTCCCGCTGGCGCCGGCCCAGGACTACAAGCGGATCTTCGACGGCGACGAGGGCCCGAACACCGGCGGCATGGGCAGCTACTCGCCGGTTCCCGGCTTCGGCGCGGCCGAGGTCGAGGAGATCGTCGAGCTGGTCCACCGGCCGATCGTGGCGACGATGGCCGCCCGCGGCGTCCCCTTCCACGGCGTCCTCTACGCGGGCCTGATGATGACCGCCGAGGGCCCGCGGGTGCTCGAGTTCAACGCCCGCTTCGGCGACCCCGAGACGCAGGCGGTGCTGCCGCGGCTGCGCTCCGACCTCGCCGAGCTCTTCCTCGCCGCCCGCGAGCCGGGCGGGCTCGCCGGGGTCGGCGCCGAGTTCGGCGACGACTGGGCGGTGACCGTCGTCCTCGCCTCAGCCGGTTACCCCGAGTCCTCCTCGAAGGGCGACGTGATCACCGGGCTGGAGGCGGCTGCCGAGATCGCCGAGATCACCCACGCCGGCACCGCAAAACGCGACGGCGAGATCGTCACCGCCGGCGGCCGGGTGCTGAACGTGACGGGTCTGGGTAGCAGTCCCGCCGAGGCTCGCGATCGTGCGTACGATGCAGCCCGCCGGATCGCCTTCGAAGGAATGCAGATCCGGACCGACATCGCCGCCCGCGCCGTCGAGCGAATCCCTAGCTAGACCGACCAGAGAGGAACAGATGAGCGAGATCTCCGAGGAGCCGCAGCCGACCGGCACCGCGACGCCGGCCGAGCCGCCCGCGGACCCCACCGAGACGGCGACGATGGCGACCGTCGAGGAAGCCTTCACCGAAATCGACGTCGACGAGCCCCACGTCGGGATCATCATGGGCTCGAAGAACGACAAGCCGAAGATGGAACCGGCCGGGAAAGCGCTCGAGGAAGCGGGGATCCGCTACGAGGTCCGGGTGATGAGCGCCCACCGCGACCCGGAGATGGTTCGCGAGTACTGCCAGAACGCGCGGATGCGCGGGCTGAAGGTGATCATCGCCGGCGCCGGGATGTCGGCCGCCCTGCCCGGGGTCGCCGCCGCCCACACCGACCTGCCGGTGATCGGGGTGCCGATCCTCGGCAAGAGCCTCGGCGGGCTCGACGCGCTGCTCTCGGCGGTGCAGATGCCGCCCGGGATCCCGGTCGCCTGCGTCGCCATCGACGGTGCCAAAAACGCCGGCGTCCTCGCCGGGCGGATAATCAACGCGTGATCCCTCGCTACACCCGTCCCGAGATCGGGGCGGTCTGGACCTCGGAGGCGAAGCTGCAGAGCTGGCTCGAAGTCGAGCTGGCGGCAACCGAGGCATGGGCGGCGGAGGGCGTGGTGCCGTCGGAGGCAGCGGAGCAGGCGCGGGCGAAGGCGGCCTTCACGGTCGAGGCGGTCGAAGAGCGCGAGAAGGTGACCGACCACGACGTCGCCGCCTTCGTCGACGTCGTCGCCGCCTCGGTCGGCGAGCACGGGCGCTGGATCCACTACGGCCTCACCTCCTCCGACGTCCTCGACACGGCGCTGGCGCTGCAGCTGCGCAAGGCCGGTGAAGTCGTCCTGGCGAGCGCCTGCGCCTACCGCGACGCGCTGCTGAAGCAGGCGCTCGCGCACCGCGACACGCTCTGCGTCGGCCGCACCCACGGCGTCCACGCTGAGCCGACGACCTTCGGGCTGCGGCTGGCCGGCTTCGTCTTCGAGGCCGACCGCAACCTCGACCGGCTGGAGGAGGCCTTCGCCCAGCTCGCTGTCGGCAAGCTCTCCGGCGCGGTCGGCACTTACGCCTCCGTTCCGCCCGCGGTCGAGGCCCGGGTGATGCAGAAGCTGGGGCTGGGGCGCGAGGACGTCGCCACCCAGGTGGTCCCGCGCGACCGCCACGCCGAGCTGCTGAGCGCGATCGCGATCGCCGGCGCCGGCCTCGAGCGCTTCGCTACCGAGGTCCGCAACCTGCAGAAAACCGAGGTGCGCGAGGTCGAAGAGCCGTTCGCCGCCGGCCAGAAGGGCTCCTCGGCGATGCCCCACAAGCGCAACCCGATCCGCACCGAGCGGATCACCGGCCTCGCCCGCGTCCTCCGCGGCTACGCGCAGACGGGGGTCGAGAACGTTGCCCTCTGGCACGAGCGCGACATCTCCCACTCCGGCGCCGAGCGGGTGATCCTCCCCGACGCGACGATCCTGCTCGACTACATGCAGGACCTGGCGGCGAAGGTCGCCTCGGGGATGAAGGTCAATGAGGACCGCATGCGCGAGAACCTCGGCCTGACCCATGGAGCCCTGTTCAGCCAGCGCGCCCTCACCGCCCTGGTCGAGTCCGGGATGACCCGCGACGACGCCTACCGCGTCGTCCAGGAGAACGCCCAGCGCGCCTGGGACACCCGCACCGAGTTCCGCGACCTCCTCGCCGAGGCCGCCCCCGACCTCGATCTCGACGTCGTGTTCGACTACAGCGCCTACCTCACCCACCTGCCCGAGATCTTCGAGCGCCTGGAAGCTCTGCGCGGCTGATCAGACCTCGATCACGGTTAGGCCGTTGACGCCCGAGAGGGCGTAGAAGTCGCGGTCCTGAGTGATCACCGGCATCTCGTAGGCAGTCGCAGTCGCGGCGATCCAGAGATCGTTGACCTTGACGCTTCGACCCGAAGCCGCGAGATAGGCACGCATCCCCGCCCACACCCGTTCGACCGCGCCCCAAATCGGTACTACGTGAATTTCCGCGATCGAATCAAGGGTGGCGAGACGCCGGTCTCTGGTTTCCACATCTGCAGCGACCAAGACGCCCAATCGCAGCTCGGCTTTGGTGACAATCGAGATCGCCACTTCCTGCGGCAGCCGCTCCCGGTGCAGCTGCCGCCCGCTCTCGCGCGCGATCAAAACACTCGTATCGAGTAGGCCCCGCTCCGGTCGTCCGTTCACCGGATCGGCCCCAGGTCGTCCGTGGTTTCCCCGACCAGCCGCTCCAAGTCGTCCTTCAGACCTGGATCGGCGGCGTTGTGTTCGATCACCTCGATGACCTCGTCCGGCGTAAACCACCGGGAGGCCGCGGGCCGGTGAGGAACCAGATCCGCCACCGGCTTGCCTCTCCGCGTGATCACAATCTTCTCTCCCGCTTCGACCCTGCGCAAGAGGCCGGCGGTGTCGTTCCGAAGTTCTCTAGAAGCAACTTCTACGGTCATGCTACGAATGTAGCACTTGCCCTGGAAGGGGGAGGAGGCATAGGGTGCGGCGATGGTCCTCTACACCTGCGGCCAGAAGACCCACGGTCCCGGCTTCGCCCACCCCTGCGCGAAGGCGGGCAAGGCTCTCGACGCCGCCGGCTACGAGTACGAGATCAAGACCGTCGGGGGCTACCGGATGGCCGCCTGGACCTGGGGTGCCCGCAACAAGGACCGCGAGGAGGTCAAGCGCCTCAGCGGCACCAACGAGGTGCCGATCCTCGTCCTCGACGACGGCGAGGTGATCTCCGGCTCCGGCACGATCGCCCGCTGGGCGAAGGAGCACCCCCATTCCCCCGCCAAGTCGGGCGGCTGAAGCACCTCATAGTTTGTCGGCCAAGAGGTTGGCCAACAGGCCCAAACCGGCCAGAAACATCCCGCCGAGCATGTAATCAAGTCTGTTGTTGATCCGGTCTAGCTGTCCTTCGACCCGACCGAAGCGCTGGTCGACCTCGGCAAAGCGCAGGTTCATTTCCTCTTTCGTGGCCATCTTCTCGAAGCCCGCGTCCATCCTCCGGCTCAGTTCGTCCAGCCGCTCGTCGTTCCAGCTCTCCACATTCCCCTCCTTTTCCAGAAGTGCCTCCATGGGAGGAGTGTAGACAAAAACCTGCGGAACGTGTTGTCAGACTGAGACTGGCTCCCGGGCTGACTGCCGCGCGGTGAGGACGACCGGGGTCCCCGCCTTCGGCGAGAAGGTGATGTTGCGGCGACCGGTGCGCTCGGGGCGCGGGTCGGCCTTGTGCAGCTCGCAGCGGGTCAGCACCTCGCGCAGGACGACGCGCATCTCGAACTCGGCGAAGGTGGCGCCGATGCAGCGGCGGACGCTGCCGCCGAAGGGGATCCAGGCGTAGGTGTCGGGGCCGACCTCGAGGAAGCGCTCGGGCTTGAAGGCGAACGGTTCCGGATAGAGATCGGCGCGGGTGTGGGTGAGCCAGATCGCCGGGGTCACGTCGGTCCCGGCGGGCAGCGTCATGCCGTCGACCGAGAGCTCCTTCGCCAGCCTCCGCCCGGCCAGCGGGATCACCGGCCGCAGCCGCAGCGACTCGGAGATCGTCGCCCGCAGATAGTCCTCTTCGCCGGCGGCTAGCGAGTCGCGCAGCCGCTCCAGCGCCGCCGGGTGGCGCAGCAGCAGGTCGAAGGTCCAGGCCAGGGCAGTCGCGGTCGTCTCGTGCCCGGCCAGCAGCAGGGTCATGAGCTGGTCGCGCAGCTCGCGGTCCTCCATCCGCGTCCCGTCCTCGAACTCCGCCCGCATCAGCATCGAGAGCATGTCCTCGCGCTCCTCGAGGTCGGGGCGCTCGCGGTGCTCGGCGATCTCGGCGAAGAGCAGTTCGTCGACTTCGCGGAGCTGATCCGCGAAGCGCTCGAACATGCCGCCGCCGCCCCAGCGCTGCTTGACCAGGCCCCACACCTGCCGCCCCGGCGAGGCGGTTTCGACCAGGACCGAGGAGAGCATCTCGCGCAGGCGGTCGAGCCGCGGCCCGGTCGAGACGCCGAAGACGACCCGCAGGATCACCTCCAGCGTCACCGCCTGCATCCGCGCGTGGATCGGGAACTCCTCGTGCAGCGGCCAGGTGTCGATCTCGGCGTCGACGATCGCGGTCATCGTCTCCTCGTAGGAGCGCATCCGCTCGCCGTGGAAGGAGGGCAGCATCAGCTTGCGGCGGCTGAGGTGCTCGGCGCCCTCCTGCAGCAGCAGGGATTTGGCGCCGAGGATCGGCCCGAGGACGATGTCGCGGCCGGGCGGCAGGCCGTGCTCGCGCTCGCGGTAGAGCGCCTTGATCGCCTCCGGGTCGCTGATCAGCACCATCGGCCGCTCGAAGCCGAGGAAGCGGACGCTGAAGGAATCGCCGAACTGCCGCCGGCAGTCCTGCATGAAGGCGACCGGGCGGAATGCCCAGCGCAGCGTCTGCACCAGCGGGCTGCTCTTCGGTTCGGGCGGGAGCGCGATGGGTGCAGCATCCCAGAGTCCGCTCTATGCGGGGTGTGATGTAGCTCGCAGACGGGCGTAAAGCAACCGCCCGTGTCATCCGGCTAGCATCGCGCCGATGCCGAGCGTCGCCGACCTCAACCTCCTCTCCTCGGGGAAGGTGCGTGAGATCTACGAGTGGGAAGACGACCTGCTGATGGTCGCCTCCGACCGCATCTCCACCTACGACGTGGTGATGCCGACGCCGATCCCCGACAAGGGCAAGGTGCTGAACCGGATGTCGGTCTTCTGGTTCGGGCTGACCGGCGACATCGTCCCCAACCACTTCATCAGCGAGGACGTGCCCGAGGAGGTCGCCGAACGGGCGATGCGGGTGCGCAAGCTGGAGATGTACCCGGTCGAGTGCGTGGTCCGCGGCTACCTCTCCGGCTCGGGCTGGAAGGAATACCAGCAGAGCGGCGCCGTCTGCGGGATCGAGCTCCCCGCCAACCTGGTCGAGTCCGACCAGCTTCCGGAGCCGATCTTCACGCCGAGCACCAAGGCCGACGTCGGCCACGACGAGAACGTCGACTTCGACCGGGCGGCCGAGATCGTCGGCGACCGGGCGCTGCTGGAAGAGCTGCGGCGGATCTCGATCGAGGTCTACAAGCGCGGCGCCCAGCACGCGGCCCAGCGCGGGATCATCCTCGCCGACACCAAGTTCGAGTTCGGCCGCAGCGCCGGCGCCGAGATCGTCCTCGGGGACGAGGTGCTGACCCCGGACTCCTCGCGCTTCTGGCCGGCCGCCAGCTACCAGCCGGGCGCCACGCCCCCCTCCTTCGACAAGCAGTACGTCCGCGACTGGGCCTCGGAGACCGGCTGGGACAAAAAGCCGCCGGCGCCGGAGCTGCCGGCCGACGTGGTCGAGCAGACCCGGGCCAAATACATCGAGGCCTACGAGCGCATCACCGGCGAGTCTTTCTGAGCCGGTCGCTAGATTGGCACCAGTGAAGGCGCGCGTGCTGATCCGCCCCAAGGAGGGCATCCTCGACCCCCAGGGCAAGGCCGTCGAGCGGGCGCTGCCGGCGCTCGGCTTCGAGGGGATCGGGCACGTCCACGTCGGGCGGATGGTCGAGCTCGAGGCCGAGGACCCGGAGCGGCTCGGCGAGCTCTGCGAGAAGCTCCTCGCCAACCCCCTGATCGAGGACTACGAGATCCAGACCCTGTGATCTGGGGCGTCCTCCAGTTCCCCGGATCCTGCGACGAGCGGGACGCCCTGCACGCCTGCGAGGTCCACGGCGACGGCGCCCGGCTCGTCTGGCACGAAAGCCGCGACCTCGACGGCGTCGACGGGATCATCGTCCCCGGCGGGTTCTCCTACGGCGACTACCTGCGAGCCGGAGCGATCGCCCGCTTCTCCCCGGCGATGGAAGCGGTCGCCGAGGCCGCCGCGGGCGGGGCGCCGGTGCTGGGGATCTGCAACGGCTTCCAGGTCCTCTGCGAGGCAGGTCTGCTGCCGGGGGCGCTGCTGCGCAACGTCGAGCTGCGTTTCCGCTGCCACCAGGTCGAGCTGATCGACGAACGGGATGGCGAGCGGCTCTCGATCCCGGCCAAGCACGGCGAAGGCCGCTACTACGCGCCGGAGGAGATGCTCGACGAGCTCGAGCGCGGCGGCCAGATCGCCTACCGCTACGCCGACGGGCACAACTCCAACGGCTCGGTCCGCGACATCGCCGGGGTGACCAACGAGCGCGGCAACGTCCTCGGGCTGATGCCGCACCCCGAGCACGCGGTCGATCCACTGACCGGCTCGACCGACGGGCTGCGCGTCTTCGACCGCCTGGCGCAGGTTGCGGCGTGACCGTGGGCGCCCCGAAACACCGCGAGCTGGGGCTGACCGACGGCGAGTACGAGCTGATCGTCGAGAAGCTGGGGCGCGAGCCGAACGACGTCGAGCTGGCGATGTTCAGCCTGCTCTGGAGCGAGCACTGCGCCTACAAGCACTCGCGCAAGCTGCTGCGGCGGCTGCCGACCGAGGGCGAGCGGGTGGTAATGGGGCCGGGCGAGAACGCCGGCGCCGTCGACGTCGGCAAGGGCTTCGCGGTCGCCTTCAAGGTCGAGAGCCACAACCACCCGAGCGCGGTGGAACCGTTCGAGGGGGCGGCGACCGGGGTCGGCGGCATCCTCCGCGACGTCTTCGCGATCGGGGCGCGACCGATCGCGATCCTCGACAGCCTCCGCTTCGGCGAGCTCGACTCGCCCCGCTCGCGCCACCTGCTCGACGGCGCGGTGCGCGGGATCGGCCACTACGGCAACTCGATCGGGGTGCCGACGGTCGGTGGCGAGATCTACTTCGAGGAGCCCTACGAGCACAACTGCCTGGTCAACGCGATGTGCATCGGCTTCGCCGAGACCGCCGACATGGTCCGCGCCGCGGCCGCCGGGCCGGGTAACGCGATCGTCCTGATGGGCGCCTCGACCGGGCGCGACGGGATCGGCGGCGCCTCTGTACTGGCCTCAGCGGAGCTCGGCGAGGCCGACGAGGCGAAGCGACCGACCGTGCAGATCGGCGACCCCTTCGAGGAGTCGAAGCTGCTCGAGTGCTGCCTGGAGCTGCTGGCCAAGGGGCTCTTGGTCTCGCTGCAGGACCTCGGCGCCGCCGGGCTGACCTCCTCGGCGGGCGAGATGGCGAGTGCCGGCGGGGTCGGGATCGACATCGACGTCGCCGCGGTGCCGCTGCGCGAGGCCGACATGGAGCCCTTCGAGATCATGGTCTCCGAGAGCCAGGAGCGGATGCTGGCGGTGGTCGAGCCGGCGCGGGTCGAGGAGGTGCGGGCTACTGCTGAGAAGTGGCAGACCGGCTTTGCGGTAATCGGCACGGTGACGGAGGGCAACTCGATCCGGATCCTGCGCGGCGGCGAGGTCGTCGGCGAGATGCCGGTCGAGGCGCTGGTCGACGGCTGCCCGCTCTACGACCTCGAGCCGGCCGAGCCGGAGGGCTGGATCTACGGCAACCGCGCCACCCTGGCCGAGGGCGCGGCGTCGGAGGAGGAGCTGCTGGCGCTGCTGGGCGCCCCGAGCATCGCCTCCAAGCGCTGGGCCTTCGAGCAGTACGACTCGATCGTCGGCTCGCGCACCGTGCGCCGGCCCGAGCAGGCCGACGCCGCGGTGTTGCAACTGCCCGAGGCCGGCAACGCGATCGCCGTCTCGATCGACGGCAACGGCCGCAAGGTCGCCTGCGATCCCTACGCGGGGACGATCGAGGCGGTGCTCGAGTGCGCGCAGAACCTCGCCTGCGTCGGCGCCGAGCCGCTCGGCCTCACCAACTGCCTCAACTTCGGCAACCCCGAGAAGCCGACCGGGGCGTGGCAGCTAGACCGCGCCGTCAGCGGCCTCGCCGACGCCTGCAACGCCCTCGGCGTACCGGTGGTCGGCGGCAACGTCTCGCTCTACAACGAGGGGCCCGAAGGCCCGATCTACCCGACCCCGGTGGTGGCGATGGTCGGTGAGCTGCCCGACCCCGCCCAGGTCGCCGGTGGCGCCTTCGTCAAGGAGGGCGACGCGATCGGCCTCGTCGGGCCCTTCGAGCCGAACCTCGCCGGCTCGGAGCTGGCGAAGCAACGGGGCGAGCTGAAGATGGGCCTCCCCCAGCCGGACATCGAGAACGTCGCCGCCGCCTGCGAGATCGTCCGCACCGCCGTCCGTGCCGGCAAGCTCGCGAGCGTCCACGACGTCAGCGACGGCGGCCTCGCCGTCGCTATCGCCGAGTGCGCCATAGCGGGCGGCATCGGCTGCGAGACCAACGTCGAACACCTCCGCGAGCGCGGCGCCCAACCCACCGAAGCCCTCTTCGGCGAGGGCCCCGGCGGCTTCCTCGTCAGCGGCGACCGCGCCGCCCTCGAGGAGCTGGGCGCCGTCCTGATCGGCACCGTCGGCGGCAACCAGGTCTCGATCGGCGCCGGCGACCGCAGCCTCTCGGTCAGCCTCGCCGAGGCGCGCGAGGCGTGGGCCTCGCTGGCCACCCGCGTTTAGACAACCACTTACGCGGGCAGCTTCTTCAATGCACCTTTGGGAAGGGTGCATCGAAAGAGGAGTGGTGTGTTGAAATCCAGTTGGGCTGCACGGTCGCTGATCTGCCTCGCCACCGCGGCTCTCGCCGCGACCGCCCTCGCCGCCTGTGGCGGCAGCTCGGACAGCTCGGGCTCGCGCGAGCTCACCTTCTTCGTCGCGATCCAGCCCGGCGGGACGATCGAGGAAGTCTCGAAACGGTGCTCGGAAGAATCGGACGGCAAGTACACGATCACGCCCGAATTCCTCCCCACCGACGCCACCCAGCAGCGCGAACAGCTCGTGCGGCGGCTCGGGGCCGAAGACCCCTCGATCGACATCATCGGGATGGATGTGATCTGGACCGGCGAGTTCGCCAACGCGGGCTGGGTCGACGAATGGACGGGAGCGGAGAAGAAAGCCGTCACCGAAAAGGTCTTCCCCAACGTGATCGAGACCGCCTCCTACGAAGGCAAGCTCTTCGCGGCGCCGTTCAACACCAACACCCAGCTCCTCTGGTACCGCAAAGACCTGGTCAAGCAGCCGCCCAAAACCTGGGACGAGATGATCGAACAGGCCGAAGGGCTGAAGGAAGCGGGCACGATCCAGGTCCAGGCCAACCGCTACGAGGGCTTCATGGTCTGGGCCAACGCGCTGATCGAAAGCGCCGGCACGCCGATCCTCTCCGGTCCCGAAACCGTCGAGCTGAAACAGGGCCCGACCGAAAAAGCACTCGCGGTGATGGGCCGGCTGGCGAGGTCCTCGGCGGCGCCGTCGAACCTCTCGACCTCCGACGAGGACACCGCCCGACTCGGCTTCGAGGCCGGCGAATCGGCCTTCATGACCAACTACACCTTCGCCTACGCGAGCGCCCAGGCCGAAGCGCCCGACATCGGCAAGGAGATGGGCTTCGCCCGCTTCCCCCGGGTCGACGCGAACAAGCCCAGCAAACCGCCGCTGGGCGGCTTCAACCTCGCGGTCAGCGCCTACTCCGACAACCAGGACGTCGCCTTCGAAGCGGCCGCCTGCCTGGCCGACAAGGACAGCCAGAAAACGGCGGTCGAACTCGACGGGCTCCCCCCTTCGCGCTCCGACCTCTACACCGACAAAGCGGTGACGAAAGCGTATCCGGGGTTCGCCGGGCTGGTTAAGGAATCGATCGAAGCGGCCGGGCCTCGCCCGACCACGCCCGCCTACCAGGACGTCTCCTCCGCCCTGCAGCGCACGCTGCACCCGCCGGACAAGATCGACCCCGAAGACACCGAATCGATCTACGACGAACTGAAGTCGAACCTCGAAGCGGCGGTCAAGCGGGAAGGCCTGCTCTGATGACGGTCAACGCCCCGGCCAATCCGGATCCGCCCGCCGCCGCTCCCACCGGCGGCGCCAGCTCGCGCACGCGCTCGGAGCGCAAACTCGCCTGGATGCTCTGCGCTCCGGCGGTGGTGGCGATGCTGCTGGTCACCGCCTATCCGATCGCCTACGCGTTCGTCCTCTCGCTGCAGGACATCGATCTCCGCTTCCCCGGCGAGGGCGGCTTCGTCGGCCTCTCCAACTACGGCTCGGTGCTGAGCTCGCCGCTGTGGTGGACCGACATCTTCAACACCGTCTTCGTGATGTTGGTCTCGGTCGCGATCGAGCTGGTGCTGGGGATGGCGATCGCCCTGGTCATGCACCGGGCGATCTTCGGCCGCGGCGTCGTCCGCACCGCGGTCCTGATCCCCTACGGGATCATCACCGTGGTCGCCGCCTTCGCCTGGCAGTTCGCCTTCGCGCCGGACAGCGGCTTCGTCAACAACCTGCCGCTGATCTCCGACGAAATGGACTGGTTCGGCGGCCGCTTCAGCTCCTTCGCGGTGATCATCATGGCCGAGGTCTGGAAGACGACCCCGTTCATGGCGCTGCTGCTGCTC
>DASSMM010000024.1:0-36553 GCA_035688825.1 Solirubrobacterales bacterium | reverse complement strand
CGACTTCACCTTCGGCTTCGACACCGCCGTGCAGGTGGTGACCGACGCGATCGACCGCCTCCACACCACCGCCCAGTCCCACGATCGGATCATGGTCGTCGAGGTGATGGGCCGCAACACCGGCTGGATCGCCGCCTACGCGGGGATCGCCGGCGGCGCCGACTGCATCGTCATCCCCGAGCAGACGACCACTGTCGAGGAGATCTGCCGCGACGTCACCCGCCGCCACGACCGCGGCAAGGACTTCTCGATCATCGTCGTCGCCGAGGGCGCCAAGCTCGCCTTCGCCAGCGGCGAGGAACGGCTGATCCAGCCGATCAAGGACTCAGACGAATACGGCTACCCCCGCCTCGGCGGCATCGGCGCCGCGCTGGCCCACGAGCTCGAGCGCCTGACCGGCTACGAGACCCGGGTCACCGTCCTCGGGCACGTGCAGCGCGGCGGCACCCCGACCTCGACCGACCGCGTCCTCGCCACCCTCTACGGCGCCCACGCCTACGAGATGGTCAAAGCCGGGGAATTCGGCCGCATGGCGGCGATCCACGGCACCGAGATGACCTCGGTGCCGCTGGAGGAGGCGGTCAAGGTCAAGCAGGTCGACCTGAGGATGCTGGAGATAGCCAAGCGCTTCTTCACGTAGACCCCCCGGGTGACAGCGCCCGCAACCTACGCGCGATTAGGTCAGAGTTTTTGATTACTCTCCTCGCCGTACACGAATTCCACGGGGGTGGGGCAGTGAAAGGGAGAGGGATCGCAGTTATCGCCGTACTGGGTGTGCTGGTCGCGGCAGCGCTTCTGGCCGGTTGCGGCAGCGACAGCAGCTCCAATGCCTCCGCAACCGACGCCGCACCCCTGAGCAAAGCGGAGTTCATCAAGCAGGCAGACGCGATCTGCCGCCACGGCAAGCGGGCGAAAGACAATGCGGTTGCCGGCGAACTCGAAAAGGCGGCCGGCCTGTCGGCCGACAAAGAGGCCTATGCCCAGGCGCTCGCGAAAGTGGTCGAAATAGCTGTCATCCCCGTCTACAGCCGCACGATCGAAGAACTGGGCGAATTGGGCGCTCCGCGAAAGGACGAGGCGGAGATCGCGAAGATCCTCGGCAAATTCGAAGCTGGGCTCGAAAAGGCTGAAGCCCACCCCGATAAAGCCGTCGAAGCCAGTCCGTTCGCACCCGGAAGCGAAGCAGCCGTGGCCTACGGCCTCGACATGTGCAACCTCTAGACGGGCGCTAGGACTTGCTCGGCGGCGCGGCGACCCGGATCGCGGCGCCGATCAGCAGCACGCCGAAGAAGATCAAGCCGGCGACGCCGCCGCCCTGGCCGAACGCGGCGTAGCCGATCACCATGGCGGTGATCGCGAGGAAGAGGGTTACGACCATGCTCATATCGCGGGGCATCCTATTGGATCGTTCCGGTGGAACGGCCTGCCGCCAGGGCTTCCCTCGTCTCGCCGAGGAAGGAGGCGACGGCGTCGGCAGCGCCCTCAGGTGAGCCGCCCTCGCCCGCGGCACGGACGAGGCGGCTGCCGATGATCACTCCGTCGGCGATCCGGCCGACGACGGCGGCCTGGGCGGGGCTGCCGATCCCGAAGCCGACGGCAACCGGCGTCTTCGCCTCCGCCTTCGTCGCCTCGACCAGCTCCGCCAGCGCCGGCGGCACCTCGGCCCGCTCACCGGTGGTGCCGACCGTGGAGACGACGTAGACGAAGCCGCGGGCCGCCTCGCAGATCTGCCGTCGCCGCTGCGCCGGCGTCGTCGGCGCCAGCAGCGGCACCAGCGCCAGCCCCTCGGCGGCGAACGCCTCGCGCACCTCCCCCGCCTCGTCGAGCGGCAGGTCCGGGACGATCGCTCCCGCCGCCCCCGCGGCCCGAGCCATGCCGGCGAACTCGGCGGCCCCCCCGTGAGCGAGGACCATGTTCGCGTAGGCCATGAAGACCACCGGGAGGCGGTCGCCGATCGCGCGGCAGACCTCCAGCGCAGTCGCCAGCGTCGCCCCCGCCTCCAGCGCCTTGGTCGCGGCGGCGTGGATCGCGGGGCCGTCGGCGAGCGGATCCGAGAACGGAACCCCGAGCTCGATCAGGTCGGCGCCGGCGTCGGCGTAGGCCTCGGCGACCGCCAGCCCCGTCTCGCGGTCGGGATAGCCGGCCATCATGTACGGCATCAGCGCCGCCCTGCCCTCGTCGGCGGCCGCTTTGAAGGCCGCTCCGATCCGCTCCTCTCCGCTCACGGCAGGACGTCGGTCGGTGGTTTCAGCCGCGCCGTCGCCTCGGCCATGTCCTTGTCCCCCCGGCCGGAGAGGCAGAGCACGTCGAAGCCCTCAGCGCCCGGGTTCCCCAGCAGCCAGGCGATCGCGTGCGAGGACTCGAGCGCCGGGATGATCCCCTCCAGCCGCGAGAGCTCGGCGAAGGCCGCCAGGGCCTGCTCGTCGGTGACCCCGACGTAGGTGGCACGGCCGCTGTCGCGCAGGTAGGCGTGCTCGGGGCCGACCCCCGGATAGTCGAGGCCGGCGGAGATCGAGTGGGCCTCGAGGATCTGCCCCTCCTCGTCGGCGATGATCGAGGAGAGCGAGCCGTGGAGGACGCCGGTGGTCCCGGCCTGCAGCGAGGCGCCGTGGCGCCGGGTCTCCAGCCCCTCCCCCGCCGCCTCGACCCCGACCAGGGCCACCTCGGCGTCCTCGACGAACGGGGTGAAGATCCCGATCGAGTTGGAGCCGCCGCCGACGCAGGCGATCACCCGCGCGGGCAGCCCCCCCTCGGCCGCCAGCGCCTGCTCGCGCGCCTCTTCGCCGATCACCCGCTGCAGGTCGCGGACGAGCGCCGGGTAGGGGGCCGGGCCGACGGCGGACCCGATCACGTAGTGGGTGGTGGCGACGTTGGCGACCCAGTCGCGGATCGCCGCGCTGACCGCCTCCTTCAGCGTCCGCGCCCCCGCCTCGACCGGCGCCACCTCCGCCCCCAGCAGCCGCATCCGCTCGACGTTCGGCGCCTGGCGGCGGATGTCCTCGGTCCCCATGTAGACGACGCATTCGAGCCCGAGCAGGGCGCAGGCGGTGGCGGTGGCGACGCCGTGCTGGCCGGCCCCGGTCTCGGCGATCACCCGCGGCTTGCCCATCCGCGCCGCCAGCAGCGTCTGCCCGAGCGCGTTGTTGATCTTGTGCGAGCCGGTGTGGGCGAGGTCCTCGCGCTTCAGGTAGACCCGCGAGCCGACCCGCTCGGAGAGGCGCTCGGCCAGGTAGAGCGGCGTCGGGCGGCCGATGAAGTCGCGGCGGAGCTGCTCGAGGCGGGCCATGAAAGCCTCGTCCTCGCGCGCCGCCGCCCAGGCCGCGGTCAGCTCGTCCAGCGCCGGGATCAGCGTCTCCGGCACGTAGCGGCCCCCGTAGGGCCCGAACCTCTGCTCGATCGCGCTCATGCCTTCGCGCCGACCGAGTTCGCCGCCGCGAAGAAAGCCGCCATCGCCGCGTGGTCCTTGCGGCCCGGCTCCAGCTCGACGCCGCTGGCGACGTCGACCGCGTAGGGGGCCGCGATCTCGATCGCGCCGGCGACGTTGTCGGGGCGCAGGCCGCCGGCGAGGATCGCCGGCACTTCGGAGCGGTGCCCGCGGAGGAGCTCCCAGTCGAAGCTCTGCCCGGTGCCGCCCCAGGCCCCCTTGGCGCGGCGGTCGAAGAGGTGGAAGTCGGTGCGGAACGCCTCCGCCGCGTGGATGTCGGCGGCGCTGGCGACGTGAACGGCCTTGGCAACCTTGACCCCCGTCCGCCGCTTCACCTCGCCGCAGAAAGAAGCCCCCTCCGCCCCGTTCAACTGCACCATCGTCAGCCCCTCGTCCTCGACCGCCCGCGCGACCTCCTCCAGCGTCGGGTTGACGAAGACGCCGACGACCTCGCACTTGCGTCGGAAAGCAGCCGCAATCTCAGCCGCCACGGCTCGGTCCACGTCCCGCGGACTGCCGTGAAAATGGATCAGCCCGACCGCCCAGGCGCCGAGCCGGACGGCCTCGGCCGCATCGTCCATGTTGGTGACCCCGCAGAACTTGACCCGCATCCACCCAGCGTACGGGAAGACGGGTCTGACCCTGGGGCCAGACCCGCCGGAAACCGGGGACTATTCGCTGCTGTCGGGTTGGGTCCCGAGGGTGACGTCGGCGGTCTTTTCGTCGCCGCCGCGGAGGAACTTCAGTTCGAGCTTGTCGCCGGGCTTGGAGTCCTGGATCGTTTCCACCAGCTCTTCCATGCTCTTCACCTTCTCGCCGTCGGCTTCAATGATGATGTCGCCGCCGAGGCGGACTTCTTCGCCGTTGATCGTGGCGGTGGTGCTGCCGGCTTCCAGGCCGGCCTTGTCAGCCGGGCCGTCCTTGACGACCTGCTGCACGAGGACCCCTTCTTCGACCGGCAGGTTGAGCGCCTTCGCCAGTTCGGGGGTGATCGTGCCGCCGCTGATGCCGAGGAAGGCGTGTTCGACTTCGCCCTTGGTCTTCAGCTGCTCGATCTCGGAGCGGATCGTGTCGATCGGGATCGCGAAGCCGATGCCGACGTTGCCGTTGCCGCCCCCGCCGGTGGCGATCTGGGAGTTGATCCCGATCACCTGGCCTTCGGCGTCGATCAGGGGCCCGCCCGAGTTGCCGGGGTTGATCGCCGCGTCGGTCTGGATCACGTGGTTGATCGAGAAGCCGTTCGGAGCCTGGATCTGCCGCTGCAGGGCGGAGACGATGCCGCTGGTGACGGTGCGGTCGAGGCCGAAGGGGTTGCCGATCGCGACCACCGGGTCGCCGACTTCGACTGCGGAGGAGCGGCCGAGGGTCAGCGGGTGCAGTTCCTTCGCCGGCGCGTCTACCTTCAGCAGGGCGATGTCGGTGCCGGGGTCGGTGCCGACGACTTCGGCCGGGTGGGTCTTTTCGGACTTGCCGAGTTTGACCGTGACCTTTTCGGCGCCTTCGATCACGTGGTTGTTGGTGAGGATGTGGCCTTCGTCGTCGATCACGAAGCCGGAGCCGGTGGCGGTACCGCCGCCTTCGGATTCGGGTTCGCCGAACGGGTTGAAGAATTCGCTTTCGGTCGCTTCGAGCTGGGATTCGATGAAGACGACGCCCTCGCCGTCGGCCTTGTAGATCTGGTTGACGACGTTGCTGGAGCCGTCTTCGGCCTTGGCGTCGACCGGGGCGGTGAGCGGCGTCGCCACGGTCGTCGTCGAACCGCCGCCGGAACCGACCACGCCCGCGGCGATGGCGATCAGTCCGACGACGGCGACGACGAGACCGCCGAGGAGGGCGGAGAAGAAGGGGCTGCGGAGTTTGGAAGAAGGTTGCTGAGGCATGAGACGAGGATCGCGCGGAGCCGTGACCGCTCCCTAAATGCTCTTCAAAAGTTTTCTAAAGATGGCAGACCGGGCAGGCCGGGCTGCTCAGACCAGGTGTTCGCGGGTGCTTTCGTCGCTGCCGGTCAGCTCGCGCACCTTCGCCTCGGGATCGGGAGAAGTCATCAGGGCGCCGCCGATCAGGACCGCGTCCACGCCGACGCGATCGAGCTCGGCCAGCTCGTCGCGGCCGGAGATGCCGCTCTCGGCGACCACGGTCTTGCCGGCCGGGACGTCCGGCATCAGCTCGTAGGTGGTGGCGATGTCGACGCTCATGTCGTCGAGGTTGCGGTTGTTGATCCCGATCACCTCGGCGCCGGCCTCGAGTGCCCGCTCGAGCTCCTCGGCGTCGTGCACCTCGACCAGGCAGTCGAGGTCGATCGAGCGCGCCTCCTGGTAGAGGGCGCGCAGGTCGCGGTCGCCGAGGGCGGCGACGATCAGCAGCACCGCGTCGGCCCCGTTCACCGCCGCCTCGTAGAGCTGGTAGGGGTCGACGATGAAGTCCTTGCGGATGATCGGCAGGTCGCAGGCGGCGCGGGCGGCGCGCAGGTCGGCCAGCGAGCCGCCGAAGTGGCGCTCGTCGGTGAGGACCGAAAGCGCCGCGGCGCCGCCGCGCTCGTAGGCGCCGACCTGGGCGGCGAGGTCGAGCGACTCCGGGGCGAGGGCGCCGGCGCTGGGCGAGCGCCGCTTGAACTCGGCGATCAGCGAGAGGCCCGGCCGCGTCAGCGCCTCGTTGAACGGGCGGTCTTCGCGCCGGCCGGAGAGCCGCGCTTCCAGATCGGCCTGGGAGAGATCGGCGCGACGCGCCTCGACCCCCTCCCGGGCCCCCGCGATGAGCTGGTCCATCATTCCCACGATGAAGGACTAGAGCCTAGACGGCGGGCGCTGCCGTTGCCGCGATCAGCCGCTCCAGCACATCGGCTGCCGCGCCCGAGTCGATCGCCTCCGTGGCCTTGGCGATCCCCAGCTCGAGGTCGGGGGCGAGGCCACCGACGTAGATCGCCGCGGCGGCGTTGAGCAGGACGAGATCGCGGTGGGGGCCGGGATCGCCCGCCAGCACCGAGCGGCTGACGACAGCGTTCTCCTCCGGGGTGCCGCCGGCGACGCCGGCGAGGTCGACCGGGGCGAGGCCGAACTGACCCGGCTCGACGAACCACTCGGCGGTGCGGCCGTCGGCGACCTCTATCACCCGGGTCCGCGAGGAAAGCGAGAGCTCGTCGAGGCCGTCCTCGGCGGAGACGACCATGGCGCGGACGCTGCCCAGGGCTACCAGGGCCTCGGCGATCGTCTCCTGGAAGTGGCGGTCGGCGACGCCGAGCAGCTGCCGGTTTGCCCCCGCGGGATTGGTCAGCGGCCCGAGGAAGTTGAAGATCGTCCGCACCCCCAGCGCTTTGCGGGCGGGGACGACGTGGGCCATCGCCGCGTGGTGCCTGGGCGCGAACATGAACCCGAAGCCGACCTCGTCGATGCAGCGCCCGACCTGCTCGGGCTCGATTTCGACGTTGACGCCGAGCGCCTCCAGCAGGTCGGCGGAGCCGCACTTGCTCGTGTTGGAGCGGTTGCCGTGCTTGGCGATCGCGCAGCCGGCGCCGGCGGCGACGAAGGCGGCGGTCGTGGAGATGTTGAAGGTCGACGGGCCGCCGCCGGTGCCGCAGGTGTCGACGAGGTCGTCGCGCTTGGTCGCCACCGGCGCCGCCAGCCCGCGCATCGTCCGCGCCAGCCCGACCAGCTCCGGCACCGTCTCCCCCTTCGCCCGCAGCGCGATCAGGAAGGCGCCCGTCTGGATCGGATCGGCGCGCCCCTCCATGATCTCGCTGAGGACCGCGGAGGCGTGGTCGGCGGTGAGATGGTCGCCGGCGCAGACGGCGTCGATCGCCCGGCTGACGATGTCGTTAGGCATCTAAGCCGCCTCCTTCATCCGCGATGAAATTCGCCAGCAGGTGCTTCCCCTGCGGGGTGAGGACCGACTCGGGATGGAACTGGACCCCCTCGACCGGCAGCTCGCGGTGGCGCGCGCCCATCACCACGTCGCCGAGCTTGGCGCTCAGCTCGAGCTCCGTGGGCAGCTCCGCGTCGGCGATCAGCGAGTGGTAGCGGCCGGCGACCATCGGACTCGGCAGGCCGGCGAAGATCGTCTTGCCGTCGTGCTCGACTTCGCCCTCCTTGCCGTGCACCGGCTCTCCCTGGACGACCCGGCCGCCGAAGGCCTCGACCATCGCCTGGTGGCCGAGGCAGACGCCGAGCACCGGCGTACCGGCTTCGCCGAACGCCTTGATCGCCTCGCCGGAGATGCCGGCCTCGGCTGGGGTGCAGGGGCCGGGCGAGACGACCAGCCGGTCCGGCCGTCGCGCCAGCAGCTCCTCGACCGTCGCCTTGTCGTTGCGGACGACTTCGACCTCCGCCCCCAGCTCGCCCAGGTACTGGACGAGGTTGTAGGTGAAGGAGTCGTAGTTGTCGATCACGAGAACGCGCATCGTTACTCCCAATCCGGCTGGCCGCAGGCCACCTCGACGGCCCGGAAGACCGCCCGCGCCTTGTTCACCGACTCGTTCCACTCGTACTCCGGCTTCGCGTCGGCGACGGTGCCCCCACCCGCCTGCACGTGAATCTGCCCGTCCTTGAACACCGCGGTGCGGATGTGGATCGCGGTGTCGAGGTCGCCGTCCCAGGAGAGGTAGCCGACCGCGCCGCCGTAGCCGCCGCGCTTCACCTTCTCGAGCTCGTCGATGATCTGCATCGCCCTCACCTTCGGGGCCCCCGAGAGGGTCCCGGCGGGAAGCGCCGAGCGCAGCACGTCGAGCGCACTGACCCCCTCTTTCAGCTTGCCGGAGACCTGGCTGACGATGTGGAGGACGTGCGAGTAGGTCTCGACGACCATCAGCTCGTCGACCTTGACGCTGCCGTACTCGCAGACCCGACCGAGGTCGTTGCGGCCGAGGTCGACCAGCATCACGTGCTCGGCCCGCTCCTTCGGATCGTTGATCAGGCTTTCCGCCCGGCGCCGGTCCTCGTCCTCGCTGCCGCCGCGGGGCCTGGTGCCGGCGATCGGCCGCGTCTCGACCCGGTCGCCGATCACCTTGACCAGCGGCTCGGGCGAGGCGCCGGCAACCTGGAAGTCGCCGAACTCGATGAAGTACATGTAGGGCGAGGGATTGACCGCCCGCAGGCCGCGGTAGACGGAGAAGGCCTCGACCGGAGCCGGCGCCGAGAAGCGCTGCGAGGGAACGACCTGGAAGGCGTCGCCGGCGTGCACGTACTCGACGATCCGGGCCACCGCCGCTTCGAACTCCTCGCGCTCCATGTTCGATCGGAACTCCGGTGGCTCGTTGATCTGCGGCTGCTCGGGCACCGGGACGGCGCCGCGCAGGCGCTCGCGCATCTCGCCGATTGTCGCCGCCGCAGCTTCGTAGGCGGCATCGACGCTGCCGTCCTCCTCGACGAAGGCGCAGGCGAGGATCGTCAGCTCGTGACGGAGGTGGTCGAAGACCAGCATCGCGTCGGTGATCATCAGGGCCAGGTCCGGGAGGCCGAGCGGGTCGGGGTTCGGCTCGCCGAGCGGCTCGACCGTCCGCACCAGGTCGTAGGCGAAGAAGCCGACCGCTCCGCCGGCAAACGGCGGCAGCCCCTCGACCGGCGCCGGCCGGTACTCGCGCAGGCGCTCGGCGACCGCGGCGTAGGGATCGGGCGCCGCCTCGACCCGACTCGGGGCCGAACCGGGGCTCAGCTCCTCCCCGCCCCATTCCGAGAGCGTCCCCTCGCTCCAGCGCAGCACCGCCCGCGGCCTCAAACCGACGAACGAGTAGCGGCCGACCTGACCCTGCTCAGCCGACTCCAGCAGGAAGCAGGACGCACCCTCCGGCTCCCCGGCCCGCAGCTTGAGGAAGGCCGAGACCGGCGTCTCGCAGTCGTCGATCAGCCGCGCCCGTACCGGCACCACGTTGCCCTCGCGGGCCAGCTCGCGCGCCTCTTCCAGGCTGGGTTCCAGCCGGATCTCGGAATCAGCCGCTACGCGCATTCAGCACCTCCATCACCTTCGCCTGCGAGACCCCGCGCGAGGCCAGCAGGACGCTGAGGTGGTAGAGGACGTCGGCGGCCTCTTCGGCGACCCGCTCCTCGCTCTCTTCGCGAGCGGCGCGGACCACCTCCTCGGCCTCCTCCTCGACCTTCTCGCCGATCAGCTCGCGGTCGTCGAGCAGGGTCACGGTGTAACTGCCGTCGGGGCGCTGCAGGGCGCGGTGGCGGATCGTCCGCTCCAGCGCCGGCAGCGCTTCGTAGGTGACCGGATAGGGCTCGCCCTCGGCCGGCGGCGCGTCCTTGCGGGGCGAGGCCGAGCCGAGCACCTCGCGGTAGAAGCAGCTTCGCTCTCCGGTGTGGCAGGCGGGACCGGCCGGGTCGACCAGCGCCACGAGGGCGTCGCCGTCGCAGTCGTAGCGGAGCTGGCGCAGGTGCATGAAGTTCCCCGAGGTTTCGCCCTTTTTCCAGAGCTCGTCGCGGGAGCGGCTGTGGAAGTGGAGGTCGCCCTGCTCCAGGGTCATCTCCAGCGAGCGGGCGCTCATGTAGGCGAGCATCAGCACCTCGCCGCTGGCGAAGTCCTGGACGACGCACGGCACCAGGCCCTGTTGATCGAATTCGATTTCGGGAAACATCGGCTGAATCGTAAACGTCGCCTGCCGGGGAACCCGGCTACTCGATGCCGAGACGGTCGAGCAGGTCCTCGTCGCGGCGCCAGTGCTTGCGGACGCGAACCTGAAGGTCGAGGAAGACTTTGGCGCCCAGCTCGGCTTCCAGCGAGCGGCGCGCTCCGCCGCCGATCTCGCCGATCTTGGTCCCGCCCTTGCCGATCAGGATCCGCTTCTGCGACTCGGTCTCGGCCCAGATCTCCGCCTGCACGGTCACGAGCCCGTCCTCGCGCGGCTCGACCTCCAGGACCGAGACCTCGACCGAGTGCGGGATCTCCTGCCGGGTGCGGTTCAGCACCTGCTCGCGGATCAGCTCGGCCAGCAGCAGCTCGCTCGACTGGTCGCTGCGGTCCTCCGGGGGATACATGTACGGGCCCTCGGGCACCAGCTCGCCGAGGCGTTCGAGCAGCGGCTCCACACCCTCGCCGGTCTTGGCGCTGATCGGGAAGACCTCGTCGACGCCCTCCAGCTCCGCGGCGGCGGCGAGGACAGGGACCAGCTCGTTGGGCCCGAGGCGGTCGGCCTTGTTGACCGCGCAGATCACCGGCAGCTCGGCTCCGGCACCGAGCAGGGCCCGGACGATGAAGCGGTCGCCGGGGCCGACCCCCTCCTCGCCGTTGATCACGAAGAGGACGACGTCGGAGTCGGCGAGCTCGCGCTCGACCCTCCCCTGCATCCGCTCGGTGAGGACGTCGCGCGGGCGCTGGACGCCGGGCAGGTCGACGAGGACGAGCTGCCGCCCGGCCTCGCGGTCGGTGGCGACGCCGCGGATCGCCCTGCGCGTGGTCTGCGGGCGGTTGGAGACGATGACGACGTGGGCGCCGACGATCGCGTTGACGAGGGTCGACTTGCCGACGTTCGGCCGCCCGGCGAGCCCGACGAAACCTGACCTCACCGCCGCGTCCTCCGCTTCGCGTCCGGGCGCGGCGGACGATGACTTATGCCCTCCAGTACTTCGGTCTGAAGCGCCAGCATCTCGCCGCCGTCGGTCTCGTGGTCGTAGCCGCAGAGGTGGAGGACGCCGTGCACCGCCGCCTCGACCACGTCCGAACAGTGCTCGGGGCAGATCGCGACGTCGCCGAGCTCGCGCGGCCCGGCCACGGGCCCGAGTTCGTCGATCGGGAACGCCAGCACGTCGGTCGGCGCGTCCACCCCCCGGTACAAGTTGTTGAGCTCGCGGATCCGCCCCTCGCCGACCAGCTCCACCCCCAGGTGCCCCTCGTCGACCCCAGCCGCCGCCAACGCGGCGGCTACGGCGTCGCGAAGGTCGGGAGGAACGTCGATTAGGTCGAGGCTCACGAACGCGGCGTCGGCCCGTGTTCGGCGCGCGCCTCGCGCTCGCGGGCGCCGTGGGCGTCGTAGGCGGCGACGATCCGCTGGACCAGCTTGTGGCGGACGACGTCGGCGCCGCCGAACCGGACGAAGGCGATGTCCTGGACGTCGCTGAGGATCTCGCTGACCGCGATCAACCCCGAGCGCTGGTCCCGCGGCAGGTCGACCTGGGTGACGTCGCCGGTCACCACCATCCGCGAGTTGAAGCCGAGCCGGGTGAGGAACATCTTCATCTGCTCCGGGCTCGTGTTCTGGGCCTCGTCGAGAATCACGAAGGAGTCGTTGAGGCTGCGGCCGCGCATGAAGGCGAGCGGCGCCACCTCGATCACGTTGCGTTCGAGGTAGCCGTTGACCCGGTCGGGGTCGAGCATGTCGAAGAGCGCGTCGAACAGCGGGCGCAGGTAGGGATCGACCTTGGCCTGGATGTCGCCGGGGAGGAAGCCGAGCCGCTCGCCGGCCTCGACCGCCGGCCGGGTGAGGATGATCCGCTGCACCTTGCGTTCGGTCAGCGCGGCGGCGGCCATCGCCACCGCGAGGAAGGTCTTGCCGGTGCCTGCCGGTCCGATCCCGAAGGTGATCGTGTGGCGGCGGATCGAGTCGACGTAGCGCTTCTGGTTCAGCGTCTTCGGCGCGACCTTCGTGTTGCGGTGGCGCCAGACGACGTCCTCGAGGATCTCCGCCGGGTTCTCTTCGGCGTCGAGGGCGCCGGTGACGGCTTCGATCGTGCCGGGAGCGACTTCGATCCCCTGCTCGATCAGCTCGACCATCTCGTCGACCACGGTCGCGGCGGCGGCGACGTCGTCGGGCTCGCCCTCGAGCGTCAGCACGTTGCCGCGCAGGTGCAGCTCGGCGTCGAGCCGCCCCCGCAGCGCCTTCAGAACGCCGTCCTCGGAGCCGGCCAGCTCGGCCGCAACCGTGTTGTCGAGGGTCAGCTGCCTGCGCGCCAAGTCTTCAGGCACCCAGCTTCTGCCGCACCGCGGCGCTCACCCGCTTGCCGTCAGCCTGGCCGCCGACTTTCGGCATCAGCGCCGACATCACCTGGCCCATCTGCCGCTGCTCGCTGGCGCCGGTCTCCTCGATCGCGCTCTCCACCAGCTCTGCCAGCTCCTCGTCGGAGAGCTGCTGGGGAAGGTAGCCCTCGATCAGCTCCGCCTCGAAGCGCTCGGAAGCGGCCTGCTCGGCCCGTCCGGCGCCCTCGTAGGCCTCGGCTGCCTCGACCCGCTTCTTGCGCTCCCGCTGCAGCACCGCGATCTCGTCGCCCTTGCCCAGCTTCGCGTCCTGCTGCAGGACGTCGACGATCAGCCGCAGCGCTCCGGCCCGCTCGCGGTCGCGCGCTTTCATCGCCGTCTTCACGTCGTCCTGCACCTGCTCGAGAACGCTCATGCCCTTAAGGGTAATCGGCGGCGTCCGGAGTTACGGCAAGCCCCTTCGAGACGAGGTCCGCGATGTCGGTGCTCACCAGGGTCCAACCCGTTCGTTCAGCTGCGGCCACGTAGGCGGCGTCATAAGCAGTGAGCCCGTGCTGCTGAGAGCACCCGAGAGCCGCCTCGACAAGATCGAGGTCGACGGTCAGCAGATCGCCGCGGCACCGCCGGGCAATCAGCCGGCAGACCGATGACGCCTCCTCGGTCCGCCCGCGGCGAAACCCGAGAGCATTTGAGACCTCGTAGAGGGTCAGATCCAGGGCGGCCACCGGAACCTCGGGCGAAACCGCAAGAGCGCGCGCCGGCGCGAAGTACCGGTCGCCCGCGTCCTTGGCCGCCACCCAGACGCTTGCGTCGAGAAGGAGCACGTCAGTGGGCGTCGCGGTCTTCGCGGATCAGCCTGGCAGCATCGCCGCCGAGATCCACGGGTGGGCCGAGCAGATCTTCGAACTCCGTGCGACGACGCGCGCTCCCACCTGCGAGCTCATGCTCGACGAGGCGCTGCAGGAAGCCGCTGCGGGTCTCGTGGTTCGAGCGAGCCTGATTGTCCAGCCGCTCCAGGAGCTTGTCGGGAATGGAGATCATCACCTTGGCCACAGGGTGAGTATATACGGTATTGCTCGGCGTCAAAACGGGCATGGCCGGAAGGGTGAAGGTGCGGGCGCACGAATGGCGCGCAGATCGCAAAATTTCGCGCCTGAGATCGGTGCGAAACCGTGAAGTCGGCTAGATCTCGACCCGCTCGACCTCGCCGAGCGGCATCTGCAGGAAGCGGGTGCCGATCGCGTGGAATGCCTCGCAGTCGCCGGTGCAGAGGAAGTCGTAGGCGCCCTCCCCTTCCGGCTCGCGGGCGAGGCCGGACCCCTCCAGCGCCCGCTGCACGGCGGCGGCAACCGCGTGGCCGCCGCTGACCAGGCGGACGTCGCGGCCGAGGATGCGCTGGAGCATCGGCGCCACCAGCGGATAGTGGGTGCAGCCGAGGATCAGGGTGTCCACCCCGGCGGCCTTCAGCGGTCCGCAGTAGGAGCGGGCCATCGTCATCGTGTCCTCGTCGAAGAGGGCGCCGTCCTGGATGAAGGAGGCGAGGTCCGGTGCCGCCACCTCGATCACGTCGAGGCCGCGCCCGGCCGCTTCGAGAGCGCGCCGGTAGGAGCCGCTCTCGACCGTGTTCGGCGTCGCCAGCACCCCCACCCGCGCGTTGGCGGTGATCGCCGAGGCGATCTCGGCCTGCGGCTCGACCACCGGCACCACCTCCACCCCGCGCTCGGCGGCGACCTCCCGGGTCACCTCCTCTCCGATCGAGGTCGCCGTGTTGCAGGCGATCACCAGCAGCTTCGCGCCCCGGTCGAGCAGCAGCGAGGCGATCCGACGGATGCGCTCGCGCAGCTGGTCCGGATCCTTGTCCCCGTACGGAAACATCGCCGTGTCGCCGAGGTAGAGAAAGTCCTCCTGCGGCAGCGAGACCAGGCACTCGTGGAGCACGGTGAGGCCGCCGACGCCTGAGTCGAACACCCCGATCGGCTGCGCCGGACCAAGTTCGGCGGCGGGACTGCGGCCCGTCAAGTGCAGATCACAGGAACGGCTTATACGTCATGAAGAAGATCGTCACAACGACGATCAGGCCCGCGATCGGACCGACGGTGCCGAGGCGCTGCGCCACCGCATCGAACTCCGGGCTGAGCGCGTCCCCGGATTTCAGGTCCCGCTCGGCGAGCTCTTTCGCCTTCGCGGTCTGGGGCCGGAAGAACCCATGCTGCAACCCGAAGAGGGCGATGATCGCGACGAAGCCGACGGTGATGAACGCCTCGCTGCCGTCCCAGGCGTCGTCGCTGGCGACGATCAGATAGATCCCGGCAAGCAGGACGACCACCATGCCCGGAGTGACCAGGTAGCGATCGATCTTCTGAATGCCGGCCAGCAGGGCCGGCGTCGCCCGCGGGTAGTTGGGCAGCACCGAGAAGAGAATCCCGTAGCCGAAGGTGGGCCCGAAGGCGAGCACGACGGCGAGCACGTGCAGGAAGAGGGCGAACTTGTAGTCGCCGCTGACCAGCGAAGCGAGTGGCATCGCGTAGAACATATTCCCTAGGCCCGACGGAGCAGCAGGGCGGCCCAGTCGCCCTCGATGCGCCGCTCGACCTCTCCGAGGCCGACCTTGGCGAAAGCGGCCGCCGTCGAGTCGAGCTCGGGCGGCAGCAGGCCTGAGCAGACCAGCGTCGGCGGCGCCTCATCGATCTGGGCGGCCACCGCGTTCAGGACCGACGCGGTCATGTTGGCGACGACCGTCGGCGCCGACTGCGGCAGCCGTTCGCGCAGGTTCATCCGCTCCAGCTCGATCTCGACCCCGTTCGCCGCCGCGTTCGCCGCCGCGGCATCGATCGCCGCCTCCTCGTGGTCGTAGCCCCGGACCGGCCCCCAGCCGAGCTTCGCCGCGGCGATCGCCAGCACCCCGGAGCCGGTCCCGAGGTCGACCAGCTCGCCGCCCGGCTCCAGCTCGCAGAGGAGCTCGAGGCAGAGGCGCGTGGTCGGGTGGGTGCCGGTGCCGAAGGCGTGGCCGGGGTCGACCACGACGTCGACCGCCCCCTCCCGCGGCGGCTCCCAGGACGGCCGCAGCCAGAGGCGACCGGCGACCAGCAGCGGCTTGTGGAAGTCGCGCCAGCGGTCGGCCCAGTCGTCGGGGATCTCCGTCGAGCTGACCTCGATCCGGCCGCCGTCGACCGCCGCGTCGAGGTCGCCCAGCTCCGGCAGCTCACCCTCGCCGCCGTAGATCGCGTACTCGACGTAGCCGGGGCCGCGCTCCTCCTCCACCCCGTTCGGGGCCAGCACCGTCAGCTCGGCGAGGACCAGGTCCGCCTGCTCGGGGGCGCAGCGGACCGCGAGGCGGATCAACCCGGCTTCCTCAACCGAAGGCGCGCCGGACGCGGCCGAAGAGGCCACCGCCGTGGCGCGGCGTCAGGTTCTCGTCCTCGAGCGTCTCGTCGAGGCGCTCGGCCAGCTCGCGCTGCTCCTCGCCCAGGTTGGTCGGAATGATCACCTCGAGGATCACCCGCTGGTTGCCGCGGCGGCGGCCGTTCAGGCGCGGCAGGCCGAGACCCTTCAGCACGTACTGGTGGCCGGGCTGGGTGCCGGCGGCGACCTCGATCTCCTCCTCGCCATCCAGCGTCGGCACCGTCACCGTCGTCCCCAGCATCGCCTCGGTGGCGGGGATCGAGGCGCTGCTGATCAGGTCCATGCCCTCGCGCTCGAAGCGCTCGTCCTCGGCGACCGCCACCTCGACGTAGAGGTCGCCTGCCGGCGCCCCCGGCTCGCCGGCGTGACCGGCGCCGGCGATCCGCATCCGCTGGCCCTCTTCGATCCCGGCCGGGATCTCGATCGCGCTGGTGCGGCTCTGGCGGGTGCGGCCGCTGCCGCCGCAGACCTCGCACGGCGTCTCCGGGACTTTGCCGGCGCCGCCGCAGACGTCGCAGGGGGTGCTGCGGACCATCTGCCCGAACGGCGTCCGCGTCACCGCCCGCAGCTCGCCGCTGCCGCCGCAGCGCTCGCAGGTGGAGATCGGGGTCCCCGGCTCGGCGCCGTTGCCGTGGCAGTGCTTGCAGGGGGCGACGACGTCATAGGTGACCTCGCGGCGGGCGCCGGTCGCGACCTCGGCCAGCTCGACCTCTACCTCGATCGCGACGTCGCCGCCGGCCGCGGCGCGGCGCCCGCCTCCGCCGCCGAAGCCGAAGCCCCCGCCGCCGAAGAAGGCCTGGAAGATGTCGTCGATCGAGCCGAAGCCGGCACCGGGATCGAAGCCCCCGGAGCGCAGCCCCTCGTGGCCGTAGGCGTCGTAGGTGCGCCGGCGCTCGGCGTCGGAGAGGACCTCGTAGGCCTCGGCCGCCTCTTTGAACCGCTCCTCGGCATCCGCTGCCTGGTTGACGTCGGGATGCAGCTCCCGGGCCAGGCGGCGGAAGGCTTTCTTGATCTCGGTCTCGCCGGCGTCCCGGGAGACCCCGAGGACCTCGTAGTAGTCGCGGGGCATGCCTGGTTAGTTGCCGTAGACGGTCTCGAAGTAACGGGAGAGCTCGCGGGCGGCGAGGCGGACCGAGGCGATCGCGGTCGCGTAGTCCATCCGCAGCGGCCCGACGACGCCGACGGCGCCGAGGTTGCGGTGGGCCAGGCCGTAGTTGGCGCCGATCACGCTGACCGAGCGCAGCTCCGGCTGCGGGTTCTCGGCGCCGATCCAGAAGAAGACCGAGCGCCGGTCGAGCGAGGAGCGCAGCATCTGCAGCACCCCGGCCCGCCGCTCCAGCGCCGTCATCAGCTCGTCGGCCCTGGGCAGGTCCGGCAGGTGGGCGTCGGAGAGCAGGCGCGAGGTGCCCTCGAGGTAGAGGTCGCCGCGGCCCTCGCCGACGAAGTCGGTGAAGGCGGTGCCGAGGGTGGCGATGAACTCGGCCTCGACCCCGCTGAGGCCGGGGTCGGCGAGCTTCGTCTCGATCATCCGGGCGCCGACGCCGAGCCCGGAGAGCGACTCGTTGAGGTAGCTGGAGGCCCACTCGACCAGGCCGCGGTCGACCGGGCGGCCGAACTCGAAGACGCGGCGGGTGACGTCGCCGGTCGAGGCGATCCCGATCACGACGACCTTGTTCGGCTGCAGCTGCAGGACCTCGACCCGGTGGATCGTCGCCGTCAGGCTCGGTTCGGGCGCCGTCGCCATCGCCACCAGGTCGGTGACTTCGGCCAGCGCCGCGGTCGTCTCCCGCATCGCCGCATCGACCTCGCGCCGCAACCGCGACAGCTCCAGCTCGACGCCCGGCTCGGCCGGCATCGCCCCCGACTCGAGCATCGAATCGACGTAGAGCCGGTAGCCGGAGTCGGTGGGAACGCGTCCAGCCGACGTATGCGGGTGCGTCAGGTACCCGGCGGCCTCCAGCGCCGCCAGCTCCGCCCGCACCGTCGAAGGCCCCCACTCCACCTCCGACCGTTCCGCCACTTCCTTCGAAGGCACAGGCCGGCCCGTCTGCAGGTAGCTCTCGACCACCAACCGGAGAATCAACTCTTGCCGCGGACTCAGCATCCCCCGGAGTTTAGGAGGGCGCGAAGGCGCCCTCCGCCTACAGCTCGAGTTCGGCTTCCGCGTTCTTGATCAGTTCGGTCTCGCCCTGCTTGGCGACCGTGTCGACCACGACCCGGTCCCCCTCCACCGACTTGACCGTGCCGGAGACGACGATCTCCTGCTCCGGGAAGCCCATGCCGCGGAACTGGACCTTCAGCCGCTTCAGCGCCCGCGGGTCGCCGTCGGCCAGCGCCGCGTTGGCTTTGGCGGTCAGGCCCATCCCGTAGAGGCCGTGGAGAATCGACCGCGGCAGCCCGACGGCCTTGGCGAACTCTTCGTCGATGTGGATCGGGTTGAAGTCACCCGAGGCGCCGGCGTAGCGGTGCGGCAGGTACTTGTCCGGCGTTACCCGCAGCTCCGGGATCGCGTCGCCCACGTTCAAGTCAGCCATCTCAAACCCCCCTCACGATCAGCGTCCAGGTGCCGCGCGCGACCTGGGTGCCGTCCTGGTTGACCGAGTTGGTCTCGAACACGTAAAAGCCTTTGCCGTCTTTCTCCTCGATCGAGAGGCACTTCGCCGTCGTCGTGATCTCGTCGCCGGAGCAGGCGGGCTCGTCCCACTCGAACTCCTGGCCGCCGTGGACCATCGCCGCGAAGTTGATCGCCACGTCGGGGTCGAACATCGCCGGCGCCATCGCCGGGCTGCTGTAGACGACCGCGAACATCGGCGGCGCCACCACGTCGCGGAAGCCGGCCGCGCGCGCCGCCTCTACGTCGAGGTGCACGGGGTTGTCGATCCCCAGCGCGTTCGCGTACTCCCTGATCTTCTCCCGCCCCACCTGATAGGTGCCTGCGGGCCATTCCTTGCCTACCGCATCGGTCTTGAGTGCCATGGCGCGGCACTCTAACTGGCCGCTTGGCCAGGGCGCTACTCGTCGATCTCGAGCACGGCGAGAAAGGCCTCCTGCGGCACTTCCACCCGGCCCACCGCCTTCATCCGTTTCTTGCCCGCTTTCTGCTTCTTCAGCAGCTTGTTCTTGCGGGTGACGTCGCCGCCGTAGAGCTTCGCGGTGACGTCCTTGCGCAGGGCCTTGACGGTCTCGCGGGCGAGGATGTTGGAGCCGACGGCGGCCTGGACCGGGACGTCGAAGAGCTGGCGCGGGATCGTCTTGCGGAGGCGACCGACGAGGCGCTTGCCCTGGTCGTAGGCGAAGTCCTTGAAGACGATGATCGAGAGCGCGTCGACCTTGTCGCCGGCGAGGAGGATGTCGACCTTGACAAGGTCGGAGACGCGGTTGCCGATCGGCTCGTAGTCGAGCGAGGCGTAGCCGCGGGTCGAGCTCTTCAGCAGGTCGAAGAAGTCGAGGACGATTTCGGCCAGCGGCAGGTCGTAGCGGATCTGCACCCGCTGCGGGCTGAGGAAGTGCATGTCGACGTGGGTGCCGCGGCGCTGCTGGCAGAGCTCCATCACCGCCCCGACCTGCTCTTTCGGGCAGATGATCGTGGCGCGGATGTAGGGCTCTTCGATCGTCTCGATCGTGCCCGGGTCCGGCAGCTCGGTCGGGCTGTGGACCTCCTTGGTCTCGCCGTTGGTGAGGTTGACCAGGTAGCGGACGTTCGGCGTCGTCGCCAGCAGGTCGAGGTCGTACTCGCGCTCCAGCCGCTCGCGCACGATCTCCATGTGGAGGAGGCCGAGGAAGCCGCAGCGGAACCCGAACCCGAGCGCCTCTGAGGTCTCCGGCTCCCAGGACAACGCGGCGTCGTTCAGCGAGAGCTTCTCGAGCGCGTCGCGGAGGTCTTCGTAGCGGTCGGTGTCGATCGGGAAGAGGCCGCAGAAGACCATCGGCCGCACCTCGCGGTAGCCCTCCAGCGGCTCGCTCGCCTGGTTGCCCTGCGAGGTGAGGGTGTCGCCGACCCGCAGCTTGGTCACGTCCTTGATCCCGGTGATCAGGTAGCCGACGTCGCCGGCGTCCATCCGCTCGACCCCGGTCATCGCCGGGCGGAAGAAGCCGAGGTCGTCGATGTCGGCCTCGGTGCCGTTCTGCATCGCCAGGATCCGATCGCGCTTGCGGAACGCGCCGTCGACCATCCGCACGTAGGCGATCACGCCGCGGTAGGGGTCGAACTCGGAGTCGAAGATCAGCGCGCGGGTGGGTGCCTCGGGCTCGCCGCCGGGCGCCGGGATCCGCTCGACGATCGCCTCCAGCACCTCCTCCACGCCCTCGCCGGTCTTGGCCGAGATCCAGAGCGCTTCCTCGGGGTCGCCGCCGAGCAGGTCGGCGATCTCCTGCGCGACCCGCTCGGGCTCGGCGCCGGGCAGGTCGACCTTGTTGATCACCGGAATCAGCTCGAGCCCGTTCTCGATCGCCAGGTAGGTGTTGGCGACCGTCTGCGCCTCGACCCCCTGGGCGGCGTCGACGACCAGCAGGGCGCCCTCGCAGGCGGCGAGGCTGCGCGAGACCTCGTAGGAGAAGTCGACGTGGCCGGGCGTGTCGATCAGGTGCAGGTGGTAGGCCTCGCCGCTGCGGGCGGTGTACTCGACCCGCACCGCCTGCGCCTTGATCGTGATCCCGCGCTCGCGCTCGAGGTCCATCGAGTCCAGAAGCTGGGCCTGCATTTTCTTCGGGTCGACGGCCCCGGTCAGCTCGAGGATGCGGTCGGCCAGGGTCGACTTGCCGTGGTCGATGTGGGCGATGATCGAGAAGTTGCGGATGCGGTCCATGAGGCGTGAGGAGTATGAGGGACGGAGGCGCTCGGCCGGCGGGTCCTGTCACGGCAGGGGACCCACCATCTCCTGAACTACCAGGAGATGGTCCCCCCTACCGCGCCACCCGCCGGAGGACCCTGGTCAGCTGCACGCCTCGGGACCGAGGTGGGCAGGCAGCCTGAATACGACCGTGGGGGGCTTTCGCAAGATGACTTTGGCTCCAGCGTGGTCCAGCCACCTGGCGAGGGGCGGGTACTGAGGCTTGCCAGGTTCCAGGCGGTCCTTCGTCGCGACGACGTAGTCGTAGTCGCCTTCGCCCAGGAGCTGGAGGTACTGGCGGCAGGTGGTCGGAGCCTCGAAGCCGCCATGGGGGCGGTGGACGCCCAGGTACTGGACGTGGTTGGAGAGGTCGGTGCCGAAGAGGGGGTACTGGCGGGTGCTGGTGGTGGCGATCCGAGCGCCGCTGACGTCGCGGGACCAGGCGAAGGCGGCGTTGAGCCCCGGGGCGGTGAAGGTCGGCTCCTTGTAGCGATCGGCCAGGTAGTGCCGCTGGACCGGGTATCCCACCGCGATTACGAAGACAAGAAGCGCTCCGACAGCCCATGCCGGCCGGATCCCGAAGGTGCTCCCCACCTTTGTCTCGCTATGCGAAACAAAGGTGGGGAGCACCCTGTTGAGCGGCCGTGAGAGGGCTGCTGGAAGCAACGCAAGGCCGAGGACCAAGGCGGGAGCGAGGTAGCGGAGCCCCGATTCGAAGCCGCGTGGCATCCCGTCGGGTCCAGAGGCAGACGTCGGCGCGACGAGCCAAGCCAACGCCGAAGCCAGTCCCACCGCCCCCGCCACAGCCAGAACCGCCGCCGACGGGCCGATTCCGTCCCGCATAGGGACGTTTTCGTCCCGTCGGCGGAGGAGTGCCAGCAGCGGTAGGAGGAGGCCGAATAAGGCGCCGACCAGCAGCAGCGGCCAGAGGATCCAGAGACCTCCGTGGAGGCCGGGGAGGAACCAGTCGGACCAGACTTCTCCGTTCGTGAGGTAGCCGAGGACGGAGTGAGCTTCTCGGCCGCCTAGGGCTTGCCCGGGCGCTGGAGGGTCGATTGGGCCCAGGTGGTGGATCCAGGGCAGCGGGTTGCCGCTGTGGACGAAGTTGCGGAGGTACCAGTAGCCGCCGCCGGCCAGGGCGGCCAGAGCCCCGGCGACGAAGGCTCGCGTCCTACCGCCCCGCGGGGCGGCCAGGGCGACGCCGAAAACCAATATCGCCGCCGACAGCAGGAAGTTGAGCTTGGTCCCAGCCGCGAGCCCTGCGGCCAGGCCGACGACGAGATAGGCGCCGACGTCCGCGGCGCCCCCCTCCCTACCCAGCTTCTTTTCCGCTCCCGCCTCCCCGCCCCAGGCATTCAACGCAATCGCCACGCCCGCCAGCAGGAAGAAGATCCCGACGATGTCGTTCCTCGCCTCCCCGGCCTGGTCGGCCAGCGCCGGCACGCTCAGCGCGATCGCCCCCAGCGCCAGCGACCACGGCGCCACCCTGTAAGGACGCCCGATGCACCAGCAAGCCACCAGGCACCCCACGAACCACCCCAGGTTCAGCAGCGGCGACAGCAAATCCCGGTCGAACGCCAGCATCCCCAGCGCGTGGAAGATTTCGCCGTTCGCGGGATAGAACCAGGCCAGGAACTGGGGGGCGATGAAGTGCAGGTCCCACGTATCGCCGCTCTGGAAGAACCCCGCCGCGAACGGACCGTGGTACCAGGTGCTGTCAAACCCGGTCATCCCCGTGCTCAAGCGCGTCTTCACCTCGGCTGCGAAGTGGATGGCGGCCACGGCGGCGATCAACAACGCGATCAGGGTCCCCCACCCACGCCCGTCCCGCCGGAGAGAGGGAAATCGCCCCTCTACCTGCTCAGTAAGGGGCGATTTCCCTCTCTCCGGCGGACGCGGCGCGAACTTCCAGAGCAGCAGGCCCACGAGGGCGACGAGCAGCAGGTACGGGACCGCGGCGAAAGCACCGAAGCTGCCGAGCAGCTCGGCTGACCAGATCAGCAGCGCGAGAGCAAGCACCGCAGTCGCCGGCCCCGCCGGCGCCCCCTCGAACCTCGGCAGCAGCCACCGCCGCAGCGCCACCCCGCCCAGCCAGGCGAACCCGCCCAGCAGCAAGACCTCCAGCACCCCCAGCAGGTACCGCTCCGGACCGAGCACGCGCCGCTACCGCCGCCGCAGGAGGCGGGTCATCTGCTCGAGCTCCTCGACCCGGAGCAGCTTCGCGACGGCGACGTAGACGAGCCCGCCGGCGCCGAGGCCGACCCCGAGCGAGACGATCTGCCCGCCCAGGCCTCGTCCCAGCGCCTCGTCGAGGACGTCCCAGACGAGCCAACCGACCCCCGCCAAGGCCGCTGCGGCGATCGTGATCCGCAGGCCGGTCGAGAACAGCCGCCGCAGCTCGAGGCCGCCGAAACGGCGGCGGAGGATCACCGCCTGGGCGACGACCGCGACGGTGGTGCCGATCCCCGTGCCCGCGACGATGCCGCCGACCCCGAAGGGCTTGTAAAGCGCCAGCGCCGCCAGCGCCGAGACGACGAGGTCGATCGTCGCCAGCGCCGTCGCCTGCCACGGTTTCTGCAGGCTGAAGAAGGTCCGGGTCTGCAGCAGGTAGAGGCCGTTGGTCGGCAGGGAGAAGGCGAACCAGAAGAGCGCCGTCGCCACCACAACCGTCTCCGCCGGGTCGAACTCGCCGCGTTGGTAGATAAGCCGGATCATCGGGTCCGAGAGGGCGAGGATGGCTGCCGCCGCCGGGATGAGGACGAAGAGGATCTGGCGCATCCCGTTCGCCATCGTCGCCCTCAGGTTCTCGATTTCCCCCGCGTTGGCGAAGCGGGCCAGGGTCGGGAAGAGCACGGTCGCGATCGCCACCGAGAAGATCCCCTGCGGGAGCTGGTAGATGCGGAAGGCTTTGTCGATCGCCGCCGGCGCCTGGTCGGAGACGAGGCTGCCGAAGAAGCTGTTGATCAGCAGGTTGAAGTTGATCAGGCCGAGGCTGATCGTCACCGGCAGCATCAGCAGCAGTACCCGCCGCACACCCGGGTGACGCCAGTCGAAGCTGAAGCTGAAGCGGTAGGGCGTGTGGCGCAGGTCCCAGGCCGGGATCAGCAGCTGGATCAGGGTCCCGACGAGGATCCCGATCGCGTAGGCGTAGATCCGGTCCTGGCCGTGGAACAGCGGCTCGAGGACGACCAGCACGAGGATGATCGAGAGGTTCCAGAACAGCGGCGAGATCGCGAAGGCGCCGAAGCGGTCGTAGCTGTTGAGGATGCCGACGACGATGCCGCTGATCCCGAGCAGGACGAGGATCGGGAAGAGGACCTGGGAGAGGGAGACGGTGAGATCGAGGATCTCGCCTTCGAAGCCGGGCGCGAAGACCGGCATGATCACCGGCGCCAGGAGGACGAAGAGCGCGGTGATCGCGCCGAGGATCATCGTCACCAGCAGCAGCATCGTCGAAGCCAGGCGGAAGGCCTCTTTGTAGGCCTTCTTGCCGAGCAGTTCGGTGAAGACCGGGACGAAGGCCGGCTGCAGGGCGGCATCGGCGAACAGCGCCCGGATCAGGTTCGGGACCTGGAAGGCGATCGTGAACGCCGACATCGGCCCGCTGATCCCGTAGTAGCCGGCAGCGACGACTTCGCGGGCGAGGCCGGCGACCCGCGAGGCGGCGGTGGCGATCGAGAAGAAGGCGGTCGAGCGGGCGATCCGCCCGGCCTGCTTGCCGGGTGCCGGATCGGAGCCGAATTCCTCCCCCGGTTCGAAGCCCTCGGCCTCGCGGACGCCGACGTCGGAGGCGACCGCGGCCTCGTCCGCGTTGATCGCCCGCTCGGGGGGATCGGGGTTGTCAGGTGCCCTGGGCGTCTCCAAGCTTTGTTTCAGTCGCTATAGTCGGCGGCCGCCCGGAGCCGGCAAACGCCGTTGAGGGCCTTTGAACATGGCCAACATAGCCTCACAGAAGAAGCGGATACTGCGAAGCGAGCGCGAGCGCACCGAGAACCGGCTGCTGACCAGCACGGTCAAGACCCACTTCCGCCGGCTCGAGGCCGCGGTCGAGGGCGGCGACGCCGACGCGATCGCAACCGAGCAGCGCGAGCTGATCTCGAAGATCGACAAGGCCGTCCAGAAGGGCGCCCTCCACAAGAACACCGGCGCTCGCAAGAAGGCCAAAGCTGCGCGGATAGCGCGTTCGTAGATCGGCCTGGTTTAGGCCGCGCCAGCGGCAGCTTTTTTAAGGGCGATCGTCAGCGCCAGCTCGTCGCCGTAGTCGGCGCCGCCGCGGCACCAGAGCTCTAGGTCCGCAAGCGTCTCCGTTGCCAGGCGCAGGCTCTCGAGGTCGGTGCCCTGGAGGCGGCGGACGAGCTGCTTGGCGGCGTAGGGGTGCATCTTCAGCGACGACTCGACCTGCTTCGCCGGGATCCCCTCTTCGACCTGCGCGGCGGCGGCGCAGGCGCTGCGCAGTCGCGAAGCGAGGCCGTAGATCAGGCCGGTGACGTTCTCGCCCTGGGCGATCAGCCGCTCGCCGATCCGCAACGCCGCCGCGGCGTCGCCTTCGATCAGAGCGTCGGAGAGCGACCAGACGACCGCCTCGGAGGTGTCGGCCACCATCTCCTCCAGGTCGGCGACGGAGACCTCTCCCCCCTGCCCGGCCCAGAGCGCCAGGCGCTCGAGCTCGTTGCGCAGCCGCAGCGGGTTCGCGCCCATCCGCTCGACCAGCATCCGCGCCGCCGCCTGGTCGAGCCGAAAGCCGAGCCGCTGCGCCTCGCCGACCAGCACCCGCGGCATCTCCCTCGCCTTCGGCGCCTCGAATTCGTGGATCTCCCCGCCGGCGGCTTTGACCGCCTTCGTCAGCTTCGCCGCTGGCTTGTCGCGGCAGATCAGGACCAGCGTCAGGTCCGGCGGCAGCTCCTTCAGCGCCGCCAGCACCGGCTCGAGCTGCTTGTCGCGCCAGCGCTCGATCCCGTCGGCGAGCAGGTAGCGCCGGGCCCCCATCAGCGACATCGCCGGGATCGCGGCCAGCAGCGCCTCGTGGTCGGGCATCCCTTTCCCCTCGCCGGGCTCGAAAACCTCCAGCGCCGCCGAGCCGCCCTCGCGTTCGGCGCGGGCGCGCAACCGCGCCCGGGTGGCGTCGATCTTGGCGCCGTCGGTGCCGGCGATCAGGTACAGCGGCAGCATCTCGGCGGGCATGCGGCGAGTCTAGAACCCGCGGCGGCTCGCCCGCGGCGTCTACTTGTCGTGGCCTTTGGCGAGCCCGTTGCCGTTGCCGGGCGAACCGGCTTCCGGCGCGACCGCCGCGGTCGTCGCGCCGCCGCCGGCGGGGGACCCGGAGCCCGCGGAGGCTTCGATCCCCCGTTCGCTGGCGTGTTCGGCGGCGGCAGCGGAGGCGGAATTCCCCGGCGCGGGGGCGGGTTCCGGCTGCGGCGACGAAGTGGTCGCTTCCGGCGACGGGGCAGACGGCTGCGTCGGCGAGGCGGCGGGAGTCGACGGCGAGGCGCCAGTTTGCTTGGGGGCGGCGGGAGCAGAGCCGGAGCCACCCCCGGCCCCGTTCCCGCCGCCGCCGCTGTTCCCACTTGAAGGTCCGGGAGCGCTGACCGGCGCCGGGACGTCGACCGCGGCGGGCGGCGCGTCGTCGCCGCCGCCTGCCGTCGCGCTCTGCGAACCCGAAGCGGACGGATCGGGAGTCGACGAGCTGCCTGCCGGCTGCGGGCGCGCCGGCTCCGCGGCAAGCACCGCCACCGGGCGATGGACGAGGGGCAGCTTCCTGGCCTCGGCGATCGACTGGCCGGCCGAGGGCTGGTCCGGCAGCGGCGCCGGGGAGAGCAGGGAGAAACCGGGCTGGGCGAAGATCGCGACCAGGGCGAGGCCGGCTGCCGCGGTCAGCCCCAGCAGGGCGAAGCTGGTGCTGCGCATCCTTTCCGTCAAGCCCTCACCGGCGAAGCTGGGCAGCCGAAGTGCCGAGAGCAGCTTGCTGTGGAAGATGGAGTGCACCGCTTCATCCATCGGCACCCCAGGCCCCCTGAAAAGCGATTGGATCGACTTCCTCAACTATCGATTCGGTCATCCGTCCACGCGAAAGGAGCCGGCGCCGACGTCGATGACGACGTCCCCGTCCTCGTCGGTCCGCAGGGTCGGCACCCGGTGCGCGGCGAGGGTCGCGAGCGTGCTGCGGGTCGGGTGCCCGTAGGGGTTGTCGGCGCCGACCGAGATCACCGCGAGCTGCGGGCGGATCCGGTCCAGCAGGTCGGCCAGGCCGGCGTCTTCGCTGCCGTGGTGGGCGACCTTGAGCACGTCGACCGGACCCGGGTCGAGCGGAACCGCTTCGGCCTCGGCGTCGGCGGTGAGGAGCATCGTGAAGTCGCGCCAGCGGGCCTCCATCACCAGCGCCAGCTCGTTCGGGTCCTCCCCCGCCGGGATCTCCGCCAGGAGCTCGCGCGGCGGCCAGAGGACGCGCAGCCGCAGAAGGCCCGAGCGCAGCTCCTGCCCTGCCGCGACCCGCTCGGGCTCCACTCCCGCGGCTGCCGCCTCGGTCAGCGTGCCGCGGCCGAGCCGGCCGTAGACCAGGCGCCCGACCGGAAGGCGGCCGAGCAGTTCCTCCACCCCCGCCGCGTGGTCGGACTGGTCGTGGGTGATGACCGCGGCGCCGAGCCGGTCGATGCCGGCGTCCTCGAGCTTCCCGGCAAGCCCTTCCCCCGGCGGGCCGCCGTCGACCAGGACCGCGGGCGCGGCGGCCGGCTGGAAGAGGATGGCGTCCCCCTGGCCGATGTCGAGGACCTCGACGCGGAGACCGGAGACCGGCGCAGCCACGCTCTCGCCGTGCGGCCACCCGACCAGGAGAGCGACGCCGATCGCCGCCGGCGCCGCCAACCCCCGCAGCACCGGGCGCAGGCGCCCGAGGCGCGCCAGGTAGAGCCCCAGCACGGCCAGGGCCCCGATGCCGAGGTAGCTGAGCGCGAGGCCGGCTCCGCTCAGCCGCACGTGCAGCTCGGCCCAGTCCGGAGCCGCGCACCAGGAGGCGATCTGGGCGACGTAGGCCAGCAGCAGCGCGTCGAGCCCGTTCAGCGGCTCTAACGGCAGGCCCGGCACCTGCGCCAGCGCCGCGCTGCACATCCCCAGCCACATCGCGGGCGCCACCGCCGGCATCGCCAGCACGTTGGCGACCAGCGTCGTCGTCGAGAGGGTTTCGAAGTGGAAGGCGATCAGCGGCGCGGTCGCCAGCGTCGCCGCGATCGTCACCGCCAGCCCCTCGGCCAGCGCCCGGCGCCAGGGGCCTTCGCCGAACCGCGCGGCGACCGCGCTACGCAGCGGCGCGGCGAGCAGCAGGATCCCCACAACCGCGGCGAAGCTGAGCTGCCAACCGATGTCGGCGGCGACGGAGGGCTCGATTGCGAGGGTCGCCGCCGCCGCCAGCGCCAGCGCGTAGAGGCGCGAGGCCCGGCGGCCTCCGAGCATCGCCAGCACGCCCACCGCCCCCATCACCCCGGCCCGTTGGATCGATGGCCCCGCGCCCGCGACCGGGACGTAGACGGCGATCAGCCCCAGCACCCAGAACAGCCGCTCGCGCAGCGGAATGCCGAGCAGGCCGAGCACCGGCATCGCCAGGAGCGCCAGCAGGGTGACGTTCTCGCCGGAGACGGCGAGCAGGTGGCTGAGGCCGGAGCGGCGGAAGTCTTCCTTCGTCGCCTCGTCGATCCGCTCGTCCTCGCCGAGGACGAAGCCCCGCGCCAGCTCGGCCTCGCGTGGCGGCATCCCCTGCCCCAGGCCCTCCGCGGCCGTCTCCCGGATCTCACCGCTGCGCGCCAGGGCCAGGGCGACGAGGAGAACGATCCCGACGAGGACCGGCAGGGACGGCCGCGGCGAGCGCACTGCCTATGGCTGCAGCCGCTCCCGCAGCGCCGCCATCGTCGCCGGGCCGATCCCAGGCACCTGGTTGAGCTGGTCGACCGAGGAGAGGCCGCCATGTTCGTCGCGGAAATCGACGATGTCACCCGCGGTCACCGGACCGATCCCGTCGATTTCTTCAAGCTGCTCGACGGTCGCGGTGCCGAGGCTGATCGGCCCGTCTTCGGCGGCCGCGGCAGAGGCGGCGGCGCCGACGGGGAGCAGTTCGGGCACGACCACCTGCTGGCCGTCGGCGAGCCGCGCCGCCAGGTTCACCGCTTCCAGCTCCGCTTTCGCGGTCGGGCCGCCGGCGCGCGTAACCGCGTCGTCGACGCGGCTGCCCGCCGGCATCCGGTAGACGCCGGGCCGTCGCACCGCTCCGGTCACGTCGACGACGAGGTCGCCGCTTTCGCCCCCGACCGAGAAGCCGCCGCCAGTCGAGCTGCCGCCGCTGTCCGCGATCGCGTAGGACGGATCAGCGCTGCCCTCCCCGCGGATCGCCCGCGCCCCGACCAAGAGCAACGCCACCGCGACTGCGGCATAGACGAAAACCTGATTGCGGCTCAGCTCCGGCACCGCCGCCGATCATCGACGGCCCGGGCGCACGCATGGCGCGCAAAAACAAAAAAATCAGCAACAACAGTGGTTCTAAGGTGTGGAGAGCAAGCAGATCAAGGAACTCGCGCTGGCGCGCTCACACCCCCGCCTGCGGCGGGGGGTCGCGTGGCGTGCTCTGCACGCGAGCGACCGAGGACGCCGATATGCGCCGCTCTCCGCGCCTTAGAACTCGTCGTCGTCGTCGTAGCCGGCGACCTCGGCGAGCTGGTCGCTGTAGAGCTCGGCGGCGGCGACGGGCGGCGACTGGATCGAGACGCAGGCGAGCTCGGCGTCGCCCTCGTTGCCGATCGAGTGCTCGGTGGCGGGCGGGACCAGGATCAGGTCCCCCTCGCCGACCTCCTGGGTGTCGCCGGCGACCGACATCGTGCCGCGGCCGCGGACGACGACGTAGGCCTGCTCGGCCTCCCCCGAGGAGTGAAGCGTCTGCTTCGTTCCGCCCGGAACCGTCACCCAGGTGACGGAGAGATTGCGCGAGCCCAGTTCGCCCGCGTCCATGAGGACGTGGGCGCGCAGCCGGTGCCATTCCTCAACTGCGGCTTCTTCGAGTCTCCTGACCAGCATTCGGCGGCTTTCTAGCAGACCTTGGCACCCCTACGGAGGGCGCTATCGCACCACCAGGTTGACGAGCTTGCCCGGAACTACAATTTCCTTGACTATTTGCTGGCCGTCCAGATGCCGGGCGACCTTCTCGCTCTCGCGCGCCAGCCGCAGAAGCTCCTCCTTCGGCGCCTCCGCCGGCGCCTCGATCCGGTCGCGCAGCTTGCCGTTGACCTGGACCACCAGGGTCACCGTGTCGCTGACCAGGAGCTCGGGGTCGGCCTGCGGCCACGGCTGCTCCCAGACCCGCTCCCCCGTCAGCCGCTCGTAGATCTCGCTGCCGAGGTGCGGGGCGAAGGGGAAGATCAGCGAAGCGGCGGTGGCGGTGGCGAAGCGGACCGCGGCGTCGCCCTCCGGCGAGCCGTAGAGCCCGTCCTTGAGCCGGTAAGCCTCGTTGACCAGCTCCATCACCGCCGAGATCACGGTGTTGAACTGGAAGCCGCGCTGGAAGTCCCGCGTCGCCTTGTCAACCGCCCAGTGCGCCTTCGCAAGCAGCTCCCGCGCCTCGCCGCCGACGCCGGGATCGGGTGAACCCGCGTCGGTCCGCTCTCCGACCTCCTCGCAGAGACGCCAGAGCCGGGAGAGGAAGCGGTTGACGCCCTCGACCCCCTCGTCGGTCCAGTCGCCGCCGCGCTCCGGCGGCCCCATGAAGCAGACGTAGGTGCGGGCGGTGTCGGCGCCGTAGCGCTCGACGTAGTCGCCGGGGCTGACCGTGTTGCCCTTCGACTTCGACATCTTCGCCCCGTCGCGGGTGATCATCCCCTGGGTGAAGAGGTTGGCGAACGGCTCCTGCACGCCCAGGTGGCCCAGATCAGCCAGCGCCTTGGTGAAGAAGCGCGCGTACATCAGGTGCAGAATCGCGTGCTCGACGCCGCCGATGTACTGGTCGACCGGCATCCAGTGATCTACCGCCCCCCGCTCCCATGCAGCGTCCTTGTTCTGAGCGTCGAGGTAGCGGAGGAAGTACCAGGAGGAGTCGACGAAGGTGTCCATCGTGTCGGTCTCGCGGCGGGCGGCGGCGCCGCAGCGCGGGCACTCGGTCGCCACCCAGTCCTCGGCCGCCGCCAGCGGGCTCTTGCCCTGCGGCGCGTAGTCCTCGATCTCCGGCAGCTCGACCGGGAGCTGCTCCGCGGGCACCGGGACGATCCCGCACTCCTCGCAGTAGACGACCGGGATCGGCGCCCCCCAGTAGCGCTGGCGCGAGACCAGCCAGTCGCGCAGGCGGTAGTTGACGGCGGGCTTGCCCCGCCCCTCCGACCCGAGCCAGGCGACAATCTCGTCGTAGGCCTCGCGGTTGTACTTGCCGTCGAAGCGCTCGGAGTTGGTCATCCCGCCGTCGCCGGCGTAGGGCAGGCCCTGATCGTCGCGGGCGGTCTCGGGGTCTTCGCCCTCGATCACGCGCTTCACCGGCAGGTCGAATTTCTGCGCGAATTCGTAGTCGCGGCTGTCGTGGCCGGGCACCGCCATGATCGCCCCGGTCCCGTACTCCATCAGCACGTAGTCGGCAACGTACATCGGGATCTGCTCGCCGTTGACCGGGTTGACCACCGAGCGCCCGAGCGGCACCCCGGTCTTCTCGCGATCCTCCGCCCCGCGTTCCTCGGCCGACTCGCGGCCGATCCGGTTGACGTACTCGCGCACCTCCTCCTCGGCGGGCGTGCCGGCGACCAGCCGCTCCAGCTCGGGGTGCTCGGGCGCGAGGACGAAGAAGGTGGCGCCGAAGAGGGTGTCGGGCCGGGTGGTGAAGACCGGGAAGTCGAGGTCGACCTCCTCGCAGCGGAAGACGACCTGCGCCCCCTCGGAGCGGCCGATCCAGTTGCGCTGCATCGTGATCACGTGCTCGGGCCAGGACTCGAGCGCCTCGAAGTCGGAGAGCAGGCGGTCGGCGTAGTCGGTGATGCGGAAGAACCACTGCTCGAGGTTTTTCTGAATCACCTCGGTGCCGCAGCGCTCGCAGCGGCCGTCGACGACCTGCTCGTTGGCCAACACCGTCGCGTCTTTCGGGCACCAGTTGACCTCCGCCTCTTCGCGGTAGGCGAGGCCCTGCTCGAAGAGCTGCAGGAAGATCCACTGCGTCCAGCGGTAGTACTCGGGGGTGTGGGTGGCAAGTTCGCGGCTCCAGTCGATCGAGATGCCCCACTCGCGGAACTGGCGGCGGAAGGACTCGATCGAGCGTTCGGTCGCGACCCGCGGCGGCTCGCCGGTTTTGATCGCGTTGTTCTCGGCCGGCAGGCCGAAGGAGTCATAGCCCATCGGGTGGATCACCTCGAAGCCGTGGCGGCGGCGGAAGTGGGCGATCGCGTCGCCGACCGCGTAGCACTTGAGGTGTCCGACGTGGGGCTCGCCGGAGGGGTACGGCAGCATCTCCAGCACGTAGGACTTCGGCTTCGAGTCGTCGAAGCCGGGCTGCCCGGGGTTCGCCACCTCCCAGGTCCTCTCCTCGGCCCAGACCTGCTGCCACCTGCGCTCGATCGTCTTCGGGTCGTAACCGGCCATGAGCGGCGATCTTACGAGGGGAGGCCGCCTACGCAGCGGCTGCCTGGTGCGGCTAGAGGAAGACGACCGGGTGTTCGACCGGCGAGAGGGCCCGGAGGATGTGGGGCCAGACGTAGACCTCGATCGTCGCCGCGAGGATCAGGGTCGGGATCGCCAGCAGCACGGTGACGAGGGTGGCGGCGAGGAGCTGGTTCCACTCGCCGCGGCGGCTGGCGATCAGCCAGGCGGCAAGCGGCAGGAAGAGCGCGGCCAGCTCGGGGATCGCGTGCGGGAGGACGCTGAGGATCAGGTCGAGGCGGGAGATCTGCAGCTGGTAGGCGATGGTCGAGCCCTGGAAGCCGAGGTAGAGAGCCTGGGTCGAGAGCGAGAAGAGGGTGACCGCGCAGACGAAGAGGATCGCCAGCTCCCCTGCCTTGACGTGGATCCAGCGCGAGATCCCGGAGCGCTGGGCGGCGGCGATCGGCATCGAGGCGCCGGCGATAAACCCGGCGATGCAGGCGGTGCCGTGCAGCGCCAGGACCAGCGAGTTGCGCCAGAGGATCGGCAGCAGGTCGCCGGGTTCGGATGGTTCGTCGAAGCCGGGCAGGTGGACGGGGGTCAGGTCGGGGGTGAGGAGCCCGGAGACCACCCATACCGCCGCCAGCAACGTCAGCGCGATGCTGAGGCTGAGCGCCAACCAGGCACCCAACACCTGCCATGGGTGCCGGGCCCAGGCGTCGAGGGTCTCCCGCGTGTCCCGCAGTCCGTGCGAGAACACGTGCTGGTTGGCGGTGCTCATCGCCTAGAGCATCGGCAGGTGGGCGCGAGGTTTTGAGTCAGCCGTTGTCGTGCTCGCGCTCGAGCTTTTCGGACAGCTCGGCCAGCCGGGCCAGTCTGACGTCCAGACCTTTGGCGATCCGGCGGACGTTGCCCCAGGTGGGGTTGATCCGTCCCGACTCGATGTGGGAGATCCAGGTCGGGTGGATTTCCGCTTTTTCGCCCAGCGCTTCCTGGCTCAGCTTGGCCTGGTTGCGGAACGTGCGGATGGCCTTCCCGAGGCCGACTTGGGGGTCTTCGCGGCGGGGCATCTAGCGCAGGGAATTGGCCTGCTCCCGCCAGGTCCATAGAGTTGAAGTCAACTCGCCCCGGGAATACCGCGCTATGCGTATTTCGGTATCCGAGATTTCGCCGTCTTGCAGGCGAACACAGGGTCTGTGCCCGGGTGGATAGGGCGAACGAAAGCGACGCGGAGAGGCGGCTAGAGCCGGGGTGAAGCAGCCTGCGGGGCCTGCAGCTCGAGCCGCAGAGATGGTGGGCAGGCGTGAGTGAAGCTACTCGGCATCGGGCGGCAACTCTAGCGAAGCTTCCGCACCAACCGGGGTGACCGCTTCTGCCACATTCTCAGCACCTAGCAGTCGCACGAACGGCCGGCCCCGCAGTAGCCGAAGTGGTTGCGGAACTCATGCGCGCCGACGGATTCGACGGTAGGAACAGAAGCTTCGGAAGGAGTGGAGCTGAGGGGGATCGAACCCCTGACCTTTCGGATGCCATCCGAACGCTCTGCCAGCTGAGCTACAGCCCCGGGAAACTCGTAATCGGTTGCCCAGTCTAGCGCTGCCCGCTGATTGTTCTTCGTCTCATCGACACGCAGGTACAACGCAGCCCGCCCGTCAAAGAGATCAGCAGCCACGAGGTAGCAACGGCCAGTCTCTTCACAATAAACAGCTACAAGATCAACTTCGCTTGCAGCGTATTTCGAGTTGACGTAGCCGCGGGTAGGGGAGTGGTATGAGGAGTAAAGACGGGCCCGGATCACGCCGTCCCTGCAATTAGCCCACTTGCACTGAACGCGGTAGAGGGTGCCTCCTATCTCCAGAACCAGGTCGTACCGAGCGTGCTCGGTCAAGGGCTTGAGGACGTCAAGCCCACACTTCGCGGCTTCAGACGCTATCGCCAGCTCGGCGACGTTCCCCTTGTGGTTCGGGTTGTGCTTCATCGTCTGTCGGACTATACGTTTCCCATCGGACATAAAAAAAGGACCGGCTCCTATGCCGCGCGCTGTTCCGGCCCCTGCTCCTCGTCTACGTCGAGGATCAGGTTGTCCGGGGCGGTGTGGCGGACCTTGAAGTCGAGGCTGGACAGCTCTTCGAGTTCGCTCAGCAGATCGGTCGGTTCGTCGAGCTGCATCGAGAAGGTGGCGCGGCCCTCGGAGAAGCGGTCGACCTTGATCTCGGAGGCGCCGATCTGGCCGACGGCGTCCTCGAACCCGACGAGCTGCGAGAAGTCTCCGAGCGGGCCGATCTCGAGCTTCACCTGGCCCTTGTACAAGCCGTCGTCGGCGGGGGCGGGACCCGCGGGAGCGCTCTGCGCTTCCCCCTCCAGGGCCGGCTCCATCTCGGTCAGCTCCTTCACCTTCTTGCTCACCTCGACCGCCTCGCGCAGCGCCTTCATCCGGATCCGGGTCGCCTGGCCGCGCGCCTGCGCTTCGACTTCCTCCAGGCGCGAGGTGATCGCGTCGAGCGAGGCGATGCTGCGGTCGTGGCACTCGTTGGCCTCGCGCAGCCGCTCGTTCAGGCAGCGGATCTCGCGCTCGCGCTCGAGCACCATGCCCGATAGCGCAGCGGTCTCGTTCTCGAGCTCGGAGAGCGCTGCGCGCTGCGCGTCGGCGTTCAGCTCCAAGCCGAGGATCCGCGCATCGCGGGTCGAGAGCGCATCCTCGACGTCCGCGCGGCGATACCCGAACAGCGCCCGCTTGAATCCACCCATGGACCGGCAACCTAAGCGGCCGGTCGGACGTCAATTCTGTTGCTGGTGGATGTTGCTGGTCGTTATGCGCTGGCGGCCGAGGGAGCTTCCGGGGCGTCGAAATCGAGCTCGAGCCGCGGCGCCTCGTGCCAGAGGTCCTCGAGCGCGTAGCGCTGCCGCGCGTCCGGCGTGAAGACGTGGAGGACGCAGTCGAGGTAGTCGAGGATCGTCCAGCCGGCGTCGCCGCCGCCGTCGACCCCGCCCGGCAGCAGGCCGGTCTCCCGCTTCACCCGCAGCCGCACCTCGTCGACGATCGCCTTCGCCTGCCGCTCGCTGCGGGCGGTGCAGATCGCCAGGAAGTCCGTGTAGGCGACCAGGCCGCGCATGTCGAGAACGACCAGGTCCTCGGCTTTTTTCGAGTCCGCGATCGCGGCGAGCTGCCGCGCCAGGCTCTCCGACTGCGCCTCGTTCACCTGTAGATCCCCCTCTCGGCGATGAAATCGGCAACTGCGTCAGGGACGAGGTAGCGCAGCGGTCGGCCCTGCCTGGCCCGCTCCCGCACCGCCGAGGAGGAGACGCCGAACTGCGGCATCTCCAGCATCGTCGCCCGTCCCTCGCAGCCGAGGCTGCGCACCGACTCGGCGACGTCGGCGTCGGAGACGCCGGCCCGCCGCGCCACCGCCAGGCTCGCCAGCTCGACCACGCGCTCCGGTCTGCGCCAGCTCTCGAGGCCCACGGCAGCGTCCGCACCCATCACGAACACCAGCTCCCTGTCGCCCCGTTCCTCTGCAAGTGCCTCCAAGGTCTCATACGTGTAGGACGGCCCCTCGCGCCCGACCTCCAGGGCCGAGACCGAGAAGCGATCGTCGTCGGCGGCGGCGAGCCGGGTCATCTCCATCCGCGCCTCCCTGCCGGGATCGTCGGCGATGCGCTTGTGGGGTGCCTCGCCGGTCGGGACGAGGACGACCTCCGCCAGGCCGAGTTGCCAGGCCGCCTCTTGGGCGAGGGCGAGATGACCGAGGTGCGGAGGGTTGAACGCCGACCCCAGCACTCCGATCGCGCCGCCCGGGCCAGCGCTACTCACGCACCTGGCCGTTGCCGTGGGCGACGTACTTGAAGGTCGTCAGCTCGCGCATCCCGATCGGCCCGCGAGCGTGCAGCTTCTGGGTCGAGTTGCCGATCTCGGCCCCCATCCCGTACTCGAAGCCGTCGGTGAAGCGGGTCGAGGCGTTGACGTAGACGGCGGCGGCGTCGACCCCGGCGACGAACTCCTCGGCGGCCGCCTCGTCGGCGGTGACGATCGCCTCCGAGTGGCCGGTGCCATGGCGGTTGACGTGTTCGATCGCGTCCTCGACCGAATCGACGACGGCGACCGCCATCTTCAGCCCGAGGTACTCGCTGTCCCAATCCTCGTCGGTCGCGGCGCCGACCTCGACCCCTCCGGCGGCGGCGCGGACGCGCTCGTCGCCGACCAGCTCGACGCCGGCGGCGGCGAGGTCGGAGAGGATCGCCGGCGCCACCCGCTCGGCGACGGCAGTGTCGATCAGCAGGGTCTCGGCGGCGTTGCAGACCCCCGGCCGCTGGACCTTGGCGTTGACCGCGATCCGCCGCGCCATCTCGAGGTCGGCGCCTGAGTGGACGTAGACATGGCAGTTGCCGGCCGCCGCGTAGATGACCGGAACGGTGGCGACGT
>DASSMM010000023.1:0-34443 GCA_035688825.1 Solirubrobacterales bacterium | reverse complement strand
CGCCTGGATCGGCTGGAAGAACCACAAGCACTCGGTCAACAACCCCTACGCCCAGTTCCAGGACGAGTACTCGCTGGAGGACATCAAGGCGGCGAAGATGATCCACGACCCGCTGACCAAGCTGCAGTGCTCGCCGACCTCCGACGGCTCGGCCTGCGCGATCGTCGCCTCCGAGGCCTACGTCGACCGCAACGGGCTCTGGGAGCAGGCGGTCGAGATCGCCGGCCAGTCGATGGTCACCGACCTCTCCTCGACCTTCGACGAGAACGCCGACTGCATGACGATCGTCGGCTCGGACATGTCGCGGACGGCGGCGAAGATCGCCTACGAGGAAGCCGGAGTGGGGGCCGAGGAAGTCGACGTCTGCGAGCTCCACGACTGCTTCAGTGCCAACGAGCTCATCACTTACGAAGCGCTCGGCTTCGCGGCCGAGGGCGAGGCGCACAAGCTGGTCGAGGCGGAAGCGACCACCTACGGCGGCAGCGGTCCCGTCGTCAACCCGTCCGGCGGGCTGATCTCCAAGGGCCACCCGCTCGGCGCGACCGGGCTGGCGCAGTGCTCGGAACTGACCTGGCAGCTGCGCGGCGACGCCGACAAGCGCCAGGTTGAGGGCGCGAAGACCGCGCTGCAGCACAACATCGGCCTCGGCGGCGCCGCCGTGGTCACCGTCTACAAACCGGCGGCCTAGGGACGGGTCGCGGCAACAGAGGAGGAGCACGATGGCGAAGGAGCGGCGGCAGTTGAGCGGGAAAGTGGTGGCGATCACCGGCGGTGCGCGGGGAATCGGCAAGACGACGGCCCGCGCGCTGGTCGGCAAGGGCTGCCGCGTCGCGATCGGCGACCTCGATCCCGGCCTGGCCGAGGAGGCGGCGGCGGAGCTCGGCGGCGGCAGCGTCGGGCTGGCGCTCGACGTCAGCGACCGCGGCTCGTTCGCGGCCTTCCTCGACGAGGCCGAACGGCAGCTTGGCCCGGTCGACGTCGTCATCAACAACGCCGGGCTGATGCCGGTGACGCCGTTCGTCGAGGAGAGCGACGCCTCGATCCGGCGCCAGCTCGACGTCAACCTCTACGGCGTCATCGTCGGCACCCAGCTTGCGATCGAGCGGATGCGGCCGCGCCGCAGCGGCCACGTCGTCAACATCGCCTCCTCGGCCGGCAAAGCGGGCGTGCCGGGAATCGCCACCTACTCGGCGACCAAGCACGCCGTCGTCGGCCTCACCGAGGCGGTGCGGGCCGAGCACTCCGACGACGGGATCGAGTTCACCTACGTGATGCCGATCACCGTCAACACCCAGCTGATCGAAGGCCTGGAGGACCAGCGCGGCGTCAAACGGGTCGAGCCCGAGGACGTCGCCGACGAGATCGTCGACGCGCTGGAAACCGGCAAGGTCGACGTCTACGTGCCGAAGCAGCTCCGCGCCTCGGTGATGATGGGCGGGGTGCTGCCGCGCAAGGCGCGCGAGGCGGTCGGCCGCCTGATGGGCGTGGACAAGATCATGACCCAGGTCGACCCGCAGGCGCGCAAGGCTTATGAGGAGCGCGTGGCCGCGAGCGAGCCAACCGGACAGGAGGCGCCTGAGGAGACGCCGGCGCCGCAACACGACGCGGCCTAGCTGAACCCCGGCCGCTCCGCGCCCGTAAGGAGGCTCAGATGGGACGAATCTACGACGCAACCTGGGGCCGAGGGTTTTCGGCCGTCTACGACCGCGGCTTCAAGGCGACCGAGGAGGCGGGACTGCGCCAGATGCGCCACGAGCTGCTGGCGCAGGCGCGGGGGAGGGTGCTGGAGCTGGGAGCCGGCACCGGCCTCAACCTCGATCACTACCCGGAGGGGCTCGAGAGCCTGACCCTGGTCGAGCCCGACCCGCACATGATCAAGCAGCTGCGGGAGAAGCTGGTGCAGACCGGGCGGGCCGCCGAGATCTCGGTGGTGGAAACGCCGGGCGAAAGGCTGCCGTTCCCGGACGACTCCTTCGACACCGTCGTCGTCACCCTGGTCCTCTGCACGGTCCCGGACCCCGCAGCCACGCTCGGGGAGATCAAGCGCGTCCTCGCGCCGGACGGCCGGTTCCTCTTCCTCGAGCACGTTCGCTCCGAGGATGCGGGCCTCGCAAAGTGGCAGGACCGTCTCGAAAGACCCTGGCGCTTCCTCGGCGACGGCTGCCACTGCAACCGCGACACCGTCGCTGCAATCGACGCCGCCGGCTTCGACCTGGGAAAGGTCGAGAGCGGTGAACTGCCGAAGGCGCCGCCGATCGTCCGGCCGCTGGTCAAAGGCAGCGCCAGCGGAGAGCCGGCCTAGCCGAACGCGCTGACGCGAAGCGCGCCGCGGTTGCAGACGGGACCCCAGCGCCAGGGTAACCGGCGCACGATCCCACCGGGGATGCGGGCGATGACGCTGCGGGCGACCGGCTCGCAGCGTCCCCGAGCGGGCTCGCCGGGCCCAGGGCGGGCGTCCCAGCGCACGGAGGCCGCGACCGCTTCGCGCGGTTCCAGGGTGACCCGATGGACCGGACCTTCGCGGACCATCCGCGTCGGCAGCGGCTTGTCGCCGACCCCGCGCAGGCGCAGCCGCGGGAAGCCCCGCACGGCACAACGGTCGCCGCGGTTTTCCAGGACCAGGTACAGGAAGTGGAAGCCCGCCCCGGGAGAGCGCGCGTGGAGCCTGGTCTCGAGCTGGTGCCCCGCGCAGGTGGGAATGACCGGCGGCGGGCCGGTGCGCAGGCTGGCCGTGTACGGGACGGCTTCTTTCGGACAACCGGCGAGCGGATGGTTGAGGAAGGTTGCGGTCCCCTGGACTTCGGTGGGGCTGACGAACGTCCCGTCAAAGGTCCACTGACCCTCGTCGATGGAGAAGTGGCCGTTCGAGTCGATATCGGCAAAGCGACCCTTGATATGCACCGGGGACGGGCCGCAATAGCCCCATTCGAGGGTGAAGAAGAGATCGAACGCGCCCTGTTCCTGCACGTCAAAGGAGACGACGTATCCCGTTTCCGTCTTGCCTTCGTAGGGCCCGGCGACCGGTTCCACGGCCGCTGCAGCGGTACCACCCCAGACGAGAAGGCCTGCGGCAAGCGCCAGCAGAGCGGAGAGCAGGGCACGGGACGGGCGCATCCACCCGAACCTAAGCGCCGGCCCGCGCCCGGTCAACGCACGATAATGGTGGTTATGTCAACCCGAAAGAGGTGCGCCGGTCTTTTCATTCGGATACCGGAAGAAATGACCGGAGCGCCCCTCTAGGAGGCGGCTTCGATCGCTTCTTCCAGGGCGCCGGTGGATTCCGGCGTTCCCAGGAGTTCCAGGCCTTCGCTGCCCGGGCCCTTGACGGCGAACGACGGCGTCGCGTTGAAGCCGAGGTTTCCGGCTTCAGCCGTCGTCTTTTCGACTTCTCCGGTGAGCTGCTTGCGGTCCTGGTTCCATTTGGCGAGGTCTTCGACCCCGGCCGCCTTGGCCACGGCTTCCATGAACTCGTCGGTGACGTAGCCGGAGCGCTCTTCGCCCTGATTCCTGTAGAAGAGCTCGAGGTAGTTCCAGCCGCGGCCCTGTTCGCCGGCGGCCAGCGCCGCCGCCCCGGCGGGAATCGATTCCTCGCCGATGATCGTCAGGTTGCGGAAATCGAGCTGAGCTTCCCCATTCTTGACCTGGTTTTCGATAATCGGCGGCAGGATTTCCTTCGCGTAGCCCGCGCACACCGGGCACTGCAGGTCGCCGAACTCGACCAGTTCGACCGGCGCCTTCGGGTCGCCCAGCACCATCCCGTCCTGCGGGATCCCGGCCAGCTCCCGGTTGACCTCGGCCGCTTCGTCTATGGACGTATCGCCGCCTCCGCCGCTGGAGTTGACGACGATCAGGACGAGGACGACTGCCAGCACCAGAAAGGCCGCCCCGGCGGCCATCTGCAGGAGGCGCTGGCGGCGCTCAGGCTCGGCGCTCAAGCGCGGGCATCCTCTCTTCGGTTCCGGCGTAGCCGATCAGCCGCGTCGCGTTCAGCAGGAAGAGGATCGTCATCAGGAAGGCGCTGCCGACGCACCACTGGCAGATCGCTTCGATCTTGAAGATCTCCAGGTAGGTGAGGAAGACGCTGTAGCCGAAGCCGCCGAGGGCGACCGCGAAGCCGCCGAGCCGGGCGGCGTCGTTGGCGAAGAAGGCGCTGGCGAGCAGGAGGACGTAGCCGACGATCCCGAAGACGGCGATGTTGACGCCGGCGACGTGCGAGTAGGAGCTGCTGGCGACGGTCTCGCAGCCGGTGCCGCCGGCGAGGCAGGCGGGCGCGCCGCCGCCGCCCTCGACGATCGCGATGTAGGTGGCGACGCCGACCCCGAGCGCGGCGACGAAGGCGATCGCCCGCCGCAGGGACCACTCGCTGGGGAAGCTCGTCGCCTTCACCGGGCGGAAGATAAAGCTTGAGCGTAAAACGCCGCTAAGGCGCGCGAAAGCTTGCCGCCCTGCCAGGCCAGCGGCGACTCGCCCTCGCCCTCGCCGATCAGCTCCGCCCGCGGCAGCGCCTCCGCGTAGGCCGCGGCGGCCGCGTAGGGATGGCCGGGATCGGCGTCGTCGTTGCCGGCGACGACCAGCGCCGGCACCTCCAGCCGCGCCAGCTCCTCCATCGACTCGAACGGGCGCGAGCGCGGCACCTGGCGCAGCGCCTCCGCCAGCGCCCCGAGGTCGCCCTGGCGCAGCATCCGCTCCCGCGTGAAGCGCAGCACCGATTCGCGCCAGCGCGGGTCGATCCCCTGGCGCTCGCCGATATAGGCGACGAAGCCGTCGACGCCGCCGGCTTCAAGCGCCGCCGCCAACCCGTCCCAGTACTCGATCGACTCCGGCCGGATCTCGCCGAGAAACGTCGGCCCGATCGCCGCCAAGCCCGCCAGCCGCTCGGGATGCCGCAGCGCGTAGGCAACCGCGGTGTGGGCGCCCATCGAGTGGCCGCCGAGCAGGAAGCGCTCCCCGCCGACCTGCGCCGCCACCACCCGCTCGAGGTCGTCGACAAGCTGCGGGTATCCATAACCCTCCCCCACCGGCGCCCGCTCGGACTCGCCGTGGCCGCGCGCGTCGTAGACGACGACCCGGTGGCCGGCCCGCGCCAGCGCCCGCGAGCCGTGGACGACGTATCGCCGCGTCGCCGTGATCCCGTGACAGAGGACAACCGGCGGCCCCTCCCCTTCCGCTTCGCCGCGCAGAAGCGGCGCCGGGCCGACCTCGAAGGCCTCCGCCTCCAGGGCCATCAGCCGATCGCGGCGAGCGCCTGCTCGAGGTCCTCGACCGACTCGTAGCTACTGCCCGTGCGCGAAACCGTCTTGTGGCGGACGACCCCCTCGCCGTCGACGACGAAGATCGCCCGCATCACGTAACGCCCGCCCGGTGCGTCCTTCAGCTCGGTGAGCCGCGCCAGCGGCCCGATCCAACCGGTGACGCCGTAGCGCTTGGCCACCGCCAGGTCCTCGTCGGCCAGCAGCGGCACGTTCAGTTCCTGCTCTTTGACCCAGTGCTCGTGCGAGTCGACCGACTGCGGCGAGATCCCCAGCACCTCGACGTCGAGCTCGTCGAGCCGGTCGCCTTCGTCCCTGTAGTTGCAGAACTGCTTCGTGCAGACCGTCGTCGCGTCGCCGGGGTAGAAGGCCAGGATCACGTTGCGGCCCCGGTAATCGGAAAGGCGGTACGTCTTGTCCCCCGTCCCCGGGAGCGCGAAGTCCGGCGCCTGGTCGCCTACGTCCACCTTGGCCATCGAGCCAGATTAACTGGCCGCCACCGCCCTAGTCGCGTTCCAGCGTGGCTTCTTCGATCAGGACGGTCTGTTTCGGTTTTTCTTCCGGCCCGCCGAGCTTTTCGATCCGTTCCACGGCCGCGAAGCCCTTGCTCACCTTGCCGACCAGCGCGTATTCGGGCGGCAGGCCGGCGTCGGGGGCGGTGACGACGTAGAACTGGCTGCCGGAGGTGCCGGGCGGCTCGGCCGAGCTCTTCGCCATCGCGACGATGCCCTTGGTGTAGGCGAGGTTCGCCGGCGGCCTCTCGACCACTTTGTAGCCGGGCCCGCCGGTGCCGGTCCCTTCCGGATCGCCGCCCTGGATCACGAATTCCGGGACGACGCGATGGAAGGTGAGGTCGTCGTAGAAGCCTTCTTCGACGAGAAAGGCGAAGGAGTTGGCGGTCTTCGGGGCGCGCTTGGTGTCGAGCGCGATCTCGAAGGTGCCGCAGCTCGTCTTCATCACCACGGTCGCTTCTTCGCCCGGCTTCAGCACCTGCTTGGCCTTCTTGAAGCTGACGCTCTTCGGTTCCGGCGCTTCCACCTGCGTGCAGCCGTCGGCGCCGGCTTCCGCCGAGGTCGAGCTCGAGCTGTCCGATCCGCCGCCACGCGAGATCAGCACCGCGGCGACGACCCCCACCGCGACCACGGCGAAGACGGCGAGGACGATCCAGCGGCGGTCGGGTCCCTGCTGCTCCACGGCGCGACACCCTAATGCACCGGGACGACAGGGATCTACGATCCGGGGCGTGCCCTCCTCCCCCCCGCTGACCCCGCTCGCCGCCGCCGTTCTCCACGTCGGCGCCCCCGAGCGGATTCTGGAGGTGGAATGCGGCGACGGCGAGGGGACTCTCTTCCTCGCCCGCGAGTTCCCGAGCGCCCGCGTCCGCGGCGTCGACGCCTCCGCAGAGGCGGTCCAGGAGGCCGCCGGGCGGATCGGGCTCGACCCGGAGGGACGGGTCGCCTTCAAGCCGGGCGGCCCCCGCTCCCTTCCCTTCCCCGACGACCACTTCGACCTCCTGGTCGCCGTCGACGCCGGTCCCGCCGCGGCCGAGGCGGCGCGGGTGCTGCGCCCGGGCGGCTTCCTGGCGCTGGCGGCGACCGCGGCGCCCGCGGCTACCCCCGGTTTCCGCGGCAGACTGCTGCGCCGCCGCCTGGCCCGCCGCGGGTTCGAGCCGATCTGGTCGGAAGCGGCCGGCGACGGCAGCTTCTCTGTCCTCCGCCTGCGGGGCGGCGGCGCCCCGGGCCTCGCCCTCTAGGCTCCAGCGCGAATGGAGATCGCCGGGACGCCGCTGACCCTGCTCGTCAACCCCTCCTCCGCGGGCGGCAAGAGCTTGAAGCTGCTGCCGCGGGTCGAGGCGGCTCTGGACGCCCGCCGCGCCGTCTTCCGGGTCGAGAGGACGCGCAGCCTCGAGCACGGGGCCGAGCTGGCGCTGCGGGCGGTCGAGCTCGGCGAGGTCCCGGTCGTCGTCTCCGGCGACGGGCTGCTCGGCGCCGTCGGCGGCGCGATGGCGGGATCGGTGGCGCCCCTCGGCCTGATCCCGGCCGGCCGCGGCAACGACCTGGCGCGGGCGCTGGGGATCCCGGACGAGCCCGAGGCCGCAGTCGAGGTGGTGCTCGGCGGCGTCGGCCGGCGGATCGACGTCGGCGAGGCCAACGGCAAGCGCTTCCTCGGCATCGCCAGCGTCGGCTTCGACTCCGAATGCAACCGCCTCGCCAACGAAACCCACTGGCTCCGCGGCAACTCCGTCTACGCCTACTCGATGGTGCGCACGCTGATCGGCTGGCGCAGCGCCCGCTTCACCCTCGCGGTCGGCGAGGAACGCAGGCGGATCAGCGGCTACTTCGTCGCCGTCGCCAACAACAGCGTCTACGGCGGCGGCATGTACATCGCCCCGAACGCCGAGCTCGACGACGGCGAGTTCGACGTCGTCTCGATCGGCGAGGGCGGCAAGCTGCGCTTCCTTTTCGGCCTCAAGGACGTGCTCAAGGGAACGCACCTCGACAAGGAGGAAGTCGACGTCTTCCGCACCCAGCGGCTGCAGATCGAAGCCAGCCGGCCCTTCCCCGTCTACGCCGACGGCGACCACCTCACCGACCTGCCGGTCTCGCTGCGGGTACTTCCGCGCAGCCTCTCGATCCTCGTCCCGGCCGCGCAGGAGGCCTAGTCACGGTGGCCGGCAACGGGAACGAGAAGAGCGGCCTCTTCGGCGCCAAGCTGGCGCTCTCGCGGGCGCTCGGCGCCGCCAGCCGGGCCAGCGGCCGCGGCGGCGGCACCACCCTGCCGGGCCGCGTCCTCCTGCGGATGGAGCCGGAAGCGCTCGCCCGCCTCGGCGACCGCCTCGACCGCGGGACGACGATCGTCAGCGCCACCAACGGCAAGACGACCACCGCCGGGATGATCGCCGCGATCCTGGCCGCCGACGGCCGCCACCCGGTGCACAACCGCGCCGGCTCGAACATGACCTGGGGCGTCGCCACGGCGCTGCTCGAGCAGCGGGGCGAGGAGGGGCTGTTCGAGGTCGACGAGGCCTGGCTGCCGCGGGTCGCCGAGCAGCTCGATCCCTCCCTGATCGTCCTCGGCAACCTCTTCCGCGACCAGCTCGACCGCTACGGCGAGATGGAGGCGCTGGCCGACGACTGGTCGGGGACGGTGGCGGCGCGGGTCGGGCTGACCGAGTTCGTCCTCAACGCCGACGACCCGCTGATCGCCGACCTCGGCCGCGACCCCGCCGGCGAGCGGCGCGAGGGGGTCCTCTACTTCGGGATCGAGGACGCCTCGCAGGCGCTGCCCGAGCTCCAGCACGCCTTCGACGCCAAGCACTGCCGCCGCTGCGGCCATCCCTACGCCTACGAGCGCGCCTTCGTCGGCCACCTCGGCCACTACTCCTGCCCCAACTGCGGCGCCCGGCGCCCCGAGCCCGAGGTGGCGGCGACGGCGATCGAGCTGCGCGGGATGGAAGGGGCACGAGCGAGGGTTCGTATCCCTTCCGGAGAGATCGAGCTGAACCTGCCGCTGCCGGGCCTCTACAACGTCTACAACGCCCTCGCTGCGGTGGCGGCGGGCCTGCGGCTCGGGGTCGCGCCGGAGCGGATCGCGGCGGCACTCGGGGAGATGCGGGCGGCCTTCGGCCGGGTGGAGACGATCCCGGTTAACGGCACGCCCGTCTCGATCCTCCTGATCAAGAACCCGGCCGGGGCCAACGAGGTCCTGCGGACGCTGATGCTGGAGAGTCGCGAGCACGCCACCGAGGGCGAGGGGATCGACCTCTGGATCGCCCTCAACGACCGGATCGCCGACGGCCGCGACGTCTCCTGGATCTGGGACGCCGACTTCGAGCTGCTGGCGAGCGGCGTCCGCCGGGTGGTCTGCGCGGGGACGCAGGCGCCGGAGATGGCGCTGCGGCTGAAGTACGCCGGCTGGCCGGAGGGGGCGATCGAGGTCGTGCCGGGGATCGAGGCCTCGCTCGACGCCGCCGTCGCGGGCGCCGGAGACCGTCTCTTCGCCCTCCCCACCTACACCGCCCTGCTGGAGCTGCGCAAGCTGCTCGCCGACCGCGGCCTCGCCGAGGAGTTCTGGCGATGAGTGCCACCGCGGCGATCTGGCACGACGTCGAGTGCGGCGCCTACGCCGCCGACCTGCCGCTCTGGGAGGAGCTCGCCGTGCGCCAGGGTGGGCCGGTGCTCGAGCTCGGCTGCGGCACCGGCCGGGTGGCGCTGCACCTGGCCCGGCGCGGCCACGAGGTGACCGGGCTCGACCGCGACGAGGAACTGCTCGGCGTGCTCGAGCAGCGAGCGGAGGGGCTGAATCTGAGCTCCCACCGGGCCGACGCGCGCGACTTCGAGCTCAGGCGGCAGTTCGGGCTCGTCCTCGCCCCCACCCACCTGCTGCAGCTCCTGCCGGAGCGGGAGGAACGGAGCGAATGCCTGCGGTGCGTCGCCGCGGCGCTGCGCCCGGGAGGACTGCTCGCCGCCGCGATCATCGAAGCCATGCCGGAGCCCGACGGCGCCCCGCCGCCGCTGCCCGATGTGCGCGAGGTCGACGGCTGGGTCTACTCGAGCCTCGCGGTCGAGGCGGCGATCGGCGAAGGCGAAATCGTCATCCGCCGCCTGCGCCAGGCGGTCTCGCCCGAGGGCGAGCTGAGCGAAGAACCGAACGAGGTGCGGATCGCGACCTTCTCGGCTTCCTCGCTCGAGGCGGACGCCGAAACGGCAGGGCTGCGCCCGGCCAGCCGCCTCGAGATCCCCGAAACCGATCTGCACGTCGGCTCGATCGCCGTGCTCCTGGAAAGGGCGCCCTGATGGAGCTACGAGTCCTCAGCCTCTACCCCGAGCAGATGAACATCTACGCCGACCGCGGCAACATCATCTTCCTGCGGCGCCGCTGCGAGTGGCGCGGGATCGGCTTCTCCCATAGCGGTGCCGGCCCCGGCGAGAGCTTCGACCCGGCCGAGCACGACCTCCTCTACATCGGCGGCGGCCAGGACCGCGACCAGAAGGCGGTCGCCGCCGACATGGTGGCCACGAAGCGCGAGGCGATCGCCGCCGCGGCCGACGACGCCGCCGTGCTGCTGGCGGTCTGCGGCGGCTACCAGCTACTCGGCCACAGCTACCAGATGGGCGAGGAGACGCTGCCCGGCCTCGGCATCGCCGACCTGGAGACCGTGCGCGAGCCCGGCCCGCGCCTGATCGGCAACGTCTCGATCGAGGCCGACCTCGGCGGCGGCCCGCGGCTGATCGCCGGCTTTGAGAACCACGGCGGTCGCACCTATCTCGGTGCCGGCGCCACCCCCCTCGGCAAAGTCGTCTCCGGCCACGGCAACAACGACCGCGACGGCTTCGAGGGCGTCAGGCGCGACAACGTCATCGGCACCTATCTCCACGGTCCGCTGCTGCCGAAGAACGCCTGGCTGGCCGACCACCTGATCGCCCTAGCCCTGGAACGCCGCTACGGCACCCGCCCCGAGCTGGAGCGGTTACCCGACGAGCTCGAGGCCGCCGCTCACGAGTCTGCCCGCAGGGCCGCTGGAAAGGGCTGATCCGCGCAGCGGTGGGCTTTTTCCTCGCTAGGCGGTGATAAGTCCCACCGCTCAACGGCCAGAGGAGCCGAAACCGCCCTCGCCCCGCATCGACTCGCTGAGCGCCTGCGTCTCGACGACGTCCGGAGTGGCGATCGGCGTCAGCACGAGCTGGGCGATGCGATCGCCCGGCTCGACCCGGAAAGTCTCGGCGGGGTCGGTGTTGAGCAGCAGGACCCGCAGTTCGCCGCGGTAGCCCGAGTCGATCAGCCCTGGAGCGTTGACGAGGGCGATGCCGTGGTCGCGGGCGAGGCCGGAGCGCGGCAGCACCAGGCCGGCGTGCCCCTGCGGGATCTCCACCCCCACCCCGGTCCCGACGCTCCACCGCTCACCGGGCCCGATATGAGCCGTCTCCTGGGCGTAGAGATCAAGGCCCGCATCTCCCTCATGGGCGCGGGAGGGCAGCTGCGCCCCCTCTTTCAATCTGGTGACAGGTAGCTCCACGAGCGCCAGCGTATAGAGGTCCGGGGGAGGGGTCCCCGGACCCTCCCCGCTGTTGTCCGGGGACCCCTTCCCCGGACCTCCCTACGCCACAGCGAGGTCGCTGAAGCGGTGCATCTCTGCCGTGGGCACCTTGGCCTGGACGAGGACGCCGTCCTCGCGGTCGGTCCGCTCCAGGTCCCCCGCCACCTCGTGCAGCTCGTGCAGGCGGCCGCCCTGGGAGTAGGGGATCAGCAGCTCGACCTCGGTCAGGGTCTCCTCGAAGGCGGCCTCGATGCGCTCGCTGAGGGCGTCGAGCCCCTCCCCCTCCTGGGCTGAGACCAGCACCGCCTCGGGGTGGTCGAGTTCGGTTTCGCGCCGCTCGTCGGGGCTCAGCAGGTCGATCTTGTTGAAGACCAGCAGCCGCGGCTTCTCTCCCGCGCCGATCTCCTCCAGCACCTCGTCGACCGCCTGCATGTCGGCGAGCCGCCGCTCCTCGGAGGCCGAGGCGTCGACGACGTGGAGGATCAGGTCGGCGAGCACGGTCTCCTCCAGGGTCGCCTTGAAGGCCTCGACGAGTTGGTGGGGCAGCTTCTCGATGAAGCCGACGGTGTCGGTCAGAAGGGCGTCCCTGCCGGAGAGCTCGAAGGTGCGGGTGGTCGGGTCGAGGGTGTGGAAGAGGCGGTCGCGGACTTCGACCTCCGCGCCGGTGAGCGCGTTCAGCAGCGTCGACTTGCCGGCGTTGGTGTAGCCGGCGAGCGCGATCCGCGGCAGCGAGGAGGCCTCGCGCCGGGCGCGCATCACCCCGCGGTTGCGCTCGAGCTGGCCGAGGCGGCGGCGCAGCGCCGCGATCCGGTTGCGGGCCAGCCGGCGGTCGGTCTCGATCTGGGTCTCGCCCGGGCCCCTGGTGCCGATCCCGCCGCCGAGCCGCTCGAGGTGGGTCCAGAGCCCCCGCATGCGGGCCATGTTGTATTCGAGCTGGGCCAGCTCGACCTGCAGCTTGCCCTCGGCCGAGTGGGCGTGGTCGGCGAAGATGTCGAGGATGACGCTGGTGCGGTCGACGACCGGCACCCCCAGCGCCGCCTCCAGGTTGCGCTCCTGGCGCGGGGCCAGCTCGTCGTCGCAGGCGACCAGGTTCGCCCCGGCGGCGGCGATCTCCCGTTTCAGCTCCTGCAGGCGGCCGCGGCCGAAGTAGCGGTCGGGGTCGGGCTTGGGGCGCTGCTGGGTCGCCTCGCCGGCGGTCGCCACCCCGGCGGTCCGCAGCAGCTCCTTCAGCTCGGCCAGCGGCTCGCCCTCCTCGCGCCCGTCGACGACGCCGATCGCCATCGCCCGCTGGCGCGCCCGCGAGTTCGAGACGCCGGCCCCGTTCGCAGACGTCGCATAGCGGGTCTCGGTCGTCCTGCCGTTTCTCGAAGACTGCACTCAGAGGAATTGTACGCCTGGCCGCCCAGCCAGTTAGGGTGGGTCCCGTGAAGGTCTTCCTGACCGGCGGCACCGGCTTCATCGGCGGCGAGGTCGCGCGCCAGCTCCGCGCCCGCGGCGACGAGGTCGTCGCCCTCGTCCGCACCCCGGCGAAAGCGACCAAACTGCGGGATTCGGGTTGCCAGTTGGCAGTGGGCGACCTCTCCGACGAGGCCGCGCTCCGCCAGGGCATGGCCGGCTGCGACGCCGTCATCCACGCGGCGGCGATGTACGAGGTCGGGATCCCGGCCAAGCAGCGCCCGGCGATGTGGGAGGCGAACGTCGCGGGCACCGAGCGGGTGATGAAGGTCGCGCTGCAGGAGAAGGTCCCGCGGATCGTCTACGTCTCCACCGTCGGCATCTTCGGCAACACCCACAAAGAGGTCGTCGACGAGAGCTACAGGAACCCCGAGACCGACTTCACCTCCTACTACGAGGAGACGAAGCTGGAGGCCCACAAGCTCGTCCAGCGGATGATCGACGAGCAGGGCCTGCCGGCGATCATCGTCCAGCCGGGCGGCGTCTACGGCCCCGGCGACACCTCCCAGGTGGCCGACCTGCTCGAGCAGTTCTTCGCCGGCAAGCTGCCGCTGATGCCGTTCCCCGAGCTGGGGATCTGCATGACCCACGTCGAGGACATCGCCGGCGGCATCCTCCTCGCGCTCGACAAGGGCAAGCTCGGCGATACCTACGTGATCAGCGGCCCGGTGACGACGATGCGCGAGGCGATCGAGACGGTGGCGCGGGTCAGCGGCCGCAAGGCGCCGAAGCGAGCGCTGCCGACCGGGCTGATGAAGGCGATGATCCCGATCGGCCCGCTGGTCGGGAAGGTGATGGGGCAGCCGCCGAACCTGCGCGAGATCATCTCCTCCGCCGACGGGGTCACCTTCTGGGCCGGCTACGAGAAGGCTCAGCGGGAGCTGGGGTACTCGCCGCGGGGGATGGACGAGGGGTTGCGGCAGATGCTGGAGGCGGATCCGCGGTTTCCTTCTCCGAGCGGTTGAGGTAGCCGGGGGAGGGTGCGCCGGACAACAGCGGGGAGGGTCCGGCACACCCTCCCCCGGCTCCCATAAGGTGCCTCGGGTGCGGGTTATCGACGTGATGCATCTGGGGCGCCCCCACGTGATCGGGTGTTGGGAGGTTGACGGGGCGCTCGTCGATCCGGGGCCCGAGTCTTCGCTGCAGACGGTCATCGACGCGATCGGGGACGAGCAGCCGCGGGCGGTGCTGCTGACGCATATCCATCTTGATCACGCGGCAGCTACCGGGGCCATGGTGCGGCGGTGGCCGGACCTCGAGGTCTTTGTTCACGAGCGCGGGGCGCCGCACCTGATCGATCCCTCGAAGCTGCTCGCCAGCGCCGAGCGGCTGTACGGGGACAAGCTGAACTACCTCTGGGGCGAGATCCTGCCGGTGCCGGAGCAGAATGTCCGGGTCCTGACGGGCGGCGAGACGGTGCTGGGGATGCAGGTCGCCTACACCCCCGGCCACGCCTCCCACCACGTCTGCTACTTCCACGAGGAGAGCGGGACCGCTTTCTGCGGCGATGTCGCCGCCTGCCGGATCCCGCCCTCGCAGCTCGTCGTGCCCCCCACTCCACCTCCCGACATCGATGTCGAGGTCTGGGAGGAATCGCTCGACACGGTGGCTGCCTGGGAGCCGGAGCGGCTTGCGCTCACCCACTTCGGCGCCGTCGAGGACGACGTCTCCGGCCACATCGAGAAGGTGCGAGCGAAACTGCGCGAAGAGGCGGAGCTGGCGCGGCGGATGACGAAAGACGAGTACGACGCCGACAACGAGGCGCGGATCCGCCGCGAGCTGGCCGCCGAAGGAATCGAAGGCGACACCGTCGACGAGCTCCTGCAGGCGGTCCCGACCGCCTACCAGTGGAGCGGCCTCGACCGCTACCGGCGCAAGAAGGCCGAGCGCGAAGCTCCGTAGGGGTTATGTCCCCTCCCCCCGGGTATCTGCCTTCCCGAGGCAGGGACCAAGGGACGAAGGAGGACGAGAATGGCCAGGATCTCGCTGCTGCGACGTGCAGTCGTGGCGCTATCCGCACTGATGATCAGCTTTGCCCTGCTCGCCGGGACGGCGCAGGCGACGAAGGTGCCCAGGGTGATGGCGGCCCTCGGCGACTCGATCACCCGCGCCTACAACACGACCGGCGACGGCTGCCCCACCGGGCCGGGCCTCGACTGCCCGAAGAACTCGTGGGCGACCGGCACCAACCCGACCGTCGACAGCTTCCGCGAACGCCTCGACGCGATCTCGCCGCAGCCGCTGACCGCCTACAACGACGCCGTCTCCGGCGCCCGCGCGGTCAACCTGCTGAGCCAGGCGCAGGTGGCGGCGAGTCAGGACCCCGACCTCGTCCTGATCGAGATCGGCGCCAACGACGCCTGCGCTACGACGCCGACCGCCACCGCGACCTTCCGGGAACAGGTCCGCTCGGCGCTTGAAGTGCTGGTCTCGGCGAACAAGCAGGTCTACATCCAGCTGATGAGCATTCCCGACATCAACAACCTGCGGACGATCTTCACCGAACCGCCCGACCAGAACGCGCTCCTACGCTGGCAACTGTTCAGCGTCTGCCAGGGGCTGCTCGCCAACCCCCTCTCGACCGAACCGGCCGACGAAGAACGGCGGGAAGCCTTCCGCGCCCAGGTGGTCGCCTACAACGAAGCGCTGGAGGAAGTCTGCGCCGAATTCAAGCGCTGCATCTGGGACGACTACGCCGTCTTCGACTCGGAGTTCACGACGGCCGACGTCGCCACCGTCACCAACACCGGCGGCCTGCCGATCAAACCGTTCACCGAAATCCCGATCATCGGCCCCGGCAACCCCAACTCGACCGCCGACTATTTCCACCCCTCGGTCTCCGGCCAGGCGAAGCTCGCCGAAGCGGCCTGGAGCACGACGTTCAACGACTGGCAGCACCGCAGCGGCGCCATGGCCCACGCCGGCTAGGCGATCAGGACAAGTGCTCGCGCATGCGCTCGACGGCCTCTTCGATGCGGTCGTCGGGCGCGGTGAGCGCGATCCGGAAGAAGCCCTCGCCGCTCGGCCCGTACATCGAGCCGGGTGAGATGACGACGGCGGCCTCCTCGAGCACGAGCTCGCAGAAGGAGGTCGAGGTGTGGCCCTCGGGGACGGGGGCCCAGACGTAGATCGTGCCCTTCGGCGACGGCACGTCGACGCCGATCTCGCGCAGGGCGGAGACGACGAGGTCGCGGCGGCGGGTGTAGATCGCGTTCATCTGCTCCAGCGGCTCGCCGGGGCCCTCAAGGGCGGCGACGCCGGCCATCTGGATCGCCTCGAAGAGGCCGGAGTCGACGTTGGTCTTCAGCCGCCAGTAGGTCTGGATCGCCTCGGCGTTGCCGAGGATCGCGGCGCAGCGCCAGCCGGTCATGTTGTAGCCCTTGGAGAGCGAGAAGACCTCGACGCCGACCTCCTTGGCGCCGGGGGTGGCGAGGAAGCTCGGGGCGACGTAGCCGTCGTAGGTCGTCTCCGAGTAGGCGTTGTCGTGGACGACGAGGATCTCGTACTCGCGGGCGAAGGAGACGACGGTGTCGAAGAAGCCCTCCGGGACGACGGCGCCGGTCGGGTTGTTCGGGTAGTTGACGAACATCAGCCGGGCGCGGTTGGCGATGTCGGCGGGGACCGCGGCCAGATCGGGTGCGAAGCCCAGCTCCGGCACCAGCGGCAGCAGCTCGGCCTTGGCGCCGGCGAGGATCGGCCCGCCGGTGTAGACGGGGTAGCCCGGGTCGGAGGCCAGGGCGACGTCCTCGGGGTCGAGGAAGGCGAAGCAGAGGTTGTAGATGCACTCCTTGGCGCCGATCGCCGGGATCACCTCGGACTTGGGGTCGATCTCCACCCCGAAGCGGCGGTCGTAGAAGTCGGCGAAGCCCTGGCGGAACTCGTCGCGGCCGCGGTTGCTCGGGTATTGGTGGTAGGTGGAGTCGGCCACCGCCCCCTGCATCGCCTCGACGATGTGGGGATAGGTCGGCTGGTCCGGGTCGCCGATCCCGAGGCTGATCACGTCGATCCCGGCAGCGCGCTTGTCGGCGATCTGCTGCTCGAGTTCCTGGAACTTGTACGGAGGGATGGCCTCCAGGCGGCGTGAGGGGTCGGCGATGCCCATGCGGAGGCGGAAATCTATGCGATTCGGGGAACCGGCCGTCAGTCGCCGTTGAGCTCGGCGAGCGCCTGCAGCAGCTCTGGTGAGAGCTCGCCCGAGAAGACGGGCTCGGCCCAGCCGTCGAGGCGGACGTCGAGCTCTTGCGAGATCGCCACCTGCAGCTCGCCGCCTTCGAGCTCGACGATCAGCGGGCTCTCGGCGCCGCGGAGGAAGGCGGTGACGGCGGCGCCGCCGGCGCCGGTGCCCGAGGAGAGCGTCTCCCCCACCCCGCGCTCGAAGATGCGGGCGCGGACCCGGCTGCCGTCGATCTCGAGGAAGGAGACGTTGGTCCGGTTCGGGAAGAGCTCGTGCCCTTCGATGCCCGGGCCGATCTCGCCGAGGTCGAGCTCGTCGAGCTCGGAGCCGACGACGATCGCGCATTGCGGGTTGCCGATCGAGACGTGCTGGAACTCCCAGGTGCGGCCGCCGGCCTCGAGCGTGCCACGTCCGTCCTCGCCGCCGGAGGGAAAGTCCTTGGAGGCGGTCGAGGCGCGGCCCATGTCGACCGAGCAGGTCAGCTCGCCGGTGATCGTCGGCCGGATCGGGCCCGCGACGGTGGAGATCGCGAACTCGTCCCGATCCGTCCAGCCGTTGCGGCGCAGGTAGAGGATCGCCTCGCGGGCGCCGTTGCCGGAGAGCTCCGCCTCCGATCCGTCGGGGTTGAAGATCCGCAGCGCGGCGACGAACTCCGGGTCATCGCTGCGCGAGAGCAGCAGGACGCCGTCGGCCCCGACCCCGAAGTGCTGGTCGCACAGCCACTCGATCCGGGTCGCCGTCAGCTCCCAGGGCAGCCGCTCCGCCTCGAGGATCAGGTAGTCGTTGCCCAGCGCCTGCCACTTCTCGAATTTCACGTGCGGGACCCTATTCGGGAGGCCACCTCGGCGTCGGAGAGGCCGGTGCGGTCGAGGTAGTGGAGATTCGGGATTTTCCGCATCCAGGTGAGCTGGCGACGGGCGTAGTTGCGGGAGCGCTTTTTCATCGTCTCCAGGTCGCCGGCCAGCACCTCGTCGAAGCCGAGCGCTTTGCGCGCGGTGCGGCCGGGGCCGAGGGCATCGGCGCGGCGGGCCTCCTCGGCCGCACCGGCGACGATGATCGCCTCCGTCCGCGCGTCGATCCGCTCGTAGAGCTGTGCCCTGTCCATGTCGAGCCCGAAGATCCTCGTCGGATGCCGCGTCTCCGGCGACCACAGCTCCGACTCCTCCGATTCCGGCGGAACCTTCTGCAGCGACAGCTCCGCCAACGCCGCCCGCAGATACAACCCGGTCCCCCCCACCACGATCGGCCGCCGCTCCGCCTCCAGCGCCGAATCGATCTCGGCGTGCGCCAGCGGCATGTAGTCGCCGATCGAGAAGTCGGCGGTGATCGGGACGAAGCCGAGCAGCCGATGCTCCAGTCGGGCCTGCTCCTCGGCGGTGGCGGCCCCCGTAAGCGTCTCCAGCCCCTCGTAGACCTGCAGCGCATCGCAGTTGATCGCGACGGGATCCTCGCCTCGCTCGCGCAGCAGTTCTGCCAGGGCGACCGCCACGCCCGTCTTCCCGACCCCGGTGGGGCCGAAGATCGCCAAGACGCTCAAAGAAGATGCGTCAGCGGCCGCGCCGAGACGCCGCTCAGCGTCTGCGAGGTCGCCGACTCGATCTCGACCGGGACGAACTCCCCGGGACGGGCTTCGCCGTCGAAGTTGACCGCCTTCCCGTGCCGCGTCCTCCCCCGCAGCTTGGTCTCGTCGGTGCGGCTGGTGCCTTCGACCAGCACGTCGAGGGTCCGCCCGACGAAACGCTGCGCCCGCTCCGCCGCCCGCCGCTGCACCGCCTCGACCAGCCGTTCCATCCGCTCCACCTTGACCGGGTGCGGGAGCTGGCCCTCCATCGTCGCCGCCTCGGTTTCGCGCCGCGGCGAGAAGACGAAGGTGAAGGCGCCGTCGTAGCCGACCTCCTCGACCACCTCCAGCGTCTCGGCGAAGTCGGCCTCGGTCTCGCCGGGGAAGCCGACGATGATGTCGGTGGTGATCGCGCAGTCGGGGACGTGCTCCCGGATCAGCGCCACCCGGTCCATGTAGCGCTGACGGTTGTAGGTGCGGCGCATCCGTTTCAGCACCGCACTGGAGCCCGACTGCAGCGGCAGGTGGATCTGCTCGCAGAGCGCCGGCAGCTCGGCGTGGGCGAGGATCACGTCCTCCTTCATGTCCTTGGGATGCGGGCTGGTGTAGCGGATCCGCTCGATCCCCTCGATCGCGTCGATCCGACGCAGCAGGTCGGAGAAGCCGATCCGCCTCTCGCCCGGCAGGTCGCGCCCGTAGCTGTTGACGTTCTGGCCCAGCAGGGTGACCTCGACTACGCCGTCGGCCGCCAGCGCCTCCGCCTCGGCGACCAGCTCCTCGGGGTCGCGGCTGACCTCGCGGCCGCGGGTCGAGGGGACGATGCAGTAGGAGCAGACGCAGTTGCAGCCCTGGGAGATCTGCAGCCAGCCCTGGAACTCGCGGTCGCGCCGGGTCGGCAAATGGCCGGAGAAGTCCTCGAATTCGAAGTAGCCCTGGGCGGTGATCGAGTCGGAGTTGAGGAACTCGGCGAGCTTGTGGATCTGGCCGGGCCCGAAGGCGACGTCGACGAACGGGAAGCGCTCGAAGACCTCCTCCTTGACCGACTGCGCCCAGCAGCCCCCGACCCCGACGACCCGCTCGGGATCCTCGCTCTTCAGCCGTTTCGCCTGCCCGAGGTGGGCGATGAAGCGGCTGTCGGCCGACTCGCGGATCGAGCAGGTGTTGAAGAGGATCAGGTCGGCCTCCTCGCGGCTAGGCACCTCCTCGTAGCCAAGCGAGGCCAGCATCCCCCGCATCCGCTCGGAGTCGTGCACGTTCATCTGGCACCCGAAGGTGGTGACGTGGAACCGCTTAGACATGCCAGCAGGTTAGCGGCGGATAGACCAAGCAGTTCAAGGACGCAGGGAGCGTGGCGTGCTCCGCACGCGAGCGACCGAGGACGCCGAAATGCGCCGGTCTAGTCGCCGCTACTTGACGGTCAGAGTTCCTTCCATCCCGGCCTCGCGGTGGCCTGGGACGGAGCAGTAGAACGTGTAGGTGCCGGCTTTCAGCTCGGCGGTCTCCGATTTTTCGCCTTCGGCGATCGGTTCGAAGCCGGCGAGTTCCTTGCCGTTCTCTTCGATCACCACGTTGTGCGGGATCGCCGAGGGGTTGTCGAAATCGATCGTGACTTTCCCGGCTTTGGCTTCGAGGCTTTCTTTGTCGAAGGCCAGCGCCGCGGGATCGGCCGCCAGCTTCAGCGTCGTCGCCGAGGCGGGGGGGAAGCTCTCCGGGCCCGAGGATTCACCGTCCGGCTTTTTGCGCCTGTCATTGCCACCCTTTTCGTTTTCGGTCGGGCCGACCGGTTCGTCGCCTTTCACCGAGCCTTCGGCTTCTTCTTCGGCCTGTTCTTCGGCCTCCTCGCTTTCGCCGCCCTGGGCGCCGCCTTCGTTTTCGTAGGGACCGGAGGTCTCGCCCTTTTCGATCTCTTCGTTGAACTTGGCGTACTCAGCGGCCTTCGCCTCGTGCTCTTCGCCCGAGTAGCGGGTCGCGAAGGTGGTGGCCGCGACGACGAAGACGACGAACCAGAGGATCACCAGCGGCAGCGCTTTGCCGGGGAAGTCCTTCAATTTCAGGCCGGCGAAGCTGACCACCAGCGCCGATACGGCAAGGACGATGCCGCAGGCGTAAAAGAGGGTCTCGTTATCCATAAGCGGCGGCCATCCTATAGAGGTCGGTGCACGGCTCGCCGTGAGGCGAAAGCGGCCTTAAGCCGCCCTCGCCTCAGCCGCCGGCGCGGCATCCTCGGCCTCGACGACCGGAGCGGCCTCCTCGCCGTCGATCCCAAGTCCCGCGCGGATCTTCGTTTCCAGCTCCAGGGCCAGCTCCGGGTTGTCGACCAGGAACTGCTTGGCGTTGTTGCGCCCCTGACCGAGCCTGGTCTCACCGTAGGAGAAGAAGGAGCCCGATTTCTGAACCAGGTCCTGCTCCATCCCGAAGTCGAGCAACCCGCCCTCGCGGGAGATCCCGACGCCGTACTCGATGTCGAATTCGGCCTGGCGGAACGGAGACGCGACCTTGTTCTTGACGACTTTGACCCGGACCCGGTTGCCGACCGCCTCGGTCCCTTCCTTCAGGGTCTCGATCCGGCGGATGTCGAGCCGCTGCGAGGAATAGAACTTCAGCGCCCGGCCGCCCGGCTGCGTCTCCGGCGAGCCGAACTGGACGCCGACCTTTTCGCGGATCTGGTTGGTGAACAGGCAGACGGTGTTGGTCCGGTTGAGGTTGCCGGCGAGTTTCCGCATCGCCTGCGACATCAGCCGGGCCTGCAGGCCGACCGTGGTGTCCCCGATCTGGCCGTCGAGCTCGGCTTTCGGGGTCAGGGCCGCGACCGAGTCGATCGCGACCACATCGACGGCGGCGGAGGCGATCAGCCGGTCGGCGATCTGCAGGGCCTGCTCGCCGTAGTCGGGCTGGGAGACCAGCAGCTCGTCGGTGTCGACGCCGATCGCCCGCGCGTAGACCGGGTCGATCGCGTGCTCGGTGTCGATGAAGGCGCAGACGCCGCCCATCGCCTGAGCCTGGGCGATGATGTGGTTGACGAGCGTCGTCTTCCCCGAGGACTCCGGGCCGAAGATCTCGACGATGCGGCCACGCGGGACGCCGCCGATGCCGAGGGCCAGGTCGAGGGCCAGGGCCCCGGTCGGGATCGCCTCCACCTTGACGGTGCCCTTGTCGCCGAGCCGCATCAGGGAGCCCTCGCCGAACTCCCTTTTGATCCCGGTGACCGCGCTCTCGAGCGCCGCGTCTTTCGCTTTCGCCTCTTTGGCCGAAGCCTCTCTCAAGTTCGTTTTCGCCATCTAGATCACCTCACTGCCGCCCCCTCCGGGCAGCTCGACTTGGGCCAACGGCACATAGCGCGCACCGGTCGGCTGGAGTTCAGAACGATAAAGAGCCATCCGGACAGCAAGCCGGGGCTCCGCCAGCTCCCCCGGGATCGCTCCCGGAGGCTCCGAGACGACCGCCGGCCGCCTCGATCCCCGCGCCTCGGGACCCACCCGAGCCACGGTCACATGCGGCCAGAACGGCCGCTTCTCGGGCTCGTAGAAGCCCTCTTCGACAAGTCTCTCTTGCAGCCCCGCCTGCAGCATCTCGGCGCCGGGCGAGACCGCCGGCAGCGCGTACAGGCGCGCCCGCCCGCGCGGGGGTCGCGGCTCGGGGTCCCGCAGCTCCACCCAGGGCGCGGGGGCGGCGCTCTCGCGCACCGCCGCCGCGATCGCCTCGATCTCCTTCTCGGGCCGGTAGCCGAGGAAGGCGAGGGTGATGTGGAGCGACTCCGGCGCCACCGCCCGCAGCGCCGGGTCGGCCAGCGCCTCCCTCCCCCAGGCGACCAGCCCCTCGCGGGTCGCCTCCGGCAGGTCGAGCGCCACGAACAGGCGCGCGCGAGGGCTCTTCAGTCGCTCCTTGGCCACGGCCGCCACGCTACGGGGCCGCGACGCACGAAACAACGCGCTAAAGCAACTTTTGCGTCACGACTTCTCGCCTTTTCCCTCACCGAGGAGCTGGCGCAGCAGGTGCATCCCGACCAAGGCCGAGCGTTCGCGGATGTCGGGGCGCCCGCCTGGGATCACCGGGTCGCGGGCGATCGCGGTGCCGTCGGCGAGGCGGGCGTTGAAACAGACGTAGCCGACCGGCTTGTCCTCCGACCCCCCGCCGGGCCCGGCGATGCCGGTGATCGAGACCGCGACCTCGGCGTCGAAGCGCTCCAGCGCCCCGATCGCCATCGCCTCGGCGACCTCCGGCGAGACCGCCCCCTTCGCCTCGATCAGCTCCGGATCGACCCCAAGCAGCTCCGCCTTCGCCTCGTTGGAGTAGGCGACGACGCCGCCGGCGAAGTACTCCGAGGCGCCGGCCAGGTCGGTGATCCGCGCCGCCAGCAGGCCGCCGCTGCAGGACTCCGCCAGGGCAAGCCGCCGACCGAGCAGGAGCGTCGCCACCTGGGCGTCGATCGTCTCGCCGTCGAGGCTGAAGGTCTCCTGGCGGTGCCGCCGCGCCAGCCCCGCGCGGACCTCCTCGGCCACATCCGTCGCCTCGTCGCGGTAGCGGACGTCGATCTCGATCTCGCCTTTGCGCAGGCAGGTGGTGATCTCGACCGCGTCCAGGTCCAGCCCCTCGGACTCCATCTCCCGCAGGCTCTTGGCGATTTCGGACTCCGGCACCCCGAACATCCGCATCGTGTAGGCCCGCAGCGGCGTCGCCCGCGCCAGGACCGCCTTCACCGGCTCGGTCTCCACCGCCGCCTCCCACATCGGCTGCAGCTCGCGCGGCGGCCCCGGGAGGACGACCACGACCCGCTCGCCGGCGGGAACGACCAGCCCCGGCGCGGTGCCGACGGGGTCGAGCGGAACCGCGCCCTCCGGCACCATCGCCTGCTTGCGGTTGGACTCGCGCAGGGCCCCCTCGTCGAGCCGGAACCGCTGCGCGAAACCGCTGAGGATGGCGGCGATCTTCTCCTCCATCGCCTCGTCGAGGACCATCTCGCGACCGGCGAAGCGGGCGACGACCTCGGCCGTCAGATCGTCGGCGGTCGGCCCGAGGCCGCCGCTGGTGACGATCAGATCCATCCCCTCGGCCGCCATGAACCGCAGCGCCGCTTCGAGGTCGTCAGGACGGTCGGCGACGACCAGGATGTGGGCCACCTCGACCCCGCGCTCGGCGAGGCGCTCGGAGACCCAGGGACCGTTGGCGTCGGAGATGCGCCCGGTCAGGACCTCGGTCCCGGTGACGATGATGCCTGCGCGGATCACGCGCCGGACGCTATCGGAGCGGCACCGCCTGACCCACCCGAGGACCTCGATGGGGCTGAGCGGTCGATTCGCCGCCGTGATTGTCGGAGCCCCCGGTGGCGAGCCCGACCGCGAGCAGCGCCGCCACCACCAGCGCCGTCACCCCGACCGCCACTACCCGCGGGGAGATGCGGCGGCGCCCGAAGCGCCGCTCCCGCACCACCGGGTGCGGCCGCGGGTCGACCCGGGGCAGCCGTTCTCCCGGCCGGGCGGCACCGCGGCTGCGGCGGTGCTCCTCGGCCAGCCGGTCGCCGTCGAGCCCCAGGTAGCGCCCGTAGGTGCGGATGAAGGCGCGGGCGTAGGTCTCGCCGGGGAGCTGGTCCCAGTCGTCGTTCTCGATCGCCCCCAGGTAGCGCCCGCGGATCTTGGTCGCCTCTTCGGCCTGCTGGAGGCTCAGCTTCTTGCGAGTCCGGGCCTCGTGAAGCTTCTTCCCGACGCCGTCGTCCACATCTCCCATTTTGCGGCTATTCGAGCCGCAACGCAAAGTGCCGGCGATCTAGGCGTCGGGATCGGCGTCGACCGCGACCGGCGCCGGCTCTGCTTCGCCGCTGCCGAGGACCCGTGAGAGGTCCGCCTGGGTGATCAGCACCTGACGCGGTTTCGAGCCCTCGTAGCCGGAGATGACGCCGCGCCGCTCGAGCATGTCGATCAGCCGCCCGGCCCGGGTGTAGCCGACCCGCAGCCGCCGCTGGATCATCGAGACCGAGGCGGTCTCGGTCTGCACGACCAGGCGGATCGCCTCGTCGAGGAGGTCGTCGCTGTCGGGGTCGAAATCGTCGTCGCGCCCCTCCTCCTCGGCCTCCTGCGGCGTCTCCAGCAGCTCGTCCTCGAATTCCGGTTCGCCCTGCTTGGCCCAGTGCTTGGTGATCCGGGCGATCTCGTCCTCGGTGACGAAGGCGCCTTGGACGCGCGCCAGTTTCGAGGTACCGGCGCCGCGGAAGAGCATGTCGCCCTGGCCGAGCAGGGTCTCGGCGCCGCCCTGGTCGAGGATCACCCGCGAGTCGGTCTGGGAGGAAACGGCAAAGGCGATCCGCGAGGGGATGTTGACCTTGATCGTGCCGGTGATGATGTCCGTAGAAGGCCGTTGGGTCGCCAGCACCAGGTGGATGCCGGTGGCGCGCGACTTCTGCGCCAGGCGGATGATCGAGTCCTCGACTTCGGCCGGGGCGACCATCATCAGGTCCGCGAGCTCGTCGATCACGCAGAGGATGTGGGGCAGCGGCGACTCCCCCTTCTTGCGGCGGATGCGATTGAGCTCGTCGAGATTGCGCGCCCGCGCCTCGCTCATGATCCCGTAGCGGCTCTCCATCTCGCCGATCAGGTTGGAGAGGACGTTGGCCGCCAGCCGCGGCGAGGTGACCACCGGCGTCAGCAGGTGGGGAACGTTCTCGTAGTGGTTGAGCTCGACCTGCTTCGGATCGACCAGGACCAGCCGGACTTCGTTCGGCGAGGCCTGCATCAGGATCGAGGAGAGGATCGCGTTGACGCAGCCGCTCTTGCCCGAGCCGGTGGTGCCGGCGACGAGGACGTGCGGCATCTTCGCGATGTCGGTCCAGACCGGGTTGCCGTCGATCCCCTTGCCGAGCCAGGCGACCAGCGGCGAGGTCTTCTCCGGCCGGCCGGCGTAGATGTCGCCGAGGCGGACCATCTTGCGGGTGCGGTTCGGGACCTCGACGCCGACCGCCTGCTTGCCGGGAATCGGCGCCAGGATGCGGATGTCGGTCGAGGCGAGCGCGTAGGCGATGTCGTTGGCGAGCTCGGTGACTTTCTTGACTTTGGTCCCGGGCGCCAGGCGCAGCTCGAAGCGCGAGACGTGCGGACCGCTGACGATGCCGACGATCTTCGCCTCGACGCCGAAGTGGCCGAGCGTCTCGACCAACTTGCGCCCGACCGCTTCGTGGTCGCGCGGATCGGGGCCCTTCTCGCCTTTGCCCCGCTCCAGCAGCTTCGGCGAGGGCGGCCGGTAGTCGATCTCCTCCGACATCGTGACGCCGCGTTTGCTGCCCATCGGGGTAAGGCCGGCGTGCGCCCGATCGCCCTCGTTGACGATCGCGACCGCGTCGGCGGAGTCGTAGTTCTGCAGCTCCACTTTCTGCGGCGGCTCCTCGGCGTCGTCCTCGGCCGGGAGCACGTGGGTCTCGGTGTCCGCCTCGTCCCCGGCATCGAAGATCTGCGAGTCGAAGTCGTCCTCCTCGGCGAGGGCGACGGTCGGTTCGAAGTCCTCGTCGTCCTCCGGGTAGGCGCTCATCACGTCGGTCGGGCCGGCCAGGGTCGCGGCCTCGGCCCGGGCCTCGCGGTGCTCGCGCCAGTCGGCATGGGTCCTGGCGACGGTGCGGGCGGCCGCGTCGCCGCCGGCGAAGACGCCGCGGAAGATCGCCCGCAGAGAGCGGCCGATGCCGCGCGCCAAGGCCGACACTGAGGTCCCGGTCAGCAGCATGCCGCCGACGACCAGCAGCAGGACGGTGAAGATGCGCGCGCCGATCGTCCCGAAGAGATAGACGAGGCCCGTTTCGACCCCGTAGCCGACCTTGCCGCCTTCCCAGCCGAAGAAGAGGACGAAGACCAGGTAGACGCCGAAGGCGACGAGGAAAAGGGCGATCAGGTCGAGATGGCGCTGCTCGAGCCCGGCCGGCAGGTGCAGCCCGCCTTTGGCAGCGGCCCTCGCCTTGGGCTTCCGTTTCGAGGCAGCTTTGCCTTTGCGGGCCGATCCGCCCCGCTTCTTGCGCACGAACATGATTCCCCGTTCGACGCCGAGGCCCCCACCCCTGCGAGCTACTAAATTCGCGCTAAAAGTCGCGAGGAGCGGCAATTTCCGCCGCTACCATCGCTCTGTGCTCTCCGAGGTCGAACAAGCCGGCGGCCGCGTCCTCATCGTCGAGGACGACATCGACATCGCCGACGTCCTCCGTCGCTCGCTCCGCAACGAGGGCTACGAAGTCCGCACCTCCGCCGACGGGACCGAGGCGCTCGACGTCGCCGCCGGCTTCGTCCCCGACCTGGTCGTCCTCGACCTCGGCCTGCCGGGGCTCGACGGGATCGAGGTCTGCCGGCGCCTGCGCAGCGACGGCGACGTGCCGATCCTGATGCTGACCGCCCGCGCCGAGACCGAGGACCGCGTCACCGGCCTCGACAGCGGCGCCGACGACTACCTGGTCAAGCCGTTCGAGCGCCAGGAGCTGCTGGCCCGGATCCGGGCGCTGCTGCGCCGCCGCCCGCCGCGCGGCGCCGCCTCGCTGGAGGTCGGCGACCTCGTCCTCAACCCCGATACCCGCGAGGTCCACCGCGGCGAGCGGGAGATCGAGCTGACCAATCGCGAGTTCGAGCTGCTCGAGTTCCTGATGCGCAACGAGCGCCTGGTCGTCTCCCGCGAGCGCCTGCTCGACGAGGTCTGGGGCTACGACCCGATGGCGGCGACCAACACGATCGACGTCTTCATCTCCAACCTGCGTCGCAAGCTCGAGGCCGGCGGCGAGTCGCGCCTGCTCCACACCAAGCGCGGTGCCGGCTACGTCCTCAAGGCTTAGGGGGATGCGCGGGGCCGCAAACCGCATCGGCCGCTTCGGCCGGCGCCTCCTGCAGCCGCGGGCGTGGCCGGTCCGCTGGCGCCTGGCCGCGGTCTCGGCGGGCCTGACCCTGGTGATCCTGATGCTGTTCGGCGGCGCGATCGGGCAGATCGCCACGCAGCGGATCCGCGACGACTTCAACGGCGAGGTGCGCAGCGCCGTGCAGATCCTCGGCGGCGAAATCCGCATCGTCTACCCGGCCTTCGGCGAACCGGAAGCCCGCAAGGTCCCCTCGCTCGACGCCTTCGTCCTTCCCGACGACGCCTCCGCGCGCGTCCTCGACGTCAACGGGAAAGTGCTCGGAGAAGGCGGAAACCAGGCGGAAGCCCTCGGCTTCCCTCATCCCGGCCTCTCCGACCACAGCGGCATGCGCGTTGCGACCACGACGATCACCTCGGAATCGGGAGAAGTGACCGGCTACGTCCAGTACGGCCGCAGCCTCTCCCACGTGGAGGCGACGATCGACCGGGTCTGGCTGCTGATCGCCGGCGGAATCCTCTGCGGCACCCTGCTGGCGGCGCTCGCGGGGGTCGCGATCGCGGGGCGGGCGATGCGCCCGATCGCCTCGCTGACGGCCGCGGCGAAGAAGATCGCGGCGACCCGCGACCCCTCGCAGCGGATGCCGGAGCCGACCAACGACGACGAGGTCGGGGAGCTGGCGCGGACGCTGGAGGAGATGCTGCGCTCGCTGGACGCCGCCCGGGCCGAACGCGAGGGCGTGATGCAGAAGCAGCGCGAGTTCGTCGCCGACGCCTCGCACGAGCTGCGGACGCCGCTGACCAGCGTCCTCGCCAACCTGGAGCTGCTGCAGGCCTCCCTGCGCAGCGCCGGACAGGCCGAGGACCGCGAGATCGTCGACTCCGCCCTGCGCTCCTCCAAACGGATGGGCAGGCTGATCGCCGACCTGCTGCTGCTCGCCCGCGCCGACGCCGGCAGGCTGCCGGCGCACCGCCGCGTCGACCTCGCCGAAGTCGCCGGCGACGCCGCCGCCGAGGTGGCGCCGCTGATGGGCGACCGCGAGCTCGTCCTCGACAACGAGAAGCCGCTGCGGGTCGAAGGCAGCCGCGACGAGCTGCACCGGATGGTCCTCAACCTGCTCGACAACGCGATCCGCCACACCCCCCGCGGCTCCTGCGTGGAGCTCCGGCTCTGCGAGGACGGAGGCGACGCCGTGGTCGAAGTCGCCGACGACGGCCCCGGCATCCCCGAGTCGATGCGGAGCGAGGTCTTCGACCGCTTCGTCCGTGGCACCGGGCCCGCCGACACCGCCCGCGGCACCGGCACCGGCCTCGGACTGGCGATCGTCAGCGCCGTCGCCGAGTCCCACGGCGGCAGCGTCGAGGCCCGCGAATCGGATTCCGGCGGCGCCCTCCTAGTCGCCCGCATCCCCCTCGCCGAGCGCCCGAAGGCAGCCGCCAAACCTTTAGAGGCGCTTTAGAGGCAACCCCTAGATTCTCCCGCGGACGAGACACACTGGCCCGCCGAGGTTTCTCCCCAGAAATTGCCTCGGCGGGCTTTTTCTTTGCCCTAGACCTCGATGACGACGGGGAGGACCATCGGGCGGCGGCGGAGGCGTTGCCAGACGAACTTGCCGATCGCCTCGTGGAGGTCCTCCTCGATCAGGTTGGGCTCGCGGCGGCCGGCCTTGGCGGCGTCGTCGAGCTGGTCTTCGACCAGGTCCTTGAGGTCCTCGACCAGGGCGTCGGCTTCGTCGAGGAAGGGAACGCCGCGGAAGATCACCTCCGGATCGGCGACGATGGTGCCGTCGTCGTTGGAGATCGTCGCGACGACGATGAAGATGCCGTCCTCGGAGATCGCGCGGCGGTCGCGCAGGGCGGCGTCGTCGGGCTCGCCGATGTTGACGCCGTCGACGTAGATGACGCCGGCGTGGATGTCCTCGCCGAATCCGGCGCCGTCGCCGTCGAGCTCGAGCGGCAGGCCGTTGCGGCCCTGGAAGATCCGCTCGCCCTCGATCCCGACCGCTTCGGCCAGTTCGGCGTGCAGGCGCAGCCGCTTGTAGTCGCCGTGGACCGGCATCACGTATCGCGGTTTGGTCAGGTTCAGCATCAGCTTGATCTCCTCCTGCCAGCCGTGGCCGGAGGCGTGGATCGGCGCGTCTTTGGCGGTGATCACGGTGGCGCCGATCTCGTAGATGCGGTCGATCGTCTCGTTCACCGCGCGCTCGTTGCCCGGCACCGGCGTCGCCGAGAAGACGACGGTGTCGCCGGAGTGGAGCTGCACGTCGCGGTGGTCGTTGTTGGCCATCCGCCGCAGCGCCGAGAGCGGCTCGCCCTGGCTGCCGGTCGAGATCACGACGACCTTCTCGTCCGGGAAGTCCTCGATCTCCCGCGGCTGGATGAAGATCCCGTCGGGCGCGCCCGCGATGCCGAGGTTGGAGGCGATGTTGAAGTTCTTGCGCATCGAGCGGCCGACCAGCGCCACCTTGCGGTCGAGCCGCACCGCCGCGTCGATCACCTGCTGGACGCGGTGGATGTTGGAGGCGAAGGAGGTGACGATGATCCGGCCCTTGCAACGGCCGAACTGCTGCAGCAGCGCCGGGCCGACCGAGGACTCCGAAGGCGCCACGCCCGGGCGGTCGGCGTTGGTCGAGTCGCCGCAGAGCAGCAGCAGCCCTTCCTTGCCGAGCTCGGCCAGTCGCGAGACGTCCGCGGGGCGGCCGTCGACCGGGGTCTGGTCGAACTTGTAGTCGCCGGTCATCAGGACCGAGCCGGCCTCGGTCTTCAACAGCACCGCCCGCATGTCGGGGATCGAGTGCGCGAGGTGGATCAGCTCGAGCTCGAAGGGCCCGCAGCGCACCTTCTCCCCCGGCGGCAGCTCCTGCAGCGGGGCGCTCTCGCCGAGCTTGTGCTCGTCGAGCTTGGAGCGGACCATGCCGACGGTCAGCAGGCCGCCGTAGATCTTCGGCGGCATCCCGATCTCTTTGAGGACGTAGGGCAGCGCCCCGACGTGGTCCTCGTGGCCGTGGGTGAGGACGATCGCCTCGATGTCCTCGGCGCGGTCGCGCAGGTAGGAGAAGTCCGGCAGCACGAGGTCGATCCCGTGCATCTCGGCGGTCGGGAACATCAGCCCCGTGTCGACGACGACGATACGGCCGTCGTACTCGATCACGGTCATGTTCTTGCCGATCTCGCCGAGGCCGCCCAAAGGCAGCACTCGTAGTTTGCTTGGCACTAGGTGTTACTCACTCTCTTGTAGGAAGTTCTAGTTGGCAACCGCGACGCCGGCAGCATCGAGACCGGCCTTGATGGCGGCCCGCTGCTCCTCGTCGGCGGATACCAGGGGAAGTCGGAGCCGATCCTCGCAGAGGCCCAGCATTGCCAGGGCCGCCTTCAGCGGGATCGGGTTGGTGGTGACGGAAGTTGCCTCGTAGACGGGCGTGATCGCGGCGTCGATCGCGCGGGCGCGCTCGATGTCGCCGGCCTGGGCCGCGTCCCACATCTCGCGCATCTGGTCGCCGACGATGTGCGAGGCGACGCAGATGCCGCCCCCGCCGCCGAACTCGAGCACGCGGAGCAGAACGTTGTCGTTGCCGGCGAGCACGGTGAGGCCCTCGATCGGCCCCAGCTCGTCGTCATTGGCCTGCTTGACGGCGACGATGTTCTCGACGTCCCGTCCCAGCTCGCCCAGCAGCTCGGGACCGGCGTTGACGATCACCCGCGAAGGGATGTTGTACATCACCATCGGCAGCTCGGGCACCGCTGCGGCGACGGTCTCGAAGTGGGCGCGGATGCCCGCCTCGTTGGGCTTGTTGTAGTACGGAACGACGACCAGCGAAGCGTCGGCGCCGGCCTCGGCGGCCATCTTCGTCAGCTCGCAGGAGTGGCGCGTGTCGTTGGTGCCGGTCCCGCAGACGATCAAAACCTCATCGCCCACCTCGGCCCGCACCGCGCGCAGCAGCTCGATCTCCTCCTCGTCGGTCAGGGTCGGGCACTCGCCGGTGCTGCCGGCGATCACCAGCCCATGCGAGCCGTGCTCCAGGAGGTAAGCCGCCAGTCGCCGCGTCGCGTCGAGGTCGACCGCCCCGTCCGCGTCGAACGGCGTCGCCATCGCGGTGAGAACTCCCTTGATCTCCTTCATCGCTTCCAGCCTAAAGCAACTTCTCGAGCCCGACCGTAAAGCGGTCGGGGAGACCCGCGACCTTGCGGCAGGCGAGGACTACGCCGGGCATGAAGGAGTGGCGGTCGATCGAGTCGTGGCGGATCGAGAGGGTCTGGCCGACGCCGCCGAAGATCACTTCCTGGTGGGCGACGAGGCCGGGCAGGCGGACCGAGTGGATCGGCTGGTGGACGTTGCCGCCGGCCGCGTCGATCAGCTCCTGGGTCCGCTTGGCGGTGCCTGAGGGGGCGTCGAGCTTGCGGTCGTGGTGGAGCTCGACGATCTCGCACTCGGGCATGTGCTTGGCGATCTCCTGCGAGACCCCCATCAGCAGCACCGCGCCGATCGCGAAGTTGGGGGCGACGAAGCAGTTGGCCTGCGAAGCCTCGGCGGCGGTGCGGGCGGCGTCGAGGTCGAACCCGGTGGTGCCGACGACGGTGTGGACACCGGCCTCCAGGCACGCCTTCACGTTGGCGAGCGCCGTATCGGGAACCGTGAAGTCGACAACGACGTCGGCGTCCGCCAGCACCTCGCTCAGCTCGGTGCCTAGCGCCGGGTCGGCGCGGCCGGTCAGCTCAAGTCCCTCGGCCTCCTCGACCGCTTCGCAGACGGTCGCGCCCATTTTCCCGGCCGCTCCGGCGACCGCCACCCTCGTCATGCGGCTACGAGGGTCTCGCTGACCGGCGCCAGCGCCTTGCGGAAGCGGTCTTCGTCGGCGCCGACGCAGGCGGCGCTGAGGCGGTCGGCCGCGTAGAGCTCGGAAGCCAGCGCGGTCAGGTCGTCGACCTGGATCGCGTCCACTTTCGCCAGCATTTCGTCGAGGTCTTCGATCGGCAGGTCGAAGAGGGTCGCGCGGGAGATCCGGGTCATCCGCGCCGCGGTCGACTCCGATGAGAGGACGAGGCGGCCCTTGACGCTCTCCTTCGCCCGCACCAGCTCCTCCTTGGAGACCGGCTCGGAGCGCAGCCGCGCCATCTCGCGGCCGATGATCTCGCAGGCCTCCTCGACGTTGTCCTCGCGGGTGCCGACGTAGGTGGCGACCAGGCCCTGGTCGGTGAACTGCTCGTTGTAGGAGCCGACCGAGTAGGCGAGGCCGCGCTTCTCTCGCACCTCGCGGAAGAGGCGCGAGGAGGTGCTGCCGCCGAAGATCGCGTCGAGCACGGCCAGCGGAAAGCGGCGCTGGTCGTCGCGGCGAATCCCCGGGGCGCCGAAGCAGATGTGGTACTGCTCGGTCTCCTTGGTGAGGAAGCAGAGGCGGGAATCGCCCGCCAGCGGCGCCGCGGCAAGCTTTCCGTTCCCCTCGGCGGGCGGGTGCACCAGCCGCTGGGCCAGCTCGACGATCCGCTCGTGGTCGAGGTGCCCGGCGGCGCCGACGACGATCTGGGGCGCCGTGTAGTGCGCCTGGCGGTAGTCCTCGATGGCGGGGACGGGAACCGAGGCGATCACCTCGGCCTCGCCGAGCACCCGGCGGCCGAGCGGGTGCTCGCCGAAGACGGCCTCGGCGAGGACGTCGTGAACCCGGTCCTGCGGCTCGTCGTCGTACATCGCGATCTCCTCGATCACCACCTGGCGCTCGGAGTCGATGTCGGGGTAGGTCGGCGCCAGCAGCATCTCCGCCAGCAGGTCGAAGACCTCCTCGGTGTGCTCGTCGAGGAAACGGGCGTGCAGGTGCGTCGTCTCCTTGCCGGTGGCGGCGTTGACCGAGGCTCCGAGGCCGTCGAAACGCTCGGAGATCTCGATCGCCGAGTAGCGCGCGGTCCCCTTGAACAGCAGGTGCTCGAGGAAGTGCGAGACCCCGGCCTGCGCCGGGGTCTCGTTCCTGGAGCCGGTACGGACCCAGAGCCCGAGCGCCACGGACCGGACCGAGGGAACCTCCTCGGTCACGACCCGGACGCCCGAGTCCAGGGTGGTGAGCTTGGCGCTCAAATTAGCCGCGACGCTCGCGTTCGCGCCCACGGCCGCCGCGATCGCGGTCACGTCCGCCGCGTCCGCCCCGGTCGCCGCCGTTGCGCCGACCGCCGTCGCCGGAACCCACCGAGGCCAGTTCCTCGGGCGATTTGCCCGCAACGGAGGGGTCGCTGGTGAGGCGCAGCCCGATCCGGCCGCGCTCCTTGTCGACCTCGACCACGGTGACGTCGATCTCTTCGCCGGCTTTGAGGACGTCGTCGACGGAGTCGACCCGCTCGCCCGGCTTCACGTTGGAGATGTGAAGCAGGCCGTCGGTGCCCTTGACCAGCTCGACGAAGGCGCCGAAGGTCGTCGTCTTCACGACTTTGGCGCTGTCGTAGCGGTCGCCGATCTCGGCCTCCTTGGTCATCGAGTTGATGCGCGAGACCGCCCCGTCGACCAGTTCGCCGGTCGGCGCGTAGATCCGCACCGTGCCGTCGTCCTCGACGTCGATCTCGGCCTCGAACTCCTCGCAGAGGGCGCGGATCGTTTCGCCGCCTTTGCCGATGACCGCGCCGATCTTCTCCGGGTCGATCTTGATCGACTCGATCGCCGGCGCGTGCTGGGAGAGCTTCTCCCGCGGCCCGTCGATCGCCTCGGCCATCTTGCCGAGGATGAACTGGCGGCCCTTGAGGGCCTGGTCCAGCGCGTCCCGGAGGATGTCGAAGGTGACGCCGGTGATCTTGATGTCCATCTGCAGAGCGGTGATCCCGTCTGCGGTGCCGGCGACCTTGAAGTCCATGTCGCCGAGGTGGTCCTCGACGCCGGCGATGTCGGTGAGGACGATGTAGTCGTCGCCCTCTTTGATCAGGCCCATCGCGACGCCGGCGACCGGAGCGGTGACCGGGACGCCCGCGGCCTGCAGCGCCATCGAGGAGGCACAGACCGAGCCCATCGAGGAGGAGCCGTTGGACTCGAGGGTCTCGGAGACCACCCGGATCACGTACGGGAACGACTCTTCGTCGGGGATCGTCGCCACCAGGGCGCGCTCGGCGAGGGCACCGTGGCCGATGTCACGCCGCTTCGGGCCGCGCATGAAGCCCGCCTCCCCGACCGAGAAGGGCGGGAAGTTGTAGT
>DASSMM010000022.1:0-3760 GCA_035688825.1 Solirubrobacterales bacterium | reverse complement strand
TCGACGAACCGGTTTGGCACCTCGATGTCGGCTCGTCGCATCCTGGGGCTGGAGTAGGTCCCAAGGGTTGGGCTGTTCGCCCATTAAAGCGGTACGCGAGCTGGGTTCAGAACGTCGTGAGACAGTTCGGTCCCTATCTGCTGTGGGCGTTGGAGAGTTGAGAGGAGTCATCCCTAGTACGAGAGGACCGGGATGAACATGCCTCTGGTGTATCTGTTGTCCTGCCAAGGGCACCGCAGGTTAGCTACGCATGGAACGGATAACCGCTGAAAGCATCTAAGCGGGAAGCCGTCCTCGAGATAAGTTCTCCCATCCCCTTGAGGGAGTAAGACCCCTGGTAGACCACCAGGTTGATAGGCCGGCGGTGGAAGCGCAGCAATGCACGTAGCCGACCGGTACTAATGGGTCGAGGGCTTGACGGATATTTTTAAATACCCTGGTCTTGTGCGGTTTTCAAGCTCCACCGGGCGCAGCGTCTCGCAAATTTCCGGTGGCGCATAGCGAGAGGGAAACACCTCTTCCCATTCCGAACAGAGCAGTTAAGCCTCTCTGCGCCGATGGTACTTGGGGGGAAACCTCCTGGGAGAGTAGGTCGCCGCCGGTTCTTTCTTAGAAAAGCCGCCTTCGGGCGGCTTTTCGCCGTTCCGGACCCCCGTTCAGGGCCCTTGCCGAGGACCCTGCCGCGCTATGGGCGCAGGACGAAGGGGCGATCGGCTTCCCGCCGCCGCAGGCTGGAGCGGGCAGGGGCGCTGCTCGTGCGGCGGCGGGTCTCGCAGCTCGGCGCCGTTCTCCCAACGGGCTCTAGGCCGTACTCGCCGAGGGTTGCGAAGTCGATCAATAGGTCGACGGCGTCGGTCAGCCGTCCGGTTATCTTGGTCGTTGAATCGAACATGAGTTCGTACAAGGTAGAAGGGCTCTCGGACGTCACCGAGGTTTTGCAAGCTCGGTTGCAAGGCTACCCGGAAAGCGCTGCAAATAACCGGTTTCCGGGCATGCCGCGGAGCTACTGGCGACAGTAGCTCCGCAAACCCCAGAAGCGCATTAGCCGACGTCTTCCCCCGGAGATCCTTGCTGTGGCCCGCGGCCACGCTCCGTGACGTCGCGCACAGAGGAGCCTACCTGTTTTTCGGCCGGTTGTGCAAACTCGAGGACGAGCCGGGCGGTCTCGCGCGGCTTCTCGACGTTGGGCGAGTGGCCGGCGCCGGCGACCAGGTGGGTCTGGGCGTCCGGGACCGCGCGCTTGTACTGGGCCAGGGCTCGCTGAGGGTCGTCGACGATCTGCTCCTCGGCGCCCATCAGCACCATCAGCGGCTTGCCGGCCTTCTGCATGCGCCGATCCAGCGATTCTTCGTCGAGGAAGTCATCGTCACCGGCAGCGGAGTCCTCGTAGGCCGTGTAAGTCAGTCTCTTCGCGTCTTCGACGAAGGCGTCAGGCACGTCGAATCCGGGTGCGAATGCGACCTCGAGGCCGTCGCGAACTGCGAAGTCGGGCTTGATCTGCCAAAGCGCCTCACCTACGACGGGTTGCAGTGCGAGCTTTGCGATGAAGCCGAGGTCGCCGTACGAGTTATCCGGCGGCATGTCGATTATCACCACGCGCTCGACCAGCTCCGGGTCGCGCTCTGCCAGGGCAACGGCAACGCTTCCGCCGAGCGAGTGGCCGACCACCTCCGCGTCGTGCACGCGCAACGTCCTCAGCGCTCGCGAAACCGCTTCTGCCTGGTGCTCCGGGGTGTAGCCGGAGCTCGGCTTCTCGGAGCCGCCGTGGCCGAGCAGGTCGATGGCGATCACCCGATGCTTGCGCTCGAGCATCGGCAGCATCCCGTTCCACCAGTCGATTGCGCAGCTGAAGCAGTGGATGAGGACGATCGGCGGCGCATCGACGGGACCCCGTTCGACCAACTGGACGTCCCCCGACGGGAGGTTGAGGATCTTGCCGCCGGGCACGGTGACGTGGGCGCTGCCGGTCTCTCCGTCGACCACCAGGGCGTTGACGACGAGCAGCACGAGCAGCGCCAGTACGACGCCGATTCCGATCGTCAACCGTCGCCTCATGGCCGGTCGTTACCCTAGCCCGGTGAGCTCGGAGCGAGCAAGCTGATGGAGAAGTTCGTGATCCAAGGCGGCGTCCCCCTCTCGGGGGAGGTCACCGTGGCCGGCAACAAGAACGCGGCGCTGCCGATCCTCGCCGCCTGCCTGCTGACCGAGGAGGAGGTGCTGCTGCACCGGGTGCCGCGGATCCGCGACACCGAAGCGCAGATCGCCCTGCTCGAGCAGTTGGGGGTCGAGGTCGAGTGGGTGTCAGAGAACAGCGTCCGGCTCTGCGCCCGCGAGGTCGGGGGAGAGGTCGACGAGGAGCTCTCCGGGAAGATCCGCGCCTCCTTCCTGCTGGCAGGGCCGCTGCTGGCCCGCTTCGGCGAGGCGAAGATGCCGCCGCCGGGCGGGGACTTCATCGGCCGCCGCCGTCTTGACGCCCACCTCGATGCATTTGAGGACCTCGGCGCCCGGATCGACGGCAGCCGCTGGATCGAGCTCAGCGCCCCGAACGGGTTGCAGGCCTGCGAGATCTTCATGGACGAGCCCTCGGTGATGGGGACCGAGAACGCGCTGATGGCGGCGGCGCTGACGCCCGGCGCCACCCAGATCGCCAACGCCGCCTCCGAGCCGCACGTCCAGGACCTGGCGCACCTGCTGAGCGCGATGGGGGCGCGGGTTGACGGGATCGGCTCCAACGTGATGGTCGTCAACGGAGCCGAGCGCCTCGGCGGCGCCGAGTACACGATCTCCTGCGACCACATCGAGGTCGGCAGCTTCATGGCGCTCGCAGCAGCGACCGGCGGCGAGCTGCGGATCCGCGACGTCAACCCGCGAGACCTGACCAACGTCCGCCGCCAGTTCAAGCGGCTGGGGCTGCGCTCCGAGATCCAGGGCGAGGACATCTTCGTCCCCGCCGGCCAGGAGCTCGAGGTCGAAACCGACCTCGGCGGCGCGATCCCGAAGATCGAGGACGGCCCCTGGCCCGCCTTCCCGGCGGACATGACCTCGATCGCGCTGGCCCTGGCCACCCAGGCCAAGGGCGAGGTCCTGATCTTCGAGAAGATGTTCGAGAACCGGTTGTTCTTCGTCGACAAGCTGGTCGCGATGGGCGCTCGGATCACGCTGTGCGATCCCCACAGGGCGATCGTCAGCGGTCCGGGCCGGCTTCATGGCGAGCGGGTCGAGAGCCCCGATATCCGTGCCGGGATGGCGATGCTCATCGCCGCCTGCGCGGCGGAGGGGACGTCGGAGATCGGCAACATCCGCCAGATCGATCGTGGCTACGAGCAGATCGACGAGCGCCTGCGCAGTCTCGGCGCCCAGATCGAACGGGTTTCTGCCGAGGTCCCTGCGTAGCAGGGGATTTCGCGCCGCCCGCGTAAGGTCAGGCCGATGATCCACCCGATCCCGCCCGGAACGCGCGATGTCCTGCCCGACGAGATGCGCGAGCTGCGCAAGCTCAAGCAGGCGCTGATCGACGTCTTCGAAGCGCGTGGCTACGGCGAGGTGGCGACGCCGGCGATCGAGTACGACGAGGTCTTGGCCCGGGGCGACGGCCGCGCCGCCAGTTCGTCCTACCGCTTCTTCGACGAGGGCGGTGAGCCGCTGGCGCTGCGCTCGGAAATGACCGTGCCGATCGCCCGCCTCGTCGCCACCCGCTTCGCCCGGGCCGAGACGCCGCTGCGCTTCTGTTACGTCGCCCCGGCCTACCGCACGGTCAGCC
>DASSMM010000021.1:0-36787 GCA_035688825.1 Solirubrobacterales bacterium | reverse complement strand
GCGTAGGCGGCGATCCAGCCGGTGTTGCGGCCCATCACCTCGACGACCATGATCCGATCGTGGGACTGGGCGGTGGTGTGGAGGCGGTCGATCGCGTCGGTCACCACCTGCACGGCGGTGTCGAAGCCGAAGGTGAAGTCGGTGCCGCCGACGTCGTTGTCGATCGTCTTCGGGACCCCGACCAGCGGCAGGTTGCGGTCGGCGTGGAGCTGGCGGGTGATCTCCATCGTGTGCTCGCCGCCGATCGCCACGACCGCGTCGAGGCGCTCCCGCTCGAAGGCAGCCGCGACCGGGTCGACCGCGCCTTCGCGGATCGGCTCGAAGCTCGAGGTGCCGAGGATCGTCCCGCCCTGGTGGAGGATCCCGGTCACCTGGGACATGCCCAGGGGCAGGTAGTCGTTCTCGGCGAGGCCGCGGTAGCCGCGGCGGATCCCGATCGCCTCGTCGCCCTGCTGCATCGCCGAGCGGGCGATGGCGCGGATCACCGCGTTCAGGCCAGGGCAGTCTCCCCCTGCGGTCAGCATTCCGATGCGCATCGCGTCCGAGTTTAGGATCGCTTCCCGTGCGCCGCCTCCAAGCTCTCCTCCTCGGCCTCTGCGCCCTGCTCGCCGTGGGGGGCTGCGGAGAAGAGGGCGCGGCGAGCGGTGCCACCGTCACCGTCTACGTCAGCGCTCCGCTGCATGGGGATCTGGCAACCACCGGCCGGCGTATCTGCGACGAAGCCCGCGAGCAGGCCGCGCAGGGAAACGGCGACGAAGAGCTGAAGCTGCGAGTCGTCTGTCTCGACGCCTCCGGAAGCCATGACTCCTGGACGCTGGCGCAGGTAGGCGCCGATGCCCGGCGCGCGACCGAGGACTCGACCGCTATCGCCTACGTCGGCGAGCCGGACCCGAGGGCACGGCGGCAATCGCAGCCGATACTCGAGGCGGCGGGAATCGCCGATCTCGGGGGAATGAGCGGCAGGGAGGCGATCGCGAGGGTGCGCGCGGCGCTGCGGGATGCCGGCTCCGACGACCCCAGGCAAGCGGTCTTCGACGCGGTGGAAGGCTAGGTCCTCAGCGCCCGTTCGCTTCTTTTTGCGCCTCCTGGTTCGAGACCCACGTCGCGTGCTCCTGCGAGACGAGGCTCTCCAGCCGCTCGGCCAGGAGACGCTCGGAGTCCGAGGCCCTGGCGTAGGGGCCGGCGCCGGCGAGGAAGAGGAAGTGCTCGTGCTTGAGCTGCTCGCAGGTGGAGCGGTAGTTGACCCAGTTCTGCTGGTACTGCTCGAGCTGCTGCAGGCCCTCGAGGACGACGATCAGGGCGCCGGCCCCGCCCACCAGCCAGGTCGGCACCGGCGTTCCCACCGCCACGGGAATCCCCGCGGCGATGACGATCTGGCAGACCTTCAGCAGCTTGAACCGCTTCTGGCAGATCGAGCTCTTGGCGCTGTACCAGGCGATCTGGTGCTGCAGGCGTGACCAGGCCGGGGAGTCGGAAGGGGGGGTGCCCGCTCCCATCACGGGAGCGGGTATCGCGGGCAGGTGCGGTGGCGCGCGTCGAGCCCGGCTGGCGCCAGGACGGCGTCCCACTCGTACTCGGTCAGGTTGCGCCCGGCGAGCGCGCAGACGCTCGCGGCGATTCTCGAGGCGGCATCCTCGCTGTCGCTCAAGCTCCAGAGGATCGAGTCCCAGGCGACGAGCGGCTGCCCTCTGCCGGCGGCCAAAAGGACGGTTCGGCCGCCGATCCGCGCGAACTGCAGCCTTTCGATCCCCCCGTACCTCAGGACCCCGACGTTGTACCCGCGCAGGCAGGAGCTGTCGCCGATCAGGTGGCGGTCGCCGACCCCGTAGAGGCAGATGTTGCCTTCGCCGTCCGCAGCGGCGAGGGTGTCGCCGCCAGGGCTGAAGGCGAGCGATTCGATCACCTCGCGCTGCAGCAGCGTCCCCGGGGTCGCGGTGACCCGCACCTGACCCGACTCGCCCTCCGCCACCCGACCCAGCACCACCTGCTGGTCGTAGCCCCCGGCGGCGAGCAGCGAGCCGTCGGGGGAGAAGGCGACCGCGTACATCGCCTGGTTTTCACCTCCCAGTTCTCGGTCGACCGTGACCGCGCGCGGGTGGCGCGGGTCGGCGAGGTCCCAGACCTGAGCCCCGTCGCTCCCGCCCGCTGCCGCGACCAGGGCCCGGCGGGGGTCGAGCGCGAGCTGAAAGACGCGGGTGTCGGTCCGCAGCGACGAGAGGTGGACCACCTTTCCTCCCTCGGCGGCCTCGCTCAGGTCCCAGACGTCGACCACCCTCGCGGCGTGCCGACGCCCGGTCGAGACGAGCAGCAGCCGGCCGCCGAGGCGCCCCAGGGCGAGGCTCAGCACCGGCGCTTCGGAGCGGGGGCGGGCGGGAGCGGCGAGCCGGCAGGGCTCAGGACCGCGGCCGTGGCAGGCCTTGCCGGTGCCGTAGACGACGAAGGAGTCCTTCCTGCCCGTGACGAAGATGTCGCCGCGGTAGGCCACCGCGTAGCTCTCGCCCTCGATGCTGGCGAGGGGCCGGGGGACGGAGTCGGCGTCGGGCCAGTCGCCCAGCTTCCAGACGAGGGTCCCGCCGGGGCCGATCGGGGTGGCGACCAGGCCGCCGGCGCCGATCGCGAGGTCATACATCTTGGGAACGCTGCGGCCGATCTCGCTTGGGCTCAGGCTGCCCTCGGTCTTGGCGAGAACGTGGGGCGGGTCGAGGCTCCAGAGCCTGACCAGGCGGTCGCTCCCAGCGGCCGCGACGAAGCGGCCGCTGGGGCTGACCGCCACGTCGTCGACGGCCGCCCCGTCGGCCGCGCGCGGGGGGCCGAAGGGGCGACCGCTCGCCACGTCCCAGGTAGTGACGTTCCAGTCGCTGCCCCCGGAGACCAGCACCGCGCCACCGCGGGCGAAGGCCAGGCCGTACACCGCGCCGGGCAGGCGCAGGTCGGCCCTGCGACGGCCGGCGGCGTCCCACAGCGCGATCCCGCCCTTGCCACCGAAGGCGTAGGAGCCGTCATCGGCTGCGGCGGTGCTGAAGGTCTCACCTCCCTGCAGGAGCGAGGCAGGGCCCGCGAAGGACGCCCCGGAGAGGCCGAGCCTCGACCCGCCCCCGCTGCCGGCCACCAACAGCCCGTGACCGTCGGGGGTGAAGGCGACGTCCCTGACCTCCCCGGCGACCCGCCGTTCCCCCAGCTCCCGGGGATGTCGCGGGTCCCTCAGTCCCCAGAGCCTGACTCGGCCGGTGTTGCCGCCGACGGCCAGCACCGCGGGAAAACGGGGGTCGAAGGCGATTCCCTGCTTCGCTCCCGGCTCTCCGGGCAGCCGGCCGAGCAGTCGCGCGTCGCCGTCGCCGTCGATCTCCCAAACTGCCACCCGCCTCGATTCTAGGCCCGCGGCGAGCAGCCTGGTGCCGTCGCGACGGGGTCTGCTGATCGCGAGCTCGAGGACGTTGGTGCTCGCGACCAGCGGCGAGCCGAGCTCTTCGCCCCTGCCGTCCCAGAGGCGGATCGTCGTGTCGCCGCCAGAGGCGAGCTTGTCGGAGCCGGGCCAGAACGCGACCGTCTCCACCGCGCGGGCGTGGCCGGCCATGATCCTTGGTAGCGCCGGGTTGAGCTGCAGTTGCGCCAGGATCCGTTCCCGGGCCTCGGGGGTGGGGGAGAGGCGGTAGGCCTCGAGGCTGGTGAGGGCGGCCGCCGTAGGCCCGAAGCTGGGTGCGGAGGCGAGTTCGGAGACCCGCTCCGCCGCCCGCACCGATTTGCTGTCGGCTTCCCGCCGGTCCGCCAGGCTCTTCTGCCGGAGCGCGAAGAAGGCGGCGCCGAAGACGAGGAGGGCGACGGCGACCGCGAGCAGCGCCTGCGCCACCTTGCGACGCTGCCGCTCTCGCAGCGCCTGGCGCTCGGCCACGGCGGCGTCCCGCTGCGCCTCCTCCTTCTCGGCCCGTTCGCGGCGGAGCCTGGCGTTCCGTGCTTCCTCCTCGATCCTCTGCCGCCATTCCACGATCGGGGCGGCGAGGGCGTCGTGGAAGATCTCGAAGCGCGACTCGCCCTGCTCGCCCTCGAGCACCACCGGCCGCAGGATGTGCAGCTTCGGCGAGGAGAGGTGTCGGAGGACCGGGTCCAGCTCCGCCCTGGGGGTGCGGGTGAGGTCGGCGAGGTCCTTGGCGGTGAGGGCGATCTTGGTGCCGCCGCTGGTTACGAGGAAGCGGAAGACCGAGGCGGCGACCTGTCTCTGCTCCTCGCTGAGGCCGGCGCCACCTTCCCCATCGCCTTCCATTGCCCGGTCGAGGTGGCCGCCGATGATCGTCTGCGCTCCTCCCAGCTCTTCGAGCGTGCGCCGTCGCAGCACCCTAGAGCCCAGCCGCTGCTCCTCCTCCCAGAGTCGCCGCATCACGAGCTGCAGGTAGGTCGTCTCGACCCGCTCGCCCTCCTGGTCGCGGCCGACCTGGTCCAGCACCGCCTCGACGAGCTCCGGCTCGGCCGCGAACGGCTCCGCCCCGGGCCGCAGCTCGTTGATTCGATCGAGCGGCCTTTCGATCGCTTCGCCGGCGCCGGCGCGGTTGAGGAAGTCGAGGTGGAGGAAGTTGCCGTAGACGTTCTTGACCTTGCCCCGGAAGAGGTCGCCAAGCTGCGCGTAAGCGTCCTCGCGGATCGAGATCAGGAAGCTCGCCCGCAGCTCGGGGCGGTTGACGCAGGCGGCGACCTGGTCGGCGATTCGTTCTCCTCCGGACTCCTGATCGGGATAGAGGAAGTACTCCTCGAACTGGTCGAGGATCACCAGCACGGTGGCGCCGAGCGCCTCGCTCACCGCCGCCAGTGCCGCCTCCAGGTCTCCTTCCGGCAGCTCGGGAACCTCCCCTCCGGGCAGGTAGGGACGGGCTGCCTCCCCGATCGCGCGGATCAGCGAGGCAAGCGGCCGCTCGCTCCAGGAGCTGAACACGACCGGCACCAGCCGAGGCGCGCCGCGGCCCTCCAGGTCCCGCTCGGCCTGCTTGTGCAGGCGTGCCATCACCCCCGCGCGCAGCACCGAGCTCTTGCCGACACCGCTCTGCGCGTAGAGCAGCGTCAACCGCGAGGCCCGCAGGTTGCCGATGATCAGCGCCGACTCCGCTTCGCGCCCGAAGAAGCGGTCGCCGCGCTCCTCGGTGAAGTGGGTGAGCCCGACGTAGGGCTCCTCCGCCGGAGGGGCCGCGGTGGCGGCGCCGGCCGGGCTCACGGCTCCTCCGGAGACGGCCGTGCGGCGGCCATCCGCGCCAGGTGGTCGTCCAGCTCCTCCGCGAACTCGTCGAGCGAGACCGCTTCGAGCGCGACGCCCAGCCGCTGCCAGAACCGCTCGTCGAGCTTGCTCGGCTGCTGCTGGACCGCCCAGGAGGAGTTCGGCTGCCCTCGGTCGCCGAAGACCCGGATCAGGAAGACGCGCAGGCTCCAGTCGCGCATCTCGTGGCCGAGGAAGAGGAAGTGGCTGTAGTCGCGGAGTTTGCCGAGCAACTGCTGGGGCACGATCGTCGCGATGTCGCCGAAGCTCATGTAGTCGATGTAGTCGTCCTCGGTGATCACGTAGTTGTCGCGCCAGGGATGCGGGCCCTGGGCGCGGTCGACCCCGCCGTGGACCTTCATCACCACCGTGCGCTCGACCCGGCCGAAGGCGTCGATCGGGAACCCGGTGTAGGCGTTCGGGTCGGTCACCAGCCGCGGTTCGCCGTCGTGGGGGATGTGGACGAACCTGCCCTTGTCCCGCCCTCGTGCGAGGTAGACCGCAAGGTCAAAGGCCTCTTCGGCTTCCGCGAAGGCCTGTTCCAGGGCGCTGTCGTAGTTGGTGGTGACGATCAGCTGGTAGCGGTCGGGCGCCCCGAGCGCGTGCAGTCTCGCCGGCAGGCCTGCGAGGAAACGGTGAACGGGACCGGGGGCGGGGTGGGAGGGGAGGGCCCGCCGCAGGGCCATGTAGAGGTCCCCCGGCCCCTTCGCCACCGAGAGCTGCTGGGAGACGTGCGCCAGGCCGGCGGGCGGCGGCTCGCCTTCGAGCCCGGCCGCAAGCTGGGCGGTCAGCTCCTCGGAGTTGGTGCCCGGGCCCAGGAAGGGCACCACCAGCGATCCTTCTTCGAGGAGTAGGGAGGCGATCTCGTCACAGCGGTCTCGCTCCGCCGGCAAGGGCGGCTGGCGGGGCGCGGGGGTCGAGCGGCGTTCGGGGGCGGCCTCGGCAGCTTCCCCCTGCTGCTTCAGCCTCTCGATCAGGCGCTGGAGGTCGGTATCCCAGCTGGCGGGGCGGAGCTCGACCTGCTGGCGGTTGAGGAGCGGCTTCACCGAGCCGACGTAACGGAGGTCGTCCTTGCGTGGGATCTTCGCCCCTTCGATCAGGGCCGGGATCACCTCCTGCACTTGCGACCCCTTTGCGAGCGCGGTCTCGATCTCGGAGCGGACGTAGTCCTCCACGCCGCTTCCTGCCCGCTCGGCAAGGGTCTGCGCCCACCGCGGTCCGATCAGCGCGATGAACGCCGTGCACCCGGAGCTGCCCGAGCGGATGCCCTGCAGCCACCTCACCCCCGGCTGCAGGGTCACCTGGTCGAGGAACACGTTGTCGACGCCGAACTCGGTTGCCAGCCGGTCGTACAGAAGCCGCGCCCAACCCGCGGCTTCTGCCTTCCGGTAGTTGATGAAGACGGTCGGCACGCCCGGCTTAAGCCGCTTCCTCCGGTTGGTGATTGGTGGTGTAGTAGACCGTCAGCGCGGTGAGAATCGAACCGATCACACCCACCGCGGCTTGGTACTGCTCGCTCGCCTGGGGGGCGAACATGGCGACGAGAGTGCCCACCTGGACGAGGATGCCGTTGACGGCCTTCCTGCCTTCTTTGATTTTTTTCGTCCGTTTCCTTTTCACCGTTCGCTCCTAGGGGTGGATGGTCAGGCGGGCGACGCAGGTCACTTCGCTGAAGGGGTGTTCCTTCAATTCGATGATTCCGCCGTCCGACGAGCGCGTGGCCGAGGAGGTGTTGCCCTCGACGGTGAACAGCGTTCCGCCCTTGGATTTCGCTCGCACGAGGCCGACGTGGTCGTCGCCGCCGCTGAAGAAGGTGGCGACGCAACCCACGTCCGCGCGGGCCGGGTCGATGGCTTCGAGGCCGTTGCGCCTCGCCACCGCGTCCTGGTGGATGGAGCCCGCGTAGGGCCAGTAGACGTTCGTCTCGATACCGCCGACCTCTTCGATCGCGTAGCCGACGACGCACCCGCACCAGGGAACGCCGCTGAGGCCGAAGTGCGCCTGGCACTCGTCGATCGGGTATGGCCCGTGGTTGCTCGACGGCGGGCTCTCCTTCACGCCCACGTGCTTGACCATCCACTCGACCGCGGCCTTCATCCCCTCCTTGTGCTGCTTGCGCATTTTCTTCAGCTTGGGGCGACGTTTGGCTTCGCGGGCTTTGTCCTCTTTGCTCCGCTTCTCGGGGTTGCGGAGGAGAACCTGGACCTCCTGGGGAATGCGCCCCTTTTCGATCGCTTTGATCCGGCTTTCGACGAGGCCGACGAGGAAAGCGGCAAACGCCGCCTGGTCGGCCGTGTGAGCCCCGAATTCCCCGTCCTCGGCGATCTTGCGCCAGCCGAACTCGTAGTGCTTGCAGAGCTGGTTGAGGCTCTGTTGCAGGGCCTTCACATCCGGGCCCTGCAGCAGCGGCGAGACGAGGTGTAGATCGCGGTGCACCTCTTTCTTCTTCGACTTCCGCGGCTTGGATTTGGTTGGTGCCATGTCGCCTCCCCTCCGGATCTAGCCCTGCTCCCAGAGCTGTGGGTTCGGGCTGGGGCAGAGGGGCAGCGCGTCGCAGAAGAAGCCGATGACCTGCGGGTCTTCGACTTCGATTCCCCCTTCCTTCACGCTCGAGTGCTGGGCGAAGGACTTGCTGCTCTGTCCGTAGCTGCCGCTGAGAGAGAACGGGCCCCAGCCGATCGAGGCGTGCACCTTCAGTTCCTCTTCCGCGAGCTGCATGTCTTCGTGGGAGAGGGCGTTCTTCAGCTTGAGCTTGCGGGCGACGAGCACCCCCGTCGGCAGCAGCGGCATCAGGGCGCCGGATTCGGCCTGCCCCGGCGCCACCGAGGAGCCGCCGTCGGAGATGACCTTGGAAGCGTCCTTGAACCGCCAGCTATGGGCGCGGAAGACGAGCGGGTCGAGCCAGGGCCGTTCGATCGAGGCTCGCATGATCTCCACTTCGAGCTCGAGGCTGCTGTAGTCCATCGAGGTCTCTTCCGTGTGCTTTTTGTAGTTCGCGCCGCCTCCGAACGACAGCAGGCCCCAGCCTCCCCCCACCGAACCGCTGGCTTCGACGGTGGAGGAGGTCGCCTGTTTGGCCAGGTCGGCCTGGGTGAAGCTGAACTTGGTCCAGCTCCCCTCGCCGCCGACGAGCGCGGCATAGCTCGGGTAGGTGTTGGTGGGGTCGAAGGAGCGGCCTTCGAAATCTTCCATCGAGTTCTGAAAGGTGTCCTGTAGTTCTTTCCACCAGATGTTCGGGTTGAGCTGCTGCAGGTTGGCGACGGTCGCCTGTGCCGCTTCTACTTCGCTCTTGAAGCCGAAGGTCTCCCATTCCGACCGGGCGTCGCTCGCTTCTTAGGCCAGGTGGGGCGGGATCCGTTTGCCGGCGTTCTGGAAGTCGAGCCGGGCGTTTTCGAATTTGGTCAGGACTTCCCGGTAGCGCTGCCGCAGCTCTTTGAACTTCTTGAATTTCTTCGTCGGGTTGCCTTTTTTGTCCTGTATCACCGCCCGGGCCGCGGCCAGTTCCTTTTTCTGCTGTTCCCCGAGCGATTCCGGAGGGAGTTCCTTTTCCTGCAGGATGATTTTGTATACGTCAGGAACGAGGGCGTCGGTGGTCCCGTAGATCCAGCTCGCGTGTGGAACCTTGTCGAGGAGCCGGGTCCACCGGTAGCGGGCGCCGGGATCCGTGTCGGCCTTCTCCGCGGGGTCGAGGAAGAAGCCCGGGCTGCAGAGGGCGAGGAAGTTCTGCCCCGGCACCGCGTTTTTGCTCACCCCGAGGCCCTCGGCAAACTTGCTGTACAGCTTCTCCATTATCTGTTCTTCTGACATTTGTCCTCCCTTTGGTGGGTCGGGTACTCAGATGCCGGCCGCTTCGCGGACGGCGATGGCAAGGTTCAGACGAGCTCGGGAGAGGCGCGAGCGGACGGTTCCGACCGGTATCTCCAGGGCGCGGGCCGCGGCCTCGTAGGAGCAGTCGCCCAGCAGGCAGAGGCTCACCACCTGGCGCTGACCGAGGGGGAGCTCGACGAGGGACCTGACCAGCACCGCCGTCTCCTGGCGGCGCGCCAGCGCCTCGCTCGCGTCTTCGGCATGCTGCCGGTGGACGTCTTCGAGGCTTTGCAGCGCCGCTTCTCCCCGGCGCTGCCTCCGCCTCTGGTTGCGGGTGACGTTGCGGGCGACGCCGTAGAGCCACGGGCCGATCGGCTGCGAGAGGTCGATCTCCTCGAGCCGGCGCCAAGCCTCGAGGAAGACGTTGGCCAGCGCCTCCTCGGCGAGGGCGTGGTTCCCGGTCTCCTTCAGGCAGAACCGGTAGAGCTGGTCGGCGTAGGTTCGGTAGAGACGAGCGAACGCCCTATCTCTGGGCTCGCCAACTTCTCGGGTACTCCTGCCGGGCGACGCCTCCATCACCCATACCTGTCCGCAGGCGCCCTAAGGTTCCAATAATGAGCAACCTTGTAGTTACTAATGAACTCTTGACTGAATCAGCGCGATCGACGGCTCGCGCGGGACGTCCGGCCGAGCGCTAGACGAGATCCTGCAGAGCTTCTTCTAGAACGGGGTGCTTGAAGCTGTAGCCGAGCTCCTGCGTGCGCCTGGGGAGCACGCGCTGGCCGCCGCGGAGGACGTGGCCGAACTCGCTGCCGAATTTGAGGTCGAGGACGAAGCCGGGCACCGGGGCGATCGCCGGGCGGTTGACGGCCCTGCCTAGCGCCTTCGAGAACTCCTTGTTGGTCACCGGTTCGGGCGCGGTGGCGTTGACCGTGCCGCTGACCCGCTCGTCGTCGAGCGCCCAGAGCAGGATCCCCACCTCGTCGTCGAGGTGGATCCAGGAGAAGTACATCTTGCCGCCGGCAAGCGGCCCGCCGACTCCGAGCTTGAACGGCGTCAGCATTTCCTTCAGCAGTCCGCCCTTCCCGGTCAGCACGAGGCCGGTGCGGACGACGACCACGCGCACGCCGGCGTTGTCGAGCTCGTGCGCGGCCTGCTCCCACGCCTGCGGCACCTCGGAGATGAAGCCGCTGCCGGGGGCCGAGGTCTCGTCGAGCTCCTCGTCGCCGCGGTCGCCGTAGTAGCCGATCGCCGACTGGCTGACCAGCACCTTCGGCCGCCGCGACTCCTCCAGCGCCTCGATCGCCTGCACGAGGTTGTGGGTCGCCTGCCGCCGGCTCTCCATGATCCGCTGTTTCGCCTCCTCGGTCCAGCGCTGGTCGACCTTCTCGCCGATCAGGTTGACGACGCCGTCGACGCCCTCGAAAGCCGCCGGGTCCGGACGTTCCAGGGTCGGCTCCCAGCGGTGCCAGTGGACGCGGGGATTGGAGGAGCGGGCGCGGCCAGGGTCGCGGGTGAGGCCGGCGACGTCGTCGCCGCGGGCGAAGAGGGCGTCACACAGAGCCGTGCCGATCATGCCGCTGGCTCCGGTGACGAGAACCCGCATCCGGGTTAGTCCTCCACCGCCGCGAAGGTCCCGGTCTCCTCGTTCAGCCGGGCGATCCCGTCGCGCTTGGCCTCCTCGACCACCGCTTCGGCGACTTTCGGGGCGACTTCGCGGTTGAAGACGCTGGGGATGATGTAGTCCTCGGCGAGGTCGGCCTCGGAGACCGCCATCGCGATCCCCTTGGCGGCGGCGAGCTTCATCTCCTCGGTGATGCTGGGAGCGCCGGCATCGAGGGCGCCGCGGAAGATGCCGGGGAAGGCGAGGACGTTGTTGATCTGGTTCGGGAAGTCGGAGCGCCCGGTCGCCATGATCCGCACGTAGGGAGCGGCCTCCTCGGGCATCACCTCGGGGGTCGGGTTGGCCATCGCGAAGACGATCGCGTCGTCGTTCATCTTCCCCAGGGACTCGGGCTGGATGATCCCGGGGCCGGAGAGGCCGACGAAGATGTCCATGCCCTCGATTACGTCGTCGGGCTGCCCCTGGATCAGGTCCGGGTTCGTCGTCTCCGCATACCAGCGCTTGGCCTCGTTCATCTCGCCCGATTCGTAGTCGGCGCGCTTGGTCGAGACCGCGCCCTTGCGGTCGCAGCCGACGATCTGGGTGATCCCCGAGGCGAGCATCATCTTCGTCACCGCTACCCCGGCGGCGCCGAGGCCTACCACCAGCACCCGCAGCTGCTCGATCGGTTTGCCGGTGATCTTCAGCGCGTTGAAGAGGGCCGCCATCGTCACCACCGCGGTGCCGTGCTGGTCGTCGTGGAAGACCGGGATGTCGATCGACTCCTTCAGCCGGTCCTCGATCTCGAAGCAGCGCGGGGCGGAGATGTCCTCGAGGTTGATGCCGCCGAAGGTCGGCGCCATCAGCTCGACCGCGCGGACGATCTCGTCGGCGTCCTGGGTGTCGAGGCAGATCGGGAAGGCGTCGACGCCGGCGAACTCTTTGAACAGCATGCACTTGCCCTCCATCACCGGCATCGCCGCCTCGGGGCCGATGTTGCCGAGGCCGAGCACGGCGCTGCCGTCGGAGACGACCGCGACCGTGTTCTTCTTGATCGTGTACTCGAAGGCTTTGCTGCGGTCGGCGTGGATGTCCATGCAGACGCGGGCGACGCCGGGCGTGTAGGCCATCGAGAGGTCGTCGCGCGTTTTCACCGGGTACTTGTTGCGCATATCGATCTTGCCGCCGCGGTGCATCTGCATCGTGCGGTCGACGTAGTCGAGCACCCGCGCCCCCCGCGTCGACCCGATCGCCCGCAGGATCTTCTCCCAGTGGTCGCGGTCGGCGGCATCGATCGTGAACTCCCGCACCCGCTTCCCCTCCGGCCCCGCGCCGGGCACCAGATCAACCCCCTGCAACTGCCCACCCGCCTCGGCGATCGCCGCCGTCAGCCGCCCCAGCGGCTCCTGGCGGGCATCGAGCTCGACGCGGATCGTGACGCTGTATTGGGCGCTGACAGCCATGGGCGGCTATGGAATCAGATTCGCTTCGCGGGCCAGCGTCTTCCTCTCATAGGATCGCTAAATGGCGGGGAGGAGATGGGCCAAATTCATCGCTGCAGTGCTTGTGGTGGCGGCGATTGCGGCGGGATTCGCGGCTATCGCGAGCGCCGAAGGCGAAGAGGAGACCGGCGGCTTTGGCGCCTTTCGGCTGAAGGGGACGAACGGGTATTCCGTCCTCATAATGGCATTCTCGCGCCCGCACTTCAAACACGGCGAGTTGCTCGTGTGGGCATCGAAGAACGATGCTTCGGTTATCTACTTCGTGCCAGCGACGGTGACGGCGACGACCATCGACGGCAACCTAGGAGCGGCAGGGAGGATCTCGGTGGCCTTCGAGGCCAGCGGGCAACCCGAAAACCTAGGGACGAGCTGTGACCAGGGAAAGAAGGTCTCCTTCCAGCCAGGGAACTGGGTCGGCACGATCACGTTCGCGGGGGAGGAAGGCTTCACGCGGGTGGACGAGCCCCGCTCCAAAGCGATCGTCAATCCCTTCATCGAAATCGCCTGCGGGGACCCCGTCTCGATCGGCGAACTGACTGGACATGGCATTCGCGGTGCACGCCTGGTAGCTCGCTCGACGACCAGCAAGCACGCGCTCTTCCTTCAAGTGAACAAGAACCACCGCAACGCTTCCGTCCGCGTGGAATCGTCGTTAGAAGAACGGCGTGGCCGACTGTTGGTCGACCGGGAGGTAGTGAGCCACTTACCGGCCTCCTCGTTCTATTTCGATCCACTGCTGCGCATGGCCACCTTCAGGCCGCCCGCTCCATTCTCCGGCAGCGCCGCGTTCCGCCGGAACGCCGAGCCAGCGAATCAATGGACCGGCAGCCTCTTCGTCGACTTCCCCGGCCGCGCTGACGTCCATCTCGCCGGGAGCCGCTTCCACTCCGCCTTGGTGCGCGCGAGTCGAACCGAAGAAAAGACCCAGCGCAACCGTCTCTCACGTCCTGCGACCGGGAGGCCGGCGAAGCCGCGCTAAGGGACGAAAAGCAGCGGGGTAAGGGGGAGAGTCCCAAGCCCCTGGCGCCTTTGTTCGGATATGCCGAACAAAGGCGACACGATCGACGCGGGGATCGCTCAAATCGCGGCGCGGCAGCATGGAGTCATCACTGCGAAGCAACTCGCAGAGGTGGGACTCGGGCGAGCGGCGATCTCGGAAAGGGTGAGCCGGGGGCGCTTACATCGCCTCCACCGCGGCGTCTACGCAGTCGGTCATCGCGCTCCGAGCTGGCATGGGCGCTGGATGGCTGCTGTGCTCGCTTGTGGGGAGGGAGCTGTACTCAGTCATCACTCCGCGGCGGCGCTTTGGAAGCTCCTGAAACCGATCAGTGGCTCCATCCACGTCTCGGTTCCCACGTCCCACGGTCGAAAGCGCCACCCCGGAATCCACCTCCACCGCTGCCCCTCCCTCTCAACGCCCCGAGGGCCGTCTCCCTCGCCCTCCTACCCAGAAGAAGAAGGAGGGCGAGGGAGACGGCTCCTAACCACCCACCGCCACAACATCCCCGTCACGACCATTCAGCGCACCATCGGCGACCTACGCGCCTCGTCCCTGCTTGCCCCGCACCTGGTCCGCCGTGCGATTCGCCAGGCAGAGCACAGAGGAGTCCACCTCGAAGGGGTCGAGTCCGACCGCACCCGTTCCGACCTCGAGACGGCGTTCCTCGACCTTTTTCGCTGTCAGTACCTCCCGCTCCCCGAGACCAACGTTGCGCTGGGCCGCTGGGAGGTCGACTTCCTCTGGCGCTCCCACCGCCTCGTGGTCGAGGTCGACACCTGGATCTACCACCGCGGCTCGGTTTCCTTCGAGGACGACTACGCCCGTGACCTCGACCTCCGCTCGCGCGGCTACACCGTCCTTCGCTTCAACGACACGCAGCTCGAAGAGGAGCCGGAGCGCATCGTCGCCCTGATCCGGGAGGCGCTGTCGTAGAGTCGCGGCCGTGCCAGCCGACGCCCCGCAGCTCTTCCTGATCGACGGCAACAGCCTCGCCTACCGCGCCTTCTTCGCCCTGCCCGAGTCGATCGGGACCAGCGACGGGCGGCCTACTAACGCGATCTACGGGCTCGCCTCGATGCTGGTGAAGATCATCGACGAGCACCATCCGCAGGGGGTGGTGGTCGCCTGGGACGCGGGCTGGAGCGGGCGCGAGAAAACGTATGACCTCTACAAGGCGCAGCGGAAACCTCGGCCGGACCTCCTGCGTGAGCAGTGGCCGCACCTGATGCCGCTGGTCGAGGCCTTCGGCTACACCAACGTCAAGATCGACGGCTACGAGGCCGACGACGTGATTGCCTCGCTGGTCAAGCAGGCGCGCGAAGAGGGGATCGAGGTGGTGGTCGTGACCGGCGACCGCGATGCCTACCAGCTCGTCACCGAGGGGGTGCGGGTGATGAGCACCTCGCGCGGGATCACCGAGACCAAGATCTACGACCGCGCCGCGGTGGAAGAGCGCTACGGGGTGCCGCCGGAGCTGATCACCGACCTGATGGGCCTCCGCGGCGACACCTCCGACAACATCCCCGGCGTCCCCGGGATCGGCGAGAAAACGGCGACCCAGCTCTTGCAGCAGTTCGGCTCGCTGGAGGGGGTGCTGGAAAACGTCGACCAGGTCTCGGGCAAGAAACGCAAAGAGAACCTGACGGAGCACGCCGAGGACGCCCGCCTCTCCCAGCGGCTGGCGACGCTGCAGTACGACATCGAGACCGGCGTCGACCTGGGTGAAGCGATGGCGAGCGAGCCCGATCGCGGCGCCCTGCGCGAGTTCATGCGCGAGTTCGAGCTGCGGGCGGTGATGGAGCGGCTGGAAGAAGCGCTGCCGGAGGGGGCGGCGGTTCCGGGCCGCAAGGTCCAGACCGAGCTCGAGGTCGAGGCGGAGGAGGCGACGCCGGGGGACCTGGGGGAGGGGCCGGTGGCGCTCGGCATCGCCGGTGATCGCTGGGCCGCCGCCGAAGCCGACCGCCTCCTTGCCGGCAGCTCCAGCCTCGACGAGCTGGCGGTCGCCCTCGACGGCAAGCCCTTCGCCGCCCACGACGCGAAGTCGCTCGGCGGTGGTCGCCACGGCCTGCTCGCCGCGGCGGCGCGGGAGGGGGTCGACCCGCGGCTCGACCACGACACGATGATCGCCGCCTACCTGCTGGAGCCGCAGCGGCGCACCTACGACCTCGTCGAGCTGGCCGCCGACGCCTGCATCGGCCTCGCCGAGGGCGCCGCCGCCGAAAAGCCGGAGGAGGACGACGGGCAGATGGCGCTGGGGGAGGAGCTCGAGCCCGGGCTCGACCCGGCTGAGGAAGCGCGCCTGGTCGCCGCCCTCGCCGCCGTGCAGGCGCCGCGGATCGAGGAGCTGGGGCTGGAACGGCTGCTGCGCGAGGTCGAGCTGCCGCTGGTGGGGGTGCTGGCGGCGATGGAGCGCGAGGGGCTGAAGCTCGACGCCAAGCGGCTGGCCGAGGTCGGCGCCGGCTTCGGCGAGCGCATCGACACCCTGGAGCGGGAAATCTACGAGCTCGCCGAGGAGGAGTTCACGATCGGCTCGCCGCAGCAGGTCGGCCGCGTCCTCTTCGAGAAGCTCGGCCTGACCCGCAAGCGCCGGGGCAAAACCGGCTTCTCGACCGATGCCCGGGTCCTCGCCCAGATCCGCGACGAGCACCCGATCGTCGAGAAGATCGAGCAGTGGCGCGAGCTGACCAAGCTCAAGAACACCTACCTCGACTCGCTGCCGGAGCTGATCGATCCCGAGACCGGCCGCGTCCACACCACCTTCAACCAGGCTTCGACCACGACCGGCCGCCTCTCCAGCACCAACCCCAACCTGCAGAACATCCCCATCCGCACCGACCTCGGCCGTCCCGTCCGCGCCTGCTTCGTCGCCGAGCAGGGCATGGAACTGCTTTCCGCCGACTACAGCCAGGTCGAGCTCCGCGTCCTCGCCCACGTCGCCGACGAGGGGGTCCTCAAAGACGTCTTTCACAAGGGCGAAGACGTCCACGCCGCCACCGCCGCCGAGGTCTTCGAGATCGACCGCAGCGAGGTCGACGTCGGCCAGCGCTCGAAGGCGAAAATGGTGAACTTCGGGATCGTCTACGGGCTGACCGGGTTCGGCCTCGCCGACCGCCTCAACATCCCCCGCAAGGAGAGCGAGGAATTCGTCGCCCGCTACCTCGAGCGCTTTCCGGCGGTCCGCGCCTTCCGCGAGCAGGTGATCGAGCGCGCCCAGGACGAAGGCTTCGTCAAGACGCTGATGGGCCGGCGCCGGCCGATCCCCGAGCTGCGCTCCGGCAACCCCAACACCCGCCGCCTCGGCGAGCGGCTCGCGGTCAACACGGTGATCCAGGGCACCGCCGCTGACATCATCAAGGTGGCGATGGTGCGCTGCCGGCGGGCGCTGGCGGAGCAGGGCTGGGAGACCCGCCTCGTCCTCCAGATCCACGACGAGCTCCTCTTCGAGGGGCCGCCGGGGGAGATGAAAGCGGCGGCCGAGCTGGTGGAGCGCGAGATGTGCGCCGCCTACCCGCTCGATCCGCCGCTGGAGGTCGACGTCGGCGTCGGCCCTGACTGGCTCAACGCCAAGTAGCCGCCGCGCCGACGCTGCCGCCTAGGCTTCTTTGCCCGACAGCTCGACCTCCTCGAAGGTGGCCTGGCCGTTGGCGACCTTCAGCTCCGCCTCCTGGACGACCGCGCCCGGAACGAGGTCGGCGGTGGTGCAGGTGCTGCCCCCGTCCGCGTCGTCCCCGTTCCCGGGGCCGGAGTTCTCGCTGCCCGGGCCGGAGTTGTCTCCAGAGCCGCCGCCATCGTCGTCGCCGACCTCTTCGCCGCCGTTGTCGTCGCCCGGCTCTTCCTCGCCCTGGCCGTCGTCGTCGCCTACCTCTTCCTGGCCGCCGCCGTCGTCTCCCGGCTCGACTTCTTCGCCGCCATCGTCGTCGCCTGCCTCTTCGCCAGGCCCGGTGCCCTCGCTGCTGGCCGAGGCGCCCGAGTTGTCCTCGCACTTGATCTCGGTTCCTTCGTCGACCAGGCCGGAGATGGCTTCGCCGCCGAAGAGGTCGATCGTCAGGCGCCCCGTTCCGGAGTCGAACGAGACGATCGTGCCGGCGTTGTCCTCGCCGTCCATCACCCCGTCGTCGTTGGAGTCGGCGTCGCGCGGGTTGTCGCCGGCGAGGAACTCGGCGCGGTTACGCAGCCGGTCGCCGTCCTGGTTCTTGTGCGCCTGGTTCGTCTTCAGCGAGAGGTGGTGCTTCTTCTCCCACTTGTCCGGAATGTGGTCGTGGTTGCGGTCCTTGGCGGCCGCCAGGCCGGGCATGGCCAGGAGCGCGAGCGCTCCGAGCGCCAGCGCGAACCAGGTCATGCCGAGGCGGGCTCGTCGTCCTTTGTTGCGGGTCATGCCTTCCTCCTGGGTTCGAAGTTCAACAACTGGTTTCCGCTCCAACCCAGGTACGGCACGAAGATCACGCGGCTATGGACTTCCGTCCGAGCCGCTGGTCGGCTCGCTGCTGCTGAGGTCGCCGCTGCCGCTGGTGCCGCCGTCGTCGCCTGAGCTCCCGCCCTCCGAGCCCGAGCCGCCGCCGCTGCCGACGTCGCTCAGGGGCGGTTCGGTCGTGGCGATCGGGTCGCTCTCGATCTCGCCGCTGCCGGGACCGGAGCTGCCTCCGTCGTCGCCGCTCGTGAAGCCGTCGTCGCTACCGGAGCCGCCGGAGGTGCCCCCGTCGTCCCCGGACCCGCTGCTGCCGTCGTCGGAGCCGCTGCCGGAGTGAAAATCGCCCCCGTCGTCGCTGCCGCTCCGGTCGCCGTGCCGGTCCCCGGAGCCGGAGATGCCGGTCGATCCCGAGTTCGAGCTCGGACCGGAGCCGCCGCCGGAATGCTTTGAGCCGCTCGTGGGAGAGCCGGTGCCGGAGGAGCCCGAACCGCCGGAGCCGCTGCGGTCGCCGAGACCGAGCGAGTCGGTTCCGCCCCCGTGGCCGGCACCGCTCTCATCTGCGGAACCGCCGTGGCCGCTCACGTCGCCGCCGTTGGTCGAAGAGCTCGATGCCGCCACCGGAGAATGGCTCCCCGCACCCGGGTGCCTGCCTCCCGCCAGAGGCGCCGCCGCCGCGGCTTCCGGGCCGGGGCCGTGGCCGCGATGGTGCTCGACCGCTACGCCGGCGCCGACGGCTCCGGCGATCAGCACCGTCGCCATTCCCGCTTTCAGGGCGCCGCCGCCGAGCGCCGCCGCGCCGCCGGCCGCCCCCGCTTCGCCGCCGTGGTCGGCCAGCGCCCGCAGCACCGGCAGCGGAACCAGCAGCCCGAAGCCCTCGCGCAGCGCCGCCCGCGCCCGGAAGATCGCCTGTCGCGCGGCGCCGCCGCTGACGCCGAGCGCCGCCGCGATCTCCTCGTGGCTGAGGCCCTCCAGCTCGCGCATCACCAGCGCCGCCCGCTGCGTCTCGGGCAGCGCCTGCAGCCGCTCCATCAGCGCCCGCAGCTCCTCCCGCGCCTCGACTTCGGCGGCGGCGCTGCGGCCGCCGGGCAGGGTCTCGGAGAGCTCCGCCGCGACCGGGGCGCTGGCCCGCAGGTCGTTGAGGGCCGTGTTGCGGACGATCCGGTAGAGCCACGGGCGCAGTTCGATCTCCGCCTCCGAGCCGCGTAGCGCCGTCAGCGCCTTCGAGAAGGCGTCCTGGGTGACGTCCTCGGAGCGGCCGCCGACGATCGCCGCCGCGAAGCGGTCGAGCGGACGCCGGTAGCGGCGCACGATCTCCTCGAAGGCGGCGTCGTAGCCGTCGCGGACGAGGTCGACGAGCCGGCGGTCCGGCTGTGCCCGCAGCGCCGGCCCCATGAAGATGCGGGCGGCGAATTGCTCTGCGGGTGGCGGCGTCACAACTGGTTCTCCCTGAATCGACCGGGTAGGCCTAAGGCGTTACTGATATGAGAGCAGCAAGGTTCATTCGTGCCTCAACCGACCCAACACATGTCCAGCCCGAAGATCACGCGCACCTCGAAGGACCTCCGTGGATAGGGGCGTCACCGTCCTGCTCACCGCCGCTGCGGGCGGCTTGATCGCCGCCCAGGCGCCGATCAACGCCGGCCTCGGCAAATCGACCGGGAGCATGCCGGCGGCGCTCGTCTCGTTCTCGATCGGCACCCTGGCGCTCGCCGCGGTGGTCGTCCTCAGCGGCAAGGCCGGCGGCCTCTCCTCGACCTTCGACGTCAGCTGGTACTACCTGCTCGGCGGCTTCCTCGGCGCCCTCTACGTGCTGAACGCGCTGATCGCGGTGACCGTGATCGGCGCCGGCGGGGTCGCGGCGGCGACGATCTTCGGCCAGCTGACGGCCTCGATCGTGATCGACCGGTTAGGCCTCTTTGGCCTCGACCAGGTCCCGCTCTCGCCCGAGCGGATCATCGGCGTCGTCCTCCTGATGGCCGGCACCGTCCTGGTCGTCCGCTGAGGCGGCGACCCACTTCGAGCCGGCGTACTCGGGCGGCGCGATCGCCAGGTAGTGGTTGAAGGACCAGTCGACGAAGCGCTTGTTCCCCATCAGCCTGATCGCCGGCCCGAGGATCCGCGGCGGCACCCGCGGGATCAGCTTCTGCACCCGCAGCATCCACTTGAACTTCCACTCGTGCGAGTCGTGGAAGGAGGCGTAGGTCGCTTCCGCGTCGGCGCGGCCTTGACGCCCCTCGACGACGGCACGCAGCTCCCGTCCCAGGGCGATCCCGAAGTAGAGCGCCGTCCTGATCCCCTCCGCGCTCAGCGGCAGGCAGTGCCCGGCGGAGTCGCCGACGAAGAAGACGCCGCCCTCGGTGCCGCGGCGGAGCTTGTGGGGGATCCAGTTGCCCTGGTACTCGTTCGGCTCCTTGCCGAGGTCCCTGGTCAGCTCGACGGTGGTGTCCTTGACGTGGAAGCGGGGGTCGAAGGAGCCGATCCCGATCCGCAGCTCGTCGCGGGCGGGGAACGACCAGCCGTACCCGGCGGGGACGTATTTGCGGTCGATCCAGATCGCCAGGTCCTCGGACTCGCCGCCGGGATGCACCTCCAGCCCGCGCGAGAGCGGCGCGTCGGGCGGCTGGTAGCCGTCGCCGCTCGCCAGCATCCGCCGCCACCCGAGCGCGTCGACCACCAGCGGGGCGGAGACGACCCCGCGATCGGTCTCGACGGCGATCGCGCCTTGCCGTGTCGCCTTCCTCTCGCTATCCGGGAGGAAATTGACACGCCCGTTGACCTTGGCGGTCTCGAAGGTCGCGTCGCAGTCGCGCCAGAGCAACTGGCAGAGCTCGCGGTAGTCGAAGGTCGAGAAGGTCCAGGGGAGCCGGTAGCGGGCGTCGCCGTGGGGGGTGTGCATGACCAGCGTGTCGAAGCGCTGGCGCTCGGCCGCCATCAGGCCCAGCCGCTCCAGCCACTCGGTCGGGATCCCGCAGGCGGACGTCTGGCGCTCGCCGATCTCGTAGCGATCGACGATCAGGACGTCGGCGCCGGAACCCGCAAGCTCGCGTGCAACCGCCAGCCCGGCGAAGCTCGCACCGCAGATGAGGACGTCGTGCTCGCCGCGCAGCGGCGTGCGTTCGTCGCCGCGCTTGGTGGCTCGGACCGGCATCGAGCCGGATTCTGCCATCATTGCCGCCCGTGTCCGCGACCGAGACCATGACGCCTGCGCCCAGCGCCACCCCCGTCGAGGGTTCTGGCGGGCTTCTCCTCAATATCGACGGCAAGATCGTCCCCAATTACGCGGCGACGATGGTGTCCTTCGAGGAGGGCGACGTCGTCAAAGGGAAAGTCGTCCGGATCGACAAAGACGAGGTGCTCGTCGACATCGGCTACAAGGCCGAGGGCGTCATCCCGTCGGGCGAGCTCTCGATCCGCAAGTCGGTTGACCCGCACGAAGAGGTCGAGCTCGGCGAGGAGATCGACGCCCTCGTCCTCACCAAGGAGGACTCCGAGGGCCGCCTGATCCTCTCCAAGAAGCGCGCCCGCTTCGAGAAAGCCTGGCGCCGGATCGAGGTCGCCGCCGACTCGGGCGAACCGGTCGAAGGCAGCGTGATCGAGGTCGTCAAGGGCGGCCTCATCCTCGACCTCGGGGTGCGCGGCTTCCTGCCCGCCTCGCTGGTCGACATCCGCCGGGTCCACAACCTCGACGAGTTCATGAGCCAGACCCTCGAGTGCAAGGTGATCGAGCTCAACCGCAGCCGCAACAACGTCGTCCTCTCGCGCCGCGCGGTGCTCGAGGAGGAGCGCAAAGAGGTCCGCGAGCAGATCCTCGGTCGCCTGGAGCCGGGCCAGGTCGTCGAAGGCAAGATCTCCAACATCGTCGACTTCGGCGCCTTCGTCGACCTCGACGGGATCGACGGCCTGATCCACATCTCCGAGCTTTCCTGGAGCCACGTCAACCACCCCTCCGAAGTCGTCTCGATCGGCGACACGGTGCGGATCAAAGTCCTCGACATCGACCGCGACCGCCAGCGCATCTCCCTCGGTCTCAAGCAGACCCAGGAGGATCCGTGGCAGCGCGTCATCAGCACCCACCGCTCCGGCGACGTGCTGGAGGGGACCGTGACCAAGGTCGTCGCCTTCGGCGCCTTCGTCGAAATCCTGCCGGGGGTCGAGGGCCTGGTCCACATCTCCGAGCTTGCCGACCACCACGTCGAGAACCCGAGCGAAGTCGTCGAGCCGGGCTCGAAGCTGAACGTGAAGATCCTCGAGATCGACGAAGAGCGCCGCCGCCTCTCGCTCAGCATCAAGCGGGTCGAGGGCCAGAACATGGCGATGGCCGGGCTCGGCGAGCAGATCGCCCAGGCCGAAGGCGGCCAGGGCGGCGAGAGCGAGGAGCAGGTGGATCCGCCGACCGGCTCGATGGCCGACGCGTTTGCCGACGCGGCCGCGGCGAGCACGGCGCAGGCGGCTGCCGAGGAGACCCAGGCCGAGGAGGCCCCTTCGGAAGAGGCGCCGGGCGAGCTGCCGCAGGAGGTCGAGGCCTCCGAGGGTGCCGAGCCCGCCCCCGTGGCAGAGGAGAACGGGACCACCGAGGACCCCGCCGAGTCGGTCGAGGACGCGCCGGGTGCCGGCAGCGAGTCGACCAGCGACGACACCCAGACGGGCGAGCCCGAGCAAGGCTGAGCGGCGCCGGTGGCGCCACTGAAGATCGGCCTCACCGGCGGCATCGCAGCCGGTAAGTCGGAGGCTCTGAAGGCGTTCGCGCGCCTCGGGGCGGCGACTCTCTCCAGCGACGCGGTCGTCCACGAACTGCTCGAGAGCGAGGTCCTGCGGGAGAGATTGGCCGAGCGCTGGGGGCCGGAGGTGATCGCCGACGGCGGCATCGACCGGGCGAAGATCGGCGAGATCGTCTTTGCCGACCCCGAGGAGCTGAGCTGGCTGGAGCAGCAGGTCCACCCCCTGGTGCAGGCTCGGACCGCCGAATGGCTGCTCTCGCTGCCCGGGGACACCGAGGTCGCCGTGGTCGAGGTGCCGCTGCTCTTCGAGGTCGGCGGCGAGCGGCCGTTCGACACCACCGTCTCGATCCTCACCAGCGACGAAGTCCGCCGCGAGCGCGCCGCCGCCCGGGGGCACGCCCTGGTCGACGAGCGCGAGGCGCGGCAGCTGACCCAGCAGGAGAAGGCCGAGCGGGCCGAGTACGTGGTCGAGAACGACGGCTCGGTGGAGGATCTCGAGCGGGCGCTGTCCGCCCTGCTCGAAAAGCTGCGCCGATGAGCCGCAAGGTCCGTGCCCGCCGCCGTCGCGCCGCCTGGGCCGGAATCGCGGTGCTGGCCGGCCTCGTCCTCGCCTTCCTGATCGCCGACGGCACCTTCGACGACGCGATCAAGGAGCTGACGCTGCCGCTGCGCCACGAGGACGTGATCCGCCAGCAGGCCGCCGAAAAGGACGTCGACGCGGCCCTGATCGCCGCCGTGATCTACTCCGAGTCGAAGTTCAGCGACCAGACGTCGAGTGCGGGGGCGCGGGGACTGATGCAGATCACGCCGGAAGCGGCCGAATACATCGAGAAGCAGAGCGGGGGCACGACCTTCAAGCTCTCCGATCTCTCGGACCCCGAACTGAACATCCGCTACGGGACCTTTCTCCTGCGTGAACTTCTGGACCGCTACGACGGCGACGAGGCCGCGGCGCTCGCCGCTTACAACGCCGGGCCGGGCAACGCCGACAAGTGGGGCGGGGCGGACCTGACGGTGGCGGAGATCCCGTTCCCGGAAACGCGCGCCTACGTCGAAGAGGTGCTGGAGAAGCGCGACGAGTACCGCCGCAAGTACGCGAAGGAGCTCGGCTATCAGCGCCCCTAGACCGCGTGTCGCCGCTCTGGCGTTGGCCGTCGGGGTCGTCCTCGCCGACTCCTCGATCGTCGTCCTGGCGCTCCCGGACATCTATCGGGAACTGGACACGAGCGTCTCCGGGGTGACCTGGGTGCTCGTCTCCTTCAACCTGGTGATGGCGCTGGCGGCGGTGCCCGCGGCGCTGATCGCGCGGCGGATCGGCCCCGGCCGCGCCGCCGCGGTCGGGCTCGCCGTCTTCGCCGGCGCCGGCCTCGCCTGCGGCCTCGCCGACAGCCTCTCGACCCTGATCGTCGCCCGCTGCATCCAGGCGCTCGGCGGCGCCGCGGCGGTGACCGCGGCTCTGGAGCTGCTGCCGGCGACGGTCGGCTCCGAGCAGCGGGCGACGACCGTCTGGGCCGCCGCCGGGGCGACCGGCGCCGCCCTGGGGCCGGCGGTCGGCGGCATCCTCACCGAGCTCGTCTCCTGGCAGTCGATCTTCCTCCTCCAGGTGCCGGTGGCGCTGGCGGCGGCGGTGCCGATCCTCGCGGTCGCCAAGCACGAGGCGGCGACCGGGATCGTCTCGGCCGAGCTGCGCCGCACCGGGCGGCCGCACCTCTGGGCCAACCTGGCGCTGGCGATGGTCTCGGCGGCGATCGCGGCGGCGCTCTTCCTCCTCGTCCTGCTGCTGATCGAAGGCTGGCGCCTGAGCCCGATCGAAGCGGCCCTTGTCGTCTCGGCGATGCCGCTGGCAGCGGTCCTCGGGGGCAAGCTGGCGGACTTCGTCCCGGACGCCCGCGCCCGCGCGGCGGCGGGAGCGATCCTCGTCTCCGGCGGGCTCGCCGGGCTCGCCTTCCTGCCGAAGGCGACGATTGCCCTCACCCTGCCGCCGCAGATCCTGGTCGGGATCGGCCTGGCGTTGGTCCTCTCGGCGCTGACCGAGACCGCGCTCAGCGGCCGGGCGCCGCAGGCGATCCACGGCGGCTGGACGATCTCCGCCCGCCACGCCGGGGTCGTGATCGGGCTGCTGGCGCTGACCCCGATCTTCACCGCCGACATCGACCAGCAACGCCACGACGCGATCAACGCCGGCACCGCCGTGATCCTCGACTCGCCGATCAACCCGCTGCTGAAGCTCGACCTCGCCGAACGGGTGAGCGAGCGGCTCGAAGAAGAGCAGGGGAAAGTGCCGACGATCGGCCCCGCCTTCGAACCGCTGCCCGACGATCCGGGCGAGCGCTCCGAAGTGCAGCAGCTTCAGGGCGAACTGCAGGACCAGCTCGACCGCGGCGCGACCCACGCCTTCAGCACCTCCTTCATCCTCGCGGCCCTGCTGGGGCTGATCGCTCTGTTTCCGATCGCGCTCTCCAAAGAGGTGGAGCTATGAGCGGAGACGGCCGCAGCCGCGGATTCCTGCTGGTGGCCGGCGCCGTGATCGCCTCCCTCGTCCTGGTCGGCGCCTACCTCGCCGCCGGCGGCTCCTCGTATGAGCCGGAGAAGGTGCAGGACCCCTGTAAGCCGCGCCCCTGGAGCAACCCGCAGGGCCTCTCGGAAATCGCCAACCAGTTCACCGTCTCGGCCCTCGACGGGGCCGCCTGCCAGCTCGGGGTCTCGCGCGAGGCGCTGGCGCGGGCGCTGGCGACCCCGGAGGCGCGGGAGCGGTTCAAGAAGAAGTACGGGATCAACGACGCGAAGCTGGCGAAGGCGGTGCGGGCCGGGCTCCTGCGGGCGGTCGACGACGCCGAAGAAGCCGGGGCGCTGAGCCCGATCCTGGCCGCCCCCCTGCGCGAGACCGTCCAGCGCATCCCGCTCGCACAGGCGATCGAACTCATCAACGACGCCGAATCCCTCCTCGGCAACGTCAACAGCTTCCTCGGCCCCGCCGAAGACCTGCTCGAAGAATTCCTGCCCTAGAGCAGTTCGCCTGACCAAGCAGAGCTAGGACACAGGGAGCGTGGTGTGCTCTGCACACGAGCGACCGAGGACGCCGCTATGCGCCGGTCAGGTGGACTGCTAGGGCGTCTCGATCTTGTAGTCGCGCGCTTTCGGGTCCCAGGCGATCCCGGCGCAGAGGGCTTCCGGGGTGGTGCCGAGGGCGATGGCCAGCTTGACCAGGGTGCCGAGGCGGGGTTCGCGGCCACCGCGCTCCAGCAGGGAGACCTCGGTGCGGTGGATCTCGCACATCTCGGCCAGCGCTTCCTGCGAGACCCCGGCGGTTTCGCGGGCGCGGCGGAGGTTGGCGGCGAAGCGGTCGCGTTTGTCCATCCCCTGCACTCTATTCGCAGCAGGGGAGGGGCGAAGGCTCGGCGGGAGCTTATCGCCGGGTTGCCTGCCAGACCCAGAGCATCGCCAGCGGCTGCAGCGGCAGCCGCGCCCACAGGGCCCAGCGCGGGAACTTGCGCATGTCGAGGCCGCGGATCTGCTCGGGGTTGACCGCCATGTGGATGTTGGCCGGGAAGACCGCGATCAGCAGCGCCAGCAGCCACCAGCGGCCGAGCCGGCGGGAGGCGGGGTGGAGGACCAGCGCCGCCCCGGCGATCTCGGCGGCGCCGCTGACCGCCACGGCCTCCCGCTTCTGCGCCTCGATCGCCGGCGGCACGATCGCTTCGAAGAAGCGCGGGCGGAGGAAGTGCATCGTCCCGGTGAAGGTGAAGAGGGCGGCGACGCCGAGGCGGGAGAGCTTCATCGAAGGCGGAGCATATGCGCCAGCTATGTTCTGGATGTGCCGGATTTCAAGCTCAACCCCGCCTACTCACCGACGGCGGACCAACCGAAGGCGATCGCGGGGCTGGCCGAGGGGCTGCGCGAGGGCGACCGCTTCCAGACCCTGCTCGGCGCCACCGGCACCGGCAAGACCTTCACGATGGCGGCGACGATCGCCGAGGTCCAGCGGCCGAGCCTCGTGATCGCCCACAACAAGACGCTGGCGGCGCAGCTCTGCAACGAGTTCCGCGAGTTCTTCCCCGACAACGCGGTCGAGTACTTCGTCTCCTACTACGACTACTACCAGCCCGAGGCCTACGTCCCGGCCCAGGACCTCTACATCGAGAAGGACTCCTCGATCAACGACGAGATCGACCGCCTGCGCCACGCCGCCACCGCGGCGCTGTTCGCCCGCCGCGACGTGATCATCGTCGCCTCGGTCTCCTGCATCTACGGGATCGGCTCGCCGCAGGTCTACAACGAAAAAATGCAGCTCTTCCAGGTCGGCAAGGAGATCGACCGCGACGACGTCCTTCGCAAGCTGGTGAAGATGCAGTACCAGCGCAACGATCAGGTGCTGGGGCGCGGCGCCTTCCGGGTCCGCGGCGAGGTCCTGGAGATCATGCCCTCCTACGCCGAGTCGGCCTACCGGATCCAGCTCTTCGGCGACGAGATCGAGGACATCCAGCATTTCGATCCGCTGACCGGCGAGGTCCTCGACGTGATCGACCACGTCTCGGTCTGGCCGGCCTCGCACTACGTGACCAAAGACGAGACCGTCGACCGCGCCGTCGACGAGATCCGCGCCGAACTGGAATCGCGCACCCAGGAGCTGGAAGCCGAAGGCAAGCAGCTCGAGGCCCACCGGCTGCGGCAGCGGACGATGTACGACCTCGAGATGATCAAGGAGCTCGGCTTCACCTCGGGAATCGAGAACTACTCGCGGATCCTCGACGGCCGGCCCCCGGGGAGCCCGCCGCACACCCTGATCGACTACTTCCCCGACGACTTCGTCGTCTTCGTCGACGAGAGCCACCAGACGATCCCGCAGATCGGCGGCATGTACGAGGGGGACCAGTCGCGGAAGCGGTCGCTCGTCGACTACGGCTTCCGGCTGCCCTCGGCGATGGACAACCGGCCACTCAAATTCGACGAGTTCATGGCGCGGGTGAACCAGCTCGTGATGGTCTCGGCGACGCCGGGGCCGTTCGAGAAAGCGGAAGCGAGCCGCACGGTCGAGCAGATCGTCCGCCCGACCGGGATCGTCGACCCGGAGATCGAGCTGCGCGAGACCAGGAACCAGATCGACGACCTGATGAACGAGGTCAAACGGGTGGCCGCGAACAAGGAGCGGACGCTGGTCACCACCCTGACCAAGAAGATGGCCGAGGACCTGACTGCCTACCTGCTCGAGTACGGGGTCAAGGTGCGCTACCTGCACTCGGAGGTCGACACCCTGGAACGGATCCAGATCATCCGCGACCTGCGGCTGGGGGAGTACGACGTCCTCGTCGGCGTCAACCTCCTGCGCGAGGGCCTCGACCTGCCCGAGGTCTCGCTGGTCGCGATCCTCGACGCCGACAAGGAGGGCTTCCTCCGCGGCGAGACCAGCCTCGTGCAGACGATCGGCCGGGCGGCGCGGAACGTCAACGGGCGGGTCGTGATGTACGCCGACAAGGAGACCGAAGCGATGCGGGCGGCGATGCGCGAGACCGACCGCCGCCGGGAGATCCAGCTCGCTTACAACAAGGAGCACGGGATCACGCCGGAGACGGTCCGCAAAGGGATCTCCGAGATGGCGGAGTTCCTGGCGATGGAGGACCGGGCGCCGCGCAAACGCAGGCGTAAACGGGCGGAGGAATTCGCCTCTCCGGAGGAGCTGGAGAAGACGATCGTGGCGCTCGAGGAGGAGATGCTGGCCGCCGCCGACGACCTCCGCTTCGAGGAGGCCGGCCGGATCCGCGACGAGCTGCGCGAGCTGCGGCGGGATCTCGACGGGATGACCGCCGGCGCCTAGCTCGGCCCGCATTTCTATCTACGGAAGTTGTCACCCGTAGGATGGGCTGGCGGCTTGCCCATCCCCAGTGGCGTTTTAAGCTCGAATCGTGTCCCTCCAAGCGCGGGAAGAGAACTTCGATCAGCTAGTACTTCGGCGTTCACATGAGCTGCCGGTCGTCGTCGATTTCTGGGCCGACTGGTGCGGGCCCTGCAAGGCGCTCAGCCCGTCCCTGGAGGCGGCCGCGACGGCGCGCGAGGGGAAGGTGGAGCTGGTCAAGGTCGACGTCGACTCCAACCAGCAGCTCGCGGCGCTCTTCCGGGTCCAGGGGATCCCGGCGGTCAAGGCCTTCCACTTCGGCGAGGTCGTGGACGAGTTCACGGGCGCGCTGCCACCGGCGCAGGTCGAGGCTTTCTTCGACAAGCTCGTGCCTTCCCGGGCCGACGAGCTGGTCGCCGCCGGCGACGAGCTCTCGCTGCGCGAGGCTTCGGAGCTGGAGCCCCGCCGCGCCGACATCGCCGTCGCCCTGGCCAAGGCGCGGCTGGCGCGCGGGGCCGAGGACGAGGCGCTGGAGGCGATTGCCGGCCACGAGGCCGACTTCGGCGCCGCCGGCATCGCCGCCCGCGTCCGCCTCGCAAAGGCCGGCCTCGCCGCCGACGCCTTCGTCGCCCTCGACCGCGGCGAGCGCGACGCCGCCCTGGAGGTCCTGATCGAGACCCTGAGCGATCTATCCCGCAACGGCAACGCCCTCAGCCGCGATCTCGAGCCCGATGAAGCCCGCGACCTCCTCCGCCGCGCGATCGTCGGCATCCTCAGCGAGTCGGACCCCGCCGACCCCACATCCCGCCTCTACCGCCGCAAACTAGCCGCGGCGCTCGATTGATCGCCGAGAACGCTTTTCTCTCCGCATAGCGGGAAGAAAGGCGTTCTCACGGGAGGCCAAGCTCGTGGCGGCGGCGCTGGAGCAGGAGGGCGAGGTTGCGGCCCACTTCGTCGGGGCGTTGTTCGATGCGGCGGGCGGAGATCGGGACCACGTCGATGCCCGCCAGCTTCATTTCCTCCCGTCGCAGCCTGTCGTCCTCGAAGGCTTTGCGCGTCCGATGCGCTTCCCAGCCGTCGACTTCGACTGCGAAGCGCTCCTCCTCCCAGTAGACGTCGATCTCGAACCTGTCCACCCAGGTGTTGATCAGCGGCTGCGCGAGGCCGGCCCTCTTGACGAGGCGCCGCAGCAGTCGCTCGGATCGCGCTCGATAGAACCCGGGCTCTCGGTAGATCGCCAGGGCGGCTCGGAGGCGGGCCGCGCCGCGGTGGCCGCGGCGGCGGTTCAGCATCGCGTCGTCTCGGCGAGGTTGAGGAGGTCGCGGCGCTCGGTGCGGTCGACCGCGTTCCAGGTCAGGCGCGGCGAGGTGGTGGCGGCGAGATCCAGGAGGGTCCGGGGGAGGGCGGTGACCGGGATCGGGCCGAACCTTCCATGTTCCTCTGGCACGAGGGTGGAGGAGTGGTGGAGGGCGATCCCGGAGCGCTTGCCGCCGTGCCGAGGCAAGGTCACGTCGATGATCTTCGGGCAGTTCGACAGCAGCCCCCAGAGCCAGGCGGCCGCTTGGTGGCTCACCACCGCGCCGCTGCCGCAGGTCATCGCAGCCGCCAGACAGCGGGCGCGGTCGGAAAGGACCGTGTGGCCGACGGCATACACACCGCGGTGGATGCGATGCAGGCGCAGCGCTTTTACTCGAGCGGCCGATCATGCCGCTCGAGAATCCCAGCCGCCTGAGTTGCCGATACGTCACCAGCCCGAATTGCCGCTGCGCCAGGTCCGCCACTGCCTGGTGAGAACGCATTTCTTCCCGCATACCGGAGATAAGGGCGTTCTCACCAATAACTCTCCCCTGGGGAACATCTGTTCGCCTGGCTAGAATCGGTGTGAGTGGCTGTCTCTGAGCGAATCGTTATCTCCGGCGCCCGGGAGCACAACCTCAAGGACGTCGACCTCGAGCTGCCCCGGGATGCGCTGATCGTCATCACCGGCCTCTCCGGGTCCGGGAAGTCGAGCCTTGCCTTCGACACGATCTACGCCGAGGGGCAGCGGCGGTACGTGGAGTCGCTGTCTGCCTACGCGCGGCAGTTCCTCGGGCTGATGGAGAAGCCGGACGTCGACTCGATCGAGGGGCTCTCGCCGGCGATCTCGATCGACCAGAAGACGACGTCGCGCAACCCACGCTCGACCGTGGGCACGGTGACCGAGATCTACGACTACCTGCGGCTGCTGTGGGCGCGGATCGGGACGCCGCACTGCCCCGAGTGCGGGGAGGAGATCACGGGTCAGACCCAGGAGCAGATCGTCGACCGGCTGATGACGCTGGAGGACGGGACCAAATTCATGGTGATGGCGCCGGTCGTCCGCGGCCGCAAAGGCGAGTACGGGAAATTGCTCGACCAGATGCGGCTCGAGGGCTACTCGCGGGCCAAGATCGACACGAAGCTGCTGCGCCTCGACGAGAAGATCGAGCTCGACAAGAAGTACAAACACGACGTCTCGATCGTCGTCGACCGCCTGGTGATGAAGACGGACCTGCGGCGGCGGCTCTCGGAGTCGGTGGAAGCGGCCGCCGGTCTCGCCGCCGGCCTGGTCGAAGTCGAGATCATCGAGGGCAAGGGGGCGGCCGGAAGCAAGGACGCCGAGCATCCCGGCGGAGTCATGCTCTTCTCCGAGCAGTTCGCCTGCCTCAACTGCGGCACCTCGATCCCCGAGCTGGAGCCGCGGATCTTCTCCTTCAACTCGCCGCACGGCGCCTGCGACCGCTGCCACGGGCTCGGCTTCCAGCGGGTGATCGATCCCGAGCTGGTCGTCCCCGACCCGACCCTTTCGCTCGCCGAGGGCGCCCTGCAGCCCTGGAACCGCGGCATCAGCGCCTACTGGAAGCGCTTGATCGCCTCCGTCGCCGAGGCCTACGGGGTCGACGTCGACAAGCCGTGGTCGAAGCTGACCGACGAGGAGCGGGAGATCTTCCTCTACGGGACCGGCGAGGAGCGCCACCACGTCTCCTACACCAACCGCTTCGGGCGGCGCCGCTCCTACAAGGTCCGCTTCGAGGGGATCGTCAACAACCTCCAGCGCCGCTACGAAGAGACCGACTCGGAGTCCAACCGCGAGCGGATCGAGGGCTACATGGCCGAGCAGCCCTGCCCGGCCTGCAAGGGCGCGCGGCTGCGGCCGGAGAGCCTCGCGGTCAAGGTCGGCGGCCTCAGCATCGCCGAGTACAGCGACCTCTCTGCCCACGCCGCCTCGGAGTGGATCCGCGAGCTGGAGATGACCGAGACCGAGCGGGCGATCGCCCGGCTGATCGTGCGCGAGATCACCGAGCGGCTCTCTTTCCTCGAGAACGTCGGCATCGGCTACCTCTCGCTGGCCCGCTCGGCCCGCACCCTCTCCGGCGGCGAGGCGCAGCGGATCCGGCTGGCGACCCAGATCGGCTCGCACCTGGTCGGGGTCATGTACGTGCTCGACGAGCCCTCGATCGGGCTGCACCAGCGCGACAACGAGAAGCTGATTGCCACCCTCGACCGCCTCCGCGACCTGGGCAACACGGTGATCGTCGTCGAGCACGACGAGGGGACGATGATGGCCGCCGACCACCTCGTCGACCTCGGCCCCGGCGCCGGCGAGCACGGCGGCCACGTGATCGCCGCCGGGACGCCGAAGCAGGTCGCGAAGGACCCGAGCTCGTTGACCGGGCAGTACCTGTCGGGCAAGAAAAAGATCGAGGTGCCGGCGGAGCGCCGCAAGCCCACGGGGGGGCTCCTCGTCCGCGGCGCCCGCGAACACAACCTCAAGAACGTCGACGTCGAGATCCCGCTCGGGGTCTTCTGCTGCGTCACCGGCGTCTCCGGCTCGGGCAAGTCGACCCTGGTCAACGAGACCCTGCACCACGCGGTCGCCAACCGCCTGCACCAGGCGAAGCTGCGGCCCGGCTCGCACGACGGCATCGACGGCCTCAGCCAGATCGACAAGATCATCAACATCGACCAGTCGCCGATCGGCCGCACGCCGCGCTCCAACCCGGCCACCTACACCGGCGTCTTCGACCACATCCGGGCGCTCTTCACCCAGACCCAGGAGGCTCGGGCTCGCGGCTACAAGCCGGGCCGCTTCTCCTTCAACGTCAAGGGCGGGCGCTGCGAGGTCTGCAAGGGCGACGGCCAGATCAAGATCGAGATGCACTTCCTGCCCGACGTCTACGTCCCCTGCGAGCAGTGCCACGGCAAGCGATACAACCGCGAGACGCTCGAGGTCCGCTTCAAAGGCAAGAACATCGCCGACGTCCTCGAGCTGTCGGTCGCCGACGCAGTCGAGTTCTTCGAGAACGTGCCGAAGATCGCCCGCCGCCTGCGCACTCTCAACGACGTCGGCCTCGGCTACATCCGGCTCGGGCAGCCGGCGACGACGCTCTCCGGCGGGGAGGCGCAGCGGGTCAAGCTGGCGACCGAGCTCTCCAAAGTTGCCACCGGCGACACCCTCTACATCCTCGACGAGCCGACCACCGGGCTCCACTTCGCCGACGTGCAGCGGCTGCTCGACGTGCTCGGCCGCCTGGTCGACGCCGGCAACACCGTCGTCGTGATCGAGCACAACCTCGACGTGATCAAGACCGCCGACTGGCTTGTCGACCTCGGCCCCGAGGGCGGCGAAGGCGGCGGCGAGATCGTCGCCACCGGCACCCCCGAGCAGGTCGCCGCTACTGCCGGCAGCTACACCGGAAGCTTCCTCCGCGACCTCGTCACTCCCGCGAAGACGAAAAGGCGTGCCGCAAAACGCGAGTTGTCCGCAGCGGCCTAAGCGCCCCGCTTAAACAGAAATCCCTGGTTTCCAGGCATAGAAGCGCTTAAGGTGGGTATTGCACTCCGCGGGAGCGGGGGCAACTACAGAGGAGGAACCGATGTCAGCATTGAGTTCTCGGGTTTGGCTCGCGTTAGCGGGTCTTGCCGTCATCGCCCTGGTCGCCGTTGGTTGCGGCGGGGGTGGCGACAGCACCAGCAGCGGCGGTGGCGGTGGAGGCGGCGGTGGGACGATCGCCCTCCTGCTCCCGGAAAACGAAACGCCGCGCTACGAAACCAACGACAAACCGGGGATCGAAAAAGCGGTTTCGGAACAGTGCCCGGAATGCGAAGTCATCTACTTCAACGCCGGCGGCGACGCCGAAAAGCAGCAGTCGCAGGGCGAAGCGGCGCTGACCAAGGGCGCCGAAGTGATGATCCTCGATCCGATGGACTCCAAATCGGCCGCCTCCATTGTCGAAAAAGCAAACGCCCAGGGCGTCCCGGTGGTCAGCTATGACCGGCTGATCGAAAACTCCGAAGTCGCCGCCTACATCTCCTTCGACAACGAACGGGTCGGCGAACTGCAGGCCGAATCGCTGTCGAAAAAACTGAAAGAAGACGGCAAAGCCAGCGGCCCGATCATCAAGATCAACGGCGACCCGGCCGACCCGAACGCGGCACTGTTCAAGAAGGGCTCGAACAAGGGCTTCGAAGAAGCCGGCGTGAAGGTCGCCAAGGAATACGACACCCCCGGCTGGACCGCCGAAAACGCCCAGCGCGAGGCGCAGCAGGCGATCACCTCGCTCGGCAACGACGGGTTCTGGGGCATCTACGCCGCCAACGACGACACCGGCGGCGGCGCGATCGCGGCGATGAAAGGCGCCGGGATCAACCCCGAAGAACGGCCCGTCACCGGTCAGGACGCGACGGTCGCCGGTCTGCAGCGGATCCTCGCCGGCCAGCAGTACATGACCGTGTACAAGGCGATCCCGCCGGAGACGGAAATCAGCGCCGAAATCGCGATCGCCCTGCTGGAAGGCGAAGAAGTCCCGCAGGACAAAGTCAGCGAAGAAATCAACAACGGCAAAACCGACGTCCCGTCGGTGCTGCTGGAACCGGTGGCGGTGACCAAAGACAACGTCAAGGACACCGTGATCAAAGACAAGTTCGTCAGCCCCTCCGAACTCTGCACCGGCCCCTACGCGGCCGCTTGCAAAGAAGCGGGAATCTCAGGCTGAGATGGCCACGAACGGCACTCCGCTCCTCGAGCTGGAGGGCATAAGCAAGCGATTCGGCCCGGTCCAAGCGTTGGACCGGGTCGACTTCGCCGTCAGCGCCGGCGAGGTCGTGGGCCTCGTCGGCGACAACGGCGCCGGCAAGTCGACGCTGGTCAAGGCGATCGCCGGCATCAACCCGCCCGACGAAGGCACGATCCGCTTCGAGGGGCGGGAGGTGCGAATCCACAAACCGCAGGACGCGACCGAACTCGGGATCGCGACCGTCTACCAGGACCTCGCGCTCTGCGACAACCTCGACGTCGTCTCCAACCTCTTCCTCGGCCGCGAGGAGATCGCGCCCGGCCCGGGCGCCGTTTCCCGCCAGCTAGACGAGGTGAAGATGGAGCACGAGACGGCGGATCTGCTCTCGAACCTGGCGGTGACGATCCCGAGCCTGCGCTCGGAGGTCGGCACCCTCTCCGGCGGCCAGCGCCAGCAGGTCGCGGTCGCCCGCTCGCTGCTGGGCGAGCCGAAAGTGGTGATGCTCGACGAGCCGACCGCGGCGCTCGGGGTGCCGCAGACCAAACAGGTCCTGGAGCTGATCCGGCGCCTGCGCGAGCGCAACCTCGGGGTCGTCGTCATCAGTCACAACCTGGCGAACGTCTTCGCGATCGCCGACCGTGTCTTCGTCCTCCGCCTCGGCAAGGCCGCCGGCGAGTTCAAGGCCGAAGACACCACCGAGGAGCATGTGATCGGCGCGATCACCGGCGTCGGCGACGGCCGCGAGAAGAACGAGCAGGGACCGGAGGAAACCGAGCGCAAGCCGGAGGAGGAGGGGGCATGAGCGCAGTCGAGTCGACCACCGCCGACGCCGCAACCGAGCAGGGCTCCACCAGAGGCCAGGCGATCCGCCGCCTCGTCCAGGGGGATCTCTCCTCGGTCCGGGTGGTTCTCGGCCTGGTCGTGATCGCGATCATCTTCCAGGTCCAGGAAGACCGCTTCCTCTCGGCTCAGAACCTGACCAACCTGATGCTGCAGATCACCACGATCGGGTTGATCTCGGTCGGCATCGTCTACGTGCTGCTGCTGGGGGAGATCGACCTCTCGGTCGGCGCCGTCAGCGGCCTCTCGGCGGCGGTGATGGCGGTCCTGAGCGTCAACCACGGCTGGAACGCCTATCTGGCGATCGCCGCCGCGGTCGCGGTCGGAGCCGCGATCGGGTTCCTGCAGGGCTCGCTGTTCAGCCGCTTCGTCGTCCCCTCCTTCGTCGTCACCCTGGCCGGTCTCCTAGCCTGGGAAGGGGCGTTGCTGCAGGTGCTCGGCAAGACCGGCTCGTTGAACATCAACGACCCGAAAATCACCGGGCTCGCCAACACCTTCTACTCCGACACGGTCGGCTGGATCTTCGCCGCGGTGATCATCGCCACCTACGGCGCGGTGCTGGCGATGGGTTACCGGAAACGGGTCTCCGCCGGCCTCACCGACGGCGGGCCCTTGCCGATGATCATCCGCTTCGTCTTCCTTTCCGCCCTGGTCCTGATCGCCGTCGCGATCCTCAACTCCGACCGCGGGGTGCCGCTGGCGGTGATGATCCTGCTCGGCTTCGTCGTCGGGATGGAGTACGTCGCCAAGCGCACCACCTTCGGCCGCCACGTCTTCGCCGTCGGCGGCAATGCCGAGGCGGCGCGCCGCGCCGGCATCCGCGTCAACGCGGTCAGGGTCGCGGTCTTCACGATCTCCGGCTCGATGGCGGCGATCGGCGGCGTGATGGCCGCCTCGCGGCTGTTCGCGGTCAACCAGAACTCCGGCGGCAACGAACTCCTGCTGCTGGCGATCGCCGGTCCGGTGATCGCCGGGACCAGCCTCTTCGGCGGCCGCGGCTCGGTCTGGACGGCCCTGCTCGGAGCGCTGGTGATCGGCTCGATCTCCAACGGCATGGACCTGCTCTCGCTCTCCTCGGCGGTGAAACTGATGGTCACCGGCGGCGTCCTGCTGCTGGCGGTCCTGGTCGACGCCGTGGCGCGTCAGCAGCGGCAGACCTCCGGGCGCGTCTAGAAGGCCCGCTCAGCGGGAGACGAGTAGAGAAGCGCCGATCGCGCCGCCTAGGTCGCCGAGCGAGGCGACCCGGACCGCCGGCGGGCGTTCGTCGACGAAAAGGTGCTTGCCCATCTCCTTCGTCAGCGGCTCCATCAGCCGCTCGCCGAAGCGGATCCCAAGGCCGCCGCCGAGGATCACCGCTTCGACGTCGAGCAGGTTGATCGCCGAGGCGATCCCGGTCCCCAGCGCCTCGATCGCGCGCTCGATCAGCTCTTCGGCGAGCTCGTCCTCGTGGTCGAGGGCGCGCTCCCAGATGCCGCTGGTCAGACGCGGTTTCTCGTGCTTCTCCATCAGCTTGAAGAGGTCGGTCTTCTCGCCGTCCTCGTGCCGTTTGCGCGCCTCGGCTTCCATCGCTTTGCGGCCGGCGTAGGCCTCGAGGCAGCCCTTGCGGCCGCAGGGGCACCTGGCACCGCCGTGCTTGACGACGACGTGACCGATCTCGCCGGCCGCGCCGCGGCCCAGCCAGGGCCTGCCGTCGAGGACGAGGCCGCCGCCGACGCCGGTCCCCCAGAAGACGCCGATCAGGCTCTCGAACTCCTTGCCGGCGCCGAGGTGGAACTCGGCTTCGGTCGCGACCTGGACGTCGTTGCCGA
>DASSMM010000020.1:0-6445 GCA_035688825.1 Solirubrobacterales bacterium | reverse complement strand
CGAGGGCCCGGCGGGGGTCGGCAAGACCGAGCTGGCGAAGGCGCTCTCCCGCGCCACCGGCCGCGAGCTGGTGCGCCTGCAGTGCTACGAGGGCCTCGACGAGGCGAAGGCGATGTACGAGTGGAACTACCGCAAGCAGCTACTGCGGATCCAGGCCGGCGGCGAGGCCGGGTGGGAGGACGTCCAGGAGGACATCTTCAGCTCCGAGTTCCTGCTGACGCGGCCGCTGATGCAGGCGATCTCCAGCCCCGAGCCGGTCGTCCTGTTGATCGACGAGATCGACAAGACCGACCAGGAGTTCGAGGCGATGCTGCTCGAGCTGCTCTCCGACTTCCAGATGACGATCCCCGAGCTGGGCCGGATCGAGGCGACGACGATGCCGATCGTCGTCCTCACCTCGAACGACTCGCGCGAGCTGACCGAGGCGCTGAAGCGCCGCTGCCTCTACCTCTGGCTCGACTACCCCGAGCTCGAGCGCGAGATGGAGATCGTCCGCCTGCACGCCCCCGAGCTGCCGGAGACGCTGGCTCGGCGGCTGGTCGAGGTGATCCGGATGGTCCGCGACCTCGACCTGAAAAAGCCTCCCTCGATCGCCGAGTCGATCGACTGGGCGCGGACGCTCCTGCTGATGGGCGCCGAGGACATCGACCGCGAGACCTTCACCCGGTCGATGTCGATCATCGTCAAGCACCGCACCGACATCGACCTCGTCGCCGAGCGGGTCGGGGTGAAACTTGCCGACCCCCTACGGGCCGAGGGCTGACGCCGGGCCGCCGGGGCTGGCGGCGAAGCTGCTCGGCTTCTGCGAGGAGCTGCGCGGCGAGGGGGTCGCGGTCGGGACCTCGGAGATGCTCGACGCCTTCGCCGCCCTAGGGGAGGTCGACTGGACCCGGCGCGAGGACTTCCGCGAGGCGCTGGCGGCGACGATCGCCAAGTCCCAGGACGACCGCCGCGTCTTCGAGCTGCTCTTCGACCGCTACTTCTTCCGCACCGCCGAGGCCGAGGCGGTGCAGCGGGGCGTCACCGAGCACGCCGAGGGCGCGCCCCCGGCGGGCGAAGGCGAGCGCTTCGACATGAGCGAGCTGAGCGAGGCGATCCGCGAGGCGATGCAGGCCGGCGACGAGGACCGGATGCGGGACCTGGCGCGGCTGGCGATCGCCGCCTTCGGCCGCGCCGAGGGCTCGGGCGTGGTCGGCGTCGACGTGCAGCGGATCCGCCGCACCCTCGGCCTCACCGCCGGCCGGCAGCCGCCCGCCGAAGACGGCAGCGAGCGGCCGCCGATCGATCGCGAGCAGCTGACCGGCTTCGAGCGGCACCTGAGGCGCGAGCTCGAGCGTGACCTGATCGAGCGGACCGAGACCCTGCCCCCCTCCCGCCCCCTCGCCGAGCTCGACCGGGCGCTGCCGACCAGCCCGACCCAGGACCTCGCCGCCGTCCACCGCGCTGTCTCGCAGATGAAGCGCCGCCTGGCGACGCTGGGGCACGAGCAGCGCGGCCGCAAGAAGGGGCAGTTCGTCGACGTGCGGCGGACGATGCGCGCCTCGCTGGAGACCGGCGGCGTGCCGCTGCGGCTGCGCTACCGACCGAAGCGGCCGCGGCGACCGGAGATCTACGTCCTCTGCGACGTCTCCACCTCGGTCACCTCGGCCAGCGTCTTCTTCCTCTCGGTCCTCCACGCCCTCCACGACTCGTTCCGCAAACTGCGCAGCTTCGTCTTCATCGAGCGGATCTCCGAGGTGACCGAGGTCTTCGAGCACGAGCGCGACTTCGCCGCCGTGGCGCAGAAGATCTCCAGCGAGGGCGGCGTCGCCGACGTCTCCGGCTACACCGACTACGGCCGCGTCTGGCTCGAGTTCCTCGAGGAGATCTCCGAAGACCTCGACCCGCGCTCGACCGTGATCGTGCTCGGCGACGCTCGCACCAACGGCCGCGAGCCCCACGCCGAGGTCTTCGCCAAGATCGCCGAGAAGGCGGGGCGGCTGTTCTGGCTCAACCCCGAGCCGAAGCTCTACTGGAACTACGGCGACTCGGTGATGGCCGCCTACGAGCGCCACTGCGACGGCGCCTTCGAGTGCTGGACCACCAAGCACCTGGAGAACTTCGTCAACGTGGTCGCCGGCGCTTCGCCGGCAACGGAATGAGCCGCGCTCTCTTCCTCCGCCACGGCGAGTCGGTCCACAACGCCGCCCGCAGCGGCGAGCCGGTGCCGCACTCCGATAGCGACCGCCTGACCGAGAAGGGGATCGAGCAGGCCCACGCCGCCGGTGCTGGGCTGCGCGAGCACGGCATCACCCGCCTGCTCAGCAGCCCGCTGCGGCGGGCGCGGGAAACGGCGCAGGCAGTCGGCGACGCGCTCGGCCTCGACGCCGAGGAGGTCGACTACACCGGCGAGCTCACCTCCGGCGAGAGCTTCGAGCAGGCGGTCGAGCGGGTGCGGCGGCTGAAGGCGGAGCTGGAGGCGGGCGAGGCCGGCGAGCTGCCGCTGCTCGTCACCCACGGCATCTTCACCCGCTTCTTCCTCCTCGACTCGGTCCTCGGCGATCGCTTCGAGGCCGAGATGGCGGCGGGGATCTGGAACCTCGGCTCGCACAACTGCGGCCTCTCGGTCTTCGCCCACGGCGAGAGCCGCGACCCGCTCGGTCAGCCGATCCCCGGCTGGACCTGCCTCACCTGGATGGAGCGGCCGTGGAATCGGCCTTGAGATCGCCCCTGAAGATCTCCACCGTGTCGGGAGAGACCTGCTCCTGCGGGGTGACGATCGCGCCCTCCGGCGGCAGCACCGGGCCGTCGAGCAGCGGGTCGTCGGTCTCCCGCATCCAGGCGTCGAGGCGCTCGCGCATCTGCGCCAGCACCTCCGCCTTCGCGGGGTCGGCAGCGACGTCGTGCCCCTCCTGCGGGTCGAGCACCAGGTCGTAGAGCTGCTCCTCGGGGACCACCTCGTCCCCCCACCCCGCCGCGACCAGCAGGTCCTTGGTGTTGCTGTCGTCACAGTTAGCCAGTACCGGATGCGGGTATTCGTCAAAACGCCTTATGTACTTCCAACGCTCGGTCCGGACCGCCCGATGAGGCTGGTAGGCAGCGTGGTAGGTCGTCTCGCTGAAGATCGCGTCGTGGAGGCGATCGACCTCCCCCCGCACCAGCGGCATCAGGCTGGTGCCCTGCAGCCAGTCGGGGTGCTCGGCGTCGGCGAGGTCGCAGAGGGTCGGGAAGACGTCAAGGTGGCTGACCGGCGCGTCGACCACCTTGCCGCCGGCGAAGCCGGGTCCGCGCATGATCATCATCACCCCGGTGCCGCGGTCGAAGAGCGTCGCCTTGGAGCCGGGGAAGGCGATCCCGTGATCGGTGGTGCAGAGGACGAGCGTGTCCTCGGTGAGGCCGAAGTCGTGGAGGGCGTGGAGGACGGCGCCGATCCCCTGATCGAGCGAGCGGGCGCTGGCCTTGAAGGCGGCCATGTCGCGGCGGGTTACCGCGGTGTCCGGCAGGTTGGCCGGCGGCTGCGAGTAGAGCGTGTCGCGAACCGAGGTCGGAGCCGAGAAGTCGCGGTGGGTCTCGAAGAAGCCCACCGACATGAACCAGGGTTGCGGCGGCGCCTCCTTCAGCGCCTTGATCGTCAGCGGGGCGACGAAGGAGGCGTGGTTGGAGTCGACGGGGACGATCTCGTCGTAGCCGATCACCCCGGGGTCGATCGAGATGTGCTGCTCGCCGATCAGGGTCGAGTGGTAGCCGGCCCGCCGTAGGGTGTGGACCCAGTGCTGCCCGTAGTCGTTCAGCTTCCAGCCGCGGTGGGCGAGCCCGAGCATGCCGTTGTTGTGGCAGTAGAGCCCGGTGAGGAGGCTGGCGCGGCTGCCCGAGCAGGTCGGGGCGGCGCAGAAGGCCTCGCGGAACAGCACCCCCTGGTCGGCCAGCATCTGGATATTCGGCGTCGGCACCTGGAAGCCGTAGGGCTGGACGTAGCGGCCGGTGTCGTGAGAATGGATGTAGAGGATGTTCGGCTGCTCCTGCATGGTCCTTCAGGTTATCGACCCGACCTGGTTTATATGTTTGTTGATAGGGATAGTTAGGAAATGTCCATGAACCAACCGAAACCCGAGCGCTCGTATCTCGTCTGCGCCACCCCCCGCAGCGGCAGCACCCTCGTCTGCCACGCCCTGGGGGAAACCGGCATCGCCGGCCGCCCCGAGGAGTACTTCGAGGCGCTGCGCCACTCCGGACGCCCCCGCCGGCCGGAGGAATACTTCCTCGGCGTCGAGGACCAGTCGATCCGCGACCACCTCGGCGAGCGCAGCGTCGGCAGCGACCCTCCGCCCCGCTCCCCCCTCTGGAGCCGCGCCGCCTACGACCGCTACCTCGAGTGGGCCTTCGAGACCGGGACCACGCCCAACGGCGTCTTCGGGGCGAAGCTGATGTGGGGGTACTTCGGCGAGTTCGTCAGCCTCCTGCGCAACATCCCCAAGTACCGCGACGTGCCGCTGACCGAGCTGCTCCCCACCGTCTTCCCCGACCTCACCTTCGTCCGCATCGTCCGCGCCAACAAGGTGCGGCAGGCGGTCTCGCTGTGGAAGGCCGTGCAGACCGCGACCTGGCGCGAAGACCATGCCGGCGCCGAGGCGGCCTCGGTCGAAGGCAACGGCGCCGCCTACCAGAGCTTCATCGAGGAGCACCGCCCCCAGCTGCGCTTCCACTACCGGGCGATCGACCACCTGCTCGATCAGCTCCTGATCGAAGAAGCCTCCTGGGACGCCTTCTTCGAGCACTCCGGGATCAAACCGCTCCTCGTCCTCTACGAGAACTTCGCCGCCGACTACGAGACCAGCACCCACAACCTGCTGGAACGACTCGGCCTCTCCTGCCCCGAGGACTTCGAGTTCGAACCGCGGATGAAGCGCCAGTCCGACGGGATCAACGACGACTGGACCAAGCGCTACAGCGAGCTGCGGCTGGGGCGGGATTTCGACCTCGACCCGGTGCCGGTCGAGGAGGCGACCCGCCGCTAGCGGGCGACCCAGGCGTCCTTGGCGGAGGTGAGCTCCCCGACCACGTCCGGGAGTTCGCCCGAGACGAGGTCGGCGAGAGTGACCTCCTCGAGCACGTTGCGGAGGCTGGCGCGGACGGCGATCCAGACCGCCTGCAGGTGCTCGGCGTTGCCGCGGTACTCGATGTCCTCGGGCGGGGTCGACTGCACGTGGGCGATCGGGCCCTCGACGGCGCGGACGATCTCGGCGACCGTCACCTCGTCGGCGGGCCGGGCGAGCCAGTAGCCGCCCTTGGCGCCGCGCCGGGCGCGGACGATGCCGTGGTGCTTGAGCTCGAGCAGGATGTGCTCGAGGAACTGCAGGGGGATGTCCTGGGCGTCAGCCAGGCGCTCGCCCTTGACGGGGCCCTCGTCCCCGGCGGCGGCAAGCTCGGCAGCGGCCCGCACCGCGTAGTCGGCCTTCGCGGAAACTCGCATGTATTTAGTAAATCAGTCCGCGGGCAGGGTGCGGCCGAGCGCCGCCGCCTGGTCCAGCTCTTGTCGCCGCGCCAGCTCCTCCTCTTGGCGCCGCTGCATCTCGCGGCGGCGGTTGAGCCAGTGCGGCGCGTAGAGGACGAGGCCGAGGCCGATCGCGGCGATTCCGGCAGCGATCGGCCAGACGCTGGGATCGCCCTTCTGGATCGTGACGATGCCGGAACCGACGAGGACGACGCCAAGAGCAGTGCGGATGAAGCCCTGCGGGGCGCGGTCGGAGAGCGCGGCGCCGATCACCACCCCCGGCACCGAGCCGAGGAGGATGTTGCCGGCGAGGACGAAGTCGACGTTGCCGCCGATCCAGTGGGCGATGCCGGCCGCCCAGAGCAGGATCGCGGCGTGGAAGACATCGGTGCCGACGACTTTCTTCGGCGCCAGGCGGTAGACGGCGATCAGCAGGATCGCGATCACCGTGCCGGAGCCGGCGGAGGTGACGCCGATGACGAAGCCGGTGGTGGCGCCGATCACGATCGCGGCGACCTTGTGGCGGCGCTCGACGTCGAAGCGGTCGCGCTCGTCGATCAGGTTGCGGAGGATCAGCGCCCGCGCCAGGGTGATGATCCCGACCATCAGGAGGGTGCCGCCGAGGACCGCGTAGACGAGTTCGTCGAGCCGGTCTTCGCCGACCTGGGTCTGCAGCCAGGAGACCAGGGCCACCCCCGCCACCGCGGCCGGGACGCTGCCGGTGGCAAGCCAGCGGACCAGCTCCATGTTCACCGTCTTCATCCGCAAGTGACGCCAGCCGCCGACGGTCTTGGTGACCGCCGAGTAGAAGATGTCGGTGCCGATCGCCGTGGTCGGCTGGATCCCGAAGATCAGGATCAGCAGCGGGGTCATCAGCGAGCCGCCGCCCATGCCGGTGGTGCCCACCAGCACGCCCACGCCCAGCCCGAACAGGATGATCAGCGGGTCCATGCGCCCGTCAGCCCGTCGCCGTGG
>DASSMM010000019.1:0-24627 GCA_035688825.1 Solirubrobacterales bacterium | reverse complement strand
GCCGTCGGCGACGGACAGGACCGTCCCGACCTCGGTGAGGTCGGCGGAATCGGTCTCCAGTCCCTCGATCCGCTCTCGCAGGATGCTTGCGATCTCGTCGGGCTTGATCTCCATCGGGTGCTCTCTGCCTCCTTACGCCGCGGTGGCGACGCTCTTTCGAAGTTTCTCCAGGCGACTGCGGATGCTCGCGTCCAGGACCATGTTGCCGACCTGCAGCACGATGCCGCCGAGGATGTCGCTGTCGACCCGGCTGGACAGGTCGACCTTCTCCCCGGTCTGGCGTTCGACCTCCTGGCCGATTTTCTCGACCACCGCCGAGTCCAGCTCGACGGCGCTGGTGACGGTGACGTCGATGCGGCGGTTCTCATGCTTCCAGAGCTCGTCGAGCTCCCGCCGGATGCGGAAGATCTCCGTCATCCGGTGCTTGTCGACGAGCAGCTCGAGGAAGTTGATCAGCTCGGGCTCGGCGCCCGTGATCGCCTTCTCGATCCCCTCCTGCTTCTCCGCCGTGGAGAGGTAGGGGCTGAAGAAGAAGACCTGCAGCTCGCGGTTGCGGTCGACGGCGTCGGCGAACTCGCCAAGCTGCTGCTGCAGCGAGTCCAGCTTGCCTTTGTCGCGGCCCACCTCGAAGAGGGCCTCCGCGTATACGCGAGCTGCGTCGGCCATCTAGTTCTTCTCCGCCCCCGACAGGGTCGAGAAGTCGACCTCGCTGAGGGCCTCCTCGACGAGCCGTTTCTGGTCGTCGGGGTTGAGCGATTTGCGGGTCACGCGCTCGGTGGCGAGCACGGTGAGGTCGGCGACCTCCTGGCGGATCTGGTCGAGCGAGCGACGCGTCTCCGCCTCGATGTCGCGCTTGGCGGCCTCGACCAGCTCCTCGCGTTTCTCCTTGCCGGCGGCGGCGGCCTCGGCTTCCGCCGTCTCGGCGGATTTGCGGGCGCGGGCCATGATGTCGTCGGCCTGCTCCCGCGCCTCGGCGAGCCGGGCCCGGTACTCGGACAGCAGCTCGTCGGATTCTTTGCGCTGCCGTTCGGCGGCTTCGATCGACTCGCTGATCGCGTTGGCGCGTTTGTCGAGCGCTTCCTGGATCTTCGGGAAGGCGACCTTGCTCAACACCCACATCGTGAACAGGAAGAGGACCAGCGTCCAGATCATCAGGCCGAGGCCCGGGCTGACCAGGAAGCTGCCGCCGCTTTCCTCGCCGCCGCTCTCGGCGGCGAACGGGAGCACCGCTCCTATGTAGCCGAGAAGCTCCATTCGCGGCCTACGAGAGGAAGAAGGCGATGAGGCCGAAGATGAAGGTGTAGAAGGCGACCGCCTCGGTCAGCGCGAAGCCGAGCCAGCGGATGCTTTCCAGGTCGCTTTTCATCTCCGGCTGGCGGGCGACCGACTCGATCTCCTTACCGAAGATGAAACCCACGCCGATACCGGCGCCGATCGAGCCGAGACCCGCACCAACGCCGAGGGCAATCGCTTTGCCGGCGCCTTTGACACCTTCGTCGGTGACTTCGGCGATCGGCAGGGCAGTGAGATCCATCGAGAGTTACTCCTTTTCTAGTGAGTGGCGGAGGTCGCTCCGCCGATGTAGATAGCGCTAAGCGTCGAGAAGATGAATGCCTGCAGGGTCGCCACCAGCCCGACCTCGAAGATGAAGAAGGCGAAGGCGAGCGGGAAGGTGAGCGCCCCGAGAGCCGCGATCCCCAGCAGCACCGCCAGTCCGCCGCCCATGAAGAGCAGCAGCAGGTGGCCGGCGAGGATGTTGGCGAAGAGACGAACGGAGAGGGAGATCAGCCGCACGAAGTGGGAGATCACCTCGATGACGAAGATCGCGCCCTTGCCGACCGGGCTCATCTCCTCCAGGCCCGGGGGCAGCCAGCTCTTGAAGTAGGGGACGAAGCCCTTGGCCCGGATCCCCTCGACGTGGTAGCTGAGCCAGACGACCAGGGTCAGGACCAGCGGGATGGCGATGTTGGCGGTGGCGGCGTAGATCGCGAAGGAGGGGATTTCGAGCCCGAAGAGGCTGAAGTGGTGCTCGGTGTTGGTCGGCAGCGGCAGGAAGCCGAGCATGTTCGAGAACCAGATCCAGAAGAAGAGGGCGCCGATGAAGGGGAACCACTTGCGGGCCAGCTCGCCGTGGAGGCTGCCGCCGGTGATCGTGTTTTTGGTCAGGTCGTAGGCGACCTCGACCGCGGTCTGGACCCGGTTCGGTTTCTGCTGCATCCGCCGGGCGATCCAGACCATCGTCCCGATCGTCGCCAGGCTGGCGAGGACGAGGTAGAGGACGGCCTTGTTGATGCTGAGGTCGATCCCGGCGAGGTGGATCGAGACCCACGGTTCGAGTTTGAACTCGTTCTGCGGCTTGAACTCTTCGTTCTTGCCGGCGTTGCCGAAGATCAGCAGCAGCAGGACCGCGACCGCGAGGTAGATGCCGAGCCCGATGAAGACTTTGGCTTTGGTGCTCATGCCGTCGCGCTGGGGGGCGCCGCCCGGCGCCGTCACGGTGGCCGACTCCATCTCTACGCGGCCCCCTGGCCCTCAGGTTGCTCGAGCAGGTGCGAGATGCCCTGCGCGACGAAGGAGATCGTGAAGAGAGCCGCCAGCAGCACCGCCGCGGCCAGCCCCGACTCCCGTTCGGCCAGGCCGACCAGCAGCACCGCGGTGGCCATCAGCCAGACGCGGCCGAGGGTGGTGCCGGCGACGATCCCCATCGCCTTCTGGCGGTTGCCGGCGGCGAGGTGTTCGCGCATTCGGCGGTTGGCCAGCGTTTGCAGACCGCGCTGCGCGAGCCAGGCGGCGGCCGCCACCGCGTACCCGAGCAGGGGGAATCCGCCGAGCAGGAAGACTGCGAGCGCGGCAGCGAGCGCGATGAGGTCGACGTACTTGGGAGGAGACATTGCTTAGGAACAGCAGCTACTGCAAGAAAACGCCCAGCTCGGGGCAGAGCGGGCGCAGGGGCGACTATACCCAATAGGCCCCGCGAATGGCTTTGTGAAGCCACTTCGTGAGGGTTGCCACTACTCGACTGCTTGGAACTCGCCAGTTTCGGGGTCGACGGCCGGAAAAGAGCCGGTCTCGAGCTCCTGCTCGACGGCCGTGTTGACCTCCTGCAGCTCGGGCTCCGGCTGGCCCACCTGGCGGCGGAGGGTGACTAGCTGGCGGAGGCGGGTCTGGCGCAGCTTGAGGATCTCCAGGACCTCGACCAGGTAGATGCTGGCGGCGAGGGCGAGGAGGCCGAAGACGGCGATCACCGCGGTCCAGAAGGCGTCGAAGTGGCCGTGGTTGTCGCTGTAGGGGACGAAGCGCAGCGCCAGCGCCAGCGCGGCCATGACCGCGGTCCAGCCGTAGAGGTAGAGCAGGGTGCGGCGCTGGGAGAAGCCGATGTCGGCCATCCGGTGGTGGAAGTGCCAGCGGTCGGCTTTGTAGACGGGGCGGCGGTATTTGAGCCGTTTGGCGACGACGAAGCCGGTATCGAGAATCGGCACCGCGAGGATGATCAGGGGGATGAAGAGGGCGATCACCGCGTTCGTCTTCAGCGCGCCCTGGACGGCGACGGTGCCGAGCAGGTAGCCGAGCAGGTTGGAGCCGCTGTCGCCCATGAAGGTGCTGGCCGGCGGGAACCCCCAGCGGAGGAAGCCGAGGGCAGCGCCTGCGACCAGCGCGGCGAGGACGCCGGCGGCGGTGCGGTCGAGCGAGAGGGCGATCGTCGCCAGGGTGAGGCCGGAGATCACGGCGACGCCGGCGGCGAGCCCGTCGACCCCGTCGATCAGGTTGATCACGTTGATGATCGCGACGATCCCGACCACGGTGGCGACGTCACCGAGGTGGACGACGCCGCCGCCGGGCAGGGTCAGCAGGTCGACGGTCCCCGGGGTGAGGCGGCCGAAGAAGGGGAAGGTGAAGTTGTCGACGGTGACGCCGACGGAGACCGGGATCACCACCGCAACCGTCTGCCCCAGCAGCTTCACAGCCGGGTTGAGGTCGAAGACGTCGTCGAGCACGCCGACCCAGGCGATCGCGACCGCGCCGATCAGGATCGAGTGGCTTTCGGTGTCCGAGGGCAGCCAGATCAGCCCCGCGATGAGGACGCCGCCGAGGATGCCGAGGCCGCCGAGCTTCGGAGTCGGCACCGTGTGGAGCTTGCGCTCGTTCGGGTAGTCGATCGCGCCGACCCGCAGCGCCAGCCGCTTCGTCAGCGGCACCAGCAGCAGCGCCAGAAGCCCGGCGACGATGAAGGCGAGATAGGCGTCGGTGTCAGTGGGCATAGCGGTCGAACCAGAGGGTAAGCGCCATCAGACCCCAGATCTGCCGGCTCAGGTCCTCCCGGCCGGAGCAGTGGCGATCGAGGAGGGGAGTGACCGCGGCGGGATCGAGCAGGCCCTGGCGGGCGACGGCGCCCGGCGCCAGCACCTCGCGCGCGAACGGCTCCAGCGGGCCGCGCAGCCAGGCGGCGATCGGGATCGAGAAGCCCTGCTTGCGGCCGTGGACGATCTCCCGCGGCAGCAGCGGCGCCAGCGCCGCGCGCAGCAGCCGCTTCTTGGCGAAGCCGCGGACTTTGAGATGGGTGGGCAGCGAGAAGGCGAACTCGGCGACCTTCGGATCGAGGAAGGGGACGCGCAGCTCCAGCGAGTGGGCCATGCTGAGGCGGTCGGTCTTGACCAGGAGGTCGTCGACGAGGTAGATGCCGAGGTCGACGTCCTGCATCCGCGCCAGCGGCTCGGCGCCGGCGGTTTCCGCATAGCGCTCGCGGTAGAGGTCGAGGGGGTCCCAGGCCGAGGCGCCCGGGCCCGCCAGCTCGGCCCGCGCCTGGGCGGAGAAGATCTCCTTCCAGCCGTGGTGGCGCTCCAGCGGCGGCAGCGCGGCGGCGCGGGCGAAGCGCTTGGCTTTGTAGTCGAAGCCGACCCGGTCGGTGCGGCTGGGCAGCGCCTCGGCCAGCGGCCGCGCCAGCGCCGCGAGGCGGCCTACCCGGCGGGCGAGGAGGTCGGCGACGTAGGTGTAGTAGCCGCCGAAGAGCTCGTCGCCGCCCTCGCCGGAGAGGGCGACCTTGACCTCGCTCACCGCCAGCTCGGAGACCAGGTAGGTCGGCAGCGCCGAGGAGTCGCCGAAGGGCTCGTCGAAGGACTCGACCAGCTTCGGTAGCAGCTCGACCGCGTTCGGGCGCAGGACCAGCTCGTGGTGGTCGGTGCCGTAGCGCTCGGCGACGAGCCGCGCCCGCGAGAGCTCGTCGAAGCCCTCCTCCTCGAAGCCGATCGAGAAGGTGCGCAGGGGTTCGCCGACGTGGCGGGAGGCGAGCGCGGCGAGGCCGCCGGAGTCGACGCCGCCGGAGAGCAGGACGCCGACCGGGACGTCGGCGACCAGGTGGGCGCGGACGCTGTCGTCGAGCACCTCCCGCAGCTCGGCGGCGAGCTCCTCGGCGGAGCCATCGCGGACCTCGCCGGCACCCGCCGGCCCCGGTCGCGCGTAGCGGCGCAGCGCCACCTCTCCCCCCTCCCACCTCAGCAGGTGGCCAGGGGGCAGCTTGCGCGCCTCCTTGAAGATCGTCAGCGGCGCCGGGATCGAGTTGAAGGCGAGGTAGGCGGCGACCGCCTGCGGGTCGATCTCGCGCGAGAATCCCGGCTGCTCGAGCATCGCCTTCAGCTCGGAGGCGAAGGAGAGACCGCCGCCGGCCTCGCGGTAGTAGAGCGGCTTGATCCCGAAGCGGTCGCGGGCCAAGAGCAGGCGCTGTCGCCGCTTGTCCCAGAGGGCGATCGCGAACATCCCCCGCAGCCGCTCGACGAAGGCCTCCCCCCACTCCTCGTAGGCGTGGACGAGGACCTCGGTGTCGCAGTCGGTGGCGAAGCGGTGGCCGGCGCCCTCCAGCTCGCGCTTCAGCTCGCGGTAGTTGTAGATCTCGCCGTTCTGGACGACCACCGCCGAGCCGTCCTCGTTCTCGATCGGCTGGTGGCCGCCGGCGAGGTCGATGATCGAGAGCCGCCGCGCCGCCAGCGCCACCTGCCCCTCGCAGAAGAGCCCGTCGTCGTCGGGCCCGCGGTGGACGAGCCGCCCGCTCATCCGCGCCACCGCCTCCCGGTCGGGACCCCGTTCGCGCTCGCCGGCCACGAGGCCGCAGATGCCGCACATGGGCGGCAGTCTCGCAGGGGCTCAGGACCTAGGAGGTCGGCTGGCCGCGGCCCAGGACCTTGTTCACCGTCGCCAGCAGGACCTGGAAGTAGAGGCCGACCGAGCGGTCGGCGATGTACTCCATGTCGTGAGCGAGCTTGTCGGCCCAGGTCTCCTCGCGGGTGATCCGGGTCTGAGCGAAGCCGGTGACGCCGGGGCGGACGACGAGGCGCTGCCAGTACTGGGGGATCTCGCGGCAGAGCTCGGCGTAGAAGGTCGGCCGGATCGGCCGGGGACCGACGATCGACATGTCGCCGCGCAGCACGTTCCAGAGCTGCGGCACCTCGTCGAGGTGGGTCTTGCGCAGGGCGCCGCCGATCCTGGTCCGCTCTTCCTCGGTGCGGCGGGTCAGCTCCTCGCCGTAGTAGGGGCCGAGGCGGGTCTCCGCGTCCGGCTTCAGGGTGCGGAACTTGTACATCCAGAAGAGGTGCCCGGCTCTGCCGACGCGGGCGCCGCGGTAGAGGACCGGGCGGCCCGAGCTGATCGCGATCGCCGCCGCGACCAGCGCCAGCAGCGGCGAGAGCACCAGCAGGATCGAGGCGGAGATGAGGATGTCGAGCGCCCGCAGGAGCGGGTCGACGGGCCGCGGGTCCCCCTCGGCAGCAGGCGCGACCAGTTCTTCGAGGCCGGGCTCGGGCTCGGGCAGCTCGTTCAGGAAGGCGTTACGGGATGAGGCTCTTCGCGCAATGGTGAGGCTCCGACGGTACCTAGGATCGTCTCGACTAGAAAGGACGGATCGCGCCGCGTCGGCGTCGCCCCCGCGGTCCGCTTCTCCAGCACGACCGCGCGGGAGTCGGTCAGCGGCCGCAGCCGGCCGGAGCGGATCAGCGCTTCGTCGACGCCGCCGAGGCGGCCGCCGTAGGTGGTGTAGACGGGGGTGCCGAGGGCGGCGGCCTCGCGGTTCATCGTCCCGCCGGCCGAGACGACGAGGTCGGCGAGGGCGACCAGGCTCTGCGCCTCGACCGCACCCGGCGGCAGGATCACCGAGGGCAGCCGCAGGCCTTCGATGAACTGGCGCTGCGCCTGCGTGCGCGGCAGCACCACCGCGTGGACGCCGGCGTCGTTGCCGAGCCGGTCGAGCACCTTGGGGAAGAGCGGGTTCGACTTGCGGTGGTAGAGCGAGACGTCGGGCGGCGGGCGGACGATGACCACGACCCGCTCCTCGTCGACGCCGAGCTGCCGCAGCGCCTCGGCATCCGGCTCGAAGTCGTAGAGGTAGTACTCCTCCTTCAGGCCCGGATAGGGGAAGTACTTCTCGGGGGTGACGCCGAAGCGGCGCAGGCGCTCGTAGGGGACGGCGTCGGGGAACATCACCCGGCGGGCGAAGCGGCAGCCGATCCGGTGCTGGGTGACCGCGTACTCGTAGTCGTGCATGTTGGCCTCGGGGATGCCGAGCGTCTTGGCGGCGATCGCGAGGTCGTTGGACCCGTGGGCGAGGGCGAGGTCGAAGCCGCGCCCGCGGCCGAACATCAGCATCTGGCTGCTGCGGGCCGCGAGCCGGTAGGCCTTGCGCACCCGCGAGGCGCCGCCGTGCCGGCCGATCGCCGTGTGCGGCATCCCGTGAAGCTGCAGTAGCGCCAGCGTCTGGGCGTAGTCGCGGGCGGTCACCTCGACCTCGTGCCCTTCGGCTTCGAGCCGCTCGATGATCGGTCGCAGCACCAGGACGTGCGCCGGCGCGCTCATGTCGACCCAGACGCGCACCGCGCTTAGACGGCGGCGAGCTCGGCGTAGAGCGGGAAGCGGTCCATCAGGGCGCCGGTGCGGGCGCGCAGGTCCTCCTTCGAGGACTCGAAGTCGGGCCCGAGGGCGGTGACGATCACCTCGGCGATCTCGCGCATCTCCTCCTCGCCCATCCCGCGCGTGGTCAGCGCCGGGGTGCCGATCCGCAGGCCCGAGGGGTTCATCGGCGGTCGCGGGTCGAAGGGGATCGCGTTGCGGTTGACGGTGATCCCGACCTCGTCGAGCCGGTCCTCCCCGGTCTGGCCGTCGAGGCCGGTCGGGGTGAGATCGACGAGGACGAGGTGGACGTCGGTGCCGCCGGTGAGCACCGGCACGCCACCCGCTTCCAGCCCGGCCGCGAAGGCCTGCGCGTTGGCGATCGTCTGCCGCTGGCGCTGCTTGAACTGCTCGCTCGCGGCAATCCGCAGGGCGACGGCCTTGGCGGCGACCGTGTGCATCAGCGGCCCGCCCTGCTGGCCGGGGAAGATCGCTTTGTCGATCGCTTTCGCGTGCTCCTCGCGGCAGAGGATCATGCCGCTGCGCGGGCCGGCCAGGGTCTTGTGGATCGTCGTCGTCACCACGTCCGCGTGCTCGACCGGGTTCGGGTGCTCGCCGGCGGCGACGAGGCCGGCGAAGTGGGCCATGTCGACCATCAGCTTCGCCCCGACCGAGTCGGCGATCTCGCGGAAGGCGGCGAAGTCGAGCTGGCGCGGGTAGGCCGACCAGCCGGTGACGATCAGCGCCGGCTTGTGCTCCTGCGCCAGGCGCTCGACCTCGTCCATGTCGACGAGGAAGTCCTCGCGGCGGACGTGGTAGGGCACCGGGTTGTAGAGCTTGCCGCTGACGTTGATCTTCATCCCGTGGCTGAGGTGGCCGCCGTGATCGAGGGCGAGCCCGAGGAAGGTGTCCCCCGGCTCCAGCAGCGCCATGTAAACGGCGTTGTTGGCCTGGGCGCCGGCGTGGGGCTGGACGTTCGCGTGGTCGGCCCCGAACAGCGACTTGGCCCGCTCGATCGCCAGTTCCTCGGCGACGTCGACCTCCTCGCAGCCGCCGTAGTAGCGGCGGCCCGGGTAGCCCTCGGCGTACTTGTTGGTCAGCACCGAGCCGACCGCGTCGAGCACCGCCTGGGGGACGAAGTTCTCCGAGGCGATCATCTCCAGGGTCCGCTGCTGGCGCTTCAGCTCGGCCTCGAGGACGTCGGCGATCTCGGGATCGACCTCGGCCAGCGGGGCGGTCTGAAAGTTGTCCGGCAGATCGGCCACGGTCTGGCGACCATAGCAACGGCCCGGGATAGTCTGGGGCCGGTGAGAGGCCGCAGTTTCCTCGCGTCGCTCGCCGCCCTGACGGCGCTCGCGCTACCAGCCACCGCCAACGCCGGGCCGGTCGACAACCCCTGCGTCGGGCCGGGCTCCCAGCACCTGCTCTGCCCCAACCTGCGTATCGGTCCGCCGAGCGAGCTCTACGTGGAGCGGACCGGCGGCGACCAGGTCCTCCTGCGCGCGACCAGCGACGTCCGCAGCCGCGGCCGCGGCCCGATGGAGCTGCACGGGCGGCGCAGCGGCTGGCACCAGATGCGCACCAACCAGCGCATCTACAAGGCCGGCGGCGGCCACATCACCGTCCCCAGCCGGGCCACCCTCCACTTCACCTACGTCGGCACCTACTTCGGCGGCTCCTACTGGAAGGTCCACCAGCTCGCCCACTTCGACCTCCTGCGGGTGCGGGACGACGGCAGCCTCGGCGAGATCGTCCGCTCCAGCCCCAAGCTCAACTACTGCCTGCGCGACCTCGCCCACACCCGGCCCGGCCGCCGCTCCCCCTCGCACTGGGTCTATCCCGGCTGCAACCAGAACCCGTTCCGCGACCGGGTGACGCTCGGCACCTCGGTCGGCTGGTCGGACATCTACCCCGCCGCCTACCACCAGCAGTGGATCGACGTCGCCGGCCTGCGCGGCTGCTTCGCCTACCGGATGACCGTCGACCCGAAGGAAGTCCTCTTCGAGTCGAACGAGGGGGACAACACCAGCCAGGTGCTGGTCCACCTGCCGTACCCCGGGCACACCGGCTGTTAGTCGAGCCCGACTGAAGCGAGCGCGCTCTTGACGTCGCCGAGCGAGAGGGCGCCGTCGCGGAGGACCCGCCAGCCGCCGTCGGCGTCGATCGCGGCGACGTCGATCACGGTCGAGGGCAGCCCCGGCAGCTCGCCGCCGTCGATCGCCAGGTCGACGCCCTCGCGGATCGATTGCGGCACGTCCTCGAAGCGAGCCGGCGCCGGCTCGCCGCTGCGGTTGGCCGAGGTCTGGAAGATCGGGCACATCGTCCCCGCCAGCGGGCCGCCGATCAGGCGGATGCCGAGCCGCTCGGGGTCCTGGCGGCAGGCGAGCGGGTAGCGCCGCTGCGGGTTGTCAACGACCAGCGTCACCGGTCCCGGCAGGAGCGCGCTGGCGACCGCTTTCGTCTTCGGACCCAGGCCCGAGAGCAGCTCCCGGATCGCCAGCGGCGAGAAGTACATGACCGCGGAGGGTTTGCCGTCGTCGCGCCCCTTGAGCCGGTGGATCCTCGAGATCGCCTCGGCATCGAGCGGATCGCAGGCGAGCCCGTAGAGGCCGTCGGCGGGAAAGACGGCGACGCCGCCGCCCGCGATGCAGCGCTCGAGCGCCTTGCGCGCCACGTCCGCCTCACCGCTGCGCAGCTTCACGAGCTCGGTCATACCTTGACTTTTACCGAGCGGCCGAGCACGACGCGCTCGATCCCCGCCAGGTCGCGGCGAGTCTCGACCTCGCCGAGCCCAGCGTCGCGCATCAGCTCCGCCACCGCGGGCGCCTGCCCCTCCCCCACCTCCACGGCAAGCGTTCCGGTCATTTGTTCCGCATAGCGGGGCAAATGACCGGAGCACTCCGGGATCAGCGCTCGGTAGATGTCCAATCCGTCAGGGCCTGCCAGGAGCGCCTCGCGCGGCTCGTACCGGGTGATCTCGGGTTGGAGGGATGGCCAGTCGCGCTCGGCGACGTACGGGAGGTTGGCGAGGATCAGGTCGAAGCCGTCGCCTTCGTCCGGAAGCGTGCCTTCGACGAAGCGGATGCGCTCGGTCAGGCCGAGCCGGTCGGCGTTGGCGCGCGCCACTTCCAGCGCAGCAGGTGACGTGTCGCTCGCGGTCACCTCGGCGTCGGGCAGCTCGTCCGCGACCGCCAGCGCGATCGCGCCGGAGCCGGTGCCGACGTCGAAGACCCGCTGCGGGCGTAGCTCCAGCGCCAGCTCGACCAGCAGCTCGGTCTCGGGGCGAGGGACCAGCACCCTTTGGTCCACCGCCAGTTCCAGGTTCCGGAACCCTTTGCGGCCGAGGATGTAGGCGACCGGCTCGCGCCGCAGCCGCCTCCGCACCATCTCCCCAAACGTGCGTCCCGCCGACGCCGGCACCTCCGCCCCGCTGTCGGCGACCAGCGCAGAGCGCCCGCACCCCATCGCCTCACCCAGCAGCAGTTCCGCATCCAGCCGCGGCTCGTCCACCCCCACCGCCGCCAGCGCATCGACCGCCGCCTCCAGCGCTTCGCGCACCGAGGCGCCGGCCACCACCGTCACCTGCTCAGGCAGCGGCCGAAGCCGCCGCCTCCAGGCGCTGCCGCTTCTCCTCGGCGCTCAGCGCGTCGGTGAACTCCCGAAGCTGCCCCGCCAACACGCCCTCGAGGTTGTGAGAGGTGTGCTTGATCCGGTGGTCGGTGACCCGGCCCTGGGGGAAGTTGTAGGTGCGGATCTTCTCCGAACGCTCGCCGCTGCCGACCTGGGCCTTGCGCTCGGAGGCGACCTTCGCCTGCTGCTCGGCCAGCTCGCGCTCGTAGAGCCGCGCCCGCAGCACCCGCATCGCCCGCTCGCGGTTCTGCAACTGGGACTTCTCGTCCTGCATCGAGACGACGACCCCGGTCGGTTTGTGGGTGATCCGCACCGCCGAATCGGTGGTGTTGACCGACTGACCGCCGGGACCGGAGGAGCGGTAGACGTCGATCTGGAGGTCGTTCTGGTCGATCTCGACCTCGACCTCCTCGACCTCCGGCAGCACCGCCACCGTCGCCGTCGAGGTGTGGATGCGACCCTGGGACTCGGTCTCGGGCACCCGCTGCACCCGGTGGGTGCCGCCCTCGAACTTGAAGATCGAGTAGGCGCCCTCGCCCTTGACCTCGAAGGTGACCTCCTTGAAGCCGCCGGCCTCCGAAGCCGACTGCGAGAGGACTTCGATCGAGAAGCCGAGCTCGTCGGCGTAGCGGTTCAGCATCTTGAAGAGGTCACCGGCGAACAGCGCCGCCTCGTCGCCGCCGGTGCCGGCGCGGATCTCGACGATCACGTTCTTCTCGTCGTTGGGGTCGCGCTCGACCATCGCCAGGCGGATCTCCTCTTCCAGCTCTTCGAGCTGCGCCGGCACCTCCTCGACCACCCGCCGCATTTCCTCGTCCTCGCCCTCGGCCAGCAGTTCGCGCGCCCCCTCGAGGTCGTCCCGCAACGTCCGCCAGCGCCCGGCCAGTTCATGAGCAGGCTGCAGCTCGCGGTATTCGCGCCCCACAGCCGCATAGCGCTCGCGATCGGCAATCACCGCCGGGTCCGACATCTGCCCCTCGAGCTCCGCGAAGCGGCTCTCGATCTGGTTGACGAGTGACTCGATCATCGGAAACAACCCTAGACGGCGAAAACCAAGCAGGTCGGGGGACGCAGGGAGTGAGGTTAGGGGAGCGCACTTAAGTGCGTGACCCGTAACCGAACGACTTAGGACCCCGAGATGCGCCGGTTTGCAGGCGTCTAGGCGACTATCTCGATATGCGGCTTTTTGGCCGCCTCCTCGGGGGTCTCCCGAGCCAGGACCGCGTTGAGGGAGGCGATCGCCACCGCGAGCTGCTCTTCGTCGGGCTCGCGGGTGGTCAGGTTCTGCAGCATCAGGCCCGGCCACATGATCGCCCGCACCCAGGCTTTGCGCCGGTTTTTCCCGGCCCACTTGATCACCTCGTAGGAAAGGCCGGCGATCAGCGGGATGCCGAGGATGCGCGAGAGCACCAGCCAGTACCAGGCGGGCAGGCCGAGCGGGGCGAAGACGAAGATCGCCAGCACCATCACGATCAGCAGGAAGCTGGTCCCGCAGCGCGGGTGCAGCCGCGAGTAGAGCTTTGCCCGCGCCGGCAGCAGTTCGTCTTCGGCCTCGTAGCAGGAGATCGTCTTGTGCTCGGCGCCGTGGTACTCGAAGACGCGGCGCAGGTCGGGCATCTTGCTGATCGCGGCGATGTAGCCGATGAAGATCCCCGTCCGCAGGATCCCCTCGACCAGCCAGAAGAGGAAGGGCGAGCCGAGCTGGTCCTTGATCAGGCTGGTCAGCCCGACCGGGACGACGAAGAAGAGGCCGATCGCCATCAGCATCGAGAGGACGATCGTCAGGCCCCAGACCCAGCCGCCGATTTCTTCCTTCTCGCCCTCCTCGTCCTCGTCGAGCTGGGCGTTGGCGGAGATCGCCAGCGCTTTGAAGCCGATCTTCAGGGACTCGCCGAGGGCGACGACGCCGCGGATCACCGGCAGGCGCCAGATCCGGTGCCGTGCCGCCCAGGGCTTGATCGGCTCGGTTTCGACCTCGATCTGGCCCTCGGGCGAGCGCACCGCGACGGCCCAGACGGAGATGCCGCGCATCATCACGCCCTCGAGCACCGCCTGACCGCCGACGGGGGCGTCGCGCTTGGCGACCAGCGCCCCATCGGGCATGCGCAGGGGGTCTCCTCCGTTGGTAGCGGAGGAGTTTTGGTGGGATGCGAGTGCCGAGCCCGACGGGGGGCTCACGCGCTACTTCCCAGCCCTGTGCTTGGCGGCGCGGCGCTGGAAGCGCTCGACGCGGCCGCCGGTGTCGACCAGCTTCTGCTTGCCCGTGTAAAAGGGGTGGCACTCGGAGCAGAGCTCGACATGCAAGTCGTCTTTCGTCGACCGCGTGTAGAACTGGTTGCCGCACGAGCAATGCACGTTGGCAAGCTTGTATTCGGGGTGGATTTGAGCCTTCATCTCCACCAAGTCTAGAGAACCGCGCAAGCGTTGCCGATAGGTCCCTGTGCAAGCTGTTCGCCGGGCATCGCAAACGCGCAACTTCGCGGTTTGGAAAGCCGCGATCGGAGCCGTCCTCTTCGGCGGCATGGCCCTCGTCGTCCTCTACGACTGGGTCGGGATCGGCGGCCCCGGCCTCGACGGCGCGATCAACGGCGTCGTCTACGACTCGGTGGTCGTCTGCGCCGGCCTCGCCTGCTTTCTGCGCGCCTCCCGCGGCGGCGCCGAGCGCGGGGCCTGGATCGCGATCGCCGCCTCGATCATCGCCTGGGCGGCCGGCGAGATCTGGTGGACGCTCCACATCGAAGGCAACCCGAACGCCCCCTACCCCTCCCCCGCCGACCTCGGCTACCTCGCCTTCTACCCGCTCGCCGTCCTCGGGCTCTACCTGCTGGTGCGGGCACGGGCACAGGAGCTCGACCGCCGGCTCTGGATGGACGGTCTGATCGCCGCCCTCGGCACCGGCGCCGTCGGAGCGGCGCTGCTCTTCGAGTTCGTCGCCGACCACACTTCCGGCTCCCGCTTGGAAGTCGCGACTACGCTCGCCTACCCGTTGGGCGACGTCCTCCTGGTCTCGTTGATCGTCGGGATTATCGCCCTCACCCGCTGGCGCCCCGGCCGGACCTGGTCGTTGCTGCTGGCCGGACTCACGGTGATGGCGATCGCAGACGTCGCCTTCACCCTGCAGACGTATGAAGCGACCATCCCCGGCGGCGACTGGGTCGAACCGCTCTACCTGATCTCCGCCGTCCTGCTCGGGGCCGAGGCCTGGCAGCCGCAGGCGGCGCCGATCCTCCCCGACGCCCGCTTCGACGGCTGGCGGGAAATGGTGGTCCCGGGAATCGTCGCGACGGCGATGATCGCCCTCGTCGTCCTCCAGTACTTCAACCACGCCAGCGCCCTGACCACGGTGCTGTGGTCGGCGACGATGCTCTCGGTGATCGGGCGGCTGGTCCTCAGCCTGCGCGAGAACAAGCGCCTGCTGGACCAGGTCCGCACCGATCGCCTGACCGGGCTCGGCAGCCAGGCGCGGATGCAGATGGACCTCGAGCGGCGCGAACGGGCGCCGAGGCAGCCGCTGACCGTTCTCCTCCTCGACCTCAACGGCTTCAAGCGCTACAACGACACCTTCGGCCACCCCGCCGGCGACAAGATGCTCGGCACGCTGGGGAAGCGCCTCGGGCTGGCGATGGAGGGGCTGCCGGCGGAGGCGACCGCCTACCGGCTCGGCGGCGACGAGTTCCTGGTCCTCCTCGACGGCGGGATCGTCGACCTCGGGCTTGGAGCGCGCGACGAGCTGGCGGTCCGCGCCGCCGAAGCGCTGACCTCGCGGGGGCGCGGTTACGAGCTCAGCGCCTCCTGGGGAGTCGCCTCGGTCCCGGAGGAGGCGGACTCGCCCGCCGAGGCGATGCAGCTCGCCGACGTGCGGATGTACGCGCAGAAGGAGTCGCGGCGGCTGGCGGGCTCAGTCCGGATGCCGGAGCCCGAAGCTGTCGAGCAGGGCCACTAGGACCTCGGTCACCTCGATCCGCGCCTCGGGCCGCTCGTCGCGGGCGAGCAGCATCGCCGCCTCGTCGAGCGCCCCCATCAGCAGGTGCGCGGTCGGCTTCACCGGCAGCGGCCGGATCTCCCCCGCCTCGATAGCGGCAGCGAGGCTGGCCTCGATCAGGCCGAGGCCGTTGGCGGCGCCGATCTCCCGCCAGCGCTCCCAGCCGAGCACGGCGGGGGCGTCGTGGAGGGCGATCTGGCGCAGCTCGGGCTTTTCGCACTCTTCTAGGAAGGCCTCGATCCCCGCCTTCATCGCCGCCAGCGGGCTGTGCAGCTCCGAGCCCAGGACGATGCGGGCGACCCGCTCGGTCGATTCGGCCTCGATCCGGTTGTAGACCGCCTCCAGCAGGCTCGCCTTGTCGCCGTAGTGGTGATAGAGGGCGCCGCGGGTGACCCCGGCGGCCCGCACGATCTCCTCCGTGCCGACGTTCTCGTAGCCCCGCTCGGTGAAGAGGCGGCGGGCGGCGTCGATCAGCGCCTCCCGCGTCGCTTCGGTCCGTTCTGCCTGGGTCCGCCGCTCCGGTCGGGGTTCCGATTCTGGACTTACATTCATGCTGTATGTATCTTAGTTGTCGAACCCGTTGTTGCCGAACTTCTGTCGACGCCGAAATTGGAGGCGAGCATGACGACCGTGACCGACGAACGCAAAGAGATCCGGCTCTCAGCCGGACCGATCCGCTACCGCGAGGCGGGCGAAGGCAAGCCGATCGTCTTCGTCCACGGCTTCCTCGTCGACGGCCGGCTCTGGGACGGCGTCGTCGACGCCCTCTCCGACCGCTACCGCTGCCTGGCGCCGGACTGGCCGCTCGGAGCTCAGCAGGCGGCGATGAACCCGGACGCCGACCTCTCTCCCCCCGGGCTCGCCAAGCTGATCGCCGAGTTCATCCAGCGGCTCGGGCTCGAGGACGTGACGGTCGTCGGCAACGACTCCGGCGGCGCGATCTCCCAGATCCTGGCCGCGAACCACCCGGACGCGGTCGCCCGTCTGGCCCTCACCAACTGCGACACCCACGAGAATTTCCCGCCCGGGATCTTCAAGGCGATGCCACCGCTGGCGAAGCTGCCCGGCGGCATGTTCGTGCTCTCCGCCCCGTTTCGCATCCCCGCCGTCGCCCGCCAGGCCTTCGCCCCCTTCGCCCGGACGAAGATCCCGCCCGAGCTGATCGCGTCCTGGATGCGCCCGGCCACCGAGGACAGCGGCGTGATGCGCGACACGAAGAAGGTGACGGCCGGGATGAACAAGCGCTACACCCTCGAAGCCGCGGCGAAGCTCCGCAACACCAGCCTCCCCCTCCGCCTCCTCTGGGCCCCCGGCGACCGCTTCTTCCCGCTCGAGTACGCCGAGCGCCTGGCAGGCGAAGTGCCGACCGCCGAGATCGTCCAGATCGAGAACGCCAAAACCTTCGTCCCCCTGGACCAACCGCAGCGAGTGGCCGACGAGATCGCCGAATTTGCGGCTTCGGCTTAACGGTCAAAAACGAACAAGCGTTCCCAAAGGGCCGCAAAGAGCATATTTTCCGTCCGACGGGTTGGGGAAATCTTTGCGTACGCCCCCTACAGGACGGAGTGGTATGTCCAAGCAGATCTTCGATCAGGATCGGCCCCGCAGCACGATGGCCCAGCGCCTCGACGAAGCGTTCGCCGGTTGCGATCAGTGGACGGTCGTGGCAGCGCCATCGCGGCGCAGCAGCCTCGACTTCAGCCCCCGCCCCTCCAGCAGCTCGAGGATCTTCGACAGGGCTGCGGCGGTCGAGACCCAGGAGCCGCGGGCGCTGTAGTAGTCGGCGTCGTGCAGGAGGAGGACGCCCCCGGCACGGATGCCGGCGGTCGCGCGATCGGCGATCGAGTCCGGCGTCGCGCCCCGGTCCCAGTCCCTTCCCCACTGCGACCACAGCACCGGGCGCCAACCCCGCCGGCGGATCGCCCGTAGGCCGGAGCCGCTGAAGATCCCGTAGGGCGGCCGGTAGTCGGCGATCGCCTGGCCGGTCGCCTCCTCGATCGCCGCCCGCCCCCGTTCGGCGTCCTCGATCAGCATCCGCGGCGTCAGCCGAAGCTGGTTGCGGTGGCGGTGACAGTGCAGCTCGACCCGGTGGCCGGCGGCGACGATCTCCGCCGCCAGGGCCGGCCGCCGCTCGACCTGCTCGCCGGCGAGGAAGAAGGTCGCCTTCGCGTCGAATTCGCGCAGGATCTCGAGGACCGCGACGGTCCCGTGCGGGTGCGGGCCGTCGTCGAAGGTGAGCGCGACGCCGTCGAGGTCCTCCTGGCGCAGGACGACGCCGAGCGCCCGCCCGAGCGGCGGCACGACCGGGGCGAGCGCGGGGCCGGCGTGCCAGACGGCGGCGCCGGCAAGCGCCCCCGCCCCTAGCGCGAGTCGGCGTCGGCGCCCAGGTGGACGTGGTTGGTGACCGGCTTCCACGGGCTCTCGCGGTGGATGACCGCGAGCATCAGGATCAGCGCCAGGGCGGCGGTGGTGACGGCGGCCGCGGTGCGCCCGGCGCGCACCCGCCAGACCGGCTGCGGCTTCACCCGCGGCCGCACCTCCAGCGTCCGCGAGGCGATCGAGGGCAGCGAAGCAAACGACGAGTCCGGCGCCTGGCGCTCGCGGGTGACGTGGCGGAGGACCGACTCCAGCTCGTGCTCGGAGCGGGCCACCTCGGCGAGGCCGAAGCGCTCGAAGGCGGCGTTGTTGGCGCGCAGATGCCCGGCCGAGAAGCCGTAGGAGACGACCGGGCAGCCGCGGATGTGGGCCTCGAGCACGGTCAGCCCGGCGGTCGCGTGGATCATCGCGTCGGCGGCGGCCATCCAGTCGCTCATCTGCTCGGTGAAGCCGAGGACCCGCACCTGCTCGTTGTCGCCGAAGCGCTGCTCGAGCCGCTCCCGCATCGCCGCGTTGCGCCCGGCGATGCAGACGACGAGCGTGTCGCCGTCCGCCAGCGCCGTCCTGATCGCCCCCTCGAGGTCGCCGACCCCCCAGCCCCCGCCGGAGACGAGGACGAGCCTCGCGTGCGCGGGCACGTCGAGGGCCTCGCGGGCGTCGCGGCGGGTCCGCGGCATCAGGAACTCGCCGGAGATCGGCGGCCGCACCCACTCGACCGTCCCGGGACCGGCCAGCCTCTCGACTTCCTCGATCGACTCCGGGTGGGTCACGTAGTGGAGGTCGACGCCCGGATGGGCCCAGTAGCGCAACCCCGCCAGGTCGGTGATCGCCGACTGCACCGGGACCTGCAGGCGGCCGCTTTCGCGCAGCATCCCCAGCACCGCGGTGACCCCGGGGTAGGTGGAGATGACGACGTCGGGGTCGCTCTTCTCGACCATCCGCAGCACCCCGCGGGTGGAGGTCAGCCGGCCGATGCGCTGGAAGAGCCAGCGGGTCGGCGCGAACCCGGTGATCAGCCAGTACTGGATGTCGTAGATCCAGGGCGCCCAGCGGAAGGTGATCTTGGAGCCGTTGCGGAGCACGACGGCGGCCAGCTTCCCCATCGCCTCGAGGCCGTTCTCGATCGCGACCTCGGCCCCCGGGTATGTCTCTTCCAGATCGGCCTTGATGATCCGGGCCGGCAGGTCGTGTCCCTCGCCGATGTCGGCGGAGAGGATCAGCACCCGCGGTGCGCGCTCCTCGAAGCGGGAGGCGCCGGCGAGCAGAGCCCCGACCGCGGCTTCGTTGCCGTTCAGCGAGGGCCGCTTGCCCGGCACCGGGTCCGGCGGGCGGGTGCTCGAGCGGACCCATTCGACGTACCGGCGGACGCCCTCCTTGAAGCTGGTTTCCGCCTTCCAGCCGAGCTCGGCGAGGGCGCGCTCGTTGGAGATCGCCTTGCCGGGGAAGTCGCCCGGCCGCGGCGGCGTGTGGACGATCTCGCAGTTGTCGGTGTTTTCCTGCACCCGCTCGGCGATTTCGAGGATCGTCACCACCTCGTCGCCGGAGAGGTTGTAGGTGCGGCCCGCGGCCTCGGGCGCCAGCGCCGCGACGATCCCGTCGGCGAGGTCCTCGACGTAGATGAAGCTGCGGGTGGTGCTGCCGTCGCCGGCGATCGTCAGCGGCTTGCCTTCGAAGGCGAGGTCGGTGAACTTGGCGACGACGCCGGCAGCGCGGGCGCGGGGCCCGTAGGGGATGCCGAAGCGGAGGATCGTGCTCTCGAGGTCGAAGAGCTCGGCATAGCCGGCGCAGTAGGTCTCGCCGGCGAGCTTGGTCGCGGTGTAGAGGTGGCGCGGCGCCGGGATCGGCGTCTCCTCGTCGACCTCCTGCTCGACGCAGTCGCTGTAGACCCAGGTGGTCGAGCCGTAGACGACCCGGCCCACCTTCGCCCGGCAGGCGGCCTCGAGCACGTTCAGCGTGCCGCGGGTGTTGACCTCCTCGGCGAGCACCGGGTCGGCGTGGACGTGGCCGACGTCGGCGACAGCGGCGAGGTGGATGACCGCGTCGCAGTCGCGCATCGCCAGGTCGAGGTTGGCCGGGTCGGTGATGCTGCCGGTGAAGGTCTCGACTTCCAACGGCGAGTGGTAGGGCGAGGCGCTGAGGTCGAAGATGCGCGGCGTCATCCCGCGGTCGAGCAGGCGGTCGACGACGTGGGAGCCGATGAAGCCGCCGCCCCCGGTGACCAGAACTCTCATGACGGGTCCTTCGGCGCCTCGCGCAAGGCCGCTTCTCTCGATGAGGGGCGGTAGTAGAGCGGCACGCACCAGTGGTTCTCCGCCGCCCAGTCGGTGTTCGGCAGGGTGTCGGCGCGGCCCATGATCCGGTGGCAGGGCTCCTCATAGACGCGGCCCGTGCTCTTCTCGATCTCTTCGAAGACGATGTACTTGTAGAGGCCCGAGGTCATCCCCTCGGGGAGCTCGAGGCGGGCCGGGTGCAGCGGGTCGAGGTGCTCGCGGGCGTAGGTGTTCTTCCAGGTGACGATCTCCTCCATCCGCTCCGCCTGGACCAGGCCGAGCGCCGCGGTGAACTCGCTCATCCGGAAGTTGAGGCCGTCGACCTCGTGCTCGAACTTGCCGTAGTTGCGGAACTTGGCGGCGAACTCGATCAGGTCGGGGTCACCGGAGACGAGGACGCCGCCCTCCCCGGTCGAGACCGTCTTCGTCGCGTAGAGCGAGTAGACGCCGGCGTCGCCGAAGCCGCCCGGCTTGGCGCCGTTCCACCCGGCGCCGTGGGCGTGGGCGCAGTCCTCGAGCAGGAAGATCCCCTGGTCGCGGCAGTAGGCGGCGATCCGCTCGGCATCGAAGGCGATGTGGCCGCCGATGTGGACGAGGATCGCGGCGCGCGGCTTGTGTCGCTCGGCCGCTCGCTCGAAGTCCGCGAAGGACATGCAGAGGTCCTCGCGGTTGCAGTCGACGAACTCGACCCGCGCGCCGGCGTTGACCGCCGCCAGCGGCGTCGCCATGAAGGTGTTGGACGGGCAGAGGACGGTCTCGCCGCGCACGCCGGCGAACTCCAGGGCCGCCAGGGCGCCGCCGGCCCAGCTCGAGAGGCCTAGGCTCGGCAGCCCGTTCCACCGCTCCCAGCGCTGCTCGAAAGCCTGCAGCTTCGCGCCCTCCGACCACTGCTCGGAATCGAGGACCTCCGTCCAGAGCTCGAACAGGCGGGCACGGTCGCGGTGGTCGAACCCGATCGCGAACTTGCTCGCCTCGGGCAGCGTGTTCTCTGCGGCGCCTACGGTGGCTCCTTGCTGGGGTGGCTGGTGCTGGGGTCTGCCTCGGCGGGACTCGACACCGCATCGCCGGAGCGGCGGGAAATCTACCAGCGCAACCGGATCGGGTACCCAGTCCGGTGCTGCCTACTCCTCCGCGTGGGCGGTCTCGATCACCGCCCCCACCGCCCGCGAGCCGGCAAGAAGCACGGTGCCGGCGAGGGCTAGGGCGATGAAGGCGACGAGCGCGATTCCACCCCCCGGCGTCCCCGCCCAGGACTCTCCGAAGATCAACGGCGCCAGCACGACCGGCAGCAGCACCTGCACCGCGAACATCGTCGGCGCGACGTGGGTCGCCGGCCGTCGCTGCAGCGCGCTCATCTCGCTCAGCAGCGCCAGGCCCTCGGAAGCTGCCGCCGTCGCCAGCCAGATCGCCGCGACCAGGACGGCCCCCGCAGCCACCTCGTCGGTCAGGAGCTTGCTGGCGATCGCCGTCCAGGCGTAGCCGCAGCCGGCGCTGAAGGTGGCGAGGAGGGCGAGGCGCTGCGGCCGACCGGCAAGCGGGGCGCGCAGCAGGTACGGCAGCGCGATCGGGACGGCGACGAGGAACAGCGCCGGCGCGACCGCCCCCGCGCCGGCGTGGTCGGTCGTCCGCTCCGGCGCCGCCCAGGCAACCCCGGCGATTCCGGCGACGATCGCCGCCACCGCGAAGAGCTCCCGCCGCCCCGGCCTCTCCCCCAAACGGGTCGCCCCCAGCCAGAGCAGCAGCACCAGCCCGCCGGCGATGCACGGCTGCACCACCGTCAGCGGCGCCAGCAGCAGCGCCGCGATCTCGAACGGCCACCCCAGCAGCCCCAGCGCCGTCGCCCCCAGCCAACGCCGGTTCCGCAGCAACCGCCCCAGCAGCGACGGCCGCAACCCGTGCTCCCCCGGCACCTCCCGCGCCTCCAGCGCCTGCAGCGCGATCGAGGTGTTGTAGAGCAGCGAGGCGGTAACGGCCGCGGCTATCCCGAGCGCCAGCACGGCGGGAACCTATCGGGCAGCTTGCAAGTGGCCCGCTCAGTGGTAGCGCATGAAAAGGAAGCCGCCGCCGAGGCCTACGATCGGGAGCAGCAACATCGCGCCAGCGGTCAGCTCTTCATCATCGGCGCCGAGCATGTTAAGACCGAGCATCCACACCGTGGTGAGCACGACGATTCCGATGAAGAACAAAATGAAGGCGTTGCGTTCGCTCATAGTCTCTCCTCAGACATAACATTACCCTATCACTACCGCGAAAATAATCAGGGCTGCAGCGAGAAATAAGCCGCCAATACCTCCCACTACCGTCGCCGCTCTCACCGACCTCTCATCTGCCTTGACGAGAGCCGGCGGAATCTGCATGAGAAAGCCACACACCGCGATGCATGCGGCCACGAGGCCGGCGCCGGCGGCAAAGTCGCTGATCAGAGTCCCGACGGGAAGCACCCGCCGAGCCTAGGCAGCAAATCCGCACGCGTGGCGCGCGGATCGTGCCTATCGGCGCGCGGCTTCGTTACGAAATCAGGTCTCTTGGTAGAGCGGGCCGTCGCCGCCCTCGGGGAGGGTGAGGCGGCCGCCCTTGGCGGTGATCGCGCCGCACTGGACGCAGTTGGAGGCGGTGACGTGGACGTCGACTTCGGCGGCGCCGTTCTCCAGCTGGTCCTCGGGGATCTCGTAGACCTGGGCCGGGCACATCGAGACCCAGGTCTGGGCGATCTCGCGGGGGACGTGGGTCTGGATGCGGACGTGGTTGGGGGCGTCGTCGCGGGTGGCGTTGCCGGAGAGGAAGACCGAATCGAGCTTGTTGAAGGTCAGCTCGTTGTCGGGCTTCGGATAGCTGTCCGCCGCCTTGCCCTCGAAGACGGGGATCTCGGCGTTGTCCTCGATCTTCCAATGGCCGCCCGGGAAGGCGCCTTTGGTCGCGACCATGGCGCTGCCCATCATGCCGCCGAAGATCAGGCCTTTGGTCAGCGGCTGCTTCATGTTCCGCGAGCGATAGAGGTCCTTCTCGATCACCGAGCTGCGGATCATCCCGTCGTAGCTTTCGAAGTTGACCGAGTCGATGTCCTTCTTCAGCGACTCGACGATCGCTTCCGCCGCGTACATCCCCGCGTGCATCGCGTAGTGGACGCCGGCGAGTTCGGCGATGTTGACCATCCCGGCTGCGTCGCCCGCCATCAGCATGCCCGGCACCGAGAAGCGCTTCGGCAGCGCCCAGTAGCCGCCCGAGGGGATCGTCTTCGCGCCCCAGCCGACCCGCTTGCCGCCCTCGATGATCTTCTTGATGAAGGGGTGGGTCTTGAACTCCTGCAGAGCGTCGTGGACGGAGAAGGTGGCGTCGGTGGTGTCGAGGCCGACGACGAGGCCGAAGCAGACCTTGTCCTCCCCCATCGGGTAGATGAACGAACCGCCGGCCTCCTTGTAGCGCGGGCTCCAGCGCAGCGGCCAGCCGAGGGTGTGGATGACCCGGTCGAGCGGCTTGGGGACCTCCCAGATCTCCTTCACCCCGAGCTCCCAGACCTGCGGGTCGGAGCCCTCGCGGAGGTTGAAGTAGTCCATCGCGGCGTAGGTGAGGTGGCCGATCGTGCCCTCGGCGAGCACCGTCGCCTTGGCGACGACGTCCGAGCCGGGCTCGAAGTTGCCGAGCTCTTCGCCTTCTTTGCCGCGGCCGCGGTCGCCGGAGCGGACGCCCCTGACGATCCGGTCCTCGACCAGCAGCTGCGTGGCCGCGGTCTCGGTGAGGATGTAGACGCCTGCCTCTTCGGCTTTTTCGGCGAGGAAGCGGCCGAGTTTGGAGACCGAGAGCGTGTAGGTGCCCTCTTTGCGGAAGTTGGGCGGCGGCGGCTTCAGCGGGAAGGCTTTGCTCTTGGTGAGGAAGTACGTCGCGTCCTTCGTCACCTCCTGGTAGACCGGCGGCCACTCCGCCGGCGGCAGGTCGGGGAAGAGCCGTTCCAGCGCCGAGGGGTCGACGTTGGCACCGGACAGCAGGTGGGCGCCGGCGACTTTGCCCTTCTCGATCACCGCGACCGGGACTTCGCCCAGCTTCTCCAGTAGCTCCGGCTCGTTCTCGAGGAGCTGCATCAATTTGTTGGCGCAGGCGAGGCCGGCGGGCCCGCCGCCGACGATCGCCACGCCAACCTCAATACGCTCGTCCTCCGGATCCGTCGGCGCCGCGATGACGCTGTCGGAATCGAACGGAGGCGGGAACTCGCTCGGAGCTACTGGCATCGCTCTAGCCCTTCTTCGCCTTGATCGCCTCGGTCAGCTTGGGGACGATCTTGTGGAGATCGCCCACCACGCCGAGGTCGGAGAACTCGAAGATCGGCGCGTTCGGGTCCTTGTTGATCGCGAGGATGTTTTCCGAGTTCTGCATCCCGACCTTGTGCTGGATCGCCCCGGAGACGCCGGCGGCGAGGTACAGCTTCGGCGCCACCGTCTTCCCGGTCTGGCCGATCTGGGCCGCGTAGGGGTACCAGCCGGCGTCGACGACCGCGCGGGTCGCGGC
>DASSMM010000018.1:0-41737 GCA_035688825.1 Solirubrobacterales bacterium | reverse complement strand
ACGGCATCGGCCTGCGCTCGCTGCGGGCGCGGCCGCTGCGCTCGGTCCTGACCACGGCGGGGATCGTCCTCGGCGTCGGCATGGCCTTCGGCGTGCTGATCCTCGTCACCACCATCCACTCCAGCTTCGAAGGGCTCTTCGACGCGATCTACGGGCGCACCACCGTGGTCGTCTCCGGCAAATCCGCGGTCGGCTCGGTGCCGGTCAGCGAACTGCCGAAGATCCGCCAGGTCGAAGGGGTCAAGGCCGCCGAAGGCGACGTCTTCGGCGTCTTCCGCACCGTCGACGAAAAGGGCGCCGCCAACAGCGGCCGCAGCTCGATGCTCTTCGTCGCCGGGGTGAACATGAACGGGTACGACACCGCCGGCTCGGAAGTGGTCGAAGGGCGGGAGCCGCGCGGCCCGCGCGAAATCGAGCTGGAGGAAAGCTGGGCCCACCAGCAGGGCTACAAGCCCGGCGACCGGCTGCGGCTGGCGACGCCGACCGGCCGCGCCGACGTCACCGTCACCGGCGTCTACAAGCTGCAGACGAGCCTCGACCTCGGCGGTTACGGGACGGCGGCGATGCCGATCGCCGGCCAGCGCGAACTGACGAACAAATACGGCACCTTCGACGAGATCAACGTGGTCGCCGACGAAGGCACCTCGGCGAGCGAGCTGAAACGGCGGATCGCCGCGGTCACCGGGCCGGGCGTGGAAGTGGAAACGCCGTCCGGGAAGGGCGACCAGGCGAACGAATCGCTCGCCGGGCTCGACATCGTCCTCTACTTCTTCTCCGGGATCGCGCTCTTCGTCGGCGCCTTCCTCATCCTCAACTCGTTCAACATGACCGTGCTGCAGCGGATCCGTGAGATCGGCACGATGCGCGCGCTCGGCGCCTCGCGGCGGCGGCTCGCCGGCGGGGTCGTCTTCGAGGCGCTGATCCTGGCGACTGTCGGCGCGGCTTTCGGCCTCGCCCTCGGGCTCGGGCTGGCCGAACTGCTGGCCTCGGCGATGCGGAGCTTCTTCGGCCTGCCCATCTCGGCGCTGAAGGTGACGACCGGCGCGGCGGTAATCGCGATCGCCGTCGGGCTGCTGGCGACCCTCGCCGGCGCTCTCTACCCCGCCCTGCGCGCCGGCCGGATCCCGCCGATCCGGGCGCTCACCGGCGGGCGCACGATCGAGCGGCCACCGGGGCTGCGGCGCGCCCTCGTCGGCCTCGCCCTCTTCCTGCCGGGCCTGGCGATCGGCGGCCTCTTCTGGTTCAGCAACCAGTCCGGCGGCGCCTGGTCGGCGATCGTCGGCGTCGGCTCGACCGTGGTCATGTTCGTCGGCATGGTGCTGCTGGCACCGTTCGTAGTGATGCCGGTGATCCGGCTGCTGGCGATCCCGGCGCGGGCGGTGATGCCGGCCGAGGGGCGCCTCGCCTCCGACTCGGTCCGCGCCAACCCCCTGCGCAGCTCGGCGACCGCCTCGGCGCTGGTGGTGACGCTCTCGGTGGTCGTCGTCAACGGGATCATGAGCCAGAGCTTCGTCGGCTCGATCTCCGACGAACTCGACAAGCGCTTCACCCGCGACCTGACCGTGCAGCCCGCCGGCTACACCGAGTACGGCGGTGGGCCCGGGACCTCGATCGCGCGGCCGCTGCGGGAACGGATCGCCGCCCTGCCCGAGGCGGGGACGGTGACGCCGCTGCGCAGCGTCTACATGGTGCACCTGCCGGTCAGCGACGAACCGGGGCTGCTGGAGGCGGTCGATCCGCGGGCCTGGCCGCGGGTGGATCGCAGCGAATACGAAGGCGTGACCACGACGAGGGCGATGGCCGGCCTGGCCGCGGGCGGGGCGATCGTCGGCAAGGGCTTCGCCGACGACACCGGGATCGTGGTGGGCGACACGATCCCGCTGAAGGGCGCGGGCGGGGCGCGCCGGGTGCCGGTGGTGGCGACCGTCGACACCTTCGAGGCCAACGGCAACACGATGATGGTCTCGCTGGGGACGATGAAGCAGGTCTACGGGATCACCACCGACTCGGTGCTCGCGGTCACCGCCGCCTCGGCGGGCGACCGCCGCCTGCTCGGGACGAAGATCCACCGCCTCCTGGCGGTCGACTACCCCGGCTACGAAGCCGTCTCCAACACCAAGTTCAAGCAGCACTACGAAGACCAGATCAACCAGCAGTTCGCCTTCTTCAACGCGATCATCGGCATCGCCGTGATCGTCGGCCTCCTCGGCATCGTCAACACCCTCTCGATGTCCGTGATCGAGCGGACCCGCGAGATCGGCGTCCTCCGCGCCCTCGGCGGCAGCCGCTGGCGCATCCGCCGCACCATGCTCGACGAGAGCCTCCTGATCTCCCTCGGCGGCTGCCTGGCCGGCATCATCGCCGGCCTCATAGTCGGCATCGTCTGGATCTACAGCGTCCGCGCCAGCACCCTCGTCGGCCTCAACCTCCACATCCCGACGGGCATGCTGATCATGACTGCGGTCCTAGGCGTGGTGATCGGCACCCTCGCCGCGATCCTCCCGGCGCGGCGCGCCGCGCACCTGGACCCGCTGCGGGCGTTGACCTACGAGTAGCTATTGGTGAGTTAACCGGGCTATAGGCGGGTTAACTCACCACTTGCAGCAACGCTTCAGAACCCAAGCGCGAACTTGGCGTCCTCGGTCATCATTTCCGGGGACCACGGGGGGTCGAAGACCATCTTCGGGTGGACGGCGGTGACGCCGGGGAGGTCGCCGACGAACTCGCGCATCTGCTCGGAGACCTGGGGGCCGATCGGGCAGGCGGGGGTGGTGAGGGTGAAGGTGACGTAGACCTCGGAGTCCTGCTCGATGTTGACGTCGTAGACGAGGCCGAGGGAGACGAAGTCGAGCCCGAGCTCGGGGTCGATTACCTCCTCGAGAACCTCGTAGACGTCCTCCTCGGTGAGGGTTTCGTCGTGGTCGGCCGCCGGGGCCGCGGGCTGCTGGTCGGGCGTGGTGATCGGATCGTCAGGCATAGCTCCATGGTAGCCAGCCGCGAACTGCATCAACTAAACCACCTGGCAGGTAGTTAAGTTGATGCAGTTCGGCGAGGAGCCTTGCTTTCGTCAGCGCGGCTCGGGGGGTGGGCCGGCGGGGGCCGGGGAGAGCTCGAGCTGGTACCAGCCGACGTCGCGCCAGGCGCCCTGCTTCCAGCCGATCTCGCGGTTGACGCCGACGAGCTCGAAGCCGAGGCTCTCGTGAAGGCCGCAGCTCGCCTCGTTCGGCAGCGTGATCCCGGCGCAGGCGATGCGGAAGCCCCGCTCGCGCAGGCGGTCGAAGAGGGCTTCGTAGAGGGTGCGGCCGATGCCTTCGCCGCGGGCGGCGTCCTTGACGTAGACCGAGACGAAGGTGCTCCAGCGGTAGGCGGGCCGCTCGTTGAAGGCGGTCGCGTAGGCGTAGCCGAGCACCTGGCCGTCCCGCGCGGCGACCAGCCAGGCGTGGCCGGCGCCGTAGCGCTCGATCCGCGCCGCCATCTCGGCCGCGTCCGGCGCCCGTTCCTCGAAGGAGACCGGGCTCTCCTCGACGTGCGGGGCGTAGATCGCCGCGCAGGCGCCGGCGTCACGCTGGGGATCGGCGTCGCGGATCGTCAGCTCGGGCATGGGGCGGCAGAGCTTATGTGCCCATAGCGACCAAAAGCTCTGCCGCGCCCGGCGGATCACTAGGCTGCGCGGCATGAGCGAGCCGGGCCGAATCGGGCGGCGGTCGATCGGGGTTGTCTTCTCCGACGGCGGCCTCCTGGCGCTGACCTCGCGGCTGCCCGCGGGCGGCCGCGGCATCGACGACGAGGAGGTGAGCGCCGTCCTCTGCGAGCCCGAGGGGGCGCCGCTGACCTTCGAGGAGACGCTGCTCTCGACCGAGTACGGCGAGGACGGCGTGCAGCGGCGGGCGACGCTGGAGCTGTGGCCGTCGGTCGAGGAGATGCGGCCGCTGCGCGGGGCCGGGTCGCTGATCAGCGCGGTGCGCGTGCGCCGCCGGCACCTCGACTCGCAGATCGCCTTCTTCCGCTGGTCGGTCGAAGGGCGCGAGGGGCTCGGCACCTACGAGGTCGCCCGCGTCGTCGATGAGTGAGACCGGAGCCAGCGGGATCCGGGCGGTCGTCTCCGACTTCGGCGGCGTTCTGACGACGCCGCTGCTCGGCAGCTTCGAACGCGTCCAGGACGAGATCGAGATCCCGGCCGAATACCTCGGGCAGGCGCTCCGCGCGGCGGCCGAGGCGCGCGGCGACAACCCGCTCTTCGAGCTCGAGCGCGGCGAGATCGAGGAGGTCGAGTTCCTCGACCTCCTGAGCGCCAACCTCGAGCCGCTGCTCGGCCACCGCCCCCACCTGCACCGCTTCCGCGAGGTCTACTTCGACGCGCTCGACCCGAACGAGCCGATGATCGAGCTGATGCGCGAGCTCAAGGCGGGCGGGCTGCGGATGGCGATGCTGACCAACAACGTGCGCGAGTGGGAGCCGCTCTGGCGCTCGATGATGCCGGTCGACGAGATCTTCGAGGAGGTCGTCGACTCCGCCTTCGTCGGCTGCCGCAAGCCGGAAGGCCGGATCTACCGGCTGACCCTGGAGCGGATCGACCTGGCGCCCGAGGCCTGCCTCTTCGTCGATGACCTCCAGGTCAACTGCGAAGGCGCGGAAAAGGCCGGGATGAAGGCGGTCCACTTCCGCGACAACGAGCAGGCGATCGCCGAGATCCGCGCCGCGGTCGAGTAGGCATGTCGAGTTTGTATGGCTATGTCTTACAAACTCGACAGCCTGGGACTAGGCCGACTCGCGGGCCGGTAAGCCCGCCCCGTTGCCGTCTCCCGCTTCGCCCGGCGCTTCGCGCCAGCGGCGGGCGAAGGGCAGGCGCCAGCTATGCGGGGCGATCAGGGCGCCGATCTCCGTCGGCCCCCACGACCCCTGCGGGTACGGCTTCACCGGCGGCGGGTCCTGCAGCAACGGTTCGGAGACTTCCCACAGCCGCTCGATCCCGACCGCCGTGGTGAAGAGGGTGCGGTCGCCGATCATCGCGTCGCGGATCAGCCGCTCGTAGGCCTCGACCGCGTCGCCGCGGTAGCCGGTTTCGTCGAGCGAGAACTGCATGCTCGCCTTGTCGAGGACCATCCCCATCCCCGGCCGCTTGCCGTAGAAGGAGAGCGAGACGCGGGAGGACTCGTCGAGGTCGAAGGTGAGGTGGTCGGGGCCGTAGCGGCCGACCCGCGAGTGCTCGGGGAACATCGCGTGCGGGGGCTCGCGGAAGGCGATCGAGATGATCCGCGCGCTTTCCCCCATCCGCTTGCCGGTGCGCAGGTAGAAGGGGACGCCGCTCCAGCGCCAGTTGTCGAGTTCGGCCTTGAGGGCGACGAAGGTCTCGGTCCGCGAATCGGGGTCGACGCCCTCCTCTTCCCGGTAGCCCTCGTACTGCCCGCGCACCAGCTGGTCGGGGTCGAGCGGCTGCAGGCTGCGGAAGACCTTGTTCTTCTCGTCGGTGATCGGGCCGGGCGCCAGCGAGGTCGGCGGCTCCATCGCGACGAAGGCGAGGATCTGGAAGAGGTGGGTGACGACCATGTCGCGGAAGGCGCCCGTCTTCTCGTAGAAGGCGGCGCGGGAGCCGACCCCGAGCGTCTCCGGCACGTCGATCTGGACGTGGTCGATGTGGCTGCGGTTCCAGATCGGCTCGAAGAGGCCGTTGGCGAAGCGCAGGGCGAGGATGTTCTGCGCCGCCTCTTTGCCGAGGAAGTGGTCGATGCGGAAGACCTGGTCCTCGTCGAGGACTTCGTGGACCATCTCGTTCAGCTTGCGAGCCGAGGCGAGGTCGGTGCCGAACGGCTTCTCCATGATCACCCGCGAGCGTTTCGAGAGCCCGCAGGTCTTCAGCATCTGGACGACGTCCGGCGCCGCCGTCGGCGGCACGCTGAGGTAGTGGAGCAACCGCATCTCCGGGCCGAGTTCCTCCTCGGCCTCCTTCACCGCTTCGGCCAGCGCCTCCGGCGCCTGCTCGTGCGGCACGTACCGCAGCTTGCCCGAGAACTCGTGCCATTCCTCGCCGCCGAAGGCGCTGCGCGCGAACTCCCGGCACGCCTTTTCCGCGATCCCCCGGAACTCGGCGTCGGAGATGTCCTCCATCGAGACCCCGATCACCCGGAATTCCGGCATCAGCCCCGCCTGGAACAGCCGCAGCAGCCCCGGCAGCAGCTTCCGCCGCGCCAGGTCGCCGGTGGCGCCGAAGATGACGATTACCTGAGGCGGAACATCCATCGATTCGAGGTTAGCCCCCGAGGCGGAAAACCAAACAGGGAGGGACGTAAAGGCGGCGGAGAGTTGGGACCCCGACTAGTTGTCCGAGCCTGCTCTATCCCAGACGTAGAGCTCCATCGCCTCGCCCGCCAGCTCCATCAGGCGGGGTGGGCTGAGGAGGCCCAGGACCAGCTCCAGGGCGTCCTCTTCGGTGACGCCGGAGTCGACGGCCTCCTCGCCGCGGAAGCCGGCGGCGAGCTTGAGGGCCTCGCGGCGGTTTTCGCCGAGCGAGTTGAAGGCGCCCATGAGGAAGTCGCGGTTGGGGACCGGCTGGCCGACCTCGAGGGAGCCGTGCCAGGCGGCGAGCATCGAGAGGTCGTGCTCGTCGAGCTCGGAGATCGCCTTCGCGTAGTGGACTTCGAGCTCGTGGTCGGGGATCTCGTCCACCCAGGCGCGCACCGCCTCCCCGAGGAGCTGGCGGCGAGCCTCACGGCCGACCGAGTCGGCAATGGCCCGGATGGCGTCGGCTGGGTCTACGAAGCAGAGGGACATGCGATGAGGGAAAGGTAGAGGCGGTCGCCGACGCCAAAAGATGCCCGCTAATCCCCCAGTTTGCGGTGTCATGGGAGGCACTGCGAAGTAGGCGCCGGACCCGTCCCTAGGCTCGGTCGCCGTGCCGCTGAAACTCGTCTACGGACCCCCCAACTCGGGCCGCGCCGGCGTCATCCGCCGCGACTTCACCGCCGCCCTGGAGCGCGACCCGATCCTGGTCGTGCCGACCGTCGACGACGTCTTCGCCTTCGAGCGCGAGCTCTCCGGCGGCGGTGCCCTGCTGGGCGGCGCGGCGATGACCTTCGGCGGCCTCTTCCGCACCGTCGCCACGGCGGCGGGAGCGCCGGCCGGCGCCGAGCTCTCACCGGCGCAGCGGCTGCGGGCGGTCTCGGCGGCGATCGCGGCCCGGCGCGAGCGGCTGCGGCCGCTGCGGCGCTCGGCCGGGCGGCCGCGCTTCGCCCGCGCGCTCGAGCGCCTGCTCGGCGAGCTGCAGGCGGCGGGGGTCGAGCCGGAGGAGGTCGAGGCGAGCGCGGCGACGCTCGAGGGCTCCGCCTACCTCGCCGACGTCGCCGCCCTCTACGGCGGCTACGAAGCGGTGCGGCGGCGGACCGGGCGCGTCGACCCCCACGGGATCGCCCGCGAGGCGATCTCCCAGCTTCGCCGCGACGGCTCCTTCTGGGGCGGGCGGCCGGTCCTCCTCTACGGCTTCGACGACCTGACCGAGAACCAGTTCGAGCTCCTCGCCGCGCTGGCCGCGCAGGCGGAGGTGACGGTCGCCCTCCCTTACGAAGAGGGAAGCGCGGCGCTGGCGGCGCGCGGGCGACTGCTGGGGAAGCTGCGCGAGCTGGAGCCGGCGGCGGAGGTCGTGACCGCGGCCGATCCCGGCAACACCTTCAGCCCGCTGCTCTTCCACCTGACGGTCGGGTTCGGGGCGCCGCGGCCGAAGCAGGCGGAAGTCGACGACAGCCTCACCCTGCTGCGCTCGGCGGGAACGCGGGCCGAGGCGGAGGCGATCGCCGCCCACGTCTCGCGGCTCGTCGCCGGGGGCGCCGACCCGGCCGAGATCGCGATCGCCCTCCGCGATCCCGCCCGCCGCGGGCCCGAGATCGCCGCGGCCCTGGAGCGCAACGGCGTCGCGGTCGCGCTAGAGGCCGAGGTGCCGGTCGCCGGGACCAGCGTCGGCGGTGCCCTGATCGCCCTGCTGGAGGCCGAGTTCGGCGCCCGCCGCGCCTCCGACCTCCTCCGCTACCTGCGCGGCCCCGCGGGCTTCTCTCCCGGCCGTGTCGACTGGTTCGAGCGCTCGCTGCGCCGCCGCCGCGTGCGCGACGCCGAGACCGCGCTGCTGCTCTGGCAGGGCGAGGACGGCGAGCCGCCGCGTGACCTCCTGCGCCTGCGCGAAGCGGCGCAGCGCTCGCCGGCCGCGCTGGCGGCGGAGGTCGGGGCGCTGGCGGGGCGGATGGCCTCGCGCCCGCTGCGCGACGCCGGCGATGGGCCCTCGCTGCCGCAGGGAGAAGGGCTGGAGCTGCGCGCGGCTTCGGAGATCGCCGCCGCGCTGGCGGAGCTGGGCGAGCTCGGGGCACTGGCGCCCGAGCCGCAGGAGCTGGCGCCGATCGTCGAAGAGCTCGACTTCCGGGTCTGGTCGGGGCCGGTCGAGGGGCGGGTGCGGATCGCCGACCCCTACCGCCTGCGCGCCGCCCGTTTCGACCACGTCGTCGTCGGCTCGCTCCAGGACGGTGAGTTCCCGCGCCGCGACCGCGGCGCCGACCCCTTCCTCTCCGACGCGCAGCGGGAGACCCTCGGCCTCGACCCCCGCCGCGACACCGAGGCCGAGGAGCGCTACCTCTTCCACGCCTGCCTGGCGCTGCCCCGGCGCAGCCTCGTCCTCTCCTACCGCGACAGCGACGAGGACGGCAGCGCGACCGCGCGCTCGCCGCTGATCGACGACGTGCGGGCGCTGCTCTCCCCCGCCCCCGACGGCAGCTCTCCCGACCCGTTGGAGGAGGAGATCACGGTCGTCCGGGACCTGGCGCAGGTGGTCGCGCCGCTGGCCGAAGCGCCGTCGGAGGACGAGCTGGCGCGGGCACTGGTGGCGACTTTGGGCGGCTATGGGCGCCCCAAGTCGCCAGCCGCGGATGACCCGGCCGAGCTGCTGGCGCAGGTCGGGGTCGAAGCCGAGCTGGCGGCGGCGATCGTCGCTCGCGTCGGCGAGGCGCGGCGGGCCGAGGCAGCCTCCCGCGCCCCCGGGCCGCTGACCAACCCGGCGGCGCTGGACTCGCTTGCCGCCGTCGCCGCCTACGGCGGCACCACCCTGGAGGAGTTCGACCTCTGCTCCTACCGCTGGTTCGCCGGCCACGAGCTCGACCCGCAGCTGCTCGACCCGGTCCCGGACCCGCTCGTCCAGGGCGGCCTCATGCACGAGGCCCTCGATCGCCTCTACAAGGAGCGCCCCGGCGGAGACCCGCTGCCGCGTCCGGGCACGCTCGGCGCCTGGGTCGAGCGCGGGCGCGAGCTGGTGGCGGCGGTCGCCGCCGAGCGCGAGCTCGGCTCGCACCCGGCCGAGCGGGCGATGGCGCGGCGGGTCGAGTGCCTGCTCGAGCGCTTCCTCGCCGAGGAGGCCGAGCGCGAGACCGGCGGCTTCGAGCCCTGGCTGCTGGAGGCGCGGTTCGGCGAGCACCCCGACGCCGAGCGGCCGTCGCTCGACCTTGGCGGCTGGGGCCTGCACGGCGCCGTCGACCGGGTCGACCGCGCCGCCGACGGCAGCGCCGTCGTCATCGACTATAAGCTCGCCGGCCAGGTCACCCCGCGCGACAAGTTCGAGGAGAAGGCGAAGCTGCAGCTGCCGCTCTACCTGCTCGCGGTCGCCGAGCACTGGGGGGCGGAGCCGGTCGCGGCGCTTTACCACCCGCTGCGCGGCACCTCCTCGCGACGCCCGCGCGGGGTCGTCTCGGCCGCGGTCGCCCAGGACCTCGCCGGCTACGGCCTCTACTCGACCGACGTCGTCGAGCCGGAGGAGCTGGAGGAGCTGCTGGACGACACGCGGCGGCGGGCCGGCGAGATCGTCGCCCGCATGCGCGCCGGCGAGATCCGCCGCGACCCGGGGCCGCGACCAGGGCTGCGCGGCCACGACGTCTGCCCGTCCTACTGCACCTTCGCCTCGATCTGCCGGCGCGACCGCGCGCCCCGGTACATCGACGAAGAGGGCGAGGACGAACGGTGACGGTCGAGCAGCGCACGCAGGCGCCGTCCCGCGAGCCGACCCCCGAGCAGGCCGCGGCGATCGCCGTCCGCGGCAGGGACGTGCTGCTGGAGGCGGGCGCCGGGACCGGCAAGACCGGGGTGATGGTCGACCGCTACTGCCGCCTCGTCTGCGACTCCGGCCTCTCCCCCGACGCCGTCCTCGCCTTCACCTTCACCGACAAGGCCGCCGCCGAGCTGCGCCGGCGGATCCGCACCGAGCTGGCGCGCCGGGCGGAGCGGGGCTCCGAGCGTGCCGCCGCGGTCCTGGCCGGGATCGGCGGCGCCTGGATCACGACGATCCACGGCTTCTGCAACCGGGTCCTGGCGGCTCATCCTGTCGCCGCCGGGGTCGATCCCGGCTTTCGCGTCCTCGACGCGCCGGAGGCGGCGCGAGCCGCCCGCGAGGCCTTCGACGACGCCCTGGTCGAGTTCCTGGCGGCGGGCGAGGCGGCGCGGGAGGAGACCGTCGCCGCCTACGACGTCGAAGGGCTGCGGGGGATGGTCGTCGCGATCCACGAGGAGCTGCGCAGCCGCGGCATCGCCCAGCCCGAGCTGCCGGAGCCGCCGGCGGCGGACCCGGAGGCGGCGGTCCGGCGCGCCGTCGAGGCTGCCCGTGAGTGCCTGCAGGAGCTGAAGGAGGGCGATCCCAAACGCGAGCTGCCGGAGCGGGCGCTGGCGCGGTTGAGCGCCCCCGGCCCCGCCCCGACTCTCGACAAGCTGCGCGCCTTCGCGACCTCGAGCAAGGCGAAGGCGCTCGCCGGCTACAGGGAGGCGATCGAGGCGGCGATCGCCCGCACCGCCGAGGCCGGCGAGGGCGGCGCCGTCTACCGCCACCTCGCCGAGCTGCTGCGCCTCTTCTCCGCCCGCTTCGAGGCGGCGAAGGAACGGCGCGCCGGGATCGACTTCGAGGATCTGCAGATCCTCGCCGCGCGCCTGCTGGAGCGGGCCGAGATCGGCGAGCACTACCGCGGCCGCTTCCGCCAGATCCTCGTCGACGAGTTCCAGGACACGAACCGCCTGCAGTTGCGGCTGATCGAGGCGCTGCGAGGCCCGAAGACCGAGCTGGTCGTGGTCGGCGACGAGCTGCAGTCGATCTACGGCTTCCGCCACGCCGACCTCGAGGTCTTCCGCCGCCGCCGCGAGGAGATCGACCGCCGCACCGACGCCGAGCTGATGCGGCTCAGCGGCAACTTCCGCTCGCGGCCGGAGGTGGTCGGCGCGGTCAACCTCTTCGGCGAGGCACTGCTCGGCGCCGCCTACACCCCGCTGCGGGTGGGGACGCCGCCGCCCGAGGAGCCGCCGCGGGGCGAGGGGCCGCCGACGGGCGAGGGCGCGCCGGTCGAGCTGCTGCTGACCGCCCGCGACGGCTGGGACGCCGAGGAGATCGAGCTGGAGCCGGCGATCGACGGAGCCACGCCGCTGAACTGCCTGGCCGAGGCGCGCGCGGTCGCCGAGCGGCTGCGCGAGCTGGCCGACGAAGGCGTGCCACGCGGCGAGATGGTCGTGCTGCTGCGCGCCTTCTCCCACCTCGACGCCTACGAGGACGCGCTCGAACGCGCGGGGCTGCGCCCCTACGTGGTCGGCGGCCGCGGCTACTGGTCCCAGCAGCAGGTCGCCGACGTCTGCGCCCTGCTCGCCGTGATCGCCAACCCGCTCGACGACCACGCCCTTTTCGGCGCCCTCGCCTCCCCCGCCTGCGCGGTCGCCCCGGACACCCTCTGGCTGCTGCGAGCCGCGGCGGGCAAGCGCCGCCACGTCTGGCCGGCGGTGGAGGCGGCAGCCGGTGCCGATCGCGTGGTTCCTTTTTCCGGAGATACAGGACAAAGGAACCACGAGACGGGACTGACGGAGCCGGAGCGGCTGCGGGACATCCCGGAGAGCGAGCGGGAGCTGTTGGCTGCCTTCGTCGCCCAGATCGGCTCTCTGCGCGAGCGTGGGCCGCGCCTCACGCTGGCGGACCTGATCGAGGCGGCGGTGACCGAGACCGGCTACGACCTCGCGGTCCTCAGCCGCCCGGCGGGCGAGGCGCGCTTCGCCAACGTCCGCAAGATGGGCCGCCTGGCGGCTGAGTTCGAGCAGCGCGAGGGGCGCGACCTGCGCGGCTTCCTCGACTTCCTCGCCGCCCGGGCCGAAAGCGATGTCGAGGCGCAGGCGGCAACCGCCGCCGAGGGCCACGACGGCGTCCGGATCATGACCGTCCACAACGCCAAGGGCCTCGAGTTCGGGGTCGTCGCGGTGCCGGACCTCTCGCGCCGCCTGCTGAACGCCGCTCGCTCGCCGCTGCTGGCGCTCGGCCGCGAGGATCAGCCGCGGGTCGGCCTGCGCCTCGTCCGTCTCGGCAGCCCGAAGATCGACCTCTTCGAGTACGGCGCCCTCTGCGAGGAGACGGTCGAGCGCGAAGCCGAAGAGGAGCTGCGGCTCTTCCACGTCGCCGCGACCCGCGCCCGCGAGCGGCTGATCGTCAGCGGCGTCGTCGACCCGAAAGCGGGCAAGGAGACGAAGGGCCGGCCGGTGATCGAGCGCCTGGTCGAGGCACTCGGGATGCCGCGCGACGAGGACTCGACCGTGCCGGTGGCGCCGCCCGCGCCGCGGCCCGGCCTGGAGGCGGAGCCGGCGCCCTCGGAGATCGCGGTCCGGGTCAACCTCCCCTCGCCCGAGCGCGCCGCCGAGCTGCGCACCCTGCGCCGCGAAGGCGCCGCGGCCCGCGTGCTCGGCGAAGGCCCGCCGCCCCTGGTCGAGCGCCGGCCGCCGACGGTCCCCAGCCGCCCCCTGAGCTACACCGCGATCTCGGCCTACAAGGAGTGCCCGTACCGCTTCTACATGGAGCGGGTGCTCGGCCTGCAGAATCGAGAACGCACTTCTTCCCGCATAGCGGAGACAAATGCGTTCTCACCGGAGGAGGCGACGCCGTCGGCGCGGGAGGAGCGGACCGCGCGGGGCGCGGCGGTGCACGCGCTGCTGGAGTGGAGCCAGGCGAACGGGTGGGCAGACCCCTCGCCGGAGCTGGCCGAGCGGCACGCCGTGGCGAACGGGCTCGCGCCGAGTCCGTCAAAGGGTCCGCATAACGGACACGACGACGGACTCGCGGAGGGGCTGCTGGAGCCGGTGCGACAGTGGATCGGCTCGCCGCTGCGGGAGCGGATCGGCGCCGAAGCGACCCGCGTCCGGGCCGAGGTGCCGCTGCTGCTCGGGGTCGGCGACACCGTCCTGCGCGGCTCGATCGACCTCCTGGTCGAGCGCGAAGGGGCGCCGCCGCTCGTCCTCGACTACAAGACCGACCGCCTCGGCGGAGCCGACCCGACCGAGCGCGCCGCCCACTACGAGGTCCAGCGCTCGATCTACGCACTTGCCGTCGCCGAGGCGCTCGGATGCGAGGAGGTCGAGGTCGCCTACGTCTTCCTCGAGCGACCAGACGAGCCGGCGAGCTCGCTCCTCGGCCTCGCCGAGATGACTGCCGCCCGCACCTCACTAGAGGAGACGATCGCCCGCATCGAGGGCGGCGACTTCCCCGTCGCCCCGCCCGAGCAGCGCGACTGGTCCCTCTGCCGCGGCTGCCCCGCACTACGCGGGCTTTGCTCGGGTCCCCCCGAGAACTAGCTCGGCTCGGAGCCGACCTCTAGGCGCGCTGCCAGGTCGTCGAGGCGCAGCTCCTTCAATCCCTCGCCGACCTCGTCCAGCTCGGCGGCGCAGTATTTGACGAGCTCGCGGCCCTCTTTGCAGAGGTCGAGGGTCTCGCGCAGGCCGGCCTGGCCGGAGTCGAGCCGGTCGATGATCTCCTCCAGCCGCTCTACCGCGGCCTCGTAGCTCTCGGGGCTATCGCTCACGCTCGTCGTCTCCGTCGCCGCCTGCGTCGATTCTCGCTCGAATGCGTCCATCCGCGAACCGCAGTTTGACCTCCCCGGCGGCGGCCGCGGCCGCGGCGCTCGTCAGCGGCTCTTCGTCCTCCCCCTCGACCAGGGCGTAGCCGCGCTCCAGGGTGCGCTCGGGTTCGTGCGCCCGCAGCGTCACCATCGCCCGGCGCAGCGCCGCCTTCCGTTTCTCCATGTCGGCGCCGGCCGCCCGGTTCCGCGCCCGCTCCAGGACCACCGTCCCGATCCGCTTCTGCGAGGCGGCCCGTTCCGCCAGGCCGCGTTCGGAGGCGGCGCGGATCTCGCGGATCTTCTGGTTCAGCTTGCCGCGCTCGCGCTGCAGCGCCCGCGCCGGCCCCCGCGCCAGCGCCCCCAGGTGCCGCGACCGCGTCCCGATCGCCCCCTCCCCCGCCCGCCGCAACGAGATCACGCAGCGCTCGAGGCTCTCGCGGGCGGCGATGCAGTCGAGCGGCACCGCCGCCTCGGCCGCGTGGGTCGGGGTCGAGCAGGCGACCGCGGCGACGTCGTCGATCAGGGTCTTGTCGCGCTCGTGGCCGACGGCGCTGATCACCGGCACCCGCAGCATCGCCACCGTCCGGCAGAGGGTCTCGTCGCAGAAGGCCCAGAGGTCCGCGAGGCTGCCGCCGCCGCGGGTCACCACGATCGCCTCGACCTCGGGCCGCGCCGCCAGGTCCTGCACCGCGCGGCCGATCGCCGGCGCCGCGTGGCGGTCCTGGACCGGGGCGAAGCCCCAGATCACCGAGCCGCCCCAGCCGCGCCGCTGCAGGCCGGCGAGCAGGTCGCGCCGCGCCGCGCCGGTTTCCGCGGTCACCACCCCGATCGCCTTCGGCAGCCGCGGCCGGTGGAGCTGCTTTTGCAGCTCGAACAGCCCCTCGGCGCGAAGCTGCTTGCGCAGCGCCTCCAGGCGGGCGATCAGGTCCCCCTCCCCCGCCAGCCGCACGTGGGTGGCACGGAAGCAGAAGTTGGGCGAGGCCTGGCCGCCCCCGGGGTAGTAGTCGAGCCCGCCGGAGATCACGACTTCGGCGCCGTCGCGCAGCGCACCGTCCCCCAGCCCCGCCCGTTCCAGGTCGTTGAGCCAGATCGCGCAGGGGACCGCCCCGTCGGCGTCGCGCAGCTCGAAGTAGGCCTGGACCTTGCTGCGCCCGACCCCGGTCACCTCGCCGATCAGCTGCACCCGCGCCCGTTCGCGCATCCACTCCTGCAGCTTGCCGGCGTAGCGGCCGACGGCGTAGGGGCCCGGGAGGGTCGTTATCCGGCTTTTTTCCAGCGCCTCGCCCAAGACTTCAGCTCCGAGAGGACGGGGTCGAGCTGCTGGCCGGCCTCGGTCAGGGAGTAGATCACCCGGACCGGCGTCCCGGCCTCTACCTCGCGCTTGACAAGGCCCTCCTCCTCGAGCTCGCGCAGCCGCTGGGACAGCAGCCGGTCCGAGAGCCCCGGCACCGCCTTGCCGAGCTCGGCATAGCGCATCGGCCGTTCGGTCAGGGCGCAGACGATCGCGCCCGTCCACCGTTTCCCGATCAGCTCGATCGCATGGTGGAAGTGCGGGCAGACCGCCCCCTGTGCCTCCTCCTGGACCTGGGTCGTACCCACCGGCTCCATGTCACGAGCTTACTGAACGTAAGTGACCGGCTTTTCGCTCAGCCGGTGCAAGGTCCGGTGTCGACCTCTTCGGCGGTGTGGCGCAGCGCCACCCGCACCTGCTCGGCCGGGATCGCGAAGCCGCCCCGGGGTCCTCCCGTCGTCGCCGCGAAGACCGTCCCGACCGCTTCGCCGTCGGCGTCGACGAGCGGCCCGCCGGAGTTGCCACTGCGCACCGACCCGCTCAGCGCCGTGATCGTCCGTTCGACCGGGCCGTCGCCGTAGGAGTCCTCGCTGATCGTCGACCTGGTTTCGCCGATCCGCGCCGGCTCGAGGGCGTAGGGACCGTTCTCGGGATAGCCGAGGACCGCCGCGTCCTCCCCCTCCCGCCGCCTTTCGCTGACCGGCAGGGTCGGCAGCGCCGCCCCGATCCGCAGCAGCGCCAGGTCCTGCTTCGGCTCGTAGTAGATCGGCGTCGCGGCGAGCTCGGCGCCGTCCTGGGTGGTGACCGTGGTGTCGTCGGCTCCGGCGACCACGTGCGCGTTGGTGACCACGACTTCGGGTTCGACTGCCCAGCCCGAGCCCTCGATCCCCAGCCCGCAGGCGGTGCTCAGCACCCGCACCACCGAGTCGCCGGCGCGGAGGACGTCGGGGTCGGAGACGATCTGCGAGTCGGGGCGGGCGACCGGCGCGGCCGGGCCGAGCACGGTCGGCGCCGGGTCGACCCGGTCAAGCGCGTTCAGCAGCGGCCCGGTCGGCGGCAGGACGTCGTTGAGGCTGCGCAGGATCACCGACTCCTGGATGTCGGCGCGCAGGCGGGCAGTCGAGGGGGCGTGCAGGAGGACGGCGCCGAAGACCCAGGCGAGCCCGAGGGCGACCGAGGCGATCAGCGCCGCCCCGCCCGCCCCGTCGGCCAGCTGCATAAACGGCCGCCGCACCACCTTTTCCCGCAGCCCGAGCGCGAAGCTCTCGACGGTCACCGCCATCAGCGCCCCGGCCAGCAGCGCCCCGAGCGCCCCGCAGAGCGGCGCGTAGGGCGAGTCGGCTCCCTTGGTCAGCAGCAGCGGCCCGATCCGGCTGCCGACGAAGGCGCCGGCCGCGAACCCGACCAGGGTCAGGGCGCCGACGATCAAGCCCTGCCGGTATCCCCACAGGGCGAGGGCCAGGGTGAATGCAAGAATCGCCCAATCCAATACGGTCACCCGTGAATAGAAGCACGCCGGGAGAGCCTGCTTTAGCTTTCGGCCGGTGAACCGGATCCCCACCGAGGCGGAGCGCCGCCGCCGCCTCATCACCCGCACCCTGCCGCTGGCGGTGGTCGCGCTCGTCGCCTTCGTCGTCGGCGTCACCGCCGGCTCCCCCGGCTCGCCGGAGAAGGACGCCGCGGGGCGATTCGCCGACGCCTGGGCGGCGAAGAACTTCAAGGCGATGTACGCGGAGCTGAACGACGCTTCGCGGGCGCGGGTGAGCCTGAAGGAGTTCGAAGCGGCCTACCGCGAAGCGCAGGAGACGGCGACGGTGCGCGGGATCGAGGCGGGATCGCCGGACGACGCGGAGTCCACCGATGCCGGCAAGGTGGTCCCGGTGGCGATCTCGATCGAGACCGTCGCCTTCGGCACCGTCGAAGAAGACCTCGACGTCCCCTACGACGACGGCGGGGTCGAATGGGACGAGAGCCTCGTCTTCCCCGGGCTGCGCCCGGGCGAGGAACTGGCAGCCGACGTCGAACTGGCCGAACGGGCGCCGATCCTCGCCCGCGACGGGACGCCCCTGGCCGAAGGCCCCGCCGAAGAACGCGAACACCCGATCGGCAGCGCCGCGATCGACGTCACCGGCGAAGTCGGCGAAGCCCCCGAAGAAGAGTGGCCGGAGCTGGCGCGGCACGGCTTCAGCCCGGAAACGCCGGTCGGGATCAGCGGCCTCGAGCGGGCTTTCAACGCGCGGCTTGCCGGCAAGCCCGGCGGCAAGCTGCTGGCGGTCTCCGAAGACGGCTCCTCGGTCCGCACCCTCGCCGAAGGCAAGCCGCGGAAGGGCGCGCCGGTGAAGACGACGATCGACGCCGAACTGCAGGAAGTCGCCGTCTCGGCACTGGCCGGGCGGGCCGGCGGCGTCGCGGTGCTGGACGCGCAGCGGGGGGACGTCCGCGCCCTCGCCGGCCAGGCCTTCTCGGCGCCCCAGCCGCCCGGATCGACCTTCAAGATCGTCACCACGACCGCCGCCCTGGAGGCGGGCAAGGTCAGCCTCGACGACGAATTCGAAATCAGCAACGGCATCAACGTCGGCGGCCGCTTCCTCAACAACGCCAACGGCGAGTACTGCGGCGGCACCTTCCGCGAGGCCTTCGCCGAGTCCTGCAACGCCGTCTTCGCCCCGCTCGGACCGGCGGTCGGCAACGACAAGCTGGTGGAAACGGCGGAACGGTACGGCTTCAACTCGCCGCCGACCCTCTACGCGCCGCAGGTCGTCCGCGAAGTCGAACCCGAGGAATCGACGATCCCGACGGAAATCGGCGAAGAAATCGACCTCGGCGTCTCGGCGATCGGCCAGGGCGAAGTGCTGGCGACGCCGCTGGAGATGGCGAACGTGGCGCAGACGGTCGGCAACGACGGGGTGCGGATGCCGACCTCGATCGTCGCCAACAAGAAGCTGCGGCCCGATGCCGAACCGGTGCGGGTGATGTCGCCGAAGATCTCCAACGAGCTGACCGAACTGATGATCGGCGTCGTCAACGAAGGGACGGGGACCGCGGCCGACATCTCCGAGGCCCAGGTCGCCGGCAAGACCGGCACCGCCGAGCTCGGGCCGAAGCCGGGCGAAGAGGAATCCGAAAACCCGGTCCAGATCAAGGACGCCTGGTTCTCCGCCTTCGCGCCGGCCGAAAAGGCGAAGCTGGCGGTCGGGGTGCTGCTGATCGAAGCCGAAGCGGCGGGCGGCGAAGTCGCCGCCCCGATCGCGGCCGAAGTGCTCGCGGCAGGTCTTGGCTAGGGGTTTGGGGTCCCCTCCGTCGCAGATTGGGGAGGCTCCTCCGGGGACCCCCAAACCCCTAGATCAGAGGTCTAGGGTGACTTCGCCTTTTTCTTCGGCGCCTTCTATGTGAAGGGTCAGGGGGCGGTTCTCCGATGCTTCTTCAGGCAAGAGGAAGATCGCGACCGAGCCCTCGATCGGGCCCTGCTGGGCGGGCGAGTCGAGGACCGGGATCTGTTCTTCGGCTTCGACCGTGCCTTCGAAGGGCAGCGCGAAGATGCTTTCGCTGGGAAGCACCTCGTACTCCTGGTCTTCGGCGTCGGTGATCGTCAGCGTCGAGGGCAGCTGCTGCGGTTCGTCGCTCTTGTTCTGGACTTCGAAGAAGACGCCGAAGTAGCTTTCCCCTTTCGGCGCTTCTTTCTGCCCTTCCAGGTAGGCGGCGTCCTCGGTGTCGTTCGGGTTGAGGTAGCGCGAGAAGGTGACGTTGTACTCCAGCTCGCCCAGCTCGACGGGCTCGCCCTCGCTGGTCTGCTTGGAGTCGCTCGAGTAGCCGCAGGCGGAGACGCCGACGGTCAGCGCGAGCAGCGCCAGCAGGGCAAAGAGGGGCAGCAGGGTGCGGCGGTCGGGGTGCATCGCGGCGCGGAGTCTATATAGAGGCGCCTGACGGCGCCGGACCAAGCGAGGCAAGGACGCAGGGAGGCCGAATAGCAGCGCTATTTGGCCGACTGAGGACGCCGCATCGCGAAGTGTCCGCCGCCGTCAGGGGATGCCGGTCGCGTAACGGTTGCCGCCGGCGACTACGATCCGCTCGGCGGCGGGCTGGTCGGACTCGATGTTGTCGCGGAGGCGGCGCAGCGCCCGGCGCCAGCCGCGCTCCAGCCAGATCGAGCCGCCGCTCAGCACCTCGAGTGCGCGGTCGACGGCGGCCGGTTCGGTCCAGTGGGAGACGCGGACGCAGGTCAGCGACCCCGGCCCCTCGGTCAGCCGCCAGGCGATGTGGCTGGGGATGCGGTTGCCGCGCCCGGCCTCGCCCTCCTCGACGATCTCGAACGGCTCCTCGACCGAGACGATCGTCGTGTCGGTCCAGACCTTGCGCAGCGGCCCCTTGACGCAGAACCGGGCGCCGGCGCCGACCCCGACCGGGTCGATCCGGGTGAGGTGGAAGTCGGTGAGGAAGTGGTCAGTGAAGGAGGGGCGGGCGGCGAGGTCGAGGAGCGCCGCGAAGACCTGCTCGCGCGGGGCGTCGATCTCGATCTCGGTGCTGACGGGACCCATCGGCCGCGGATTCTAGATGGGGAGCGGCGGCCTAAGTCCGCCGCGGGAGGCGCGGCGACGCGGCGAGGACCGGTCAAGAAAATCCCAGTGACAGGCGAACAGCGCAGGACTAGTATCGAGTGTGACCAGGTTAGGAAGGAGAGGTTGCCCATTTTCGAGAGCGCCGGCACCAGCCCGGCCGGCGAAGCGTTCGCCACCGGCTCCATGCCCGGAGAGGGGACGTATTTCTGCCTGGCCTGCGGCACCCAGCTCGCCCTCCGCGAGACCGACGAGCTGCCGGAGTGCCCCGTCTGCGGGACCTCTCGCTTCCGCCGCGACTCGATCTTCTCCGGGCTGCAGGAGCACGGCTCCCCCACTCTCGAATTCGCCGTCGGGGGCAAGCACGAACCGCAGGCCTGGCTGGACGAGGCGCGCGGGCGGCTGACCGAGCCCGGCTACTACCTGGCGCTGCGCGACCGGGGCGAAGTGAAGACGATCCCCCTCGAGGTCGGCTGGACCAAGATCGGCCGCTGCGAGCGGGCGGAGATCTGCCTCGACGACCCCAGCGTCTCCAGGCGCCACGCGATGATCGCCACCGACGAGGGCCGCCCGCCGCGGATCCTCGACGACCGCAGCCTCAACGGCCTCCTCGTCAACGGCCACAAGATCGACTGGACCGAGCTAAGCGACGGCGACGAGCTGTCGATCGGCCGCTACCGCCTCTTCGTCCTCCAGGCCTAACCGCGAGACCGCACCCAGCGTCGATATGCGACGCCTGACGCGGTCTCGCGAGGGATTTGCCGCCACCCCCGTCCGTACGATTCGAGCCGGTGAACGGACCGACGAATCCGGACGATCCCTCGCGCCCGAGCGGCGAGGAGTCGATCTCCGCCTCAGCCGAGCGCGCCCGCGCGCAGCTCCACGAAGAGATCGAGCGGGTCCGCCGAGGCGTCGAGCAGATGCTCGACGAGCAGAACGCCCCCCTCAACAGCGACCTCCGCCGCGAGTTCGACACGATCCAAGAGGACCTCCGCCGCTACGTCAAAACCCGCATCCGCAAATCCCAAAAGCGCACCGACCGCCGCGTCGCCCGCCTGGAGGACCGCACCGAGGTCCTCGAAAAGCGCCTGGACAGCATCGACGCCGAGCGCCGCCTGACCGAATGGCGCATCCACAGCGACACCGAGCGCATGCTCGACGGGCTGCTCGACGAGGTTCGAGCGATCGCGGACCGGCTGGACGGCGGCCGGTGAAGGTCTTCATCAGCTGGTCCGGCGATCGCAGCCGCGATGTCGCCGCCGCCCTCGGCGACTGGCTCCCCCAGATCCTGCCTGCCGTGGACCCATTCGTCTCGACCCGCAACCTCGCCGCGGGATCGCGGTGGGCAATCGAGATTGCGGAAGAACTGGAGGAGACTGACTTCGGGATCGTCTGTATCACGCGTGAGAACCAGTTCGCCCCTTGGCTGAACTACGAGGCAGGGGCTATCGCCAAGTCAGTCGCAGCAAGCCACCTGGTGCCGTTGGCGGTCAATCTGGCTCCGGCCGAAATCGACCATCCTCTAGGCCAGTTCCAAGGGACTGAAGCCACGGAAGCAGGTATCAGAGGAATCGCGGAATCATTGAACGCCGCCTGTCCTGAGCCCCGTCCAGAGCGGTACCTGAACAGTGCCTTGGAGAAGTTTTGGCCCGACCTCAAGGCCGAACTCGAAGAATTTCGTCACAAGGCCTACCCCGAAGATGCGGATCGAAAAGCCTCCCCTCGGCGGGAGGACAGGGAAATTCTGGAAGAGGTCCTCCAAACGGTCCGTGGGCTTGCCCAACGACCCCTCGCGCGGGAGGTCGTTCGCCACCCGAACGAACAGTTTGCGGACGAGGTCGGGGATCTGCTGCGGTCAGCGGGAATCCGAGGTTGGAGTGCCGCATATGGCCCCAGTTCCGTCGATCTGCAGATTGACGGGCAGCTCACTCCGCCGTTGATCGACGAGCTCCTGCTCCTGGGAAAACTCAAGGGCCTGAACATCAACGTGCGCGAAAGGGATCGGGACGACCCTCACCCGCCCTCGGTCGATTCCGACACCTTTTAGAGGGAGAACAGGCCGAGCCCCTTCAATCTGTTAACGAGGGCCGCCTCTGAAACTTCGAAGAAATCGGCCATCTCCCTCTCGCCTTCGCCCATGGCGACCTGTCGTTCCACCAGATAGTCGGGCATGAGCAGAGATGCGGCAAATGAGTTGGCAAACCGCTCGTCTGCATCCACTCCCTGGGAGGCAGCTTCGTCGCGATAGTCAACGTGTTCGAGGTTGTCTCCCTCCCCCAGGTGCTTGACGTAGTGACCGATCTCATGAGCACAGGTGAAGCGCTTACGACGCACACCGTCAGCCCGATTGAGAAAAACCAAGGCTCCGCCGCTCTTGCGGAGTTGGAGGATGCCCGAAATATCGGGGTCAAGGCGCTCTTCCACGACCTCGACGCCGAGTCTGGAGGCAATGTCAAAGGGGTCTACGGGGGTTGCCCCGCTCGCGCACTCGAATAGAACCCGGCGAGCCTCAGCGGCTGCCTGATCTCTTATTGAGATAGAGATATTTGAAGAAATAGAGGAGATAGTGCCGAAAGCGTAGCCAGGCACTCGGTCGCAACCCGCTCCTCGAAAAGGCCTCCGGACCCCGCAAATTGCGGTCAAGCGGGAGAGCCGAGAACCTCCCCCACTCCGCCGAATCACTCCGTCGAGATGCTCGGGTCTGCCTGGACCTTGAGCGGGACGATCATCAGGAAGTTGCTGGTGGCGTCGTCGGCCAGGGCTTCGACGCGGTCGGCCTCTTCGGTCTGATCGCTTGCTCTCAGTTCGTCGGCGTAGCCGTGGAGGAGGTCGTCGATGTCTATGAGGGCCTCGGCGTCGAGGTCCTTGAGTTCGACTTTGGCGCCTTTGCCGAGGCGGCGTTCTATGGCTGCTCGGTCGATGCCGAAGGCGTTGTGCCTGACGTAGACGCGGCCTCCGGTCATGCCGGCGCAGGCCCAGGGGCCGATGTCGCCGAGGACGACGGCCCGCCCGCTGGTCATGTACTCGAAGGCGAAGCCCTTGGCGTTGGCGCGGTCGGCGAGGGCGCCGCGGCCGTCGTCGATGTCCTGCTCGGGCTCGCCCGCCAGGACCACGTCCGCCCCGGAGAGGCGGATGCAGAACCGCGAGTCGGCGCTGCCCTGGACGTAGAGCTTGCCGCGCTGGGCGCCGTAGGCGAAGGACTTGCCCACGGAGCCGTTGAGGCGCTTGCCCCGCGCCCCCTTGCCCTTGAGGATCGCGATCTTGCCGCCCAGCATCGTCTTGCCGACGCCGTCCTGGGCGCCGCCCTCGATGCGGATGTCGACGCCGTAGGAGTTGAACGCTCCCAGGCCCTGGCCGGCGACCGAGCCGCCGTTGAACTCCAGGCTCGCCAGCGAGTCGCCTTCCGCGCCCGCCGGGCCGCCGTCGAAGATCCGCCAGCGCGCCAGCGCCCCCGCCAGCTCGGTCCCGAGCACGCGGTCGTTGGCGTCGGTCGCGCGCGGGAACTGGCTGCGGACGCTGCCGCCGCCGCAGACTTCCGGCGCCAGCGCCGCGATCTGGCTCGAGGCCTCCTTCGCCTCCATCCGGATCGGCCGCGCCATCACCAGGCCCGCTTCGGCCCGCGCGTCGGCCTCCTCGGCCACCGGCAGGTCGAGCGGTTCGAGGTCGAGGAACTCCTCCAGCGGCGTGATCAGCGGCGCCAGGTCGATCTGGTCCTTGTGGCCGACCTGCTCCAGCAGGTCGTAGCGGCCGACCAGGTCCTGGGCGCGCTCGTAGCCGAGCGAGGCCACCACCTGCTTGACCCCCTCGCCCATCGAGGAGAAGAACCGCGCGCAGCTCTCGGCGGCGCGGTCGACCTCCTGCGGGGTGAACTTCTTCAGCCCGTGCGCCTGCGCTTCCTCGGGCGTCTCGATCTGGGTCGCGATGCCGACGTGGCAGGTGTCGAGCTGGCAGCCGCGGCAGATCGTGCAGCCGAGGCTGACCATCGCCAGGGTGCCGAAGCCGACCCGGTTGGCGCCGAGGCAGTGCAGTTTGACGATGTCGTGGCCGGTCCGGTAGCCGCCGTCGGCCCAGATCTCGACCCGGTTGCGCAGCCCGGCCTCCATCAGCGCCCGGTGCACGGCGCGGGTGCCGATGTCGCTCGGCAGCCCGACGTGGCGCAGCGCGTGCTGGCGCGCCGCACCGGTGCCGCCCTCGAAGCCCGAGAGCGTGATGATGTCGGCGCCGGCCTTGGCGATCCCGAGCCCGATCGTGCCGATGTTCGGCACCACCGGGACCTTGACCGAGACCCGCACGTCCGGGTTGACGGTCTTCAGCTCGTCGATCAGCTCGGCCAGGTCCTCGATCGAGTAGAGGTCGTGGTTGTTGGAGGGCGAGATCAGGTCGGTCCCGGGCGCGGCGTTACGCGCGGCGGCGACCTTCTCGGAGACCTTCTTGCCGGGCAGGTGGCCGCCCTCTCCCGGCTTGGCGCCCTGGCCGATCTTGATCTCGGCGACGTAGGAGCTGTTCAGCATCTCCGCCGAGACGCCGAAACGCCCGGAGGCGACCTGCTGGCCGCGCCATTTGCGGTACTGCCCGTACATGTCGCGGATCTCGCCGCCCTCGCCGTTGATGCAGAGGACGTTGATCGACTTCGCCGCGTCCGCGTAGGCGCGGAAGGCCGGCTCGGACTGCGAGCCGAAGCTCATCGAGGAGATCACGATCGGGTAGTCGTGGTGGCCGACGCCGGCGTCGACGACACTGGGGTCCTTGAGCGGCTCCCGGTCTCCCTTCAGCGCCATGATGTGGCGCATCGAGATCGGGTTCTGCTTCTCCAGGTCGCGGACTTTCTCCGAGTACTCCTCGTAGGTGCCGCTGCCGTTGGCGGTCGCGATCGCCGCCTTGTAGACCTTCGGGTAGAAGCGGAACGTCTTCGCCGGTTTCGCCGCCGCGTCGTCACCCGAGAGGGCGTGGGCGCGGGCGTTCGTGTCCTCGTCGAGGTCGGCGAACCCGGTCCCGGCCGCCTCGGAGGCGGCGTAGTGCTCGGTCTGGAAGATCTCCGCCAGCTCCGGCTTGATCCCGATCGAGCTGAACTGGCGCGCGTAGCCGCGCACCTCGTGGATGCCGATCGTCGAGATCACTTTCTCGATCCCTTTGCGCAGCGCCGCGCAGAGGTTGGAGACATCGTTCTCGTAGTCCTCGACGCAGATCACCTCGACCATCACGTACGGGCAGACGCCGTTGGCGCCGAGCCCGAGGGCCAGCATCACGTCGTGGACGTTGCGGATTGCCGCCGAGCGCAGGACGATCCCGCAGCGCCGCCGCAGGTTGACTTCGCCGGTCTCGACCTTGAACTGCTTCAGGGCCTGGTCGATCGCCGAGACCGCCAGGTGCGGGTCGAGGTAGCGGCGGTCGGCTTCGTAGACGGTGCGGTCGGTGAGGACGAGCAGCTCGCAGCCGTTGCGGACCTTCTTCACCGCCTCCTGCTTGACCCGCTCGATCGCGCCCTTCGTCGTCTCCGACTCCAGCAGGGAGATGTCGACGGCGGCGTTGCGGCCGCTGAACTCCTCCCAGAGGTCCTCGAGCAGGTAGGTGTTGTGCTCGCGGGCGATCTTCCGGTAGGCGGTGTCAGACAACGGAGCCAGGCCGTGATGGCCGCCGAGGATCACCGGGAAGCCGGTTTCGACGGTGCCGCTGTCCTCGCCCGCGTTGTCCGGCGAGGGGCGCCGCCCGAATAGGGTCCGGGTCGAGAAGTGCTCGAGCTCCCGTTCGCGGTCGAGCGCCGGGTTGGTGACGACGGCGACCGTCTCCTTGAAGTAGTCGGCGAGGTTCTGCCGCTCGGGCGAGAGCGCCGCCAGCGGGCCGTCGTAGCCGAGCGAGCCGACCGGCTCGGCCCCGTTGGAGGCCATCTGCTGGACGAGTTTGACGTCGTCGCGCTGCCAGCCGAAACCGGCGAGGACGCGGTCGGAGACCCGCACCGGCTCCTCGGGGCCGGCGTCGGTGTAGCCGGGGACGTCCTTGCCCTCGAGCGGGCCGCCGGTCTCCAGGGCGCGGTCGTAGCCGGCCGCCGCCTCGACGCCGTTGCGCGCCAGCCAGCGGTCGCGGACGATCCGCAGCATCTCGGCGTGCGGGTGCAGGGTGGTGGTGCGATCGGCGCGGTCGATCAGCACCAGCGCCTTCTCGCCCGGGGCGAGCGGCTTCGGCTCGGAGCACATCTTCCCGACCGGGACGACGCCGGGCTCGGAGCTGAAGACGTAGTCGTCCTCGGTCTCGACCTGCCAGAGCGGGCGCAGGCCCATCGCGTCGGCCGAGAAGACGCATTCGTCGGCGTGGCGGGCGATCAGCGCGACCGGACCCTGGGCGAACGGGCCCATCGTCTGGTGCAGGTAGACGTAGAAGCTGTGCAGGTCCTCGGGGAGGCCGCGGACCTCGGCGACGATCGGGGGCACGACCATCTCCATCGCCTCGGCGAGGCTGAAGCCCTCGCGGCTGACCAGGGTGTCGATCGTGCGGTTGAGGTCCTGCGAATCGGAGGAGTCGGGCTGGATCGGGACCGCCAGCATCTTCGCCTCCTGGCGGAGCTGCTGGATCGTGTTGATCTCGCCGTTGTGGCCGAGGATCGTGAACGGCTGCACCCGCTTGAACGACGGCCAGGTGTTGGTCGAGTAGCGGTTGTGGCCGAAGCAGCCGATCGTCTCGAAGCGCGGGTCGCGCAGGTCCGGGTAGTACTCGCCGAGCACGTTCGGCGCGCCCATCACCTTGTAGACGCAGGTGGTGGCCGAGAAGGAGGAGACGTGGACCTCGAGCTCTTTCTCGAGGTCGATCATCAGGTCGAAGAGGACGTCGTCGCGGGTCTCGACGTCGGGGGCGAGGCCGGCGACCTGCCAGAAGATCGGCTCCTCCTCGCGGGCGGTCGGCCCGAGGGCGGGCGAGTTGACGACCCCGACCCGCTCGGCGAGCACGCGGAAGCCGCCCGCGGCGAGCAGCTCGCGGGCGTCGTGCTTGACCTTCTCGACGTCCTGGGAGCGCTCGATGAAGACGTGGCCGACGGCGAAGGCGTCGTCGGTCGCGAGCGAGGGGTCGTGGCCGCCGGAGCGCACCTCCTCGGCCCAGATCTTGCGCGGGATGTCGAGCAGGAGGCCGCAACCGTCGCCCTCGCCGTCGACGTTGCCGGCGCGGTGGAGCATCTTCTGCAGGGCAGGAATCGCCAGCTCGATCGGTTCATGGCTCGGCGTCGCGTCCTTGCGGACCGAGGCGTAGATGGCGCAGGCGTCTTTGTCCTCGACCGAGGGCGGCGAGACGAGTGGACGGTAGGGACGCTCTGGCGAATAGCGCTCGACCTGAGCGCGGCGATCGGACTGGGTCTTCAATTTTGACCTCCCGGGTTCCACGCCTTCTTCGAGCGGGCGCGCGACGGGTTAACGAGTTTCCGAATTATAGGCGGGGGTCAAATCTCTCCCCCCGGGCGGCGGATTTTCCCTGCGTTATGCGGGAAAAACGGCGGCTTCGGGAGAACATGGGCGAGGCATCAGCCCACGGACGTCGAAGTCGTTCCGCTCTCCGGCTCAGGCCCAGGACATCGGCTCGTAGCCGCCCTCGGGCTGGACGCCGATCAGCAGCGCGACGACCGGCGCGTCGGAGCGGTTGAGGATCTGCCGGTTCGCCGCCGGCTCGATCGAAGCGAACGTCCCCGCGGGCGCCGCGTGCTCCTCGCCGTCGAGCAGCATCGTTGCCTCGCCCTCGAGGATCGCGTAGACCTCGACCTGCCCGCTCTCCCCCTCGTCGTGCGCGGGGATCTGCCCACCCGGGGCGATCTCGACCAGGTTGTAGCCGAAGGCCCCCGTCCCCAGCGCCTTGCGCGCCAGCAGCCAGGTGCACTCCCCCGACCCCTCCATCCGCTCGAACTCGTCTCTGTGCTTGATCGCGTAGTTCGCCATGCCCCGACTCTAACCCGACCGGGGGATCGCCGGCATCCGCAGGCAGGCATAAGAATCGGGGGCAGTGAGCCTCCGCGAAATACTCGAAGCGTTTGCCGAGTCGACGACCGCGGCCTACTCGGTGGCCGAAGCCGCGCATTCCCAACCGGAGGATCAGCTCAAGAGCCCGATCGTCATCCTGATCGGGGGCCTGGGCGACCTGATCGGCAGCAAAGCCATCGCCACGACCGAGTCGGCGATGCCGGACCTCGAAGGCCGGCCGGACGTCGCGGTCACCGTCGCGGGAACCGTCTGCGGACACATCGAGTTGAAGGCGCCCGGCAAAGGTGCGCGCGTCAGCAAGCTCAAGGGCGCGGACGCCAAGCAGTGGAAGAAGTTCCGCGACCACCCGAACCTGATCTACACCGACGGCAACGAGTGGGCCCTGTACCGCAGCGGCGAGCTGGTCGGCAAGCTCGTCAAGCTCGCGGGGGATGTGACGACCGACGGCGCGAAGGCCGTCTCCGAGGCCAACGCCACCGATCTCGAGGCCTTGCTCCGGGACTTCACGAGCTGGGAGCCGCTCGTCCCGACCAGCCCGAAGCGGCTGGCCGACACGCTCGCGCCCCTCTGCCGGCTCCTGCGCGACGCCGCGCTCGCCGCGGTTCAGCTCGAGGGCTCGGCGATGCACCTGCTGGCCGAAGAGTGGCGCCACTACCTGTTCGCCGACGCCGACGACCAGCAGTTCGCCGACGCCTACGCGCAGACGGTGACCTACGCGCTGCTGCTCGCCCGGGTTGAAGGCGCCGAGAACCTCAAAGCAAGCGCCGCCGATCGGCTCGACGAGCGGCACGGCCTGCTGGCGCAGGTCCTGAGGATCCTCGCTCAGCGCGAGTCGCGGGCGGAGGTGGAAGTCCCGATCGACCTGCTGGAGCGGACGATCGGCGCGGTCGACGCGTCGATGATGTCGACCGACGGCAACACCGACCCCTGGCTCTACTTCTACGAGGACTTCCTCGCGGCCTACGACCCGAAGCTCCGCAACAACCGCGGGGTCTATTACACGCCCGGCCAGGTCGTGCAGGCCCAGGTGAGGCTGGTGACCGAGCTGCTGCACGACCGCTTCGGCAAGAGCCTCGGCATCGTCGACGACGGAGTGGTCGTCCTCGATCCCGCCGCGGGCACCGGCACCTACCTGCTGGCTGCGATCGACGAAGGGCTGACCGAGGCGATCAGCAGGTTCGGCCCAGGCGAGGCCGCCGGCCGGGCCACCACCGCGGCCTCCAACTTCCACGGCTTCGAGATCCTCGTCGGTCCCTACGCCGTAGCCCACCTCCGCGTCGCCCAGCGGATCCTCGAGCGCGGCGGATCCCTGCCGGAGAACGGCGTCCAGGTCTACCTCGCCGACACCCTCGAGAGCCCGTTCGTCCCCGGCGGGGGAAAACAGACCTCGCTCACCCACAAAAAGCTGAGCGAGGAGAGCGAGCGGGCGCGGCGCGTGAAGGCGGAGGAGCGGGTCCTCGTCTGCATCGGCAACCCGCCGTACGACCGCCAGCAGATCGACCCCGAGGACGAGGGAACCGAGCGCAAGGGAGGCTGGGTCCGGTTCGGCGGCGACGGCGAAGAGCCGATCCTCAACTCGTTCATCGAGCCCGTGCGCGAAGCCGGTGCCGGCGGCCAGCTCAAGAACCTCTACAACGACTACGTCTACTTCTGGCGCTGGGCGCTGTGGAAGGTGTTCGAGCAGAGCGGCGAAGGCGGCATCGTCAGCTTCATCACCGCTTCCTCCTACCTGCGCGGACCCGCCTTCGCCGGCATGCGGAGGGTGATGCGGGAGACCTTCGACGAGCTGTGGATCATCGACCTCGGCGGCGACAACCTCGGCGCCCGTAAGAGCGAGAACGTGTTCGCGATCCGAACCCCGGTGGCGATCGCGATCGGCGTGCGGGCAGAGGAGGCGAACGACCAGAAGCCGGCGATCGTGCGCTACTGCGGCGACCTCGTCGCCGGCCCCCGGGCTTCGAAGCTGGAGCAGCTCGCCGCGATCGAGAGCCTGTCGAGCCTCGACTGGGAGGGCTGCTTCGCCGACTGGGATGCGCCGCTTCTGCCCGAGCGAGAAGGCGATTACTTCGCATGGCCTCTCCTCACGGATCTGTTTCCCTGGCAGCAATCGGGGATCAAGGTGGGGAGAACCTGGCCCCTTTCGCCCAGCGATGAGACGCTCGAACAGAGGTGGAAAGCCCTGAGCGCAGCCGCACCGTCGGAGCGGAAACAACTCTTCAAGGACTCCCCCACGGGCCGAAAGGTGGACAGCGGCGCGACCGCGCTACCGCCGGAGACCGGCAGGCTGCCCGCCTTGAAAGACGTTCCTTCGGACGAGCCGTTTCCGGGGCTGACGCCGGTTGCGTACCGCTCCCTCGACCGGCAGCGCTTGATCCATGACCCGCGCCTGATCGATCGACCGGGACCACCGCTCTGGAACAGCTTCAGCTCGGATCAGGTCTTCCTCACCAGCCTGCTGACCGGGGTCCTCGGCGAGGGTCCTGCCGCTGTTGCAGCCGCGCAGATTCCCGACCTCGATCATTTTCGAGGCTCCTTTGGAGCAAAGCATGTCGTTCCCCTCTGGCGGGACAGCGAGGGAAAGGAACCGAACCTCGTGCAGGGACTGCTCGAGGGGCTGGGGCAGCAACTCGGCAAAGAGGTCGCGCCCGAGGATTTCTTCGCCTACGTCTACGCCGTCCTCTCGGCCGACTACACGACCCGGTTCGCAACCGAGCTCGAGGTCCCGGGGCCGCGCATCCCGATCACCAAGGACCCCGAGCTGATGGCGCAGGCCACCGAGCTCGGCGGCCGGCTGATCTGGCTGCACACCTACGGGGAGCGGTTCCTGCCGCCGGGCGAGAAGTTCGGCCAGATCCCCCCGGGGAATGCGAAGTGCACCGTTGCCGTGCCGACCGACAAGGACCACTATCCGGAGACGTTCACATACGAGGAAGAGACACAGCGACTTCGAGTGGGCGACGGCGTCTTCGAGCCGGTCTCCCCCGAGGTGTGGAACTTCAGCGTCTCGGGCCTGCAGGTGGTCCGATCCTGGCTCTCCTACCGGATGAAGGAGGGCGCCGGCAAACGCTCCTCTCCCCTCGACGACATCAGACCCGAGAACTGGCCCGCCGACTTCACCGAGGAGCTCTGCTGCCTGCTGTGGATCCTCGAGCAGACGGTGGCACTGACGCCCGAGCTCTCCGACCTACTCGACAGGATCGTCGAGGGTTCGGTCTTCACCGCCGACGAGCTTCCGGCGCCGACTGCCGAGGAACGAGCTGCCCCCAAGCCCCAGACCGAAGCCGAGGAGCAGCTCTCGCTCGAGTAGCGGCTCAGCGGCTCCAGTCGGGCAGGAAGGCGTTCTTGGCGAGGACCTTCCCCTTGCCGCCGCCGTAGGGGATGCTCATCACGTCGTGCGCGAGGCCGGGGTCGAAGCCGCCGGTGTAGCCGAGGACGAACCTGCCGTCGCCGGAGAGGGCGGTGCCGACGAAGCCCTGCTCGCCCGCCTGCGCGACGGGCTTTTCGGCGCCGGTCTTCGGGTTGACCTTGACCGCGTAGCTGGTGTCCTGGCCCTCGAACTCGGCGAGGAGCCGGTTGCCGCCGGCCGACCAGTCGGTCGGGAAGAGACCCTGCAGCAGCGGGTCGACCTTGGTGTGGGTGAGCCGCTTGACGCCCTTGCCGTTCGGGTTCATCAGGTAGAGCTCGTTCTTGGGGCCGTATTTGCGCTTCTTCGCGTCGACGGTCTTGACAAAGACGATCTTCTGCGGGCCCCAGAGCGGATACGAAGAGCGGTGGTCCTTGGTCAGGCGCTGGGGCACGACCGCCTTGACGCTGACCGCGCCGGGCGGCAGCACTTCGGTCCGGTAGACGTCGCTGCGCGGCGGGAAGGCTTCCGTGCCCGCTTTCGCGTAGACGAGTTCGCCGCCGTCGGGCGAGAAGCTGACCCCGTTGAAGAAGCCGTTCGCGAGCGTCCGCTGGACTCCGGTTACGGTGTCGATCAGGACGAGGCGCTGCTTGCCCAGTTCCGGCCCCAGCACCGCCACCACCAGCTTCGAATCCGGCGACCAGGCGAAGACTTCGGGCTGGCGCCAGCCCTTGACCAGGACCGACGGCGGCGCGCTGCCGTCGGCGGGGGCGAGAACCATTTCCGGCTTGCTCTTCAGCGACGTCCCCTGGTGCAGGAGGGCGACGATCTTCCCGTCGGGCGAGACGTGCGGGTTTTCGCCGGCCACGAGCTTCTTCGCCCCGGAGCCGTCGTCGCCGGCCACGAAGACCGTCGGGTGCATCGGGTTGCGCACGAAGGCGAGCGTCGCCTGAGCGGCGGGCACGACGAGGAGCGCGGCGAGGACGAAGGCGGACAGGACGAGCGAGAGCTTCTTCATGGTCGGCATGCGCCGACTTTATCCGCGTCAGCGGAGGATTTCGGGGGCGTCTAACCGGGGCCGACAATCGCCGCGACGACCAGCCCGCCGCTCATGGCGACGAAGGAGACGACCGCCACCGCCCGGTACCAGAGGCGCTTCTCGGCGTCGGGGTCGAAGGCGAGCGGGACGAAGAGGAAGGGGTTGACGACCGTGCCGAAGACGAGGGCGACGGCCACCGCCGTCGGCAGGTCCGGCACCGCAAGGCCGACCCCGATCAGGATCAGGCCCATCATCACGTAGTCGAGGTGGACCTGGCGGATCCGCTGCGGCGCCACGATCCCGATCCGGCGCAGCCACTCGGGCCGCTCGTCGCGCACCACCATCGCCCAGCCGAGCAGGCCGCCGAGCGCCAGCTCGATCAGGCCGATGCGGACGACCCAGTCCACCTCAGAGCTCCGGCACGTCGGCGCCGAGGGGGCTGAACGGCAGCCGCCTGACCTCGGCCCAACCGGCGCAGCGCTCCTCCAGGGCGGCGGCGACGTTGCCGGCGTCCTGCCAGGTGGTCCAGACGAGCACGGTCGGGCCGGCGCCGGAGATCGTCGCCCCCAGCGCCCCCAGCTCGCGCGCCGAGTCGACGATCTCCATCGAGCGCGGGAAGAGGTCGCGGCGGCGGTCCTGGTGGAGGCGGTCGCGGAGGCCGCGGGCGAGCAGGTCGAGGTCGGCGCTGCGCAGCCCCAGCACCAGCATCGCCGCCGCGGAGACGTTGGCGACGGCGTCGGCCAGCGGCACCTCGGCCGGGATCGCCTCCCGCGCCCGCTCGGTAGAGACCTCCTCGGGCGGGATCACGACGATCCCCTCCAGGCCCTCAGGCGGGTCGAAGCGCGCCGCGCTCGGCCCCTCCTCGCCCATCCCGCAGACGACGAACCCTCCGTAGATCGCCGCGGCGACGTTGTCGGGGTGCCCCTCGATCGCGGTCGCCCGCGCCAGCATCTCCTCCTTGGTCAGCGCCAGCTCGTAGAGGTGGTCGGCGGCGTAGAGGCCGGCGACGATGGCCGCCGAGCTCGACCCCAGGCCCCGGGTCAGCGGGATCTCGCTGCGCAGCCGGAAGGCGATCCCGTCCGCCGGCCGCAGGCTCTCGAAGGCCCGCACGATCAGGTTGTCGCGCCCGGTCGAGACCCCGAGCCCGCCGTCGTCGAAGGAGAACTCCCCCGCCTCCTCCACCTCCAGCTCCAGGAACATCGCCATCGCCGCCGCCATCGCGTCGTAGCCGGGCCCGAGGTTGGCCGAGGAGGCGGGGACGCGGACGAGCCGGTGGCGCGCGGTCACGCTGTCGAACCTAGTCGAAGACGGCGCGCTCGACCGCGCTCAGGTCGTTGGCGCAATTGATCACCGAAGGGGCTTTGGAGAGGGCGGTGTCGGGGTCCTTGAGGCCGTGGCCGGTGAGGACGCAGACGACGGTCTCGGGGGTCGGGGCGCCGTCGACGGTCGGCAGGCCGTGGGCGAGGAGGCCGGCGACCGAGGCGGCGCTGGCGGGCTCGCAGAAGACGCCTTCGTTGTCGGCGAGCCAGCGGTAGGCGTTCAAGATCTGCTCGTCGGAGACGGCGGCGACGCGGCCGCGCGAGGCGGTGAAGGCGGCCATCGCCTCCTCCCAGCGGGCCGGGTTGCCGATCCGGATCGCCGAGGCGACGGTCTCGGGATGCTCGACCGGCTCGCCGCGGACGAGCGGCGCGGCACCCTCGGCCTGGAAGCCGTAGAGGACGGGACCGGTGACCCCTTCCTTACCATGGAAGTGCTCATCGGGATTCGCGGCAAGCTCCTGGAAGCCGCGCCAGTAGGCGGTCACGTTCCCCGCGTTGCCGACCGGGATCGCAAGGGCGCCGGGCATCTCCCCCAGGTCCTCGACCACCTCGAAGGCCGCCGTCTTCTGGCCTTCGATCCGGTGCGGGTTGACGCTGTTGACCAGCTCGATCGGGTGCTTCTGCGAGAGCTCGCGGACGATCCGCAGGGCGTCGTCGAAGTTCCCCTGCAGGGCGACGACGCGGGCGCCGTGCATCAGCGCCTGGGCGAGCTTGCCGATCGCGATCTTGCCCTCGGGGACGATCACCGCCCCCCGCATCCCCGCCCGCGCCGCGTAGGCGGCGCAGCTCGCGGCGGTGTTGCCGGTCGAGGCGCAGATGATCGCCTCCGCACCCCGCCCCTTCGCCCGCGAGACCGCCACCGTCATCCCCCGGTCCTTGAACGAGCCGGTCGGGTTCAGCCCCTCGAATTTGAAGAAGGCACGCGCCCCGATCCGCTCCGAGAGCCGCGGCGCTTCGATCAGCGGCGTCGACCCCTCGTTCAGGGTCACCACCGGATCGCCCGGCTCGAGCGAGAGCCGGTCGCGGTAGCGGTCGATCAGCCCGGCCGCCATCTAATACTCCTCCTCGATGACCCTGATCGCGCGGGGCGCCGCGCGCAGCTCGTCGAGCCCCTCGAGCGCCGCGATCGCCGCGGCGAACTTCGACTCCAGGCATTCGTGGATCACCATCACCAGCCGCGCCTCGTGGCCGATCCCGCGCTGGACGACGCTCTTGACCGAGACCTCGTGGTCGCCGAGCACGGTCGCCACCCGCGCCAGCACTCCCGGCTGGTCGGCGACCTCGAGGTAGAGGTAGAAGGAGGAGCTGACGTCCTCTACGATCGGCAGCTCGACCCGGGTCTCGTGCACGGGCGCGTCGCCGGCGAGGATCGAGACGACGTCGCCGAGTACCGCCGAGGCGGTCTGCAGCCCCCCGGCCCCCGGTCCCGACATCGTCACCTCGCTGATCGCCGGCGCCTCGACCATCACCGCGTTGAACGGGCCCTCGATCGGCGCCAGCGGGTGGCCGCGGTAGAGGAAGCAGGGGAAGACGCGGACGCTGATGCCGCCGTCGCGCCGTTCGGCCACCCCGAGCAGCTTCAGCGAGAGGCCGAACTCCTTCGCGTAGGCGAGGTCGTCGGGAAGCACCCGCTCGATCCCCTCGAAGGTCACCTCGCCGAGCGTCACCGGGGTGTGGAAGGCGAGCCGGGCGAGGATCGCCATCTTCGCCGCCGCGTCGGCGCCGCTGACGTCGTCGGTCGGGTCGGCCTCGGCGTAGCCGAGCTCCTGCGCCTGCGCCAGCACCTCGTCGTAGCCGGCGCCGCTCGCCGCCATCTCGGTGAGAATGAAGTTGGTCGTCCCGTTGACGATCCCGAAGACCTTGGAGATCTCGGTGACGCCGAAGCTCTCCTGGATCGTGCGGACGATCGGGATCACCGCCGCGACCGCCGCCTCGAAGCGAAGCTGCACGCCCGCCTCGCGGGCGACCGCGAAGAGCTCGTCGCCGTGCTGGGCGAGCAGCTGCTTGTTGGCGGTGACGACCGGCTTGCCCGCCCGCAGCGCCGCCAGCACGTACTCGCGCGCCGGCTCGGTCCCGCCGATCAGCTCGACGACCAGGTCGGAGCCGCCGAGGATCGCCTCGAAGTCCCCCTCTTCGCGCGTCAGCACGCCGGAGATCTGCGGCCGCCGCCCGGTCGCCGCCTCGACCGCGTCGCTGCGCTCGGCCAGCAGGTCGGCGAAGGCGGCGCCGACGGTGCCGCGTCCGAGCAGCCCGATGCGAACCGGTTCGGAGCCCTCGGCCGGCATGCGCTACGCGTCCCTCGCAGTCAGGTCCTCGTAGGTCTCGCGCCGGACGACCACGCGCGAGGCGCCCTCGCGGCAGAAGACGACCGGCGGGCGCGGCACGCCGTTGTAGTTGCTGGCCATCGCGTAACCGTAAGCGCCGGTGGCCGGGGTGACGAGGACGTCGCCGACCGCCGGCTCGGCCAGCATCGCGTCGCGGACGAGCATGTCGCTGGACTCGCAGTGCATGCCGGCGACGGTCACCAGGGTCTCGGTCGGCGCCGCGGCGCGGTCGGCGATCAGCGCTTCGTACCGGGCGCCGTAGAGCATCGGCCGCAGGTTGTCGGACATGCCGCCGTCGACAGCGACGTAGGTCCGCACTCCCGGGATCTCCTTGACGGTGCCGACGCGGTAGGCGGTGACCCCGGCGTTGGCGACCAGCGAGCGCCCCGGCTCGACCAGGATCCGCACCCCCTCGCCGAAGACCTCGGCGACGCCGCGGACCTTGACGTCGACGTAGGCGTCGATCGAGGGCGGCTCGTCGGCGGCGGTGTAGGCGACCCCGAGGCCGCCGCCGACGTTGACTACGCGGCACCAGTCGCCGGCCAGCTCGCCGAGCGCCCGGATCGCCAGCGTGTAGGGCTCGAGCTCGAAGATCTGGGAGCCGATGTGGGCGTGCAGCCCGACCAGCTCCAGCTTGTCGGAGGCGAGCACGCGCTCGACCGCCCGCGCCGCCAGCCCGTCCTCGAGGCCGAAGCCGAACTTGGAGTCGAGCTGGCCGGTGGTGATGTAGTCGTGGGTCGAGGGCTTGATCCCGGGAGTCACCCGGATCAGCACCCGCTGCGGTTCGTCGAGCAGCCGCTCGCAGCGCTCGATCTCGTCGAAGGAGTCGAGGATCAGGTGGCGGATCCCGGTTCGGGCAGCGAAGAGGATCTCCTCGTCGGACTTGTTGTTGCCGTGCATGTGGATGCGGTCGGGGTCGAAGCCGGCCTTCAGCGCCATGTGCAGCTCGCCGCCGGAGGCGACGTCGACCGACAGCCCCTCCTCGGCGAAGAGCGCGTAGGCGGCGGTGCAGGGCAGCGCCTTGCTGGCGAAGAGGACCTCATGGTCGGCGCCGCGGCTCTCGAAGGCCTCGCGGTATTCGCGGGCGCGGGAGCGGATGTCGTCCTCGGCGTAGATGTAGGCGGGGGTGCCGTGCTCTTCGGCCAGCTCGACGACGTCACAGCCGGCGACCTCCAGGTGTCCCTCCCCGTTGACCCGGCTGCCGCGCGGGAACACGGCCGATCCCGCGATCGGATCGCCCTTCGCTACGGCTTGTCCCTGCTCGGCCATCGGACGCGCATTGTGGCCGATCAGGCCCAGACGGCGGCGGACACATCGCGATGCGGCGTCCTCGGTCGGCCAAATAGCGCTGCTATTCGCTCGGTCCGGCGCCGTCTGGGCGCGGCTATTTAGTAAGACCTTCGACCGTTTTGCCGACGCCTTCGACGGTCTTGGTGGTTTCGTCGACGACTCCGCCGACCGCCGATTCGGGGCCGGCGACGCTTTCCGCCACTTCTTCGGTGACGCCGGTGACCCCGGTTTCTTCGAGGGTGCCGCCGGTGACGGTTTCGTCCACCTGGTGGACGGTTTCGTTGACCGTGCTCGTCACTTTGCCGGAGGTCGAGGTCGTTTCGCCGCCGGTTTCGCCGCCGCCGGTGCTGCCGCCTCCGCCGCCGCCACTGCCGCCGCCGCCGGAAGCCGTGCCGCTCCCGGAGCCGCCGCTCGCGCCGCCGCCGCTCGGGGCCGAGCCGCCGCCTTCGCCGCCGGGCGCGCCGCCGCCGGAGCCGCCTTCGCCGCCCGTGCCGCCGCCGCCCGCGGGCGCCGTGCCGCCTTCGCCGTTGCCGAGATCGCTGGACCCGCCGCCGCCGGAGCCGCCTTTATCCGCGGCGCCCCCGCCTTTGCCCGCGCCGCCGCCCGCTTTCGCGCCGCCTTCGCCGGCTGCGGCGCCGGTCCCGGCGGCAACCGGACTCGCGGCCTCCTTGGCATTCGAGACTCCGGCCTCCCCGCCGCTCCCCAGCAGCCCGGGAATCGGGAAGTCGCCGAAGACCTGGGTCGAGACCAGCACGGCGAAGACCGCGATGGCGGCGGCGATCACGCCCGCCCCGGACATCGCGCCGACCAAGTAGTTGCGCGCCTGGCGAATCATTCAGGGATTGTCGCTTACAAGTAGCCCATCGGGTCGGTTACGGAGCCGTTTATACGAACCTCGAAGTGCAGATGCGGTCCGAGGCAGTATCCGGTGCAACCGGTGTACCCGATGACGTCCCCTTGGCTAACCGACTGGCCAAGAGTTGCGACAAAAGAGCTTTGGTGGGCGTAGCAGGTGGAGAGCCCGCCGCCGTGGTCGAGGCAGGTGTAGTTGCCGTAGCCGCCGCTTTCGGCCTCCGACTGCTGCAGGCTGACCGTGCCGGTCATCGCGGCGCGGATCGGCGTGCCTTCCGGCACCGCGATGTCGATCCCGGGGTGGTACTCGTAGCTGCCGTTGATCGTCCGCGAGCCGAAGCCGGAGACGACCGGCCCGTCGACCGGCCAGATCATGCTGCCGCTGCCGCCTTTGATCGGCCCGGCCGGCAGCGGGGTCGCCCCCGTTTCGGCAAGCTGGGCGGCGATCTTGCCCTGGATTTCGCTGAGGTCGCCGTCCAGCTCTTCCTCGTGGGAGCGGATCTTCCGCAGCGCCGCTTCGCGATCGGCGCGGGCGCCGAGGAGTTCCTGCTGGTGGCTCTGCAGGGAGGTCCGCGTCGCCGTCAGCGCTTCCTTTTCGGCGGCGATCGCGTCGCGGGCGGATTCGATCGTCTCCTTGCTGTCGCGGAGGCGGCTGACCAGGTCCTTGACTTCGTCGCGCAGGTCGCGCACCCGCCCGACCACCGCCTCGTCCATCCCGTGCAGGCGGTTGAGGTATTCGGTGCGGGCGGCGAGGTCGTCGAGGTCGTTGGAGCCGACGATCACGCTGATCAGGTCCGGGCTGCCGGTCTCGTACATCGCCACCAGCCGTTCGCGCAGCGCCACCAACGCCCGTTTGAGCTGTGCGCGCACGCGCGCCAGCCGCTCGCGGGCGGCGTCGAGCTCGGCCACCGCTTCGTCGAGTTCGGCCTGCTTGACCGCGAGCCGTTCGCGCACAGCCGCTTCGCGGGTGCGGATCGCGGCGACCGCGGTCGTCAGCCGGTCGATCTCGTCGCCGTAGTGCGAGATCGTCGTCGTCAGAACGCCCTTGCGTTCTTCGACCTTCTCCAGCTGCGACTGCTTCGCTTCCAGTTCGGACTGGAGGTCTTCGGCGGGCGCCGCCGGGGCGGCTATGAGCAGGATCAGAAACGCCGCGACGGCAGCGCAAAGCGCCGGCACCACGGAACGATTGAGAGGCATCGAGACGAGGCTAGCCAAGCGTCGATTCCGGGTCGGCTACCCAAAAGTTGCTGCAAGTGGGGTTGCGCGGACGTTGGGGAGCCGGGGGAGGGGTTCGGCGGGCAACAGCGGGGAGGGCCCGGCGAACCCCTCCCCCGGCTCCTTAGGCGTTGGGGGCGTTTTCCACGTGGAGGAGGTCTTGTGAAGCCTCTTCCTCCATCTGGAGGGTGGTGTGCTCGATGCCGTAGCTCTCTCTAAGAGTTAGCTCCAGGCGGCGGCGGATCAGGTCGCGGTCGGCGCCCTCGGCGACTACTACGTGGGCGGCTAGGGCTCCGAAGCCGGCGGTGACGGTCCAGACGTGGAGGTCGTGGACGGAGCGGACGCCTTGCTCTTGGCAGATTGCCTGGCCGACGCCTTCGACGTCGACGCCGGCGGGGGCCGACTCCATCAGGACGTCGAAGGGCTCCTTGATCAGCCGCCAGGAGGAGGCGAGGACGAGGGCGGCGATCAGGAGGCCGACGATCGGGTCGATCACCGGCGAGCCGCCGCCGAGGACGAAGGCGCCGGCGACGACGACGCCGAGGGATCCGACCGCGTCGGCGGCGGAGTGACGCAGGACCCCCTCGAGGTTGAGGTCCTCGCGCTCGCCGCGGGCGAGGACGAGGGTGGCGGCGAGGTTGCCGAGCAGGCCGAAGACGCCCAGCGCCAGCACCCCCCAGCCGTCGATGCCGGGCGGGTCGGAGAAGCGGCCGATCGCAGCGATCGCGATCCCGACCGAGACCGCGACCAGCAGCAGCCCGTTGACCAGCGCCGCCAGCACCTCCGAGCGCTGGTAGCCGAAGGTCCGCCGGCCGGCCGCCGGCAGCGTCGCCAGGCGCGCCGCGATCAGGGCGAGGACGATCGAGCCCACGTCGGAGAGCAGGTGGCCCGCGTCGGCGAGCACCGCCAGCGAGCTGGTGAGGAAGCCGCCGATCGCCTCGGCGAGGAAGAGGCCGACGTTGATCGCCAGCGCCACCTTCATCCGCCGTCGGCTGTCCTCCCGGCGCGCGTCCAGCGAATGCGAATGGCTATGCCCGCCAGGCCCGTGCATCCACCGAGAGTAAAGCCCGCCGACGGGACGAAAACGTCCCTGTACGGGACGAAATCGGCCCGTCGGCGTCAAGCTGCGACTGGCTCGGTCTTCTTCATCGTCTCCTCGGCGATTTCGGCGGCGTAGCCGAGGCGCTCGGCGTAGTCGCGCGCCTGCATGCGGGAGATGACCATCCGCTGGATCTCGGCCGTGCCCTCGAAGAGCTGGTAGATCTTGGCGTCGCGGAACCACTTCTCGAGCGGGCAGTCCATGGTCTGCGCGTAGGGGCCGACTAGGTCCATCAGCGTCGTCGTCGCCCACATCGTCACGTCGCCGCCCTTCAGCTTCGACATCGAGCCCTGGCCGCCGGTCATCGGCACGCCGTTGCGGCCCATCCAGGCGGCCCGCTGGACCAGCAGCCGCGCCGCTTCGATCTCGGTGGCGACGTCGGCCAGCGTCTGCTGGATCCGCTGCTGCTTCAGCATCGGCGTCCCGCCTTCGCTCTGGCCGTCGAGGTACTCGAGGGTCCACTCGTAGGAGGCCTGGGCGATCCCGAGCGCCGAGGCGCCGACCAGCGGCCGGGTGATCTCGAAGGTCGCCAGCGCGTCGGCGCCGCGCGATTTCTTCCCTTCGCGGCCGCGCTGCAGCTTCTTCTCCAGCTTCTCCTCGCCGCCGAGCAGATAGTCGACCGGGATGCGGCAGTCCTCGAGGACGATCTCGGCGGTATGCGAGGCGCGGATCCCGAGCTTGGTCTCCTTCTTGCCCTGGCTCAGCCCGGGGGTCCCCTTGGGGACGACGAAGGACGCCTGGCCGCGGGTGCCGAGCGCCGGGTCGACCGTGGCGACGACGACGTGGACGTCGGCGATGCCGCCGTTGGTGATGAAGACCTTGGTCCCGTTGAGGACCCACTCGTCGCCCTCGCGCTTAGCGGTCGTCTTCAGGCTCTTGACGTCGGAGCCGGCCTGCGGCTCGGTGACCGCGTAGGCGCCGAGCTTGATCTCGTCGCCTGAGCCGAAGCACTCGGGGACCCAGCGCTGCATCTGCTCTGGCGTACCGGAGGCGGCAATGCCGGCGGCGGCCAGACCGGAGCCGCTGATCGCCAGCGCAATCCCAGCGCAGCCCCAGTGGAACTCTTCGGCGGAGATCACCTGCATCTGGCCCTCGGGGTCCGACGCGTTGCGCTGAATCGCCTCGAGGCCGCCGAAGCCCTGCGCCCGCGCCTCCTTGATGACCTCCCAGGGGATGCTCTCCTCTTCGTCGTGCTTCCGCGCGACCGGCCGGATCACCTCGCTGGAGAACTTCCGGCACCGCGCTTTGAACTCCTGCTGCTCCTCGTTGAGTGCGAAATCCATCCTCTTCCTCTCTCTGGCGCCTACCGATTGACTGGTCAGTCAGCCAGTCGGGAACTTTACTCCTCCCGGCTACGAGCACCCCGGTACGTTTCCCCGGTGATCCCGAAGCGGCCGATCAACGCCGACGTCCCAGCGGAAGAGAAGAAGTCGGAAGGAAAGCCGGCTGAGGCGCCACCAAAGCCGAAACCCGAGCCGCAGAGCTCCGGCGATGCCCAGAAGCCCTCCAGGCCGGGTGCACCGAAGCTGCTCGCGGCCTTGGTGGTCCTGGCGGTGATCTTCATCGTCGTCGCGATCGTCGGCGGCACCGGC
>DASSMM010000017.1:0-55569 GCA_035688825.1 Solirubrobacterales bacterium | reverse complement strand
GACCTTCACCCTGAAGATGTTCGGCGGCAAACGGGGCCTGATCGTCAACTCCGAGAACCTCTGCGCCTCGACCAACAAGGCGCTCGCGGACTTCACCGGCCAGAACGGCAGGCGCCACAAGTTCCGCCCGGTGGTGAAGCCGCTGGGGTGCAAGGGGAAGGGAAGCAGGGGTCGTTCGAAGGCCAAGCACAAGCACGCGGGCTAGGGTGAGGACCAGGTGGGTTGGTGCCCTGGCGGCGGGTGCGCTGGTCGTCGCACTCGTCACCGTGGCGTCGGCGGCGATCATCCAGCAGGACGGACTCCGCATCACCGTGCTCTCGCAGGTGATGCCCTTCAAGCTTCCCAGGGATCGGCCAGCACCGATCTCCGTCTTCGTATCCGGCCACGTCGCCACCCCCTCGGGAGAGCTGCCGCCGCAGTTGAAGCGGATGACGATCAAGGTGAATCGCCACGGGCTGCTTCAGTCGAAGGGGCTGCCAACCTGCGACCTGGCGCGGGTGAAGACTGCCACCACCGAGCGGGCCCTGTCCCTCTGCGGCGACGCCTTGGTCGGCTCGGGGAGATTCTGGGCCTCGATCGTCCTTCCGGATCAGCGTCCCTTTCCGACCCGAGGCCGCTTGCTCATCTTCAACGGCAGGGAGAAGGGGAGGCCGGTTCTCTATGCACACATCTTCACCCCGAGCCCGTTTCCGACCTCCTTCGTGATCACCTTCGCGATCACGCACATCAACCAATGGGCCTATGGCACCCAGCTCTCCGCCTCGCTGCCGCAGGCGCTCGGGTCCTGGGGGTTCGTCGATCGCATCAAGCTCACCTTGAAGCGCAAATATCGCTTCGAGGGCAACCACCTTTCCTTCTTCAACGCGGCCTGCCCGGCGCCAGAAGGTTCCAATGTCACGTCTTTCCCCCTCGCCCGGACGAGCTTTTTCTTCTCCGGGCGCAAACCGATCTCGCTGGAGATCGCCAAGTCCTGCAAGGTGGCCGAGTGAGGGGGTTCGGATTATGAGAGGGTATTTCCGGAAGTCGACGCGGGCGGCTGTTCTCATCGCCCTCGGCGTTCTCCCTGTGGCTGCCGCACCCGCTCGAGCTGTCTACGAGCCCCTCTCTTCCGGCTCGACGAAGCTCCACCTCGACAAGTCGTTCCTCGGTGATTTAAGGAGCGAGGGCGTATCGCTCAGCGCTAAGCCACCGGCAAGGCTAAGGGGGTCCACCGTCAGCTTCCCCGTGATCGGCGGCAAACTCGACCCGACCACCGAGAGGGGCGAAGTCGAGCATGGCGGGGCCCTTGTCTTCAGGGCGGGATCGAACAGCATTCCGCTGAAGGACCTACAACTCAAAACGACCCGCAAGAGGAGCCCGCTGGCGGCGAAAGTCGGCGGCTCGCAGCTGAAGCTGGCGACCGCCGCAGGCCTTCAGGTCGCCCGCTCGGGTTTCGCCAGCAGGATCTCGATTTCGACGCTGAAACTCTCCGCCAAGCTTGCCACCCGCCTCTCTAAGAAGCTCGACCGCCGGGGCCTCTTCGAAGCGGGTATGACCGTTGGCTACACCACCACTCAGGCCAGCCCCGAAACGATTGCCATTCAGCATCGGGGCAGAGCCGAGCTCACCTTCGCCCCGGGCTTCCAGGCAAATCTCAATTCCCTCTTCGTTGCCGTCAACCCTGTCTTCCCCGCCGAACACCCCGGGCCGTTCACCCTGCCGCTGTTCGCCGGCACGATCTCCCCTGCCGCGAGCCAGGGGACGATCGAGACCCAGGGCGCCCTGGAATTCCTCCAACTCGGCGGCGGCCAGATCTTCTGGCGCGAGCCCTGGCTCGATCTTGCGGCCGCCACGTTCTCCCCTGAACCCGAGATCCTCCCTTCGCCTCCCTACGCCGGGCTGGGCGAGCGGGCCCCCACGGCCTCGTTCGAACTCACCTCCTCGGCGGCAGAGGCCAAGGCTCGGAGTGTTTCCGTCGGCGGCAACCTGCGACTCGATGCCGCCACGGCCGGCACCTTCAACGAAGTCTTCGCCAAACCGCTCGGCAGGGATGGGGTGTTCTTGCCGGGAGAAGCGATGGGAAGCGTCTCGTTCACGGTGTTGGGACAGTGAGAAAAGCTCGCTGCCGCAGCACTCTACGGTTGCTGACCAATGGTGTTAGACACACCTTCGGCAGCATTTGATTTGTTCTGCGGCCAAACCGTTCGTAGAGTCGGAGTGCCTGAAAACAATCATGTTTTCAAATGTGAAACGCAACAAGGAGAATAGGTTGAAACCTACCAAGGTATTGCTCATACTGGCCATGGTCGCTCTGACGGTGATGGCCGCGGCGACTGCGGCCAGCGCAAGCGAATGGAAAACGGTGCTGTGCAAAACCCAGCACGCTGTGTGTCCGACTGAAGAAGTCCTGAAAGCAGGCAGTGGGGGTGGCCTTTATCCCGCAGAAATCAAGATCACGTCGGCATTTTCGGGTGCTACCCAACTCGGTTGCACCGGCAAAAACGGGCCGATCGGTGGCGACCTATTTGCCAGCACTGCCGAATCGGGCGCGCCGCTCCCTGCGATCACCCAGCTATATCTTCAGGCAGGGGGTTGCGAGCAACTCATGGGAAACAGCTGCGTGTCGAGTACCTCGATCAACAGCCCCTCGGCCACTATCGAACAGCCGCTGGCCGAAGGCGCGAGGATGACCATTGGGTCAGCCACTGCTCCCCTCAAAATCAACGCCGCCTGCGAAACCATATTTGGACCGATGGAATGCAAATGGGCCGCTACCGAAGGTGTCGTCTTCAACATCAATCAGACCACTTTGGCTGTGACGTCCTCGCCCATGTCGGTGAAACTGCAGTCTGGCAGTAACACTGGCTTCTGCGGTACTGGTGAAGGAATCCTGTACTACAAAGGCACGTACAAAGCACCGCCTATCAGCCTGATATAGGGATAGACCCCAGCTAGTCCACGAGCGGAAGCAGGGCCGCCTAGGTGGCGGCCCTGCTTCGCTTCGGCTTTACCTGTGGCCCTCGACTACTTGGTTCGTAAGGAACCATTAGAAGCCTTTGATTTGCTATTTGTAGACGCTGGCCTCTAAAGTCGCCTGTGCCCCTTCCCCAGGGGTCCCGGACACCCTTTCCCGAGGGCTGTCCCTCGCACAGCAGCCTCGTGTGTCGATCCCCTGTCGCCACCCGGGAGCTGCTGTGCCTTCGCGCCAGCAGGCGATTCGCGGTGCTCGTCAAAGAGCGGGAGTCGCCGCCCGGAACGCCGCCATGCCGATGACCGCGGGAACGAGCCGGTCAGGGTTGCCCGCCGTTCTAGCGACGGATTCGCGGCCGACCTCGGGGGCCCGGAACATGGCCGCATCCATCTGCCTGGCAAGGTCTCGCCATCCCCGCCGGTCGAGTACGACGCGCTTCCACGCACAGACCCGATCGGGGTCGGTATCGAAGGTGCCAGCTCCGATCGCCTCCTCGATCCGCCGGACATAGTTCCTGATGAGCGAGGCGCTGACCTCGGTCCGGAAGAACGGCGGCAGCCTCTGCCATGTTTCGGCGTCGATGAACATGCGCTGCACGTTCCGGTAGATCCGCTCGACCCCGCCTCCCCTCCGCCCGCCCGCCCGCTCCTCCACCAGCTCGATGAGCTCCCATTCGGCCAGCTCGCGGAAGCACCGGGCGATGTAGGAGGCGTCTCCGCCGACCTCTTCCGCGAACTGCGAGGGGCTCATCGGCCGGGTGGTCATCTCGGCGAGTATCCGCGAGCGCCAGGGGTTCGACAGGGCCTTCGTCATCGTCGGACAGAGCTGGAAGCGATTGCCGCGGCTCAGCGCCGGCGGGTATTCCTCCAGGGACGTTCGCAGGATTCTGGCCGCAGGGTAACCAGCGCGGAACAGAGAAAGGCCGACGATCGCGGGGATCGGCTCATGGTTCTCCTCGCCGGCGCGTTCCGCCACTTCGCGTTCCAGCTCCGGGAGCCACTCGAGGAGCTCGCTCTGACGAGCGGCGACTTCGCCCCAACCGACGCTGTCGAGCAGGATCTCGTCGTACGACAGGTGGCGGTCAAGATCTCGGTCCAGGGTTCCCTGGTCGAATGCCTCTTTGACCTGGGCGAAGAACATGCCCGCCGAGTCAGGAGGGCTGCCGCGGCGCACGATCCTCTCCCAGGCCGGCAACTCGAGCGGCTGCGGAACTGGAACATAGACGTGCTCGACGGACGCGCCACCTCGGCGTCCGGGGCGCTCTTCAGCGATCTCCGTGTAGCCCCAGCGCTCGAGCTGGCGGAAACCGCGGCCGATCGTTCCGATGTCCCCACCGACTGTGTTCACGAACTCGGAGGGGCTGAGCGGTTGCCTGCCGATCTCCGCGAGGATTCTCGCCCGTACCGGGTCAGCCACGAGCACGGCCATTCTCGTGCCGATGCCGAAGACCGCGTGCGTCTCGGACTCTTCTAGAACCGGCATGGGCGAAAGACTAGGGCTTTGCGCACACGGCCGTACGCTTGTGCGGTTTGAAACGAAATTACTGGACACATCTGCCTTCGTAAGAGGCGAAGGGCCGCCTAGAGTGCTCCCGACGGCTCCTGAGGGGGGAGCCATTTTGCACAGGGTCAGATTGTTCCGTCTATATATAGATTGAAAAAGTCTCCGCTTTGCCATGTCGGCGAGCGACTTGAAAACCGGGGAACGCGATGTCTGCTGAAAAACTGGACAGGCTGCTGGTCGGGAGCCCCTTGGACCGGGTTTTGAGGGCTCTCAACCATCCGCTTCGGCGCCGGATCCTGCGGGAGCTCGGCTCGGGGCCGGCGAGCGCCAGTTCCCTCGCCAAGGTTTTCGACGAGGAGCTGGGGGCCGTCTCCTACCACCTCAATCAGGTCCTGGCGAGAGAGTGCGGGGTCGTCGAACTCGTGGACACGATCGCCAGGCGCGGGGCGCTGGAAAAAATCTACGGGCTCGACAAGACGATCTGGGCCGAGGTCTCCTCGAGCTCGGAGTTGGGTGGCGCGGGATGCGAATGGTTTCCGGTCGAGGTGGATTCGCCCACCTGGCACGAGATCTGCGAGGCCCGCCGCGACTTTCAGGATCGGGTTTCCGCGGCCGTCGAGCGAGTGCGGCAGCGCGAGGAGCAAGGTCGCCAGCTTCGGCGCTTCATCGTTGCCGTCGCCACTTTTCCTACGGTTGCTCCAAGTGAAGGATCTCACTGAGGATGCCGCCCAGTTCCGGGACCGCGGCCTCCAGTTCCCCGGGGGCTCCGCGAATCAATGCGCTTGCTACGGCTTGATCGATGATGCCGACGACGAATTCAGCTGTCAGAGGAGGCGGAGAGTGGCCGGGCCGCCTCTCGCGGCACGTTCGGTCGATCGCGTGAGAGAGGCGGTCGACGATTTCCTGACGCTTGGCGAGCGCAGAGGCGCCCGCCACGTGTACCTCGATGAACAGCGCCCTCGCCAGCGTCGGCTCCGCCGCCGCCAGTTTCGCCAGCGAGCTGAGGGCAGCTTCGACCCTCGCCGCCGTGGATTGCTCGCCTTCCACGTAGGTGAGCATCTCCTGGCAGAGCAGCTCGATCTCGTCCGCATAGGCGGCCGCGAAACACTCGGCCTTGTCGGCGAAGAGCTCGTAGAACCGCGCAGGGTGTCCACCGAGCTCCTCGCAGACGCCCTCTGCGCTGACGGCTCGGTACCCCAGATCCCCGACCTTTCGCAGCATCGATCTTTTGAGACGAGCCCGGAGCTCATCGCGCTGTTCCTTTTCCATCGCTTCCCCGCACGCGACCTTCCGAATAAGACTGGCCCTGACTGTGCGGGAACGGTATCACTCCTCAATGTAGACAGGAGATTCAAATCCCCTCCCGTTCGGGTGCGTCGGAGTAGGAGAAGCCGGCCTTATCCAGGCACGGACGACCCTTCGATATCCTCGGCCGGTGGTTTCCCTGCCCGATCACCTGGCCGCGGCCCCGGTAGGGAAAGAGAAGCTGCCTCGGGCGGTGGTCGCTCAGCACCAGCGCCGTCGCCTATTGACAGCCGCGGTCGGCGTTTTCAGCGAACGTGGGTACGCAGCGACCACCGTGGAGCATCTGACGGCGGCCGCGGAGATCGGGGTGGGGAGTTTCTATTCACTGTGCAGCGGCAAAGAAGACTGCCTTCTCGCCCTCTACGACGATGCTGTCAGCGAGGCCCGGAGTGCGATCGCATCGGCCGTCGGCGAAAGGGCCGAATCCTCCTGGCCCGAGCAGACGTGCGTAGGCCTGCGCGTGCTTTTGGACTGGGTCGCGGAACAGCCTCTTCAGGCTCGCATTGTCTTCATCGAGATTCAAACCGCCGGAGGAGAGGCACTTCGCCGGTATACGGCCACGCTGGACTCTGCCGCGGAGTTTCTCGCTCTCGGCCGCAAGATCGCGCAGCCATCGTCGCGGCGTCTGCCCGAAAGCCTGGAGCAGACCACCGTCAGCGGCATAGCCTGGCTCCTGCACCGGTATCTGAGTCTCGGCAAGGCCGCATCGGCACCGGAGCTCTTCGAGGACCTGGCCGAATTGGTGCTGGAGCCCTATCTCGGCGAGGATCAGGCCCGGGAGGCGGTCTCCCAGGTTCTCCTGGCGCCTCCCCGCTAGCAGCCGACACGCGGATCGAAGCCTCGTGAGCGCCCCCGGGTATCCCTGGGCCGGGCACGCTTCCGCGAGAAGCCGCCTCCTCGAGGCGGCGATCGCGACCGTTTCGGCGCTCGGTTACGAAATCGTCACCGTCGAGATGATCGTCGATGTCGCCGGCGTCGGCGAGGGGGATTTCGAACGCAGCTTTGCCGACAAGGACGAGTGCTGTCGCCGCGCCTTCGAAGACGTGTGCGACCACTTCGATCGTCACCTGCTGCCGGTCTACGCTCGAACGGCGCCTGCCCCGGCGAAGATCCGGGCCGCCGCCTACGCCTGCGCCGACTACTGCCGCGAGTACCAGCAGAGGGCCCGCTACGGGCTCCAGGTCCGGTCGCGGTATGGGAGGACGAGTCGCGCCGAACAAAGCCTGAAGTTCCACCTCGGCCAGATGGACTCGCTGCGCGATGAGGACACAGCTCACCGGATACCCGCGGCCGCGGCGGAGCTCAGCGTCGGCTTCTTCGCCGGCCACGCCATCCGGCTCGACGCCTCGGGCCGGCTCGGTGAGCTTCGAGCGTCGATCCCATCGCTCCTTTACAGCGTCTACAACGTATATCTGGGTCGGAGTGCAGCGGAAAGGTTGCTGCAGGACGAAGAAATCCGGGGGTCACAGCAGCTCCCGAATCGTTCAATTTGACTGGAAGTGCTTCGAGTAGTTGAGCCCGATCCATAATCGCACTCGAGGTCACGAATGCAGCTATCGTCCAGAGCGTGCCGAAGAGCGTCAAAGTAGGGGATGCTTCGGGCCTGCACCGTCTCCCTCCCGGGAGGCACGGGCTCGAGCGGGATTTCGTCGTCAGGAACCAGCGGGACCGGCTTACGGCCGGCGTTATCGCCGTCGTCGGCGAACGAGGTTACCGCGAGGCTACGATCAGTCAGATCTGTGCGGCGGCCGGGGTTTCGCGGAGGACCTTTTACGGATACTTCGACAGCAAGGAGGAATGCTTTGGCGAGGCGTTCGATCGCATCACCGAGCACCTCGACGGCGCCCTGCGGGAAGCAGTCGACCGTGAAAATGACTGGCCTGTCCGTGTGAGGGCTCGGCTGGAGGTTCTTCTTGGGATCTTCGCCGCCAATCCCGACATCCTCCGGTTCAGCTGGATAGCTCCACTGCGGGCGGGCGATGCGATCACCAGCTACCACCAGCTTGCGCTCGAGAATTTGCTGCGAGCTTTGTGCGAGGACAAGCCCTCCGAGGGCCTCCGCCAGCCGTCTCAGGTCGTCGAGCACGCGGTTGCCGGCGGCATGATGGCCTTGATGGCCGCGAGGGTCGAATCCGGCGGGGGGAGCAGGTTGCCGGATCTTCTACCGGACCTGCTCGAGCTGTTCCTGACGCCGTACCTCGGGAGAGCCGAGGCGGTGCGGGCGCTCTGACGGGAGTCGACTAGCGACCGCCGCCAGGTAGCCGGAAGGAGACCAGGCCGACCAGCGTGGGGACGAGCCCCTCGGGTTCGCGGACGAGACTCACACGGACCCACGCCCTAACCGTCGATCAGCTGGTGCGCCGCCGCGCGGCGCGCCTTGTCCGGCGCTTCGATCGAGCCTTCGGGACCTTCGCCGCAGCCTTCCTTCGGGGAGCCGCAGAGGACGTGGGCTTCGGAGCTGCCGCCGATCGCGGCCGAGAGGATCAGCTGCGGCATAGTGAAGAAGCCCATGTCGCTGACGAAGGCTTTCGGCGCCTCCCAGCCGATGATCGGGCCGTGGATGAAGTTGTAGGGGAAGCGGAAGGGATCGGTGAGGCGGCTCTTGATGCCGTTGATCACTTCTTGCTGGGCGTGCTCGCGGTCGAGGTCGTCGTAGCCGCCGAGCGAGTAAACGCTCTTGCCGGGGCCGGGGCATTCGCTGACGTGGCGGACCCGCGAGTAGGCGAGGGCCTTTTCGCCGTTGAGCGTGTTCTCGCCCTTGTGCAGGCGGATGCTGGTTCCGCCCTGGCCGCCGCCGGCGCCGCCGGAGATGTCGGCGCAGAGCTTGACCGGGACGTTGACCTTGACCCCGCCGACGGCGTCGATCAGGTCTTCGAAGCCGGTGAAGTCGACGATCGCGACGTGGTCGATCTGGATCCCGAGGAACTGTTCGATCGTCTTGATCTGCAGCGCGGCGCCGCCGTATGCGAAGGCGGCGTTGATTTTCGTCGGCGCGTTGCCGGGGATCTCGGCGAAGGTGTCGCGGGGGATCGAGAGTTTGCGGAAGGTGCCGCCGCCGGCGCGGATCAGCATCAGCGTGTCGGCGCGGAATTCGCCTTCGTAACAGGGCTTGTGCGGCTTCTCGCCCTTCGACTGCTGTTCGAAGCACTCCTCGGAGGTGTTGCCGTCGCCGGCGCCGGGCGGCCGCGCGTCGGTGCCGAGGACGAGGATCGTCTGCGCGCTCGGCAGCAGGAACGGGTTGCCGTGCAGCGCCTTGCCGGCTTCGCTGGAGAGCTTGAAGGACTGGATCTGGGCGGAGACGCCGAATGCGACGAGGCTGATCAGGATCCAGGCGAGGGCGGCAAGCCCGATCCATTTGAGCACCCGCCGCGGGGTGACTCCGCCGCGCCGGGTCGGCGGCAGCCCCGGCTCGCCGCGCCTGCGGCGGCGCCATGCAGGCAACTTTGCACGGTCGCGCAACCCGGACAGATCCGCGCCTTTCAGGCGCGAAAACAGCCCCCGGCGGGAGCGGTAGACCTTGTACTCGGGCTCGTTTTCGGGCGGCTGGGGAGGCCGCTGCTCGCCGTCGGACGTCATGAAGGGCTAGAAATCATGGCGATGCGGTCGGTCCTTCGCCTTCAACCCGCCGGTTCCTCGTGAGTAGCGCCGAGACGATCGGGGTCGATCTCGGCGGCACGAAGATGCTGGTAGGCGTCCTCGCCGGCACCGAACCGCTCTACGAGCAGCGCGAGGCGAGCAAGGGTCAGACCGAAGACGAGCTGGTCGAGCTGCTGGTCCGCGAGATCGAAGAGGCGCGGGAAGCGCGCCCCGACGTGGCGGCGGTCGGGCTGGGGATCCCGGCGACGATCGACCACGACAGCGGCGTCGCGGTCTCGGCCGTCAACCTGCCGCTGAAGAACCTGCCGGTCCGCGAGATCGTCACCGAGCGGACCGGGCTGCCGGTCTTCCTCGACAACGACGGCAACGTCGCGGCCCTGGCCGAGTACCTCTACGGCGCCGCCCAGGGCAAGCCCGACAGCGTGATGCTGACGGTGGGCACCGGGATCGGCGGCGGGCTGATCCTCCGTGGCGAGATCTACCGCGGCTCGACCGGGGCCGGCGCCGAGCTCGGCCACGTCGTCATCCAGGCCGACGGCCCGCCCTGCCAAGGCAACTGCCCGAACCACGGCTGCGTCGAGTCGCTGGCCTCGGGGACGGCGCTCGGGCGCGAGGCGCGGGCGGCGGCCGAAAGCTCGCCCGACTCCGCCCTCGGCAAGGCGCTGGCCGAGGGCAAGGAGATCGACGGACGTGTCACCACCGAAGCAGCTCTCGCCGGCGACCAGACCGCGATCGAAATCTTCGAGCTGATCGGCGGCCGCCTCGGCGTCGCCTGCGCCAGCCTCGCCAACATCTTCCAGCCGCACGCGATCGTCGTCGGCGGCGGCGTGATCGCGGCCGGCGACCTGCTGCTCGAGCCGGCCCGGCGCGAAGTGCGGGAACGGGCGCTCGACCCGATGAACAAGACGCCGATCCTCGAAGCCACCCTCGGCAACGATGCGGGGATGATCGGCGCCGCCGCCCTCGCCCGGACCGAACTGGCGAAAGCCGGCGGCGTCGAGCCGGCTAAGGACGGAGGCTGATGCCGGGCGCCCTCGTAGTCGCCCCGACGCCGATCGGCAACGTCGACGACGTCTCCGTGCGGGTGCGCGAGGCGCTGGTCGGCGCCGACTACATCGCCTGCGAGGACACCCGCAAGACCGGGGCGCTGCTCGACCGCCTGCGGATCCGCCCGCACCCGCGACTCGTCTCCTTCCACGAGGGCAACGAATCCTCGCGCGCGGTGGAGCTGGCGCAGCGGATCGAGCGCGGCGACGTCGTCACCCTCGTCTCCGACGCGGGCATGCCGGGAATCTCCGACCCCGGCTACAAGCTGATCCGCCGCTGCATCGACCGCGCGCTCGAGGTGACGGTCCTGCCCGGCCCCTCGGTGGTCCCCGTGGCCCTCGTCGCCTCCGGGCTGCCGACCGACAAATGGCGCTTCGAGGGCTTCCTGCCGCGGCGGGCGGGGGAGATGGAGCGGATCCTGCGCTCGGCCGAGACCGTCGTCGCCTTCGAGAGCCCCCGCCGCGTCGGTGAGTCCCTCGCCGCCCTCGCCTCCCTCGCCCCCGACCGCGAGGCCGCCGTCTGCCGCGAGCTGACCAAGGTCCACGAGGAGGTCGCCCGCGGCACCCTCGGCGAGCTCGCCCGCCGCTTCCGCGGCGACGTCAAAGGCGAGATCGTCCTCGTCATCGCCCCCGCCGCCTCCGCCGAGCACGGCCAAGACGTCGGCTTCGCCGTCGACGCCCTCCGCCACCTGGTCCAGTCGGGTGCCCGCCCACGTGCGGCGGCCTCGGTTGTCGCGGCGCTCACGGGCACGCGGGCGAACGATCTCTACAAAGCGCTGACCGGCCGCGAGGCTCGCAGATAGCCTCTGGACCGTGAGCGCCTTCTACGTCACCACCCCGATCTACTACGTCAACGCCGAGCCCCACCTCGGGCACGCTTATTCGACGATGGCGGCGGATGTGCTGGCGCGGCACCATCGGCAGCGGGGGGACGACGTCTTCTTCCTGACCGGGACCGATGAGCACGGGGAGCCGGTGGAGAACGCGGCTAAGAAGGCGGGGGTGACGCCGCAGGAGTTGGCGGATTCGAACGCGGCGAAGTTCGAAGGGTTGATGCCGATTATCGGGTCGACCAACGACTTCTTCATCCGCACCAGCGACCCGCGGCACATGGAGAAGGTCGCGGAGATCATGCAGCGGGTCTACGACAACGGCTGGGTGACCAAGGGGGTCTACGAAGGCTGGTACTGCCCCCGCTGCGCGGACTTCAAAACCGAGCGCGAGCTGGGGCCGGGCAATACGTGCCCGATCCACGAGATCCCGCTGGAGAAAGAACGGGAGGAGAACTGGTTCTTCAAGCTCTCCGCCTTCCAGGGCCAGCTCGAAGGCCTCTATGAGGAGCGGCCGGACTTCGTGGTGCCGGAGTTCCGGCGCAACGAGGCGCTCTCCTTCATCACCGGCGGCCTCGAAGACGTTTCCCTCTCGCGGCCGAACCTGAAGTGGGGGCTGCGGCTGCCCTGGGACCCCGAGCAGCGGATGTACGTCTGGTTCGACGCCCTCCTGAACTACGTGACGGCGCTCGGCTTCGCCCGCGAGGGGGAGGACCTGAGCGAGCGCTACTGGCCCGCCGACCTGCACGTGATGGCCAAGGACATCCTCAAGTTCCACGCGGTGATCTGGCCCGCCCTCTGCTTTGCCGCCGACCTCGAGCCGCCGCGGCGGATGGTCATCCACGGTTACCTCTTGATGGGGGAGAAAAAGATGTCGAAGAGCCTCGGCAACGTGCTCGACCCCTTCGAGGTGATCGAGCGCTTCGGCGCCGACGCGCTGCGCTTCTACCTTTTCCGCGAGGTCTCCTTCGGCCAGGACGGCTCGATCTCCACCGCCGGTTTCGAGCAGCGCTACGAGACCGAGCTCGCCAACGACTACGGCAACCTCGCCAGCCGGGTGCTGGCGATGGTCGACCGCTACCGCGACGGGGTGGTGCCGGCGGCGCAGGTCGACGCGACGCTTGCCGAGGACTTCGAAGGCGCGGTCTCCCGCTTCAGCGAGCTGCTCGACCGCGCTGAGCTGAGCCAGGCGCTCGACCTCGTCTGGGCTCTGGTGCGCCGCCTCAACCGCTTCGTCGAGGAAACCCAGCCGTGGGTGCTGGCCAAGGACGAGGCCGACCCCGAGCGGCTCGACGAAGTCCTCTACAACCTGGTCGAGGGCCTGCGGGTGACGACGCTGCTGCTCGTCCCCTACCTCCCGGACACCAGCGAGACGCTGCTCGCCGCGCTTGCCGAGGACTCGCGCGAGCTGGCCGAGCTCGGTTCCCGCCCGGGCGGGCAGCAGGTGGAACGGGTGGCGCCGCTGTTCCCGAAGATCGAGGCGCCGGCGGCCTGATGGCCGCCGCCAGAGCCTCATCTACACCGATCGCTGCATACTCAATATCTGCACGAATTTGGCTCTAGGAGTCCGTTTGCGGGTTTAGCCGCGCGGCGATGGGTAGATCGGCGCCATGGCGCATCGGGAGCGGGTCCACACGAGGAGGTCCGTCTCGCTGCTGTTCCTGCTCGCCCTCTGCGCGTTCGTGCTCTTCACCAGCTCGCCCGCCTCGGCCGCGGGGATCGTCGGCAAGGACGGCAAGATCCACGCCTGTTACAAGGCGAAGGGGAAGGGCAAGGGGACGCTGCGCGTGGTCCGCAGCGCCAAGGCCAGGTGCCCGAAGAAGTGGAAGAAGGTCGCCTGGTACGCGAGGGGACCTGTCGCCGCGCCACCGGGGATCGCCGGTCCGGCCGGCCCGCAGGGTTCCACCGGTTCTCAGGGTGAGAGGGGCGAAGCCGGACCGCAGGGCCTTCCCGGCCGCAACGAAAACCTCGTCATCAACGAACTCGAAGACAAAGTCACCGAACTGCTCTCGAAAGTCCAGAGCCTGGAAACGATCCTCAACGGCATCGGCAACACGCAGCTGAAAGAAGCGATCGCCGGAATCGTCAAAACCGAAACGCTGGAAGCCGCAGTCGGCTCGCTCTGTACCCAGACCGAAGCGCTGACGGAAAAATCGGGCGAACTGGGCACGGCGCTGAGCGGGCTGGGCACCGTCCTCGACACGCTGACCGTGCTGGCGCTGCCGAGCATCCCGACGGCACTTTCGCCTTACTCGTGCCCCTAGTCAGCCCAGCAGCTCCGGCCCGATCTCCTGGAGCCGGGTGAGGCCGCAGAGGGCCATCGTCAGGTCGAGCTCGGCAAGGACCATCTTCAGCACCGCTTCCACCCCCGCCTGCCCGTCGAGCGCCAGGCCCCAGAGGTAGGGACGGCCGAGGCAGACGGCGTCGGCGCCGAGGGCGAGCGCCTTCAGCACGTCGGCGCCGCCGCGGACGCCGCTGTCGAAGAGAACCGCGAGCTCGTCGCCGACCGCCTCGGCGATCGGCGCCAGGGCGTCGAGCGAGGCGATCGCGCCGTCGACCTGGCGGCCGCCGTGATTGGAGACGACGATCCCGTCGACCCCGCGCCGCACCGCCTCGCGGGCGTCCTCGACGTGCTGGATCCCCTTGACGAGGATCGGCAGCGAGGTCATCTCGCGCAGGGTGCCGAGGTCCTCCCAGCTCAGCGCCGGGTTCGCCTGGACGGCAAGGAAGTGGCCGGTCGCCATCCCAGGGTCCTCCTCGGGTGTCTTCTCCAGCTTGGCGCGGAAGATCGGGTCCTGGAAGTAATTGCCGACGCCCCGGCTTTCGAGGAAGGGCAGCCAGGCCTGCTGCAGGTCGCGCGGCTTCCAGCCGGGGATGAAGGTGTCGACGGTGAGCACGATCGCGCCGTACCCGGCCCGCTCGGCGCGCTCGACGAAGCTGCGAGCCAGCTCCGGATCGTCGGGCCAGTAGAGCTGGAACCAACGCGGCGCCCCGCCGCCGGCCGCGGCGATCTCCTCGAGCGGGAAGTGGGAGGCGGTGCTGGCGATCATCGGCACCCCGACCGCGGCGGCGGCGCGGGCGGTCGCCAGCTCGCCTTCCTCGTGGACGCCCTGCTGCACCCCGATCGGCGCCAGCAGTAGCGGTGCCGGCATCTGCGTGCCGAGGATCGTGGTGGAAAGGTCGCGGGCGGAGACGTTTCGCAGCATCCGCGGCACGATCCGGCGCCGCCGGAAGGCCTCGAGGTTCGCCCGGATCGTCTCCTCGCTGCCGGCTCCGGCGCCGACGTAGTTGGCGATGCGCGGTTCCATCGCGGCCATCCCCTGCTCCTCCAGCTCGGCGACCGAGACCGGCACCACCGGCGTCTCGCCACCGAGGCCGCGGGCGTAGATCTCGCGGTAGTAATCGGCGGGGTCCGGCATCAGCCGCAGGCTAGATCATCGGCTGTCGGCTATCCCGAACAGCGCCGGCGCCAGCGGCGGGGCGAAGCGGGCAAGGCGCAGCCGAGGCAGACCGAAGCGGTCCTCGATGCTCGCCAGCAGCGAGTAGTGGTCGGCGGGCAGGCGGATTTCGTGGCCGGCGGGCACGTCGGGGCCGACGAGGATCGTGGCGACGCGGCCGCCTCCAGGGACGCCGCAGCAGCCGGCGTCGCTGAGGCCCTCGTCGAAGGTGATCACAAGCAGGCCGTGCGGGCCGAGCTGGTGGACGATTCGCGGCAGCAGCAGCCAGAGGTACCGGTCGACCCAGCGGAGTTCGCAATCGTGGCCGTCGTAGCAGACATCGGGGGTAAGCCAGCCGAAGGTGGGGAGGCGATGGCGGTCGAGGTCGGCGAGGAGCCGCGTTTCGGGAACGACGTTGCGGCACCGCTGCGGCAGCGCCGTGATCGAGGGGAAGTAGGCGAACGGGTTGTGGCGTTTGGCGTAATGGAAGTAGCTGCTGCCGGCGAAGCAGGGTTCGGGCATGGTCTGCATGTAGGCGCGCCAAGTGATGCCGGCGCGCGAGAGCTGCGTCGCCAGGTTCGGCCCGGAGACGACGCACTCGGTGCAGTTTTCGGCGATCCCGAAGGTGGAGCCGGCGAAGAGAGCGAGGTAGTTGGGCAGCGACGGGTGGCTGACCCCGTAGTAGTTGGTGGCGACCGCCCCCTTCTCCGCCAGGTGCTCGAGGTAGGGAGCTTCCGGGTTGCCCAGTGCTTCCTCGTACTCGCGGTTCTCGAGCACGACTAGGAACAGGCGGGAGGGCGGGGGCGGCGCCGCGTCGGCAGCCGGCGCCGGCGCGAGGAGCACGGCAAGTAGCAGCGTCAGGCAGAGGCGGGCGGCGATCTGACGAGGATAGGCTGGGCCGGCCGATGATCGACTCCCACACGCACCTGTTCCTCTGCGAGGGCGAGGAGGCCGAGCTGGTCGCCGCGGCCGCCGGGGCGGGCGTGGTTCGGATGCTGACGGTGGGGATGAACGCGGAGACGAACGCCGAGGCGGTGGCGAGTACGGAGCGCTACGGCGCGGTTTTCGCCGCGATCGGGCGGCACCCGAACGAGGCGAGCGGGTTCGACGACGCCGCGGCGGCGGAGATCCGCGAGCTCGGGAGGCACGAGAAGGTGCGGGCGATCGGCGAGACCGGGCTCGACTTCTACCGCGAGTACGCGAGCGCCGACGACCAGCGGCGCGCCTTCCGCTCCCAGATCGAGATCGCCCGCGAGCTCGGGCTGCCGATCGTGATCCACGCCCGCGACCCGGAGGGGGAGACCGGGGCGATTGACGAGATCTTCGCCACCCTCGACGCCCACGCCGGCGAGGCGCCGGTGATCCTCCACTGCTTCTCGGCCCCGCAGCGGGTCGGCGACGCGGCCGAGCGCGGCTGGTACTGCTCGTTCGCCGGCAACGCCACCTACCCGAGCGCGAAAGAGCTGCGCTTCGCGGCGGCGAAGGTGCCGGAGGACCGGATCCTGGTCGAGACCGACGCGCCCTACCTGGCGCCGCAGCCGATGCGGGGCAAGCGCAACCAGCCCGCCTTCGTGGTCGAGACGGCGCAGGCGATCGCGGCGGAGCGCGGCACCTCTTACGAGGATCTGGAGCGGACGGTCGAGGCCAACGCGCGCGCCTTGTTCGGCTGGTAGCGCGTGGTCCGCCTCGGGCAGAACTTCCTCGCCGATCCCAACCTGCTCGACGCGATCGTTCGCGACGCCGAACTGGGGCCGGAGGACGTGGTGCTGGAGGTCGGGGCGGGGGAAGGCGTCTTGAGCGAGCGGCTGGCGGCCGCGGCGGCGCACCTGCACACGGTCGAGATCGACCGCGGGCTGGCGCCGGCGCTGGAGCCGATCGCGGCACTGCCGAACGTCGAGCTGCACTGGGGCGACGCGATGAAGCTCGACCTCGCGGGGCTGCGGCCCGCGCCGACGGCGATGGTCGCCAACCTGCCCTACTCGGTGGCGACGCCGCTGATCCTGCGCACGATCGAAGAGCTGCCGTCGCTGCGACGCTGGACGGTGATGGTGCAGCGGGAGATCGCCGACCGCCTGCGGGCGGCGCCGGGCAGCCGCACCTACGGCTCCCCGAGCGCGGTCGCCCAGCTCGCCTGCGAGGTCGAGCTGGTGCGGGTGGTCGACCCCGCCGTCTTCAAGCCGCGACCGCGGGTCGACTCGGCGATCCTGCGACTGCGGCGGACCGGCCCCGGCGCCGACGCCGAGACCCGCGAGCTGATCCGCGCCGCCTTCGCCCACCGGCGCAAGTCGCTGGCCCGCTCGCTCGAGCACGCACGGCCGGGCTCGCTGGCGCCGGCGCGGGCGGCGCTGGCCGAGCTGGGGCTGCCCGAAGACGCCCGCGCCGAGGCGCTGGCGCCGGAGCAATTCGCCGCCCTCTCCGCCAAGCTGCGCGGCTAAGCGATGCTCGTCCACGCCCCAGCCAAGCTCAACCTCTGCCTCTACCTGGGCGCGCCGCGCGCCGACGGCCTGCACGAGCTCTGCTCGCTGTTCGAGCCGCTGGCGCTGGCGGACCTGATCGAGGTCTCGCCGGCGGAGCGGGACGAAGTGATCTGCCCCGGCGTCGAGGGCGAGAACCTGGCGGCGCGGGCGCTCGCAGGCCTGCGGGAGCGCGGCTGGGACCGCGAGCCGCTGCGGGTCGAGATCGAGAAGCGGGTGCCCGTCGCGGCAGGGCTCGGCGGCGGCAGCGGCGACGCGGCCGCGGTCCTGCGGCTCGCCGCCGGTGAGGTCCCGGACCTGCCCGAGCTGGCGGCCGAGCTCGGCGCCGACGTCCCCTCGCAGTTGCGGCCGTCGCTGGCGCTGGTCCGCGGCGGCGGCGAGCGGGTCGAGCCGCTGCCCGAGCCGGCCGAGCACGCCGCCGTGCTGCTGCCGGGTGGCGGCGGGCTCAGCACCGCCGAGGTCTTCGCCGCGGCCGACCGGCTCGGGCTCGGACGCCCGCAGGCGGAGCTCGACGAGCTGGCGGCGCAGCTCCGCGAGATCGCCGGCGCCGGCGCCTCGCCGCTCACCTATCCCCAGCTCCTGGTCAACGACCTCACCGAAGCAGCCGTCTCGCTGCGCCCCGAGATCGGCGAGGCGCTCGCGGCCCTGCGCGCCGCCGGCGCCCCCGTCGCGATCCTCAGCGGTTCGGGGCCGACCGCGGTCGGTCTCTTCCCCGACCTCGCCGCCGCCCGCGATGCCGCCGCGGCAACCGGGTACGACGAAGCGATCGTCTGCGCCGCCGGACACGCGAGACTCCAGCCATGAGGTTGCCGGGGGAGGGAGAGGGCGAGGGGCCGATCACCCGCAAACGGATCGTCCTCGCGATCGTCGCCGCAGCGGTGGCGACCGGCTACTTCTTCCTCAGCCGCAAGCTCGGCAGCCTCGACCTCCAGAACCTGCTCGAGGACATCTCCCACACGCTCGGCGCCTGGACCTACCTGCTGGTCGGCTTCTTCGCCTTCGCCGAGACCGGCGCCTTCGTGGGCCTGGTGGTGCCGGGCGAGACGGTGATGCTGCTCGGCGGCGCCGTCGCCGGCCAGGGCGCGATCGACATCTACCTGCTGATCGCGGTCGCCTGGTTCGCGGCCTGGCTCGGCGACACGACGAGCTTCTTCCTCGGCCGCAAGCTGGGCCGCAACTTCGTCCTCGACCACGGGCCGAAGGTCGGGATCAGCCACGAGCGCTTCGAAAAAGTCGAGGACTACTTCGGCCGCCACGGCGGCAAGACGATCTTCATCGGCCGCTTCATCAGCCTCGTCCGCGCCTTCGCTCCGTTCATCGCCGGCAGCTCGGGGATGCAGTACCGGGCCTTCGTCCCCTACTCGATCCTCGGCACCGGCCTCTGGGCGACCGCCCACATCCTCGTCGGCTACTTCTTCTCCCGCAGCATCGAGACCGCGGGCAAATACGCGGCCAAAGGCGCCTTCGCGCTGGCGACGCTGATCGTCGTCGTCGTCGGCGTCGTCTGGCTCTATCGCCGCTTCCGCAAGGAGGAGAACCGGGCGGCGGCGGTGCGGTGGATGGAGGGGCACGGAGCGACTCGGTGGCTGGTCGTGCTCGCGCGCAAGCCGCAGTTCCGCTTCCTCTGGGACCGGGTGACGCCGGGCGGCACCTTCGGGCTCGAATTCACCTCGCTGATGGCGACGCTCGCGGTCGCCTCCTTCGTCCTCGTCGCCTACGCGGTCGTGGTCGGGGAAAAGCCGGGGCCGACGGCGGGCGACGAAACCGCGGCGGAAATCGTCGAACACCTGCGCAGCGGCGCCCTGACCAGCATCGCCAAGGCGATCGGCTGGCTCGGCGCCGGCGGCGTCGTCGGCGTCCTGGCGGCGATCTGCGCGGCGCTGCTCGCCTGGCGCCGCCGCTGGACCGAGTTCTGGGTCCTGGTCGCCGGGATGGCGATCACCCAGACCGGGATCGACGTCCTCCAGGCGGTCGTCGACCGCCCGCACCCGGCCGGCGGGCTCGTCGACACCGACGGCTCCTCCTACCCCAGCGCCCACGCCGCCCACTCGGTCTTCTACCTCTGGCTGGCGGCGACGATCGTGCTGCGACTGCGGCCGGGGATGGCGCGCGGCGCCGCCGTGGTCACGGCCGGGTTCGCGCTGACCGCGCTGATCGGGCTCTCGCGGGTCTACCTCGGCGCCCAGTACCTCAGCGACGTCAGCGGCGGCTGGGCGCTCGGGGCCGTCGCCTTCTCCCTCGCGGCGGCGGTGGGGCTGGTCGTCTCGCAAGTGCGCCAGAATCCAGAGCAGTGACCGTCTTCGCAGTCGCCAAGCTGGGGCACCAGTACCTGCTCTACGGCGTCGCCGGGCTGCTCTGCCTGGTCGTCTTCGCCACCCTGATCCTGACCCCGGCGCTGGGCGCCTACGGCCGGATCTGGGAGAAGGCGGCGGCCGGCTTCCTCTCGCTCTTCGTCCTCGCCGCGCTGGTCATCGGCGGCGTCGTCATCGGCCTAGTGGTCGTCTACTACTACACCGACATAGTGAATTTCCTGAACGGCACCTGACGCTGCGCGGGGCGTTGTCCTCGGTCGGCCAAATAGCGCTGCTATTCGGCCTTCCTGCGTCCTAGCCCCGCTTGGTCAGGCGCCGTCAGGGGCGCACCCGGATAATGGCTTGATGTCTAGCTCTGCATCTATCGGGCAAGCAGGCCTGCTGGACGCGCTGTCCGAGGCCGTCGAGTCCGGGGCCGGGCTGCCTGCTGTGGCCCGGGCGGCGGCGCGGCTGCTCGACGCCAGCGTCGCCCTGATCGACCGCTCCAGCGCGGTCCTGGCCGTCGCCGGCGCCTCCTCGGACCAGGAGCAGAAGCTGCTGTCCGGAGGCGAGGGGGTGACGCGGGTCGAGCTGCGGGTTGCCGACACCGTCGTCGGCGAGCTGCGCTACCGGGCCAAGGCGGCGCCGGAGCCGGCGATCGCGCGGATGGTGACGACGCTGCTGGCGCTGGAGCTGGAGCGCTCGCGCTCGCCGGAGTGGGAGAGCGAGGAGGCCGCCGGCGCCTTCGTTGCGGCGGTGCTGCAGCGCGAAGTGACCGACCGCCGCGACATCGTCGCCCAGGCCTCCGAGCTCGGGGCCGACCTCGAGCGCGGGGCGGGGGTCGTCGTCCTGCGCGCCGCGCCGCGCGCGGCCCAGACCGGCGAGTGGCGCGAGCGGGTCCTGGTCCTGGCGCAGCGGGCGCTGCGCTCGCTTGCGCCCGGCTCGCTGGCCGCCAGCGACGGCGGCGAGGCCGCGGCCGAGATCGCCGCGATCGTCCCGGCCGGCGACGACGAGCGGCTCGCCCGCGCCGCCGCCGGGCTCTCGCGCGAGCTCGACGACAGCCTCTCCGGCTTCCACCTCACCACCGGCCGCAGCCGCCGCTGCGCCGACCCGGTCGATCTCTACCGCGCCGGCAGCGAGGCGCACCTGGCGGTCAACGTCGGCGAGGCCGAGGGCCGCTCCCTGCTCGCCTTCGAGGACACCGGCGCCTACCGCCTGCTGCTGCCGGCGATGAGCGAGGACCCCGGCGAGCTCGAACGCTTCTACGCCGAGACGATCCAGCCCCTGGTCGAATACGACGAGCAATACGAGACCGAGCTGGTGGCGACCGTCGAGGCCTATCTCGACAACGACGGCAACGTCGCCGCCACCGCCAAACACCTCTTCACCCACCGCCACACCGTCCGCTACCGGCTCGAGCGCGTCCGCGAGCTCTGTGGCCACGACGTCTCCAGCACCGAAGGCCGCGAGAAGCTCGGACTCGGCCTGAAAGCGATGCGGGTCCTGGGGATCGCCTCCCCGCGCGGCCCGGCGATGGAGCCGGGCGCGAAAGGCGGGAAAGTGGCGCGGGCGGCGGAGGAGTAGTCCAGCCGGCTGGATTCCGGGGAGAGGACTCGAACCCCTGCTTCCTGGACCAAAACCAGGCGTGCTAGCCGACTACACCACCCCGGACCGCAGCTCGAGGGTACCGGTGAGGAATCTCAGTGCGGAGTTGAGCACCTCTACGGTGTCGAATTCCGCACTGGGTTAATTGAGCATGCGATCGCGGGGTGCGGGCTCTGCCTCGCCGTGCGCGGCGGCTTCGGCGGTGGCGCCGAAGCGGAGGACGCGGCCGCCGAAGGCGATCGCGCAGGCGGCGAACCAGGCCCAGCCGAGGGCGAGGCCGGCGAGTACGTCGGTCAGCCAGTGGACGTCGAGGAAGACTCGGCTGCAGGCGACGCCGACCGCGATGCCGACGGCGATGCCGGCGAGGGCAGGCCACGAGGATCGGCCCCACCAGCGGCCGGCGACCAGGGCGAAGGCGGCCCACGAGGCGGCGGCGGTGGAGGTGTGGCCGCTGGGGAAGGAGGGGCCGAGGGTGGCGGCGACGGACTCGATCGTCGGCCGGGCGCGGTCGACGAGCTGCTTGACCGCCTCGGTCAGGAGCTTGTCTCCGAGGATCACCGCGAGCAGGAACGGTGCGACCCAGCGATTGCGCGTGCGCCTGAAGTCGACGATCGCGACGACGATGGCGACGACGACCACCGTCACCGTCTCGCCCAGGTCGGTGACCAGCGTCAGCGCGTCGTGGGACCAGGCGCTCGCGTGGCGGTCGCCCCATTCGGCGACGCTGCTGTCGATGCCGGCGAGCGCGTCGGTGCTGCGGACGACGACCGCCAGCAGGGCCAGGACGATGCCGCCGGCGAGGATCACCAGGAGCGCCAGCGTCAGCGCCAGCCCGGTCGCCTTCTCCGGGTCGAGCCGCGCCGCCCTCACGGCGCGCCTTCCGACCTCGCCGGAGGCGTGCTCGCCGGCCTCCCGCGCCGCCTCGACGACGGGCGGCGCGGGAGCGCCGCCGGGGTAGCGGCGGGCGAGGAAAGCGGCTCCCAGACCGGCGGGGACCGCAATCAGCAGGAGGAGGAGAAACGGCATCAGAAAAGGGAATTACCCCGCAAAGGCCAATGCACACAGCGATTGGTTAGAGGAACCGATGCATAGTATGAGGGGCCCCTGGGGATAGAAACCGGCGTGACCGTTGGGGAGACCTCACACGCCGCCGCCGCACCCGAGACCAAGCGCTCCGAGGACCGCCACACCGTCCCGATCTTCGAGGCGCGCCGCGGCAGCCTGCCGGACCGCTTCTCCGCCGCTCTCGACGGTCGCCATCCCGCCTTCGTCTTCCTCCTCGCGGCGCTGGCCGGCTTCCTCGTGCTGGCGGTGGCCTCGATCCTGCTCGCCGTTCTCGTCGTCCACGTCCTCGTCCCCAGTAGCGGCCTCGGCCTCGAAGGCGCCGACGAGAGCTTCAACGACACCCTCGCCCAGCACCGCACCGGCACCCTGACCACGGTCGCCGAAGTCGGCACCCAGGTCGGCGGCGCCCCTGTCCTGCCGATCCTCGTCGGCCTGATCGCGATCGTCTGCGCCTTCATGCGCCGCTGGCTGATCGCCGCCTTCGCCGTCTTCGTGCTCGCGGTCGAGTCGGCCACCTACCGCGTCACCTCGATCGCGGTCCCCCGCGACCGCCCCTCGGTCCACCGGCTGGAAGGCCTGGAAGCCGATGCCAGCTACCCCTCCGGCCACACCGCCGCCTCGGTCGCGGTCTACGCCGGCCTCGTGCTGCTGCTGACCACCCGCTTCACCAGCAGCCTGAAGAAGGCGCTCGCCTGGACCGCCGCGATCCTCGTCGTCAGCTTCGTCGCCATGTCGCGGATGTACGAGGGGATGCACCACCCGCTGGACGTCGCCGGCGGAATCCTCGTCGGCATCGGCGCGATCCTGGTCCTGCTGTTCGCCTGCCGCGCCGCCGGCGCCGCCGCGGAGAGGCGCGCGGACGCATGAAGCTCGCCGTCGTCGCCCACGCGGGGAAGACGGTCGGCGGCGGCCTGCCGGAGCTGCGGCGCACGCTCGAGGAGGCCGGCGTCGCCGACCCGATCTGGACCGAGGTGCCGAAGAGCAAGCGGGCGCCGGCCGCGGTCGAGCAGGCCCTGGAGGACGGCGCCGAGCTGATCCTCGCCTGGGGCGGCGACGGGATGGTCCGCCGCTGCGTCAACGCGCTGAGAGACACCGAGGTGCCGCTGGCGATCGTCCCGGCGGGGACCTCGAACCTGTTCGCGACCCACCTCGGGATCGAGCGCGACATCGGCCAGGCGGTGGAGGTGGCGCTGCACGGCGACCGCCGCCGCCTCGACGTCGGCTGCTTCGACGGCGAGCGCTTCGCGGTGATGGCCGGGGCCGGCTTCGACGCCGCGATGATAAGGGCCTCCGACGACCTCAAGGACCGGCTCGGCCGCGCCGCCTACGTGGTCGGCGGCGCCTCGAAGCTCGACGCCCCGCCCTTCGAGGCGAAGATCAAGATCGACGGGACGCCCTGGTACGAAGGCCCCGCGAGCTGCATCCTGGTCGGCAACGTCGGCGAGCTGTTCGGCGGCATCGAGGTGTTCGCGGACGCCGAGCCCGACGACGGCGTCCTCGACGTCGGCGTCCTCACCTCCGAGGGGCCGGTCCAGCTCGTCCGCGCCGCCGCCCGCACCGCTGTCGGCAGCGCCGAGAAGTCCCCATTCGTCCGCGTCACCAAGGCGCGCAAGGTCCGGGTGAAGCTGGATCGCAAGGTCCGCTACGAGCTCGACGGCGGCGATCGCAAGAAGGTCAAGTCATTCAAGGTCGATATCGAACCCGAGGCAATCACGGTCTGCGTCCCGCGCGGGTCCGCAAACGGAAGGAAAGCGCGATGAAGACGGACGTGGGAGCAGGGGCTCGAAACCTCGGCAACAAGGCAAAAGGACAGGGCGAGGAACTCGCTCACGCGAAGACGCTCGGCTGGCTCGCCCGCGCAGGCCTCGTCGCCCGCGGCGTCGTCTACGCGATCATCGGCGTGCTGGCGCTGAAGCTCGCGCTCGGCGACGGCGGCAAAGCCACCGACCAGCAGGGCGCCCTGCAGACGATCGCCCACCAGTCCTTCGGCGAACTGCTGCTGATCCTGGTCGCGGTCGGGTTGGGCGGATACGCGCTCTGGCGGCTGATCCGGGCCGCCGTCGGCCACGGCGCCGAACAGCGCGACAGCACCTTCGAGCGGATCGCGGCACTGGACAGCGGCATCGCCTACGGGCTCTTGTGCATAGCGGCGGTCCAGATCCTCACCTCGTCGTCCGGCGGGTCGGGGTCGGCGAAGGAAACGACGAGCGGCGTCCTCGGCTGGACCGGCGGCACCGTGATCGTCGGGGTCGCGGGCGCCATCCTGATCGGCGTCGCTGTCTACCAGGCCTACAAGGGCCTGTCCCGGAAGTTCCTCGAAGACGCGAAGACCGAGGAAATGAGCGAGGGGGTGCAGAAGTGCTACACCGCCCTCGGGGTCTTCGGGCACGTTGCCAGGGCCGTCGTCTTCGCCCTGGTCGGCTACGGCCTGATCAAAGCCGCGATCGATTACAACCCGAAGGAGGCGATCGGTCTCGACGGCGCCCTGCGCGAACTCGCCCATGCCTCTTACGGCCCCGCGCTGCTGGGCCTCGTTGCCGCCGGCCTGATCGGGTTCGGCGCGTACTCGATCGTCGACGCGCGCTATCGCAAGGTGTAGAGGGGCGTCCGCAGGGGCGGCTAGCTTCTTCCTCATGGAGATCGGAGGAGCGTCGCTCGACCCGGAGGTGCGTGAGGGGCTGAGCCGGAGCTGGAAGGCGCTGATGGTCGTCGGCGTCGGCGCGATCGTCCTCGGGGTGATCGCGATCCTGGTACCGGCTGTGGCCTCGGTGGGGACGGCGATCTTCATCGGCTGGCTGCTCGTGGTGGTCAGCGGGGTCCTCTTCGCGGCGGCGTTCTCCGCCCACTCGGTGGGGACGGTCGCGGTGCGGGTCGCCTGGGCGCTGCTGACGCTGCTGGTCGGGCTCTGGCTGATCGTCGAACCGCACAACGGCACCCTGACCCTGACCCTCGTGCTCGGCATCTACTTCCTCTTCATGGGCCTGACCCGGATCACGATCGCCTTCATCGCCCGCGGCCAGCCGAACGCCGGCCTCGTCGGCCTCAGCGGCGCCGCCGGCCTCGTCATCGGCATCCTCATCCTCGCCAAGTTCCCCAGCTCCGCCGACTGGGCGATCGGCCTCCTGGTCGGGATCGACCTGATCTTCGCCGGCTGGACGCTCACCTCGGTGGCTCTCCTAGGCAAAGAACTTTCCCGGCGAGCCTAGGCGTCTCGATGGAGGGGGTTGTGTGCCCTCCCCAAAGGCTCCAGAGCAGACGTTCCGCACAACCGCCGCAATCAGCTGCGCAACGGTCTTTGGGGGAGGGCACACAACCCCCTCTCGGAATACGATCTCAACGTGAGCCCACCCCTAGTGCTCGTAATGGCGGCGGGCGAGGGGACGCGGATGCGTTCCTCGACGCCGAAGATGCTGCACCGTGTCTGCGGCCGGCCGATGGTGGCCTGGCCGATCGTCGCCGCGCGCGAAGCGGGAGCGGGGCGGGTGGCGGCGATCGTCTCCCCGGGCCGCGACCTCTCCGGCGGGCTGCCCGAGGGCGTCGAGACGGTCGAGCAGTCGCAGGCCGACGGGACCGGTGGCGCGATCCGCGCCGCCCTGCCACTGATCGAAGAGGCCGAGACCGTCCTCGTCCTCTCCGGCGACGTACCGCTGATCTCGAAAGAGACGATCGCCAACCTGCTGCAGGCCCACGAGGGGTCGCGGGCGGCGGCGACGATGCTGACGATCGAGCTCGACGAGCCGGCCGCTTACGGCCGCGTCGTCCGCGACCACGACGGCTGGGTCGAACGCGTCGTCGAGGCGAAAGCCGCCGGCGACGCCGATGCCTCGCAGCTCGAGATCCGCGAGATCAACGCCGGCACCTACGCCTTCGACGCCGCCCCGCTGGCCGCCGCCCTCCAGGGCCTCTCTAACGACAACGCCCAGGGCGAGTACTACCTGCCCGATGTCTTCCCGGCCCTGCACGAGGCCGGCCACGTCGTCGCCGCCCACCGGGCCGAGGACATCGCGGTGACGATGGGGATCAACAACCGCGTCGACCTCGCCGCGGTCGAGACCGAGGGCCGCCGCCGCCTGCTCGAGGCGCACATGCTCGCCGGCGTCACCGTCGTCGACCCCGCCTCGACCTGGATCGACGCCGGCGTCGAGATCGCCGCCGACGCGCGGATCGAGCCCGGGACGACCCTGCGGGGACAGACCGCGATCGGCGAGGGCGCCGTCGTCGGCCCGCTCAGCACCCTGATCGACAGCTCGGTCGGCGCCGGCTCCCAGGTCCTCCACTCCTACCTGGTCGAGTGCGACGTCCAGGCGGGCTGCTCGGTCGGCCCGTTCGCCTACCTGCGGCCCGGCGCCGTCCTCGCCGACAGGGCGAAGGCCGGCACCTTCGTCGAGATCAAGAACTCCCAGATCGGCGAGGGCACCAAGGTCCCGCACCTGGCCTACGTCGGCGACGCCGAGATCGGCCCCGGCAGCAATCTCGGCGCCGGCACGATCACCGCCAACTACGACGGTTTCCGCAAGAACCGCACGGTCATCGGCCGCAACGTCCGCATCGGCGTTGACACGATGCTGATCGCACCTGTAGAAGTCGGCGACTCCGCCTACACTGGCGCTGGCGCAGTGATCAAGGACGACGTGCCCGAGGGTGCGCTTGCCGTGAGCGAGAACGCGCAAAGGAACATCGACGGATACGCCGCTCGCAAGGCGGCCCAAATGCGAGAGGACGAGAGCCCGTGAGCACGATCGAGGAGGCCCCGCAGGTGGCAACCGCCATCGACCACGATTACTCGAAGCGGATGATGGTCTTCGGCGGCCGCTGCTCGATGGACCTGGCCGCCAAGGTCGCCGGCAAGCTCGAACTGGATCTGGGCCAGGTGACGCTGAAGACCTTCGCCGACGGCGAGGTCTACTGCCGCTACGAGGAGTCGATCCGCGGCGCCGACGTCTTCCTGGTGCAGTCGACCTGCGCCAACGAGCAGGAAGAGATGACCCCGAACGACGCCCTGGTCGAGCTGCTGACGATGATCGACGCCGCCCAGGGCGCCTCCGCCCACCGGATCATCGCCGTCCTCCCCTGGTACGGCTACGCCCGCCAGGACAAGAAGTCGGCCCCCCGCGAGCCGATCACCGCCCGCATCGTCGCCAAGTGCCTCGAGGCCGTCGGCGTCGATCGCGTCCTGACGATGGACCTCCACGCCGGCCAGGTCCAGGGCTTCTTCCACGTACCCGTAGACCACATGACGGCGATGCCGATGCTGACCCAGTGGTTCGCCGACCAGGAACTGGGCGACGAGCTGGTGATCGTCTCCCCGGATGCCGGTCGCGTGAAGACCGCCCGCAACTTCGCCCGCCGGATCGGCACCCAGTGGGCGGTGATGGAGAAGGAGCGCCCCGCCCAGCAGGTCGCCGAGATCGGCTACGTGGTCGGCGACGTCAAGGGCAAGACCGCGGTCCTCGTCGACGACATGATCGACACCGCCGGCACCCTCACCGCCGCTGCCCAGACGGTGCTCGACGAGGGCGCCGCCCGGGTGATCGCCTGCGCCACCCACGGCGTCTTCTCCGGCCCCGCCTACGAGCGGATCGCCGCCTCGGCGATCGAGCGGATCGTCGTCACCGACACCCTGCCGCTCCGCCCCGGCGCCCCGGACAACATCACCGTCCTCTCGACCGCCAGCACCTTCGCCGACTCGATCCGCCGCATCTTCACCGACGATTCGGTGAGCGAGATCTTCGCCGGCGAGAACCAGCTCTTCTGAGCGGGCGGCTGCGGCCCATCGCGGTGTCTGGACGCCTATAACCGGCGCGGATGCGCCATCTCTCCGACTCCCGCATAGCGCCGCTATGCGGGAGTCGTATCGCTGTCGCCCCGCTTGGTTCTAGTCGCCCAGCCATCCGCGCTGGACCTTGCCGACCGCTCAACACGTGCTTGGCAGCATGGATACCGTCCAAATAGATGCTTCCGTTGGCAATGACCGCTGCGGGATGGACTGCCATTGGTGCGGTTGGGGGAGCTTTGGTCGGGGCGGCCGCTGGGGGAACCGTCGACTGGCTTCTGGGCCTCCATCGAGAGAATGCGCTCGGTAAGGCTGGTGCTCGGTTGGTAGCGGGTGAAATAGCGGGCGCTGAGAGTCAATTGGCCTCCGCGCAGAACACCAGGAAGTGGTGGCCCTTTTACGGCATCCCGATCGAAAGTTGGGAGCAGTATCGGGACGTCTTAGCAGTGAAGCTGAATCAAGAGGAGTTCGAGGCCGTCTCGCAGGCCATCATGGCCCTCGAACATCTCCGCCGGAAATTGCCAGAAACCCCACGTTTCAAGAAAGAGGTCGCGGTTCAAGGCTTTCTCAGTGTCGATCCAGAGGACATCGAGCCGATTAGGAAGGATGCAGCCAAGGCATATAACGCTTTGTCTGATCTAGCAGGGCATCAGCGAGAAGGAGACCTGATCCGGCGGCCAGGAGATGACTGAGGTGGGACCGAAGGAGCGCAAGCTGCGCCTGGTCGGCCACAAGGGGGCCGACCTGATCGCGCCCGGGAACACGATCGAGAGCTTTCACGCCGCGGTCGAGGCCGGGGTCGACACGATCGAGCTCGACGTCCTCTGGCTGGCCGACGCGCACCTGCCGCTGGAGCAGCGCCACCCGCTGGTGATCGCCCACGATTGGGAGGACGCGGCGCGGCGGACGCCGCTGAAGCTGACCGAGGCGCTCGACGCCTTCCTCGAGCCGCCGCTCGACCGGGTCGAGATCGACCTCGACATCAAGCTGCCGGGCAGGGAGGAGGAGCTGGTCGACGCCCTGCGCGAGCGCGGCCTGACGCAGCGGGCGATGATCTCGACGATGGAGATGCACACGCTGAAACGCGTGCTCGAGCTGGCGCCGGAGCTGCGGCGCGGTTGGACCTATCCCAAGGTGACCAAGGACTGGACCTCGAAGCGCTGGGCGGCGCTGCCGATGCGCGCCGCCCTGATCGGGATGCGAACGCGCCTACCGGGCCTCGCCGCCGAGAAGCTGCCGCAGTTCGAAGTCGAGGCGATGTGGGTCTACCACCCGCTCGTCAGCTCGCGCCTGGCCCGCATCTGCGACCTCGCCGGCGTCGAGCTGATCGCCTGGACCGTCGACGACCTGCCGCGGATGCGGCAGCTGGTCGACGCCGGCGTCCATGGCATCTGCTCGAACGACCCGCGCCTGTTCGAGCAATTGGCGAATTAACCTCGCTATAGGGAGGTTAATTCGCCACTTGTGGCTTAGATCGTCCCCGGCGTCGCGCCGGGTGGCGTCGACTTGCCCCAGCGGCGGCCTTTGGTCTTCACCGCCGACTCCAAGTCCGCCTGGGTGAAGCCGCCGACGGTCTCGCCGTCGAGCGCGTAGCGGTAGAGGGCGACGCCGAAGATGCCGCTGAGCGCCTTCGAGATCAGCATCGCGATCGCCAGGACGATGGCGCCGATGACGACGAGGAGGGCGCCGAGGAAGGAGGCCGAGGACCAGACGGCGACGCCGATCACGATCAACGCGACCGCCGGCAGCACCCCGAAGAGGAAGACGGCGCCGCCGATCGCGATGTTGCCGGTGATCTGCTGGCCCCAGCGCGATTTGAACATCGAGGCCGAGCGGCCGATCGTCTGGAAGGGGCCGGTGCCCTCGATCGCGATCACCGGCACCGCCAGGAAGGTGACCAGGGACCAGGCCATGCCGACCAGGCGGGCGGCGATCTGGCCGCCGATCCCGCCCTGGTTCTCGAGCACGCCCATCGCCGCGCTGATCGCGGTGTTGACCGCCGCCCAGCCGCAGATCTGGGGGAGGCGGCTGCGGGCGACCGCGATCCCGTCGGCGACGGTCGCCTGCCGGCCGCGGAAGATCATGTCGGCGCAGGCGGCGAGCGCGACGCTGAAGAAGAAGCCGATCACGCTGAGCGCGTAGACCCCGATCACCACCAGCGGGATCGCCCCGGCCAGCTCGTCCTGGTCGAACAGGTAGAGGCCTGGCCCGAGGAAGACGATCGCCGGCACGATCGTCGCCACCGCGCCGTAGAGCGGGAAGCGGATCAGCTCCCGGTTCTCGTTCAGCAGGCCCCAGCTTTTCTTCGTCAGGCCCCACCCGCGTTTGATCCGGCTCACATCGTCTCCCTTCGAGCTTTGGTTACGGCGAGCTTCGCCGACTCAGAGGGTTTCGGCAAGGCCGGGCGTTCGCTTTACGCCTCGCTCCTCGAAGTAGTCCCACTCCAGCGCCCCCAGCTCCGTCGCCGGCGGATCCGCGTAGACCCACTCGCGGGCGATCCGGTGCCAGTTGCGCTTCGCCCGAAGCTGCCCGAGCACGGCGACGACGCCGATTTCCATCCGCCGCCCCATCAGCTCCTCGGCCGGCAGCGACTCGCGCCGCATCAGGTCGAAGTACTCCGAGCGCGGGTCGTTGGTCGACTCGATGATCTTCATCACGATCCGGGGGGTGATCTCCAGCTCCCGGTCCTCCATCACGAACCAGCCGCCGACGTCGCGCATGTGCTCGAGCAGGCGCTCGGCGTCGAGCTTCGAGGGCTTCTTGATGAAGCCGAGGTCGTGCAGCGCCTGGCGGAAGGCCTCCGGGTCGTTGCGCGAGGCAGCGTCGAAGGCGCGCTGCTCGAGCAGGATCTGCTCGCGGTCCAGCTTCTTCGTCATCCCGAAGTCGATGAAGGCGACGCGGCCGTCGGGCATGAGGATGTAGTTGCCGGGGTGGGGGTCGGCGTTGAAGTGCTGCAGGTGGTAGATCGAGCCGAAGCTGCCGCGGAAGACGATCTCGCCGAAGCGGCTGCGCTCCTCCTGCGGAAGCTGCTTGATCTCCTCGAAGCCGATTCCTTCGACGAACTCGGTCACCAGCACCCGCCGCCGCGAGAGCCGGGTGACGACTTCCGGCACGTAGATGAAGGGGTGTTCGCGGTAGGCGCGGGCGAACGAGCGCTGGTTCTGGGCCTCGTACTCGTAGTCGAGCTCCTCCATCACCCGCTCGCGGATCTCCTCGGCGATCGCCTTCGCGTCGAGCCCCGGCGCCAGCACCTTCGCCAGCCGCACGATCGTCCCCGCGTTGCGGAGGTCGGCGTCGAGCGCCTCGGCGATCCCCGGGTACTGGATCTTCACGGCGACGCGGCGGCCGTCGAGCAGCTCGGCGCGGTGGACCTGGCCGATCGAGGCGGCGGCGAAGGCCTCCTGCTCGAACTCGGCGAAGAGCTCCGACAGCGGTTCGCCGTCGTACTCCTCGGCCAGCACCGCCTCGACTTTCTCCCACGGCATCGAGGGAGCGTCGGTGCGCAGTTTCGCAAGCTGTTCCTGGTAGATCTCGCGGTAGTCCTCGGGGATGAACTCGGAGTCGATGAAGGAGGCGAACTGCCCCAGCTTCATCGCCGCGCCCTTCATCTGGCCGAGGGCGCCGACCATTTTCATCGCCGTCTCCAGGTGGCGCTGTTCGAGCGCCCCTTTGCTCTCCTCCTCGGAGCGGCCGACGTTGGCGGCTTTGGTGCCGGCGTAGCGGGCCCCCTGCACGCCGACGATCGAGCCCAGCTTGGCGGAGCGGCGGATCCGTCCTTTGGGAATCTTCGAGTCGTCAGCCATCCGTTGCAAGGGTGTCACAGCCGCCGTCCGGCGGCGATTTCTCTATCCTCTCCCGTCCGATGGCAAGCGATCGCTCAACTCTGAAGGCGGCGCCGCGCGAGGATTTCGGCTCGCGCTCGTCGCGGCGCCTGCGCCGCGAGGGCTTCGTCCCCGGGGTCGTCTACTCCGGCGGCTCGGACGCCAAGCCCTTCCAGGTGAACGAACGCGACGTGCGCAGCATCCTCAGCGAGGGCGCCGCGCTCTTCGACCTCGAAATCGACGGCAGCAAAGCCGTCCCGGTCGTGATCAAAGAAGCCCAGCACCACCCGGTGAGGGGCAGCTTCCAGCACCTCGACCTGATGCAGGTCAACCTCAAAGAGGCGATCCAGGCCGAGGTCGCGATCGAGCTCGAAGGGGTCGAGGACGCTCCCGGCGTCCGCGGCGGCGGCGTGCTCGAGCACGTCACCCGCGAGATCTCGGTCGAAGCGCTGCCGACCGACATCCCGGACAACATCTGCGTCGACGTCTCCGCCCTGGAGATCAACGACACCCTGCAGCTCTCCGCCATCGCCGCCCCCGACGGGGTCACCTTCCTCGCCGAGGAGCCGGAGGAGGTCACGATCGTCACCGTCTCCCCGCCGCGCGTCGAAGAAGTCGCTCCCGAGGTCGAGGAGGAGGCCGAACTGGTCGGCGAGGGCGAGGGTGACGAGGGCGAGGCCGCTGCCGAGGGCGAGGGCGGCGACTCGGGCGACTCCGAGGGCGAGTAACCGCTGTCGCTGTTCCGCCGCCGCGAGGACGGCGAGCGCATTCTCATCGTCGGACTCGGCAACCCCGGGCCCGAGCACGAGCGCGACCGCCACAACCTCGGCTTCATGGTCGGGGAGGAGCTGGCCCGGCGCTGGGACCTGGGAAAGCCGCGGGAGAAGTTCCGCGGGCGGCTGTGGGAGGGGCGGACCGGCCCGGGTGGGCCGCGGGTCGCGATCCTGCTGCCGCAGACCTACATGAACGACTCCGGCACCTCCGCCGGCCCGGCCCGGGGCTCGCTGAAGGTGCCGCTCGACCACGTCGTCGTCGTCCATGACGAGATCGACCTGCCCTTTGGCGAGATCAAGCCCCGCATCGGCGGCGGCCTCGCCGGCCACAACGGCCTCAAGAGCCTGAAGAGGGGCTTCGGGGACCCGGAGTTCTGGCGCCTGCGGGTCGGGGTGGGGAGGCCGGACTCGACCGATCCCGAGATCGTCTCGGCCTGGGTGCTCGGCCGCTTCCGCGAGCCGCAGGCGGAGGTTGAGGGGCTGATCGCCGCTGCCGCCGAGGAGACCGAGCGGCTCGTCGAACGGATAGCTTCCGAAGCATGAGCGGGGAGAACGGCGGCACGCCTGAGGAGCAGGTCACGAGCTACTCGGTCGACGAGCGCGGGATCGCCCTGATCCGGCTCGAGCGGCCGCAGGCGCGCAACGCGATCAACACCCAGATGCTGCTGGAGCTGCTCGAGCACCTCGCCGTCGCCCGCGCTGACGAGGCGGTGCGGGTGCTGGTGATCAGCTCCGCCGACCATCTCGGCCTCTCCGCCGGCGCCGACGTCCGCGAGGAGCTCGACGAGGAGGGCAAGGTCCGCCGGATGCAGCTCTTCGCCGACCTCTACGACGCGGTGGTCGCCTTCCCGAAGCCGACGATAGCCGCCTGCCATGGCGACGTCGTCGGCGGCGGCGCCGAGATCGCCGTCGCCTGCGACATGCGCATCGGCGGCTCGAACCTGCGGCTGCGGTTCCCCGGCGCCGCCCTCGGGGTCCCGGTCGGCCCCGCCCGCCTCGTCACCCTCTGCGGCCTCGCCGCCGCCAAGTACCTGCTGCTCTCCTCGCGGACGGTCGGCGCCGACGAGGCTCTGCGGCTCGGCCTCGTCAACCGCGTCGCCCCCGCCTCCGGCACCGAGGAAGCCGCCCTCGACCTCGCCGCCGGCGTCGCCGCCCACCCGCCCGAGGCGGTCGCCCGGCTGAAGCGGATGCTGCACGAGTGGGACGACGTCGTCGGCCGCTCCGCCGCCGAGGGCCGCGGCCAGGTCGAGTGGCAGCGCAGCGGTCCCGGGTTGCCCACTTCGGACTGACCAAGCGACCCGGTCAAAGTGTCCAACCCCCCGGCCAGGCGGGATAGGATCGACTCCATGATCTTCCGTCCGCGCGTCGCCCTGACGCTCCTCGCTGCCCTGTTCCTCCTCGCGCTTCCGGCCGTCGCTTCGGCAGCGGCCTACGAAGTCAACAGCACCGCCGACGAAGAAGACGCGGCGCCGGGTGCCGGCGGCTGCCTCACCGTCGGCCTCAAATGCACGCTGCGGGCAGCGATCGAAGAGTCCAACGAATCGACCGGCGTGCGCGACGAAATCACCTTCTCCTCCGAATTCAACCGCCAGCTCGCCGACACGATCGTTCTCGGCTCCTCGCTTCCCGCGATCGACGACCCGGTCAGCATCCTCGGCGGAGACTGCTTCGGCGAAGACGGCCCCGATGCCCCATGCGCCGGCGTCGAAGGACCGTCCAATGGGGCGGCCGTGACGGTGGAAGGCACCGACGGCGTGGTGATCGAAGGACTGTCCGTCACCGGCGCCTCGTTCGGCATCGACGTCGTCGACGGATCGGAAGGCTTCGTCGCCAAGAACGACTGGATCGGGCTCAACCTGCTCGGCCAAGAAGCCGGCAACGGGACCGGGATCTTCCTCGACCCCGGCTCTGACGGGGCGACGATCGGCGGCCCCAACGCGGCCGAACGCAACGTCATCTCCGGCAACGAATTCGACGGCCTCGACCTGCAAGGTGCGAGCGACGCCGTGATTCGGGGCAACTACTTCGGCGTCAACCCGCCGGGACCGGTTGGCCTGCCCGGTGGCGAACAGGCGATCGCCAACGCCAAGGACATCGAGATCACCGACTCCACCGCGAGCGGAGGGGTCAAAGCGGAAAACAACGAGATCGGGGAAACGATCGAAGGAGCGGCGGCCACGAGCGTCCCCTGCGACGGGGGTTGCAACGTCATCTCCGGCGCCTCGAGGGGGATCGACCTCAACGGCGATCTCACCCAGCCGATCGAGGCGCCGGCCTCCGGCCCGACCGTGATCCACGGCAACTTCATCGGCCTCGCCGCCAATGGGGCCGAAACGGTCGAAAACACCGCCTACGGCATCCTCGCCGGCGGCGCTGACGCGGTGACGGTCGGCGAATACCCGCCGGGCGACGCGAACTACCTGGCGGGGAGCAGCGAAGGAATCGTCAGCGAAGAGGGCGAGAGCTTCATCGCCCGCGGCAACAAAATCGGCGAAGGACCCAGCGGGCTCGAACTCACGCGCCCGGGCAAGGGAATCTTCGCCCTCGACCAGAGCGTGGCCAACACGGCGAACATCGAACAAAACGCCGTCTTGGCGAACGGCGTCGGGATCGAACAGCGCGGGGCAACGGGGCACATCACCGGCAATGAAGTGATCGGCGGCTCCACCGGGATCTTCGCGCTGGGCGAACCCGGCGGTGGCCTGATCGCCGGCAACTACGTCGAAGCCCCGAGCGAATACGGGGTCCTCGTCGAAAGCCCTGATAACGACATCCGCGAAAACACGATCGTCGAATCCGGAGCGGCCGGGATTCGCGTAAAGCCCCCAACCGGCGGCGTGCCGCTGAACGGCACCTCGGTCGGCGGCAGCACCGAAGAAAAGGAAAACGTGATCGAAGGCAGCGCCGGGCCCGCGATCGAAATCTTCGAAGCCGCCGGAGAACCGGGAAGCACCGCCGAAATCACGCGCAACCACGGCAGCTCCAACGGCGGCCTCTTCATCGACCTGGTGAACGGCGCCAATGAAGGAATCGCACCTCCGGTGGTGGCGACCGCCCTGCAGTCGAGTGCGACCGGCACCGCCCTGCCGGGGGCGGTAGTCCGCGTCTTCCGCAAGGCGAGCGCCGAAGCGGGCGAGTTACAGAGCTTCCTCGGCGAAGCCGAAGCCGATGGCAGCGGCAACTGGAAAGTGGCCTTCCCGACGGTCCCCGCCGGCACGCTTGTGACCGCCACCCAGACGAACGAGAACTCCGCCACCTCGGAGCTGGCTGTTCCGGTGGCGGCGGCGTCCGAATCAAGTGGTGGCGGCGGTGGCGGTGGAGGCGGCGGCTCGGGCGGCGGCAGCAACCACGGTGGGGGGGGCAACAACGGCGGCGGCAACGGCAACACGAAGGACAAGACGCCGCCCGACACCAAGATCGTCAAAGGCCCGCCGAAGAAAACCCACAAGACCACGGTGAAGTTCAAGTTCACCGCGACCGAGGCCGGCTCGACGTTCCAGTGCAAGATGGACCGCAAGCCGTTCAAGGCCTGCGCCTCGCCGAAGAAATACAAGAAGCTGAAGCCCGGCAAGCATGTCTTCAAGGTCCGCGCCATCGACAAAGCCGGGAACGTCGACCCAACTCCCGCCAAGCGCGCGTTCACCGTTCTCCGCTGAGGCCGGGGCTCAGCCGGAGCGGCCGCCGCTGCCGCCCGGGCCCTACCTCGTCGTCGGCCTCGGGCGGGCGGGGTTGGCCGCGGCGCGGGCGCTGGTGGCGAAGGCGGGCCCTGGCGCGGTCCGGGCCTGGGACGGCGCCGCCGACCCCCGGCAGCGCCGAACGGCGGCGGGGCTGCGGGCCGACGGGGTGGAGGTCCAGCTCGGGGGCGAGGTGCTGGCGTGGCTGGACGCCACCCGCGCCATCGTCAAGAGCCCGGGGGTGCGGGCGGACATCCCCTTGATCGCCGAGGCCCTGCGTCGCGGGGTGCCGGTGATCGACGAGCTCGAGCTCGGCTGGCACCTGGTCCCGGCGCCGACGGTGGCGGTGACCGGCTCCAACGGCAAGTCGACGACCTCGGGGCTCTGCCTGCAGCTTCTCGCCGCCCACGGCTTCGAGCCGGTCCTGACCGGCAACACCGAGTACGGGCCGCCGCTGAGCCAGGTGGCGCTGGCAGAGGCGCCGGGCGCGGTCGTCGCCGAGGTCTCGAGCTTCCAGGCCGAGCTCGCGCGGAACCTCGCCGTCGAGGCGGCGATCTTCACCAACCTCACCCCCGACCACCTCAACCGTCACGGTGGTCTGGCTCCCTACCGCGCCGCCAAGCGCCGCCTCTTCGTCCGCGGCGACTGGTGCGTCCCCTTCGCCTGCGTCAACCGGGACGACGATCTCGGGCGCCGGCTCGCGCGGGAGGTCTGTGAGCGGGGAGGCGGGGTCAGCACCTACGGCTTCGAGCGGGGGGCGGACTACCGGATCGCCGGCTGCAACTGGAGCCTGCGGGGCGCCGAGGTGGAGCTGGAGACCCCGGATGGGCCGCTGCGTCTGCAGACCAGGCTGCCGGGGCGGCACAACGCCGCCAACCTGACCGCGGTGCTCGCCTTCGCCGACCACTTCGGCCTGCCCCGCGAGCGGACGATCGCCGCGCTCTCGACGGCGGCGCCGGTCCCCGGCCGCTTCGAAGCGGTGGAGGTGGACCGGCCCTTCGACGTGATCGTCGACTTCGGCTACACGCCCGGCAGCGTCCGCGCCACCCTGACGACGGCGCGCGAGCTGGCGGCGGCGCGGGGCGGGCGGCTGCTGGTGGTGCTGGCGCAGCTCGGCCGGGCGGGAACCGCGGTCGGGCACGAAGTCGGCGCCTGCGCCCGCGAGCTGAGCGACCACCTGATCCTCTCCGCTTCGAGCTACGTCGGCGAGCCGCGGATCAAGAACCTCGCGCGCGCCGCCGCCGGCGCAAGGGCGGCGCGCGGCGGCACCCTCGAGATCGTGATCGACCGGCGGCGGGCGATCGCCACGGCGCTCGACCGCGCGCGCGCCGGCGACGTCGTGGTGCTCCAGGGCCGGGGGGCCACGGCCCGGGAAGCCACGGACCGGCGCGGGGGATTCGTCGAGCTCGACGACCGCCGGGTCGTTCGCGAGTTGCTCAGCCGGTGATCGTTCCGGAGCAGGCGATTACCATCGGCGAATCGTCCCCGCCCCGCTTTCTCCGCAAGCGCCCAGACGGCTGATCCGGCAGACGCCGAGACCGCCGCTGCCGTCCCGACCGTACCTCGTAGTCGGGCTCGGCAGGGCGGGATTCGCCGCGGCTCGGGCGCTCGCCGCGGCGGCAGGCGCAGCTTCGGTGCGGGCCTGGGACGGCGCCGCCGACAACGTCCAGCTCGAGCGCGCCGCCGAGCTGCGGCGGGCCGGGGTCGAGGTGCAGCTCGGCGGCGACGGGCTCGACGCCCTCGGCGATGCGCAAACCGTCGTCAAGAGCCCGGGCGTGCCGCCGGAGATACCCGTGGTGGCCGAGGCCCTGCGGCGCGGAATCCCGCTCGTCGACGAGCTCGAGATCGGCTGGCACCTGGTGCCGGCTCCGGTGGTCGCGGTGACCGGGACGAAGGGAAAGTCGACGACCTCGGACCTGTGTGTCGAGATGCTCCGCGCCCAGGGCTTCGACCCGGTGCTGACCGGGAACACCGACTTCGGACCGCCCCTGAGCGAGCTGGCGCTGGGGGAGGCGCCGGACTCGCTGGTCGCCGAGGTGTCGAGCTTCCAGGCGGAGTTCGCCGCCGAACTCGCCGTCGATGCCGCCGCTTTCACCAACCTCGCCCCCGACCACGTCAACCGGCACAGGAGCATGGAGGAGTACGGAGCCGCGAAGCGGCGCCTCTTCGTCCGCGGCGAATGGTGCGTGCCGCTTGCCGCCGTGAACTCCGACGACGCCATGGGCTGCCGCCTCGCCGAAGAGATCGGCGAGCGGGGCGGGGAGGCGCTCACCTACGGGTTCGGCGCCGAGGCCGACTACCGGATCGTCGATTGCCGCTGGGACCTGCGCCGCGCCGAGGTGGCTCTGGAGGCGCCCGACGGGCACCTCGAGCTGGAGACGCGCCTCCCGGGGCTACACAACACCGCGAACCTGGTCGCCGTCCTCGCCTTGAGCGACGGCCTCGGCGTGTCCAGGGAGGCGACGCTGGAGGCGCTTTCGCAGGCGCCGCCGCCGTCTGGCAGGTTCGAAGCCCTCGACCTCGACCGCCCCTTCGAGGTGGTCGTCGACCGGGCAACCGTGCCCGACAGCGTCGAGAACGCCCTGAAGACGGCCCGGCAGGCGGTGCCGCCCGGAGGGCGGCTGCTGGTCGTGCTCTCGGCGATGGCCGATTCCGCTCCGACCCTCGGCGGGAAGATCGGGGCTGCGGCCCGAAGGCTGAGCGATCACCTCGTCCTCTCGGCCACCAGCTATCGCGGCGAGCCGCGCCTCGTCGCCTTGGCGGCGCTGGCCGGCGGTGCCCGCGGCGCTTCGGGTGGGCGGCTGGAGGTAGTGATCGATCGGCGCAAGGCGATCACGCGCTCCCTCTCCGTCGCCCGCGAGGGAGACGTGGTGGCGATCGTCGGCCGCGGCGACACCCGGCGCGAAGCCACCGATCGGCGCGGCGGATTCGTCGACATGGACGATCGCGAGATCGTGCGGGAGCTTCTCGCCTGATGCGGATCGTGATCGCCAACTCGCGCTTCCTCCTCGGCGGCTCGGAGACCTATGCCGTGACCGTCGGCGAGCAGCTGGAGCGGCTCGGGCACGAGGTCTCGCTGTTCGCCGGCGAGGCCAGTCCCGAGGGAAGGGGGCTGGCCTCCTCCCGGGGCCTGCCGCTGGCGACCGGCAGCCCGGACGAGCTGGCCGAGCGGGACGATTTCGACGCGCTGATCGCCCAGGATGCCGCTGTCGCCTACGCCGTCGCCGGGCGGCGGCAGATCCCGCAGGTCTTCGTCATCCACGGCCTCGCCTCCTTCGAGCATCCCCCGCAGAGGCTCAGCCCGGCGCTCCGGGTGGTCGCTCTCAGCGACCGGATCGCGGACCGGGCAGCCACTCTGGCCGGAGGCCCCGAGGTGGTGCGGATGCGCCAGCCGATCGACATCTGGCGGTTCAAACCCACGAGCCCGGCCCGCGAGCGGCCACGGCGGGTCCTCGCCTTCAGCAACTACCTGCCCGCCGACCGCCTCGCGATGCTTGAGGCGGCCTGCACGGAGCTGGGCCTGGTGCTGACGAGCATGGGCGCTACCTCGGAGGCCAGCCTGACCCCGCAGCAGCGGATCGCCGACGCCGACATCGTCGTCGGCTACGGCCGCTCGGTGCTCGAGGGGATGGCGGCCGGGCGCGCGGTCTACGTCTGGGACCACAGCGGCGGTGACGGCTGGGTGACGGGGGAGACCTACCCCGACCTCGAGGCCGACGGCTTCGCCGCCGGCGCCACGGAGACGATCGTCGACGTCGAGCGCCTCTGCCGGGACTTCGCCGCCTACCGCCGCGAACTGGGGCCGCTCGGTTACGACCTCGTCCGCAAGCACCACTCCGCCGCCCGCCACGCGGAGGAAATGGTGAGCCTGCTCGAGCGGGCCGAGGCGCCGGCGGTCGACCCGGTCAACGCGACCTTCGGGATCCTGATCCGCTCCGAGTGGCGGGCCGAAGACGACCGGATCAAAGTCGCCGCCCAGCTGCGCACAAAGGCAGCGGAAGCCGCGGCCCTGCAGGCGAGGCTGGAGGAGGTGGGAGCGGCGGGGGACATCGAACGCCGGCGCCGCCTCGTCGCCGAGCAGAAGCTGCAGGAGACCGATCGGACGCTGCAGGACCTGATGGGTTCCGCCTCCTGGCGGCTGACCGCCCCGTTGCGGCGCCTGACGACGGCCCTGCGCTCCCTCCTCGGCCGCTGAGGCCCGCGCCCTAGAATCGGTGGCCTCGCCTGGAAGGCGCCCCTTCCGGGCTCTTCCCCTGCCATGAGCCTGCGCCCACTGATCGAGATCGCCGCCGAGAACGAGCGCGTCCACGCGCTCGCGGGACGCGTGCGCGCGGCGGCCGGCGGGGCCGAGGCCGCGAGCGTTCGCGCCTCGGCGATGCTGCGGCCGCTGCTGCTCGCCGCCCTGCTCGAGGACGACCGCGGGCTCGCCGGGCGGCCGGCGCTGCTGGTCGGGGCCGACGACCGCTCCGCCCGCGACCTCGCCGCCGACCTCCGCTCCTACCTGGCGCCGCGCCGCGTCCGCTTCTACCCCTCGCGGGGGACCGGCTACGCCTCGCACGTGAGCCCGCCGCCGCACCTGGTCGGGCTGCGGATCGACGCCCTCGACGCGCTCGGCGCCGAAGAGGACGCGATCGTCGTCGCCTCGGCGACCGCCCTGGCCGAGGCGGTCCCGGACGCCTCGCTGCGACCGGCCGGGTTCGCGCTGGAGCTGGAGGAGGAAATCGACCTCGACGCGGTCGCCTCCGACCTCGTCGGCGCCGGCTACGAACGGGTCGAGCAGGTCGAGGAGCGCGGCCAGTTCGCGGTCCGCGGCGGCATCCTCGACGTCTACCCCGCGACCGAGGAACGGGCGGTCCGGATCGAGCTCTTCGGCGACGAGATCGAGTCGATGCGGTGGTTCTCGACCTTCACCCAGCGCTCGCTCGGCGACGCGCAGCGGGTCGAGCTGGCGCCGGCGGCGGAGATGGACGCCGAGCACCGCGAGCTGGCCGAGCTGGCGGCGATGGCGGCCGAGGAGGAGGGGGCCGAGCAGCCGAACCTGGCCGAGGCGCTGCCGCTGGAGCACTTCCGGGCGCCGCTGGAGCTGGTGCCCGAGGCGGCGGCGGTGGTCCTGGTCGGCGAGGAGGAGATCGAGCCGGCCCTGCGCGACCACTGGGAGGACGCGACGACGGCGATGCACGCCGACGACGCCCAGCACCTCTACGTCGACGTCGCCGCGCCGCTGAACGAGCGCGCCGCGCTGGTCCTGGTCGGCGCCGGCGAAGGCGACGAAGAGGTAGGGGAGGACGCCGACGAAGCCTTCCGCGCCGCCCGCGCCGAGTCCCCCGCCCGCAGCGTCAAGGAGGCCGAGGCCGAGCTGGAGAAACTCGTCCGCTCCGGCTACCGGACGGTCGTCGCCTTCGACAGCCGCGGCGAGGCCGAGCGCGCCCGCTACGGCCTCGACCGCCTCGACGCCCGCCTGCTCGAAGGCGGCCACCTCTCGCCCGAGCCCGGCCTCGCCTTCGCCGAGGCGCGCCTGCGCGAGGGCTTCGTCAGCCCGGAGCTGAAACTCGCGGTCTACCCGTTCCGCCGCCTCGTCCACCGCCGCCGCACCGAGGAGCCGGCGCCCGGCGCCGGCCGCGGCCGGCTCGCCTTCAGCGAACTGCGGGTCGGCGACTACGTCGTCCACGAGGACCACGGCGTCGCCCGCTTCGCCGGCTTCGAGACCCGCGAGGTCGGCGGCGTCACCCGCGACTACCTCTACCTCGAATACAAAGGCGAAGACCGCGTCTACGTCCCCACCGACCAGCTCGCGAAGCTGAGCCGCTACGTCGGCGCCGGCGGCGAACCGACCCTCTCGGCCCTGGGCGGCAAACGCTGGCAGAACATGAAGGCGCGGGCGCGCAAAGCGGCCGGCGCCCTGGCCGGCGAACTGCTCAACCTCTACGCCGAGCGCCGCTTCCGCAAGGGCCACGCCTTCCCGCCCGACAGCGAATGGCAGATCGCGATGGAGACCGCCTTCCCCTACCGGGAGACGGCCGACCAGATCGAAGCGATCGAGGCGGTCAAGGCCGACATGGAGGCGGAGCGGCCGATGGACCGGCTGGTCTGCGGCGACGTCGGCTTCGGCAAGACCGAGGTGGCGCTGCGCGCCGCGGTCAAGGCCGCCTCCGACGGCAAGCAGGTGATGGTCCTGGTGCCGACGACGATCCTCGCCCAGCAGCACTTCGGCACCTTCCGCGAGCGCCTCGCCGACCTCCCGTTCCGGGTCGAGGGCGTCTCGCGCCTGCGCCCCCAGGCCGAGGTGAAAGCGGTGCTCAAGGACTTCGGCGAGGGCAAGGTCGACGTCCTGATCGGGACGCACCGGCTGCTCAGCCGCGACGTCCGCGCCAAGGACCTCGGCCTCGTCGTCGTCGATGAGGAGCAGCGCTTCGGGGTCAAGCAGAAGGAGCTTCTGCGGCAGCTCAAACTGAAAGTCGACGTGCTGGCGCTCTCGGCGACGCCGATCCCGCGCACCCTGCAGATGAGCCTCGCCGGGCTGCGCGACATCTCGGTGATCGAGACGCCTCCGGAGGGCCGCCGTCCCGTCCGCACCTACGTCGGCCCCTACGACGAGGACCTGGTCGGCAAGGCGATCCGGCGCGAGCTCGAGCGCAAGGGGCAGGCCTTCGTCCTCCACAACCGGATCGACTCGCTGCCGGAGACGACCGAGCGGCTGCGGGCGCTCGTCCCCGACGCCCGCTTCCTCGAAGCCCACGGTCAGATGGACGAGCACCGGCTCGAGGAGACGATGCTCGCCTTCCTGCGCGGCGACGCCGACTGCCTGGTGACGACGACGATCATCGAGTCGGGCCTCGACATCCCGACCGCGAACACGCTGATCGTCGAGCGCGCCGACCAGCTCGGGCTCAGCCAGGCCTACCAGATCCGCGGCCGGGTCGGGCGCTCCCGCGAGCGCGCCTTCGCCTACCTGCTCTACCCCTCGGCCGAGGCGCTGACCGAGGAGGCGGCGGCGCGGCTCTCGACCCTCGCCGACCACACCGAGCTCGGCTCCGGCTTCCGGATCGCGATGCGCGACCTCGACATCCGCGGCGCCGGCAACCTGCTCGGCGACGAGCAGTCCGGCCACGTCGCCGCGGTCGGCTTCGAGCTCTACTGCCAGATGATCGACGAAGCGGTCGCCGAGGCAGCCGCGGCCGCCGGCGAGGAGGAGGCCCGGGAGGAGGCGCCGGAGCCGGTCCGTCTCGACGTCCCCGTCGACGCCTACCTCCCCGCCGGTTACGTCCCCTTCGAGGCGGCGAAGATCGACATCCACCGGCGGATCGTCGCCGCCCGCGAGCCGGGCGCGCTGCGGGCGATCCGCGACGAGCTGGGCGACCGCTTCGGGCCGTTGCCGGCCGAGGCGGAGAACCTGCTGAAGCTGCAGCAGGCGCGGATCCAGCTCGGCCTCGCCGGCGCCCGCAGCGTCGAGTTCCGCGGCGGCCGCCTCAGCGTCACCGGGGTCGAGCTCGACTCGACCGCCGCCGGAGTGCTGGCCGAGCGGGTGGAGGGAGCGCTCTACGAATGGCGCGAGCAGACGGCGGCGATACGGGTCGACGGCGACCCGGCGGCCCGCCTGGAGGCGGTCCTGGCGCTCGCCGAGGGCCTGCGCGAGGCACGGCGCGAGGCCGAGCCCGCTGCCGCTTGAGCTGTTTTTTAAGCTCCCCCGGGGCGATTTGACTATGCTGCCCGCTGCGTGGGAGCTAAAGCTGGGCAGAGAGGCAAACCCGGGAGAGGCCGGGATCGGGATCGAGCAGCCGGCCGGCAGCGCCTGGCGCTGATCCTCTTTGGCGCTCTCCTCGTCCTGCTCTTCGTCGGCTTCGCGGTGGCGCAGGGGATCGGCGCCCCGAGCGTCCCCTCCGGCGACGTCGTCAAGGTCCAGGGCGTCCCCGACGACCTCGCCACCGTCAGCCAGAAGGAATTCGACCGCGCCTTCGCGCAGCAGGTCAAAGGGGCGAAACTGAAAAAACCGCCCGCCCCCGGCAGCAAAAAATTCGAAGAAGTGAAGGAAGCGACGCTGACCGAACTGATCGAAGGCATCTGGCTCCGGGGCCAGGCCCAAGAAATGGGCATCACGACCACCGACAAACAGGTCGAAGAAGAACTCGCCCAGATCAAAAAAAGCAGCTTCCCCACCCCTGGCAGCTACGACAAATTCCTCAAGGAATCCGGGTTGTCGCAGGAAGATGTCAACGACCGGGTCGAACTGCAGGTCGTGGTCAACGCGATCCAGGAAAAAGTGAACGCCGAAGCGCCGGCTCCGACCTCGTCTGAGATCTCCGACTACTACGAGGCCGAAAAGGCGACCCAGTTCACGGAAAAAGAAAGCCGCGACGTCCGTCTGATCATCAACAAAGACAAAGCCAAGGTCGAAGCGGCGAAGAAGGAACTGGAAAAAGACAACTCGCCGGCAAGCTGGAAAAAGGTGGCGCCGAAATACTCGAGCGACCCGACCAGCAAAAGCAAAGGCGGCCTGCAGGAAGGGATCACCGAAGAATTCCTCAAAGGCGAACTGAAAGAAGCGATCTTCGACAGCGCCACCGGCGAAATCAAAGGACCGGTCAAATTCGAAACCAACTGGATCCTGATCGAAGTCACGAAACTGAATCCGGCGAAATCGAAATCGCTCGGCGAAGTGAAAGCGCAGATCGAAGAAACGCTGAAAGGCGAAAAGCAGCAGGAATACCTCGGTGAATTCGCCACCGACTTCCAGACCAGGTGGGTCTCGCGGACCTACTGCGCCGACGGCTACGTGATCGAAAAATGCGCCAACTTCAAGGGCGACGGCCGTCCCGCCAACGCCTCGCCGGCCTGCTACGAAGCCGACCCGAAAACGCCGCCGACCGAATGTCCGGCGTCGGTGACGCCGATCTCGCCGGCGCTGCCGGGCAGCATCACGGTGCAGAAACCGAAAGGCGAACCGTTCCCGCAGCGGCCGCTGCCGGAATCGGCGACTTCGGAATCCGGGACCGAAGTGCCCGCAGGCGCCGCGCCCGAAGGCGAAGGCTCGGCCGAAGCTCCGCCGAGCGAAACCGGCGAATAAGCGCGCGGCAAACCGCCGCCGCCGCTGAATAGACTGGCGCGCCCGTGAGCACGATCTCCTCCATCCACGCGCGCCAGATCCTCGATTCGCGCGGCAACCCCACCGTCGAGGTGGAGGTCGCGCTGGAGTCGGGGGCGCGGGGGCTGGCTGCGGTTCCCTCCGGCGCCTCGACCGGCGAGTTCGAGGCGGTCGAGCTGCGCGACGGCGGCGATCGCTGGGCCGGCAAGGGCGTCTCGCAGGCGGTCGCCAACGTCAACGGCGAGATCGCGCAGGCGCTGACCGGCGCCCGCGCCTCCGAGCAGGGCGCGCTCGACCGGACGATGATCGAGCTCGACGGCACCCCGAACAAGGGACGGCTCGGCGCTAACGCGCTGCTCGGCGTCTCCCTGGCCGCCGCCAAGGCCGCCGCTGCCGATTCGGAGCAGCCGCTCTACCGCTACCTCGCCGAGCTCTATGGCGGCGGCGAGCCGAGCCTGCTGCCGGTGCCGATGATGAACGTCCTCAACGGCGGCGCCCACGCCGACAACTCGGTCGACTTCCAAGAGTTCATGATCGTCCCCGCCGGTGCCGGCAGTTTCTCGGAATGCCTGCGGGTCGGCGCCGAGGTCTTCCACGCGCTGAAGAAGTCGCTGCACTCGCAGGGCCTCTCGACGGCCGGCGGCGACGAGGGCGGCTTCGCCCCCGACCTCGCCTCCAACGAGGCGGCGCTGCAGGCGGTGCTGGCGGGCGTCGAGGCGGCCGGCTACGAGCCCGGCAAGGACGTCTTCATCGCCCTCGACCCGGCCACCAGCGAGGTCTTCGAGGACGGCTCCTACGAGCTCGAGCACGAGGGCCGCACGCTTTCCTCAGAGGAGATGGCCGACTACTGGCAGGACGCCTGCGCTCGCTACCCGATCGTCTCGATCGAGGACGGGATGGACGAGGAGGACTGGGACGGCTGGAAGCTGCTGACCGAGCGGGTCGGCGAGCGGGTGCAGCTCGTCGGCGACGACCTCTTCGTCACCAACCCGGAGCGGCTGCGCCGTGGCATCGAGCTCGGTGTCGGCAACTCGATCCTTGTCAAGGTCAACCAGATCGGCACCCTGAGCGAGACCCTGGAGGCGATCCGGATCGCCCGCGAGGCCGGCTACACCGCGGTGATCTCGCACCGCTCGGGGGAGACCGAGGACACGACGATCGCCGACCTCGCCGTCGCCACCGGCGCCGGCCAGATCAAGACCGGCGCCCCCTCGCGCTCCGATCGCGTCGCCAAGTACAACCGGCTGCTGCGGATCGAGGAGGAGCTGGGCTCGGCGGCCGAGTTCCCAGGCCTGAACGCGTTCGTACAACGTCGCTCTTAATGCAGGAAAGCGGGGCCCGGCCGCGTAGCTCCGGGTATGGCAGCCAGCGCTCACGCCGCCCGGCGGGCTTCGACCCCGCGCCGGCGGCCGGCCGCTCGCAAGGCCCGGCCGGCGGCGCGCCGTGCTCCCAGCCGGATCAAGTGGGACCGCCTCGGCCGCGTCGCCCTCACGCTCGTCCTCGCCGCCGTCCTCTACTCCTACCTGCACCCGACGATCGACTTCTTCCAGACCTACACCGGCACCACCGACGCCAAGGCCAAGCGCCACCAGCTCCTGCAGGAAAACAGGGCGCTCCACAACCGCATCCAGTCCTCGAAGGACCCGCTGGTGATCGAGCGCGAGGCCCGCGCCCAGGGCATGGTCGGCGAAGGCGAGACGCCGGTCGTCATCGGCGGCCGCCTCGGCCGCTGACCCAGCTTCCGGGGTCCATCCATGGTTAGCGCCGGCTCCTATCTCGTGGGGGCGGTGCAGCTGGCGCTGGTGGTCGTGCCGATCTGCTTCGCGGCGTGGCGGCTGCGCGAGCGGTTGCTGCCGGCCTGGGCTGGGGCGCCGGCGCGGCTGGTCGAGTCGGTCGTAGCCGTGGCGCTGCTTATCTGGATTTCGGAGGCGCTTGGAACCTTCGGCCTGTTCTACGCCGGGGCTTTGATCGTGGCGGCGCTACTTGTTGCAGGGACGGTGGCGTTGTGGCCGGCGGGTCCTGCCGCCGCAGGGGACCCACCATCCCCTGCAACTGCGCAGGGGATGGCCCCCCCTACGACGTCACCCACCGGAGAAACGTCGCTGACCCACCTTGTGATGTGGGCGGTGATCGGGATCACCGTGTTCACCTGGGCGGTGACTACGAAGCACGCGCTGGACCGAGGGATCTTCAACTTCGACAGCCTCTGGTACCACATGCCTTTTGCGGTGGAGATGGTGCAGACGCACTCCGTGGTGGGCATGCACCACGTCGAGACGGTCTTCACCAACTGGTTCTACCCGCAGAACTCGGAGCTGCTGCACAGCGTCGGGATCCTGCTGACAGGCAGGGACACGCTGAGCTTGTTCTTGAACTTCGGCTGGCTGGCGATGGCCTTTCTCGCCGCCTATTGCGTCGGCCGCCCCTACGGGCGCGGAGCGCTGACCACGGTCGCCGCCGCGATCCTCCTCGCCTGTCACACCCTGGTCGTCCGCGACCCCGGCGCCGCCAAGAACGACCTCGCCGCCGCCGCATTGCTCCTCGCCTCGATTGCGATCCTGGTCGAGGGTTGGGCGCAGGCGGGGGGTGAGAACGCACTTGTTTCCGCTATGCGGGAAGAAACGCGTTCTCACCGGGGCATGGCGGGCTGGGCCATCGCGGCGGCTGGTCTAGCCGCAGGGCTTGCCGCTGGGACGCGGGTTACGGGGCTGGCGATGGCGGGGGCGCTTACGGTGGCTGTGGTGGTGCTGGCGCCGCAGGGGAGGCGGGTGGCGGCGTTCGGGTGGTGGTTCCTGCCGGCGCTGGCAGGTGGGGCGTTCTGGTACCTGCGGAACTTGGTGGTCGCCGGGAATCCGATCCCGGAGGTCGAGAAGCTGGGGCCGCTCTCGCTGCCGCATCCCGAGCGGCTGCAGGAAGGGCGCCCGGACTTCAGCATCGCCCACTACGCGACCGACACCGGCGTCTGGCGCCACTACTTCGCGCCTGGACTGCACGAGGCCTTCGGGACGCTGTGGCCGCTGGTCGTCTTCGGGGCCGCCGCAGCGGCGCTACTGGCCGTCATTCACGGCCGCGACCGGATCGTGCGCTGGATGGGCGCGGTCGCGCTCTTCGGCCTCGTCGCCTACCTCTTCACCCCGCTCAGCGCCGCCGGGGCCGAGGGGGAACCGGTCGGCTTCGGGATCAACATCCGCTACGTGATCCCGGCCCTCCTCGCCGGCATCGTCCTCCTGCCCCTGGACCGCTGGTTCGACCCCCCCGAACTGCATCAGATTTCCAACCCAGCAGGGGGTAAATCTGATGCAGTTCGGTCGTATGGGCTGATGGGGGCGCTCGTGCTCGTGTTCCTGGTCACTAACCGGCCTGATGACGCTCTCCACGACCAAGCGCGGGTCTTCGCGCTGCTGTTCATGGTCCTGGTCGTCGGGATCCCGGCGCTGCTGCTCTACGCGCGCTCGCGCGGCGCCGGCGCGGCCGTTGTCGTGGCGGCGGTCGGCGCCCTCCTTCTCGCTGTCGTCGCGATCGGCTACCCGCTGCAGCGCCACTACCTCGAGGGCCGGTATGCGAACGCCGGCTCGAAGGAAGAGCAGATCCCCGGGATGGACCTGGACAAGGCCTACCGCTGGGCCCGTGACCTCGAGGGCGCCCGCATCGGGCTCGCCGGCACCACCGCCGGCTTCGCCGGCTACGGCTTCTACGGCACCGACCTGACCAACCGAGTCGTCTACCTCGGCGAAAAGGGCCCACACGGCGCCTTCAACGCGATTCCCACCTGCGCCGCCTTCCGCGCCGCAGTCAACGCGGCCGACCTCGATTACCTGGTCACCGCCCCCTTCCTCAACTTCCTCCACCCGGGCAGCCCGATCCCCTCGCCGGAGGCCCGCTGGCTGCGCGGTGAGGGTGCGGTCAAGCCGATCCTCCGCGAAGGGCGGGTCACCGTCTGGGAGGTCGAGGGGCGCCTCGACCCCGGCGCCTGCGGTTCCCGCAACGCGCCGCTGCGGGAGATCCCGAACACCCCCGCGACCTGATTGCCGCTCTCGGCGGCGGGGTAATCTCGGCCAATGGCCTACCCGCTCGACAACGCCCTCTTCCAGTGGGAGTCGGGGAAACGCAGGCTCGACGAGATCTCCGAGCCGCGCGAGCGGCGGCTGGCGGACCGCGTCGTCGGCGCGATCCGGGACGAACTGCGCCGCCGGATCGGCCCGACCTTCAGCGCCGCCGAACTGGCCGACCTCTACGGCGAGGGCACCGACTGGTGCCAGCAGGTGGCGATCGACGTCGCCCCGGCGATGGAGCAGGACGCGCAATCCCTCGGCGACGCCGCCTTCTGGCTGTATCTCAGGGGCGCCAGCGACTTTGCCGGCGGTCGCAAGCTAGAGGTCTGAGCAGCCCGTCTGACCGGCGCATAGCGGCGTCCTCGCTCGCTTGTGTGCAGAGCACACCGCGCTCACTGCGTCCTTGCTCTGCTTGGTCAGACGAACTGCTTAAGCGTCGTCTGAATCTTCAGAACCGTCGCCGGCGGCATTGGCGGGCTCGCCGGCGCGGCGGATGACGATCTGGTCGGCCTCGATGCGGACGGTGACGTCGCGTTTGCCGGCCCAGTTGTCTTTGTAGACGGGGTTCTCCTTGACCGCGGCGTCGAGCCAGAGGCCGTAGCCGTCCTCGTCGCCGTGGTCGAAGGTCGCCTCGATCTCTTTGCGGCGGCCGCGCCCGCCGCGGCGCCCGCGACGGCGACGGCGACGACGACCCGCTCCCGAGCCCTCTCCGTCCTCGGAGCGCTCCTCGCGCTCCTCGTCCTCGTCACCCTCGTCCTCGTCCTTTTCGGCCTCTTCGGCTTCGGTCGCGGCCTCGATCTCCGCTTCGATCTCGTCGCGGAGGTCGATGTCGCCGCCGGTGTTCTCCTCGTCGGCGGTGAGGTCGTACTGCTTGCGGAAGTCGCGCAGCTCCTGCGTGCTGATCTCGAGCTGGTGGGCGATCCAGGCGTCGGTCCGCCCCTGTTGCACCCAGGCGCGGATCTGGTTGAGCTGCGGCTTCAGCGAACGACGAGCCATCGGCGCGCGAGTCTATTGAAGGAGGGCATTCGGCTGCTTACAGAGAAGGAAGGGGCGGGATCGGGGCTAGGCCATCAGGAACGAGAGCGCCTCGAACATCGCCAGCACGACGACGATCACGGTCGCCGTCAGGCAGACCGCGAGGACGCTGAAGCGGACCTTCCCCTCCTGCTCGACGCGGTTGATTTTGCGCGCCCGCGAGCGGTTGGCGGCGCGGCGGCGAAGCTGCTCGCGGCGCCGGCGCTCGAGGTAGGTCTCCTGCTCGAAGGCCGTCTCGAACTGGGAGATGCTCTGTCGCATTCTCATAAGGGGAGTCGTTCCGCCGGTCATCGGGGATGACCCGGAACAGCGGGGACCGTAGCAAAAGATCTTGCACGGCTCACGATTCGCTCACATTTCAGCAGGCGCCCCAGAGACCCCGGCCGGCCCGTGCAGCCGCCATCTGAAGCCGTTTGAAGCGCCCTGCGAAGCGGTCGTTGGGCGGGATCGTCAGGGTGCGGGCGAGACCCCGCCGCGCCAGTTCGGCGTTGACGAAACGGTCGCCGCGGTAGACGTAGGCGAGCAGGCGGCCGTAGACGTCGCGGCGCTCGACGCCGAAGACCAGACGCACCCGCCGCTGCGCCACCAGCCGGGCGTTGAACCGGTGCGCGCGCGGCCCGAAGCACTGCACCGGCGTCCCCGGCTTCACCGTCTCCGGCGTGTCGACCCCGATGTAGCGGATGTCCTCACGCCGGCCGTCGAGCCTCACTTCGATCGTGTCCCCGTCGACCGCCCGCAGCACGTAGGCCGAGGCGCTCCGCGGCGGCTCGCCGCCGAGCCGCACCTGCTCCCACGGCCGCGCCAGCACCACGGCGACCGCCAACAGCAGCACCGCGCTCCCGTAGCCACGCCCGCGTCCGTGAAAAAGGCCCACCCCCGCCTAAGCGGAGATGGGCTCAAAGTTCGCCCCCCTAGAGGGGTGTTCCGGTCATTTCTTCCGCATAGCGGTGCAAATGACCGGAGCCCTCCCTTACGGGGTGCGTCGAACGTTGCTGAGAAGCGTCTCTTTGATCTGCTCGACGATCGAGATCGCCTCGTTCCACTCGCGCTGCCAGACGTTGCGGCCGAAGATGACGCCGGAGCCGCCCGCCTGCATCACGTCGCGGGTGTTGGTGAGGACCGTCTCGTCGTCGGTCTTCGAGCCGCCGGAGAGGACGACGAGCGCGCGGCCGGCCGATTCGACGCACTGGCGGATCGCCTCGGTCTGGTCGACTTCCATCTCGTTGTAGGGCGCGGGGGCGTCCTTGTCGGTGTCCGGGTTGATCTTCGGCATGTTGAGCTTGACCACGTCGGCGCCCATCTCCATCGCCATCCGGGCCGCGTAGTCGATCGCGTAGAAGCTGTTCTGGCCGCCCTTGGCCTCGACGGCTTCGCCGCGCGGGTAGCTCCAGACGACGAGCGGCATCCCGAAGCGGTCGCATTCCTCGCGGACCCGGCGAAGCTGGGCGAGGTCCTCGTCCTGGCGCGGGGAGCCGACGTACAGCGTGTAGCCGATCGCGTCGGCGCCGAGGCGGACGCCGTCCTCGACGCTGGCGTTGCAGCTCGAGAATGCCTTCGCGGAGGAGGGGAGGTCGGTCTTGCCGTTGACCTTGAGGATCAGCGGCACCCGGCCCGCGTAGTCGGGGTAGTACTTCTCGGCCATCCCGATCTGGCAGGCGAGGGCCGAGTAGCCGGCCTCGGCGGCAAGCCGGAACTGGTAGTCGGGGTCCTTGGAGGCCGGGTTGGGGAAGAAGTCACGCGGGCCGTGCTCGATCCCCTGGTCGATCGGCAGCAGCATCAGGGTTCCGTTGCCCGGGCCGAACTCGAACAGGAGGCGGTGCAGGCGGGCCCGTTTGCCCGGCGGCAGGACCTCCAGCAGCGATTTCTGCTCGGTCAGACTCTTCAACTCCACGTGAATTCCTCCTCGAAGATGGGTGTCCAGGGAGTATGTCATCGGCAACGGGCCGCAGGAGCCGCAGTCCCGCTTCTGGGCTGCGGGTATCCTCGGTTGCATGAGCGAGACTGAGCTCAGCGTCATCTGCAAGAACTGCGGCAGCGAGGTCAGTCCCTACGTAACCGAGTGCCCCTACTGCGGGGCGCGGCTGCGCAAGCGGGCGCCGAAGCTGGAGCGACGCGGTGACGGGCTCGAGGCGCAGGAGCCGCGGCGCAAGCGGCGGCGGCGCCGGATGCCGCGCCCGGGGCGGCCCAGCTTCGCTGTCTCCGCCGATCGGCCCCACGCGACGATCGCGATCATCCTCGTCTCGGCGCTCCTGCTGCTGGTCCAGAAGGCGAGCGGCGACGGGCTGGCGAGCTTCGGCGGCCTCGTCGTCCCGCTCCAGGACGAGTGGTGGCGGGTCCTGACCGCCCCGTTCGCCTACGTCGACGTCGGCTACCTCTTCGTCGTCGCGATCGGGCTGGCGATCTTCGGGACCGGGGTGGAGCGCCGCCTCGGGACGCTGCCGACCGCCGTCCTCCTGGTCGCCTGCGGGGCGCTGGGGATGCTGGCGGCGAGCGTCGTCGCCAACGCCCAGGACGACTTCACCGTCGTCGCCGGCGGCAACGGGATGGCGCTCGGCGCCGTCGCCGCCTGGTTCGCGATCCGCCGGGCCGAGGTCCAGGGCGCGATCGGCGAGGACTACGACGCGATCGGGGTCGCGGTCGCCGCCGTCGTCCTGATCGCGCTGCCGCTCTTCGCCCCGACCGCGGACATCGTCGCCGGCCTGGTCGGCGGCGCCGTCGGCGCCCTCGCCGGCGTAGCCGCCTCGGCGCTGCACCACGGCGAATAGGCACGCCCCGCGAACTGCATCAACTTATCTATCTACGGGGTGGTCAAGTTGATGCAGTTCGGTGAAGCTAGGCTCTCTGCGTGCCTGACGAAAGTGATTTGGAGGCCGCGATTGAGGGGCTGATGGAGCCGGAGCGGTTCTCCGAGGCCGAGCGGGTCGTCGCCCAGGCGGCGCCGCAGCTGCAGAAGGTCCTCGCCGCCGCGCTCGCCGAGGGCGGCTGGTTCGGCGAGCCGCATGAGGCGGAGACGCTGAGGGCCGCGACCGTCCCCGACCCGGAGGAGCGGCTCGCCGCCGTCCGCGCCCTGCTCGCCGAGGAGGCGCGGGTGGGGATGATGGTTGGGGTCGCCGTCGGCTGGGCACTGAAAGAAGAGCTGACCTCGTCCGAGACGACCAACAGGAGCGAACCCCCACCGGGAGGAGAGAGCTGAGATGGAGATCAAGTACCACGGGCATTCCTGCTTCGAACTGAGCGAGGGCGAGACCACGGTCCTGGTCGACCCGTTCCTGAAGCCGAACAACCCGGCCGCCGTCCACACCGGCGAGGAAGTGGAGCCCACCCACATCGCCATCACCCACGGCCACGCCGACCACATGGCCGACGCGGTGCCGGTCGCCAAGCGCACCGGCGCCCACTGCGTCGCCATCGTCGAGCTCGCCGAATGGCTGAAAAGCAGGGGGATCGAGGAGCTCAGCGACCCCAATCTCGGCGGCACCGTCGAGTTCGACTGGGGCTGGATCAAGCTCGTCCCCGCCTGGCACACCAGCACCTTGCCCGGCCACGAAGAGCAGCTCTTCAGCGCCGAGCACGGGACCGCGATCGGCACCGCCACCGGCCTGCTGATCAACATCGGCGGCAAGACGATCTACCACGCCGGCGACACCTGCCTGTTCAGCGACATGAAGCTGATCGCCGAACGCAACCCGATCGATATCGCCCTGCTGCCGATCGGTGGCCACTACACGATGGACCGCCACGACGGCGTCGTCGCCTGCGAGTTCGTCGGCGCCGGCACGGTGATCCCGATCCACTACAACACCTTCCCGGCGATCGAGATCGACGTCGAGGCGTTCAAGAGCGACGTCGAGTCCCAGACCTCCTCCCAGGTCGTGATCCTGAAGCCGGGGGAGACGCACTCCGCCTGACGAAGGACGGGGCTACGGGGCGCTGATTTCGAGCGGCGGCAGTTCGACCGGCGGGGCCGGTTCTTCGGCCGGGGCCGGTTCTTCGGCCGGCGGCGGGGGCGGCGGCGAGCTGCTTTCCGGCGCCGGGGCGGGTTCGCTCGGCGGCGGGCTGCTCGGGGCGGTGACGACGACGACCACGCCGCTGCCGCCGTGGGCGCCGGGGACTTCTTCGGAAGGTTTGGCGGCGCCGATCGAGCCGGATTTCGCTTCGCCGATCGTCAGTTCTGCTTCGGCGGCGGACTGAGCGGCGGCTTCTTCGTCTTCGGCGGCGGTGGCGGCCGGATCGTCGGTCGGCTCTTCCACCGGCGTTTCCGCCGGGGTCGGGACGGGCAGCGGCGTGTTTTCCACCGCTTCGGTCTCGGCGAGGGGAGCGGCGGCGACCGGGGCGGGGGCGCCCTTGCTGATCGTCTCCACCGGGGTGTAACCGGAGTTGGCGCCGGCCGTCTTCGCGGCCGGGGCCGGAGTGGGCGTGTTGGTCGTCTGCTTGACCTCGACCGCGCCGGCGGTGAGCAGGGCGGCGGTGACGACGCCGGCGGCCGCCTTGGTGCCGATCGCGCCGCCGAGGGCACCGAGCCCGCCGGCAGCCGAGCCGCCGCCGATCGCGGCGACGCCGCCGCCGACAGCACCCGCGCCCGCACCGGCGGCCCCGGCTCCGGCCGCCCCGGCGCCGGCGCCGCCGGCACCGCCGAGGCCCAGCTTGGAGGCGATGAAGCCCTTGAGGGCGATCAGCGGGCCGACCGGGAAGAGCGCCGCCAGCGCCTTCTCGTTCGAGCGGAGCTGGCTGCGGAAGTCGGCGCATTCGTCGCACTCGCGGACGTGGCGGCGGACCGGCGAGGAGACCTTGCGCAGGCCCTCGGCGGCTTCGGAGAGCTCGACCCGGACCTCGCCGCAGGTGAGGAGACGGGCCTGGCTCGCCTCGGTCAGCGAGATCCGCGCCCGCACCAGCAGGGACTTGACCGAGGGCACGGTGGTGTCCATCGCGGCGGCGATTTCCTCGTAGGAGAGGGCATCCATCTCGCGCAGGAGGAGGGCGGCGCGCTGGGTCTCGGGAAGCTTGTTGACGTCGTTGAGGATCTGGCGGAACTCCTCGCGGTTGTGGACCTTCTCGGCGGTCGAGGCGGCGTCGACCTCGGGCACCATGTCCATCGATTCCTGCGCGTCGGCCTTCGGCTTGCGCAGGTAGTTGAGGCAGCGGTTGCGGGCGATCCGGTAGAGCCAGGGGCGGAGGTTGATCTCACGCTCGTCGGCGAGCATCGCCCGGTAGGCGTTGACGAAGACCTCCTGCAGGACGTCTTCGGCGTCCTCGGTCGAG
>DASSMM010000016.1:0-28158 GCA_035688825.1 Solirubrobacterales bacterium | reverse complement strand
GGCGGTCAAAACGATCGACGATGTGGACCGAGCGCCCGGCCACATCGGTCAATCGCGATTCCGCCGCTTCGATGCCGGCGTCCCGCGCCAGTTGAAGGGCGACCGCCTCCCACGCGGCCACGTCCCACTCGTCGCCTTCGGCCTTCGGGAACTTGGCTATCGCCAGCCGCCCGTCGCGGTCGAGCACGTGCGCCTTGGGACGGGCGCCACCGAGAGAGCTCCCCCCTTTGAGCAGCAGGTCCAGCTCTTCCTGACTTGCCGCGTCCGATTCGGCGCGCTCGGAGTAAGTCAGCAATCGCGGCAGGTCGACGAGATGCGGAACCCCTCCCTGCTCGCCGGCCAGGAACTCGCCGCTGAGCGGGTCGCGGAAGCGCAGGGCGCCCTGGCGAAGGTCATCTCGGACGCCGAGCAGATATTCGGCCTCGCCGAAGCTGTGCTCGCCGGCGCCGGCGGCCGACTCGCCGTAGCGGCGGCGGATCAGCATCCGCCCCCAGCGGTCCGGGGCACAGTCCGAGAAGGCGCCGAAGATGCCCCGGCCCTCGGGGGTCTGAAGCTGGCCGGAGACGAGCGGAAGGGCGGGATCCAGCGGGTAGCTGTCCTTCCTCGCCAGGTAGGCGGAGGCGTAGGCGAAGGTCGCCGACTCGACTTTCCGGCGCCGGTGCGCCCAGAGCCGGCCGGCAAGCACGGGCTCGCCGGCGATCTGGACGAAGACCTCGGCCTCCCGGTCAGGCATCGTCGTCCTCGCTCAGGGTCCAGGGGCGTACCCGCTGCGGAAGCGCTTCGCCCGAGCGCAGGCGACCGACGTCCGATTCATAGGGATCGAGGGCCTTGGTGAGGTTCTCGAGGATGCCGAGAGCGCGCAGGATCCGCAGCAGGGTCTCTAGCCCGATTCCCCCGTCGCCCTGCTCGAAGCGGGCGAGGGTCGCTCGGGAGACGCCGGCGCGGTCGGCCAGCTGCGCCTGGGTCAGCCCGCGGAGCTTGCGCCAGGCGGCGACGTCCTCAGAGAGGTCGCGCGTGGCTCGTTTGACGGCAGGTGGGGTGGGACGCCGGCTTGCCATCGCCCCAGTCTAGCATTAGGACTTATATTTGAGTTCTTAAGTTTGTTAATGACTTGTACTTCAGTCATTACTCCAGACCGTGCGGGTGCAGGTGGTCTTCGGCCATCTTCTTCAGCCCGACGCGGTCGATCTTCCCGGTCGGGTTGAGCGGCATCTCGCCGAGGAAGACGATCTCCTCGGGGGCCTTGTAGCCGATGCGGTCGCGGCAGTGGACGATCAGGTCGGCGGCGCTGGGGCGCTCGGCGCCCTCGCGCAAGGTCACGTAGGCGCGGACGTTCTCGCCGTGGACTTCGTCGTGGACGCCGACCGCGCCGGCGAGGTCGACGGCGGGGTGGTCGACGAGCGCGCCCTCGACCTCGTAGGGGCTGATGTTGGAGCCGTCGTGGACGATCACCTGCTTCTTGCGGCCGAAGAACCAGAGGTAGCCGTCCTCGTCGGCGCGGGGCGAGGTCGCCGGAGTCGATCCAGTCTTCGCGCAGAACCTCGGCCGTCGCCTCCGGCGCTTCCCAGTAGCCGGCCATCCGCGCCCGGGTGCGGATGAAGATGCGGCCGACCGCGTCGGCTCCCACCGGTTCGCCGTCCTCGCCGCGCAGGGCGATGCTGAAGCCGTTGATCGGCCGCCCGATCGACCCCTGTTTGACCACCCCCGAGGGCGGGTTCAGCGTCGCCAGGCCGACCTCGGTCATCCCGTAGCCCTCGACGATCGGGAAGCCGGCTACGGCGGCGAACTCGTGCAGCAGCTCGGTCGAGACCTTGTCGGAGCCGCAGCGGCAGACGCGCAGCGAGGCGAAGTCGTGCGGCTGCAGGTCGTGGTCGCGGACCAGGGCCAGCAGCGCCGCCGGGATCATCGCCAGCACCGTCGGCCGGCGCTCGCGTAGCAGCGGCAGCAGCTCGTGGCTGTCGAAGGTCCGCGCCACCACCACCTCACCGCCGACCGAGAGCGTGCTCAGCGCCCAGAGGAAGGAGCCGATGTGGGACATCGAGGAGCCGGGCAGGAAGACGTCGTCGCCATCGAGCTCGAAAGCGGCGGCGGCGCCGGCGATCATCCAGCGCAGCGATTCGCGGGTGTGGGTGACGCCCTTGGCCGGGCCGGTGCTGCCGGAGGTGAAGAAGATCGCCGCCGGGTCGGCGGGGTCCGGCTGCGGCGGCGCCGGCAGCGGCTCGCTCTCCAGCAGGCGGTCGAAGTCGTGCGGCCACTCGACGTCGGCGCTCCGCCCCGGTCCCTCCGGGTCGGCGTAGGAGACGAGGCCGAGCGGCAGCGCCGCGGCAAGCGCGCTCTCCCCCACATCCTCGGCCCGCTCGACGTGGGCCAGCAGCGCCTTGGCGCCGCTTACCTCGAGCGCGTGGTCGATCTCGCGGTGGGTGTAGCGGTAGTTCAGCGGCGTCACCACCAGCCCGGCCTTGAAGCAGGCGAGGTAGTGGACGATCAGGGCGATCCGGTTCGGCATCAGCGAGGCGACGCGGTCGCCCGGCTCCAGTCCCAGCGACCGGTAGCCGCCGGCCAGCCGCTCGCTCTCCTCCTCCAGCTCGCGCCAGCTCATCGAGCGGGTCGCCGAGACCAGCGCCGGCTCCTCGGGCGCGGCGTCGAAACCGACCCGCGGCAGGTCGCCGAGCGGCGCGGCGGGAGCTTTCAGCGGCAGGCCGTCGATCAGCACGCGGGCATTTCTACAGCAAGGGGTCACGGCCCCGGCCCGGCTGGACTGTTCTGAAAAACTTCAGCGATGGCCGAGCGGGACGTGTTCCTCCAGAAGCGGATCTTCAACTGGTCGGAGAAGCTGCCCGCCTGGCAACGGGGGCTGATGCGGCTGCTCTGCGACGGGCCACTCGACGAGGCTGGCCGGGCCCAGGTGCTCGCCGCGCTGCTCGGCGAGGGCGCCGCCGAGCTGCCGCCGCTGGAGCCGGCCGACCTCCCCGCCGACGAAGGCGCCTACGGGACGGTGGAACTGCGGGAGATCCGCAACCTGCAGAACATCAACAGCCTCGCCGGCGACCAGGCGCTCGGCTTCGGCCCCGGGCTGAACGTCGTCTTCGGCGAGAACGGCGCCGGCAAGAGCGGCTACGGGCGGCTGGCGCGCCGGGTCTGCCGGGCCGCCGAACCGGGTGAGGTGCTCCACGACGTCTTCGATCCCGGCCGCGCGGAGGCGCCGCAGACCGCCGAGTTCGCGATCGCGGTCGACGGCGAGGAGCGGGTGGTAGAGGTCGACCTCGCCGAGGAGCCGCCCCGCATCCTCTCGGCGATCACCGCCTTCGACGCAAGCTGCGCCGACTTCTGCATCAGCAGGTCGAACACGATCGAACACACGCCGCGGCCGCTGCGGCTGCTGAAGGAACTGGTCGAGGCGCAGGGCGAGCTGGCCGAGGAGCTGGCCGAGCAGATCGACGAGCTGCGCGACGCCCTGCCCGTGCTGCCGGAGCTGGACGACCCCGAGGCGGCGGCGCTGCTGGCGCGGGTCGAGGCGGGGGAAGCGGCCAGGGCGGAGGTCGAGGCCTTCGCTCGGCTGAGCGAGGAGGAGCTGGCGGAGCTGCGCGAGCTGGAGAAGGCGGAGGCGGCGATCGCCTCCGCCCGCGGCCGCGAGCTGGAGGCCGCGGCGCGCAAGCGCGGGGCGGCGGTCGAGCGGCTGGCCGCGGCGCTGGAGGACGCCTGGGAGCGGCTCGACGACGAGGCGCTGGAGGAGATCGCCGAGCTGCGCACGCGCCTGGCCCGCGCCTCCGCCGCGGTCGACCAGGTCGCCGCCGAGGCCTTCGCCGACCAGCCGCAGCCGGGCACCGGAGGCGAGGCCTGGCGGGAAATGTGGGAGGCGGCGCGCCGCTTCGTCGAAGCCGGCGAGGGTGCCTTCCCCGACGAGGCGGGGGACGCGACCTGCCCCCTCTGCCAGCAGGACCTGGAGGAGCAGGCACGGGAGCGGCTGCGGCGCTTCGAGGCCTTCGTCTCCGGCAACCTGCGCGAGCAGGTGCGGCTGGTCGACGCGGCGCTGACCGAACACCTGCAAGCGCTGCCCGACCTCGCCGAGCTCGCGCACACGGCCGAGATCGCCGTCGCCGCCGCCGGGGAGCACCTGCAGGAGCCGGCCGACGCGGCGCTGGCGGCGCTGGCCGACCGGCTCGCGATCGTCACCGGGCGCAGCGAGCCGTCCCTCGACGGCGGCCTCGAGCTGGCGCCGCTGCGCGACTACGTCGCCGTCCAGGTCGCCGAAGCCGAAGGGTTCGCGGTGCTGCGCAACGAGCGCGAGCGGGCCCGGGTCGAGGAGCGGCTGGGCGAGCTACGGGCGCGGCAGGCGGTTGCCGAGGCGCGGGAGGACGTCCTCGCCTATATAGAGAGCCTGGAGGCGGTCGCCGCCCGGGAAGCGGCGCGGCGGGAGCTGTCGACCGCGTCGATCTCCCACCGGATCCGCGAGCTCAGCCGGCTGGCGATCACCGACCGGCTGCGGGAGGCGCTCGAGCAGGAGATCGGCGAGCTCGACCCGATCGCCGGCCGCGTCGAGCTGAAGGCTTCGGCCGGCAAGGGCAAGCCGGCGGTCCAGTTCAAGCTGCGCAGCGAGGGCCGCGAGAAGGTCGGCAAGGTCTTAAGCACCGGCGAGCAGACCGCGCTCGCGACCGCCTTCTTCCTCGCCGAGCTGCGGGTCGGCAACGAGCGCAGCGCGATCCTCCTCGACGACCCGGTCTCCTCGCTCGACCACCAGCGCCGCGAGCACGTCGCCACCCGGCTGGTCGAAGAATCCGCCGAGCGCCAGGTCGTCGTCCTCACCCACGATTTCGTCTTTGTCTCCTACCTGCTGGAGAGCGCCGAAGCGCTCGGACTGGAGATGCGCGCGCAGACCCTGGTCAGGGCCGACGGGGAGGTCGGCGTGGTCAGCAGCGACCTCCCGTGGCAGGCCCGCTCGCCGATGGAACGCCTACGGGCCCTGCGGCACGAGTTGAGGAGCGAGCTGCGGCCGCTCTACAAGGGGCGTGACTCCCGCTACGAGCGCCGCGCCCAACAGTGGCTGCTGGACCTGCGCAGGGGTTACGAGCGACTGATCGAGATCTACCTGCTGAACGGGGTTATCGAGCGGCAGGCCTTGCCGATCCGCGTGCAGAAACTCCACGGCATCCGCTGGACCCCGGAGCTCGCCGAGGAGATCGACATCGCGATGAGAGAGGTCTCCGGCGGTGCCCACCAGGAGCCGCTCGGCCGCCAGGGCCCGTCGCTGACCAAGCTGGAGGCGCTGCTCGACAAGTTCGAGGAGCTGTGCGAACGAACCAAGCCGGGGAGCGCGCGGGTCGAGGAGGCTCCTACTCAGGCGCCGGTGCCTTTGCGCTTCCGGTAGCGCTTGGTCTTCTCGCGGTTGCCGCAGACGTCCATCGAGCACCAGGTGCGGGAGCGGTTGCGGGTGGTGTCGTAGAAGGCCCACCGGCAGCCGTCGTCGGTGCAGGCCTTGAGGCGGGGCCAGACCTCGTGGCACTGGAGGTGCTCGAGGGCGAGGAGAAGGCTCGACTCGAAGCCGGAGAGGTCGGCGCGGGCGGGCGTCAGCTCGAGACCGCCGTCCGGCTCGAAGGAGAGGCGGAAGCGGCTGCGCTCGGCGGCTGCGCGGAGCGGCTCCAGGTCCGCCTCCCCCGCCCGGCCGCCGTTGTTGGCATGCATCAGCGCCCGGATCGACTCGCGCAGGCCCTGCAGGCGCTGCACGTCGTCCGGCTGCAGCTCGGGAAGCTGCTCGCCCGTGTGCTCGGCGATCCACTCCACCAGCCGGACCGGCTCGGCGATCGCGTCCGTCTCCTCTTCCACGTCACGGGTGTTGACGAAGTCGACGAGGAGGTCGATCTCCGGCTTCATCTCGTTCTTGTGAGTTCCGCTTGACACCAGCTATCTAGTTTAGCTAGTGTTGGAGACACTGGCAAATGGTGTTAGACGGTGTCGAAAGGAGGCCGACGATGAGATTCCTCGCAAGCTTCACGATCGCCAACGCTGCCGAGTCGCAGCGGCGCATGCGGGAAGTAGCCGCCCGCGAGCGCCAGGTCCGCCAGCATCCGCGCCGCTGATCGGCATCGATTTCGCGTCGATGTCGAAAAACGCGGCGCGGCTCCGACAGACTTGTGAACGCGCTTCAAAGAGAGGCGCGACGAGCAAGGAGGCCAGGATGAAGTTCATGCTGCTGCAGGCTTACGGAGGCGTTCCCGAGGGCACGCCGCCGATGACCCGGTGGACGCCGGAGGAGGTCGACGCCCACATCACCTACCAGAAGGACCTCAACGCGGAGCTGACCGAGCGGGGCGAGTTCGTCGACGCGCGAGGCCTGAGCGCGCCGCAGCTGGCGAAGTTCGTCGTCTGGGACGAGGGCGGCTCCCCCGTCGTCACCGACGGGCCCTTCCCGGAGTCGAAGGAGCTGCTCGCCGGCTACCGGATCATCGACGTCGAGTCGGTCGAGCGGGCCATCGAGATCGCCGCCCAGGGATCCGCGGCCCCCGGGCCCGGCGGCCGGCCGATCAAGCAGGTGATCGAGGTCCGCGAGGTAATGGACGCCCCGATCCAGCATTGAGTCGTGGTTCCTATGTCCTCTATATCCGGACAAGAGAACCGCGCGATCGAGGGCCTGCTGCGCGAGTCGGCGCCGCGGGCCCTCGCGGCGGTGGCGCGGCGGTTCGGCGACTTCGCCGACGCCGAGGACGCGGTGCAGGAGGCGACGATCGACGCGGCGCGGCAGTGGCCGGCGCAGGGGCTGCCGGAGAACCCGACCGGGTGGCTCGTCCACGTCGCCTCGCGGCGGATGACCGACCGGATCCGCAGCGAAGCGGCGCGGCGCGGCCGCGAGGAGACGGTCGCCGCGCAGGCACCGGCCGCGCCTGGGGAGGGGGGCGCGGCTGACGACACGCTGCTGCTGATGTTCATGTGCTGCCACCCGGCGCTGACGCCGGCCTCGGCGATCGCCCTCACCCTGCGCGCCGTCGCCGGCCTCGCCACCGCGGAGATCGCCGCCGCCTTCCTCGTCCCCGAGCAGACGATGGCGCAGCGGATCAGCCGGGCGAAGAAGACGATCAAGGACTCGGGCGAGCGGTTCGCGCTGCCGGCAGCGGAGGAGCGACGCGCGCGGCTGCGCTCGGTCCTGCGGGTGATCTACCTGATCTTCAACGAGGGCTACGCGGTCAGCGCCGGGGCCGAGCTGGCCCGGGCCGATCTCGCGGCGGAAGCGATCCGGCTCGGCCGCATCGTCCACCTGGCGGCTCCGGCCGAGCCCGAGGCCGGCGGCCTGCTGGCGCTGATGCTGCTGACCGAGGCGCGGCGGCCCGCCCGCACCGATCGCGGCGGGGAGCTGATCCCGCTGGAGGAGCAGGACCGCTCGCTCTGGGACCGCGAGCTGATCGCCGAGGGCACGGCGGTCCTCGCCGCCGCGCTCGGCCGGGGCGCCGTCGGCGAGTACCAGCTCCAGGCCGCGATCACCGCCGAGCACGCGAAGGCGCGGCGGCCGGAGGAGACCGACTGGGGCGAGATCCTCGCCCTCTACACCCTGCTCGAGCGGGTGACGGGGAACCCGATGGTCGCCCTCAACCGGGCGATCGCAGCGGCGATGGTCGACGGCCCGCAGGCGGGTCTGGCCCTCCTCGAGGAGCTCGACGAGGCGCTCGCCGGACACCACCGCCTCCACAGCACCCGCGCCCATCTGCTCGAGGACGCGGGCGAGCCCGCAGCCGCCGCCGCCGAATACGAGCGCGCCGCCGAGCTGACCAGGAGCATCCCGGAGCGCAACTACCTGACCAAGCGCGCCGCCCGGCTGAACCGCGGCGGCTAACGCCGGCGCTGCAGGTACTGCAGGGCGATCACGGTGGTCGCGTCGCGGATCTGCGGCAGCGCCTCGTCGAGCTGGGCGAGGTCGAGGCGGACGATCTCGATCTCCTCGTCGTCGTCGCGCTCGCCGCTCGCCGGCGAGAGGCCGGTGGCCTCGAAGATCGTCACCTTCTCGGTGAGGAAGCCGGGGCTGGGATAGATAACGTGGAGCACACTCCATTCCTCGGCCTGCAGCTCCGCCTCCTCCGCCAGCTCCCGCTGCGCGCACTCGAGCTCGCTCTCCCCCTCGTGGTCGAGCGTCCCCGCCGGGATCTCCAGCAGCTCTTCCTCCTCCACCGCCTCCCGCGGCTGCGCCACCAGGTAGGCGAACTCCTCGTCGTGCGCCAGCACCGCCACCGACCCGGGGTGCTCGACAATCTCCCGCTCGACCTCGCTGCCGTCGGCGTGCCGGTAGCGCTTGGCGACGAAATCGACGTGCTTGCCCCGGTGGAGAGGCTTGGTCTCGAGCAGCTCCATGCCGCTAGTCCATCAGATCAGTCGCCCAGCACTTCGACCTCGACCCGCTCGCCGGCGGCGATCTCCTCGCGGTCGGCGGGGATGACGGCGAGGGCGTCGGCGGCGAGCATCGAGGTGAGGACGTGGGAGCCCTGGCGCTCGCGGGTGAGGTGGGCGCGCCAGCCGTGGTCGGTGAGCTCGAGGCGGCAGCGGAGGTATTGGGCCTTGCCGGGCAGCTTGCGGTGGGCGGTGGCAAGGGTGGCCCGGGTGCGGCCGGCGTCGGGGTCGAGGCCGGCGAGAGCGCGGAGGGCCGGCCTGGCGAAGAGGTGGAAGGTGACCATCGCCGAGACGGGGTTGCCGGGGAGGCCGAAGACGAGGGTCGGGCGGCCGCCGTCGCGCGGGAGGACGCCGAACCAGGTCGGCCCGCCGGGCCGCAGCGCCACCCGCCAGAACCGCTCCTCGACCCCAAGCTCCGCCAGCGCCGCCTTGACGTGGTCGTGCCGCCCGACCGAAACGCCCCCGGCGACGATCAGGGCGTCCGGGGTTCGAACTGCATCAACTTGACTATCCACCGGGTGGTCAAGTTGATGCAGTTCGGTGGAGAGGGCCGTGGTGGTCGCGCGCTGGGTCGCTGCAGCGTCGTCGGGGAGGTGGGCCAGGTGGACAACCTCGGCGCCCGCTTCCTTCGTCAGCGCGGAGAGCGCGTAGGTATTGGAGTCGTGGATCTGGCCGGGGGCCAGGGGCCGGCCGGGTGGGATCAGCTCATCGCCGCTGCCGAGGATCGCCACGCGCGGGCGCTGGGCGCACTCGATCTCGGCGACTCCGGCGGCAGCGAGGACTGCGACCTCGGCGGCGCGCAGTTGCCGGCCGGCGGGGATCAGGGCCTCCCCCGCCTCGACGTCCTCGCCGGCGCGGCGGATGCTCTCGCCGGGACGCGCCGCTCGCGACGGTAGGACGTACCGGTCTCCCGCGCCCGCCGCCTCCGCCGGCAGCACTCGGCCACCCTCCTCGCTCGCGTCCTCGACCGGCAGCACCGCGTCGGCGCCCTCGGGGACCTTCGCCCCGGTCGAGATCCAGATCGCCTCGCCCTCCCCCACCGGCCGCTCCGCCGGGTGGCCGGCGCGCGACTCGCCGACCAGGCGCAAGCGCGGCCGCTCGCCCTCGGTGTCGGCCGCCCGCAGGGCGTAGCCGTCCATCGCCGAGTTGTCGAAGGGCTGGAGCGAGATCGGGCTCCGCACCTCGGCGGCGGTGACGCGGCCGAGGCACTCCTCCAGGCGCACGGGCTCACTGCCGAGCGGGACGACCTCCGTTAGCACCAGCTCGCGCGCGGCCTCTGGCGTCAAGGGCTTCTCCCAGGCCGCCTCCGGCGCCAGAGGCCCGGTCGGCACCCCCGGCCGCTCGCTCACGCCCGGTGCGCGGTCGGCGCTCCGCGCAGGAGCGAGACCGCGTGCGGCAGGGCCGGGCGCAGGGCGCCGGCGGTCTCGGCGATCGCCTTCGGGTTGCCGGGGAAGTTGACGATCAGGCTGGCACCGCGGATGCCGGCGACGGCCCGCGAGAGCATCCAGTGGTGGGTGTGCTCGGCCGAGGCGGCGCGCATCGCCTCGGCGATACCCGGCGCCCGCCGCTCGATCACCGCCTCGGTCGCCTCGGGCGTCACGTCGGAGGCGGCGAAGCCGGTGCCGCCGGTGGTGAGGATCAGGTCGCAGGCCCCCTCGTCGGCCCAGCGCCGCAGGCAGCGTTCGATCTCCTCGCGGTCGTCGGCGACGAGATCGCGCCCCGCCAGCGTCCCTTCCATCTCGCTGACGAAGGCGACCAGCGCGTCGCCGGACTCGTCGCTGCCGCCGTCGCGCGCCCGCGAGCTGCTGACGGTGACGACCGCCGCCCGCAGCGGCTCGCTACTCGGCGCGCCAGTCATGCTTGCCGCCGGTCTTCTCGAGCAGGCGCAGCCCGTCGATGACGACACCGCGCTCGATGCCCTTGACCATGTCGTAGAGGGTCAGCGCCGCGACCGAGCAGGCGGTCAGCGCCTCCATCTCCACCCCGGTGCCGGCGACCGTCGCCGCCTCGGCCTCGATCCGCGCCTCGCCGCGCTCGCCGTCGACCTCGACCGCGATGTCGACGTGGGAGAGCGGGAGCTGGTGGGCGAGCGGGATCAGCTCGTCGGTCCGCTTCGCCGCCTGGATCCCGGCCAGCCGGGCGGTGCCGATCACGTCCCCCTTCGGCGCGTCGCCGGCCAGCACCCTCGCCGCCGTCGCCGGGGACATCCGCACCGTCACCTCCGCCCGCGCCCGGCGGCGGGTCGCCGGCTTCTCGCCGACGTCGACCATCCGCGCGCTGCCGCTTGGGTCGAGGTGGGTCAGATCGCCTGGTCCGGCGGCCTCGGGAGGGCGGTCCATCGGCCTAGGATAAGGCGATGGTGCTGCAAGTACGGCTGTTCGCGGTCCTGCGCGAGCGGGCCGGGCGGGACAGCCTCGAGATCGAGGTCGCCGAGGGGGCGACGGTGGCCGAAGCGCTGCGGGCGCTCGCCGGCGAGAGCGAGCCGCTGGGCGCGGCGCTGGAGGCGATGCCGGTAGTGATGGCGGTCAACCGCTCCTACGTCGGCACCGAGACAACGCTCTCGCCGGGCGACGAGCTGGCGCTGATCCCGCCGGTCAGCGGCGGGGCCGGTGAACATCCTCGACTACATGCAGGTGTGACTGGGGAGCCGCTCTCCGCCGACCGGTTGAACGCGCTCGTCGCCACCGACCACACCGGCGCCATCGTCACCTTTCAGGGCACCACCCGCGACGTCGAGCGGCTCGACTACGAGGCCTACCAGCCGATGGCCGAGGAGAAGATCGCCGCGATCCTCGCCGACCTCCTCGCCCGCCACGAGATCGAGGGCGCCGCCGCCGAGCACCGCATCGGCGCCGTCCCGCGCGGGGAGCCGAGCGTGATCGTCGCGGTCGCCGCCGCCCATCGCGGCCCCGCCTTCGCCGCCGCCCGCGAGGCGATCGACCGGATCAAGGCCGAGGCGCCGATCTGGAAGCGCGAGGTCGAGGGCGAGCGCGCCGAGTGGGTCGAGGGCACGCCACCCCCTGCCGCCTGACCTAGTTCGAGGTCGGGAAGTTCAGCGACCCGGCGTCGGCGGGCGTCGCCTGCGTCTCCGGCCACCTTGCCGTGATCGCCTTGCCGCGGGTGTAGAAGCGGACGCCCTCGGGACCGTGGATGTGGTGGTCGCCGAAGAGGGAGTCCTTCCAGCCGCCGAACGAGTAGAAGGCCATCGGCACCGGGATCGGCACGTTGATCCCGATCATCCCGACCTCGACCTCGCGCTGGAAGCGGCGCGCCTCGTAGCCGGAGCCGGTGAAGATCGCGGCGCCGTTGGCGTAGGAGTTGCGGTTGATCAGCTCGATCGCCTCGTCGAGGCCGCCGCTGCGGACGACCGAGAGCACCGGGCCGAAGATCTCGTCGCGGTAGACCGACATCTCCGGGCTGACCTGGTCGATCAGGGTCGGCCCGACCCAGAAGCCGCCGCCGTCCATCTCCAGCTCACGCCCGTCGACGGTCAGCCGCGCCCCCGCCTCGGCGCCCTGGCCGATGTAGTCGACGATCCGCTCGCGCGCCTGCGGCGTCACCACCGGGCCCATTTCAGACGCTGGGTCAAGGCCGGGACCCACACGGATCTCGCGCGCCCGCCTCGCCACCTCGTCGACCAGCTCGTCGCCCGCCTCGCCGATCGCGACCGCGACCGAGATCGCCATGCAGCGCTGGCCGGCCGAGCCGAAGCCGGCGGCGGCGAGCTGGTCGGCGGCGTAGCCGAGGTCGGCGCCGGGCATCACCACGGCGTGGTTCTTCGCCCCGCCGAGCGCCTGCACGCGCTTGCGCTTCGCGGTCCCGCGCGCGTGGACGTATTCGGCGATCGGGGTCGAGCCGACGAAGGAGACGCCGGCGACGTCGGGGTGATCGAGCAGGGCGTCGACCGCGACCTTGTCGCCGTGAACGACGTTGAAGACGCCCGCCGGCAGACCCGCCTCGGCGTAGAGGTCGGCGACGAGGTTCGAGGCCGAGGGGTCGCGCTCGGAGGGCTTCAGGACGAAGGTGTTGCCGCAGGCGATCGCGACGGGATGCATCCACATCGGCACCATCGCCGGGAAGTTGAACGGGGTGATCCCGGCGCAGACGCCCAGCGGCTGGCGGAAGGAGTAGGCGTCGACGGTGGTCGAGACCTGGTCGGAGAACTCGCCCTTCAGCAGCTGCGGGATCCCGCAGGCGAACTCGACCACCTCGAGCCCGCGCGAGACCTCCCCCTTCGCGTCCTCCAGCACCTTGCCGTGCTCGGAGGAGACGATCCGCGCCAGCTCCTCGACGTTCGCGTTCAGCAGCTCGCGGAAGGCGAACATGATCTTGGCGCGGCGGCTGAGCGAGGCCTGCGACCACTCCGCGAACGCCTCCCCCGCGGCGGCGACCGCAGCGTCGACGTCGCCCGGCTCGGCGAGCACGACCTCGGCCTGGACCTCCCCCGTGGCGGGGTCGTAGACGGGCGAGGTCCGCGACGAGCCGCCGCGCGTCTCCTCGCCGCCGATCCGGTGCGCGACCACCTTCTCGAACTGCATCAACTTGACCACCTGCTAGATAGACAAGTTGATGCAGTTCGCTGGAAGGGGGTAGGACTCACCGGTTCATTGTGGCGTGACCGGCGTCAATGGCCCTTCGCCGCGGAGTACAGAGATTGCGTTGCGGGCTGCCAGTTCGGCCATCGCGGTGCGCGTTTCGACCGTGGCCGAGCCGAGGTGGGGGGAGAGGACGACGTTCTCCAGCTCGAGCAGGGCCGGCTCGACCCGCGGCTCGTGCTCGTAGACGTCGAGGCCCGCCGCGGCGATCTCCCCCGCCGCCAGTGCCCGCGCCAGCGCCGCTTCGTCGACCACCGGGCCGCGGGCAGCGTTGACCAGGACCGCGCTCGGCTTCATCGCGGCGAGCTCGGCCTCGCCGATCAGGTGGTGCGTCTCCGGCGTCAGCGGGCAGTGCAGGCTGACCACGTCCGCCCGCGCCAGCAGCTCCTCCAGCGGCAGCCGCTCCGCCCCGAGCTCGGCGACGATCCCCTCCGGCACCGGATGGCGCGAGTGGTAAGCGATCTCCATCCCGAAGGCTCGCGCCCGCTCCGCCACCCGGCGGCCGATCCCGCCGAGGCCGACGATCCCGAGCAGCTTGCCGCGCAGGCCGCTGCCGAGCATGAACGACATCCCCCAGGTCCACGGGCGGCCGGCGCGGACCAGCCGGTCGCCCTCGGCGACCCGGCGCGTCGCCGCCAGGATCAGCGCCAGCGTCAGGTCGGCGGTCGCGTCGTCGAGCACCCCCGGGGTGTTGGTGACGACGATCCCGCGCCGCGCCGCCGCCTCGACGTCGACGTTGTCGTAGCCGACGGCGACGTTGGCGACGCAGCGCAGCGCCGGCCCCGCCGCCTCCAGCAGCTCCTCGTCGACCCGGTCGTGCAGCAGGGTCAGGATCGCGTCGGCGCCGGCGACCAGCTCGAGCAGGTCGGCGCGGGGGATCGCCTCGGTGCGGTCGTCGATCCGCAGCTCGCCGGCGGCCCGCAGCGCCTCCAGCGCTGCCTCGGGCAGGCGGTTCGTCACCGCGAAGATCTGGCCTGCGGGTGCGAACACGCCCTCGACGCTACCGCGTCGCGCCCGCCAGGAAAAAAAGGAGCTCCCGAGACGTCCTGGATATGTGAGGGCACCTCGGGAGCCAGGAGAAATAATGAAGCTCCTGAGTTGTCCCACTCCGGTCGAATCAGGTCAAGTATTCACGTGTACCTGGCTGAGTAAGTGCCTGCTGGCACTCGGAAACGGTTGTCACCCGTGCTCGGGTTTGAGCACGGCCGGGCAGGGTTGCTGCGGCGATCGAACCTGCAAGGCCCCGCCCACCTGCCATAGGTGGACGGGGCCTGAAGCTGCGGGGATCAGATGCGGGCGCGGGACCGCGCTAGTACCACTTGCCGCGCGCGAAGCCGCCGAAGGCGATCAGCCCGATCAGGGCGATGATCAGCCCGATCCAGAAGCTCCAGACGATCATCAGCACGATCCCGATGATCACGAGGATGCCTCCCAGCGAGATGCCGCCGATACCGGATCCTCTGTCTGCTCTGGTGTTCATCTGCTCCTCCGTTTCGCCGTTTGCAATTGGACGACTGGTGCTTTCCAACTGCTACCCAGCGGAGGCCGATCTCACTCCGGTTCCGGGGCCTCCTCGCCCGGCCACTTGCCGGTGACTTTGGCGAAGGAGGTACGGCTGCCGTGGTCGACCAGGCCTTTGACGAGGCGGAAGATCGCCCCCTCGACAGCCAGCGCCGCGATCAGCTTCGGCCAGGCGAATTCGCGATGCTCGGGCTTCGGCGGCTCCTCGTCGTCGATCAGCCCCCAGATCTGTTCGAAGATCTTCTTGCCGACCAGGCCGGCGATCAGCCCGAGGACGATGCTGATCGGGGCGAAGATGACCTTCATTTCTGGGCGCCCTCGTCGCCGGAGCCCGAGCCTCTGCCGGCCATGGCCGCGGCCGCCGCGGCGCCGGCGAGGCCGACCGCTGCCAGCCGTTTCGGCCAGTGGCGTTTCGGGTGGGTGCGGCCGGAGGCCAGCGCCCGCGCCCCCTCGCGCATGCTTTCGGCGCCGCGCTGCAGGTTCTTGCGGGCGTACTCGTTCTCGGCCAGCCCGACGACGAGCGGCTTCGCCCGCGACACCGTCTTCCTCATCCTCTTCGTCCCTCGCATGCCACTCGTTCCTTTCTCTACCTCTCAGGTGGTCTTCTGGTCCTTCGGCTCGTCCCGCGGTTCGAGCTGGATCTCCTTCTCCGCCCGCGGCTGCCCTTCCTTGATCTCCTCGCTGCGCTCGCGCTCGGCGTTCATCTGGTGGCCGAAGAGGATCGCCAGGTTGGTGATCCAGAACCACAACAGCAGGACGATGAGGCCGGCAAGGGTGCCATACGTCTTGTCGTAGGAGCTGAAGTTGGAGACGTAGAAGGCGAACAGGGCCGAGGCGAGCGCCCAGACGACGATCGAGAGGATCGCGCCGGGCGTCACCCACTTGAAGCCGCGCAGCTTCACGTTCGGGGTCGTGTAGTAGAGGACGTCGACCATGAGGATGAAGATCGCCGCCATCACCGGCCACTTGGCGATGTTCCAGACGTCGACCGCGGTGCTGCTGAGGCCGATCGGGTTGGCGACCGCTTCGACCACCGGCCCGGTGAGGACGAGGCCGACGGCGAGCAGCGCCATCATGATGATCATCGCCAGGGTCACCGCGATCTGCAGCGGCCGCAGCTTCCAGAACGGCCGCCCCTCGGGGGTCTCGTAGATGATGTTCGAGGCGCGGGTGAAGGCGCCGACGTAGCCGGAGGCCGACCAGAGCGCGGCGGCGAGGCCGAAGACGAAGGCGAAGCCGGCGGCGCTCTGGTTTTCGGTGATCGATTTGATCGGGCCTTCGAAGGTTTCCGCCCCCGATTCGGGGCCGATTTCGGTGATGATTTCGGTCAGCTTCGAGGTCGTGGTCTGGGGGTCGCCGAAGATCCCGATCAGCGAGACCATCGCGATCAGGGCCGGGAAGAGGGAGAGCAGGCCGTAGTAGGTGAGCGCCGCCGCCCAGTCGCTGAGGTTGTCCTCCTGGAACTCGGTCAGCGTCCGCTTCAGCGTCGCCCCGAGGCCGGTCTTCGACTCCGCGCCCTCGGGCGCGTAGTCGGCGCGGACGGGGTCGACGTTCTCGTGCCCGTTGCGCTCGCGCGCCTCGTTTTGCTGGGCGGAACGATCTCCCTCCATGGACACTTCTTGCCCGTTGGAGCGGGGTTCCTAACTAGATATCCGGGAGCTCCTGCTCTTCGCTGAGGAGCGGGGCGAAGAGGTCGCCCTTTGCCGCCACGCGCTCCAGCACCGCGGCGTGGTCGAAGACCAGCGCCTCCGGATCGCCCGCCTCCAGCGCCGCCGTCACCTCGTCCCACTCCAGCGGCGTCGAGACCGTCGGCCGCTCTTTCGCCCGCAGCGAGTAGACGCAGACGGTCGTCTTGTGCCGGTCGTTCTGGCTCCAGTCGATCAGCACCTTGCCCGGCCGCTTGGCCTTCGACATCTGCGAGACGACCCGGTCGGCGAACCGCTTCTCCAGCGTCTCGGCGACCGCTTTCGCGAACGGCTTGGTCTCGGCGTAGGTGACCTCGCCGTTCAGCGGCACGTAGAGCTGCATCCCCTTCGAGCCCGAGGTCTTCGGGTAGCTCTGCAGGCCGAGCTGCTCGAAAAGGCCGCGCAGCCAGACGGCGACCTGGCAGCAGTCGACGAGGTCGGCGGGGGCGCCGGGGTCGAGGTCGAAGACCATCGCCGTCGGCCGCTCGATCGCCTCGGCGCGGGCGAGCGAGGTGTGGAGCTCGACGTCGGCGAGGTTCGCCAGCCAGACCAGGGTCGCCAGGTCTTCGACCACGCAGTAGTCGATCTCGCCCTTGTGGCGGTCGCTGTAGACGGAGGCCGTGGTGACCCAGTCCGGGCGGTGGCTGGGGCAGCGCTTCTCGTAGAAATGTTTCCCCTCGACACCGTTGGGATAGCGCTTCAGGGTCAGCGGCCGTCCGCGCAGGTGCGGCAGCAGGACCTCGCCGATGCGGGCGTACCAGTCGATCAGCTCGCCCTTGGTGAAGCCGGTCTCGGGATAGAGGACCTTGTCGAGGTTGGAGAGCTCGAGCTCATGCCCCTCGACCGTCACCGCTGATTTCTTGCGCGGCCGTTTGACGGCGGCGGCGGTGAGCGACACGCCCTGCGGGTCGGTCGCCTGCTCCAGGACCACCTCGCCGGCTGCCTTGTCCTCGCGCATGCCTTTGTAGGCCGCGTGCCGAAGCTGCTTATCGCCGGTCATCTCGCGGAACTCGACCTCGGCGACGAGGCGCGGCTCGACGAAATGCGCGCCTTTCGGCGGTTTCGGCCCGGCGCCGAAGGGGCTCGTCTTGCGCTCCAGCGGCGCCAGGCGGGCGGCGATCGCGGTCAGGTCGGCGGCCTTGAAACCGGTCCCGACTTTGCCGGCGTAGCGGAGGACAGGCTTGCCCCCGTCGTCTTCGAAGTAGCCGACGAGGAGGGCGCCGAGGTGTTCCTTGCGGCGGCCTTCGCCCGGGGTCCAGCCGCCGATCACCATCTCCTGGCGGCTGACGTTTTTCACCTTCAGCCAGGTGCCGTTGCGCTTGCCGGGCGAGTAGGTGCTGTCGACGCGCTTCAGCATCACCCCCTCGAGGCCCTGCTCCTTGCTCGCCGCCAGCAGCTCCCCGGCGTGGCCGACGGCGTAGCTCGGCGTCTGCCACGCCTCCCCTTTCAGCTCCAGCCCCTCGAGCAGCTCGCGGCGGCGCGTGTAGGGCTCGCAGGTCAGGTCCCGCCCGTCGAGGTAGAGGAGGTCGAAGATGACGTAGACGACCGGGTGGGTCTTCATCCGCCGCCGGACCACGTTCTCGTCGGTGTTGTGGATGCGCTGCTGCATCCGCTCGAAGCTGGGGCGGCCGTCCTCGTCGAAGGCGACGAGCTCGCCGTCCAGCACCGCGTCGTGGGCGCCGAGCGCCCGCGAGATCCGCCGCACCTCCGGGTACTGGACGGTGACGTCGTTGAGGTTGCGGGTCTGTAGCTGGACGCGGCCCGGCCGGCAGTAGGCGATCGCCCTGATTCCGTCCCACTTCACCTCGACCGCCCACCTGCCGTCGTCGCGCGGGAGCTGCGAGAGCCGCGCCAGCATCGGGACGACGTTCTCGGGGAAGGGGTCGCGCTCGCGGGCGGGCGGGTCGATCCGGTGGATCATCCAGTCCTTCTCCGACTTGCCGGCGCGGAAGAGCGCGTAGCGGCCCCGCAGCCGCTCGCCGTGGAAATCGACGACGACTTTCCCCTGCTCCCACTTCTCCAGCTCGTAGGTGCCGGAGTCCCAGACGACCATCGTCCCGGCGCCGTACTCGCCCTTCGGGATCTCGCCTTCCCAGCTCAGGTACTCGAGCGGGTGGTCCTCGGTGTGGACCGCCTTGCGGTTCTCGTCCGGACTCTCCGGGATCCCGTTCGGGATCGCCCAGGAGGCGGCGACCCCCTCGTGCTCGAGCCGCAGGTCCCAGTGCAGCCGCCGGGCGCTGTGTTCCTGGACGACGAAGCGCGGCGCGCCCTTCTTCTGCCGCCGTTTCTTCGGCGCCGGCTCGGAGGTCTTCCCGAAGTCGCGCTTGCGCTCGTATTCGGCGAGCTGCTCCTTCGTCTTCGTCTTCGCCTCGGCTTTGGCCTTCGGGGGCACGGCGAGCTTCTACCCGCGCCAGGCTTGCCAGTACCGCCGCAGGCGGCGCTCGAACTGCTTCGGTTGCTCGGCGTAGAGGCGACGACCGAGCGCCAGCGCCCCCTCGGCCAGCTCCTCCTGCCGCCGCTCGATCGCCGCCGCCAGGGTCTGCGCCTCCAGCAGCCCGAGGTTCCTTTCGCCGAGGTCCTCGCGCAAGACCGCGAGGTCGTGGTGGTCGCCGAGCATCTCGCCCAGGGTGTGGGCCTCCTCGGCGGTCGCCTCCAGCGGCCCCGGCCAGGCCCGCTGGAGCAGGCGCAGCTCGTACCAGAGGTCCTTCGCCCGTTTGCGCCACTCGTGCAGCTCGTCCTCGCCGCCGCCCGCCGCCGCCTTCATCGCCGTGCGGCCGCGACGGTAGCTGCGGGTGAGGGCGGGGCCGATCGTCTTCCAGGAGCTTCCTTCGAGGTTCCAGCCGCGGATTTCCTCCAGCCCGGCCTCGATCTCCCCGGCCGCCTCGGCGGTCAGCGCCGCGCTGCGGGGGGTGCCCGCGAGAGCCTCGCGGTCGCGCTGGAGGATCTTGCGCCAGGCGTCCACCGCCCCGTCCGGCAGCCCGCCCGCCCGTTCGCAGAGCGCTTCCAGGGTCGCCAGCTTCACCTCGGCGTCGCGGCTCTCGGAGAGGGCGCGGGCGGCCTCGCGGAAGCGCACGCTCGCGCGCCGGTAGCGCTTCCCGCCGAGCTCGTCCCGCAGCAGCCGCAGCACCGTGCGCAGCTTCTTCAGGTCCTTGCGGGAGCCGTGGATCGCGGCGGCGGCGTCGCTCTCGCCGCGCTCGGCTTCGCGCAGGCGCTCGAGCGCCGCTTCGGCCCGCCCGGCGGCGACCCGGGCCAGCCCGGCCGCCAACTCCTCGTCTCTGGCCAGCCTGAAAGAGCGGCCGCGATCCGCAGGCACCACAGCATCGTAGGATGCCCACCTGCGCCCGCTTCGAATCAGCCTCCTCCTCCTCGGCCTCGTCGGCTGCTGGCCGGCCGCGCCGGCGGCGGCGGAAAAGCCGGCGCACGAACAGTTCTTCCCCCGTGCGGGCAACCGCGGCTACGACGCGCTGCGCTACGACGTCAACCTCCGCTTTCACGCGGGGGACGGGCATATCGAGGCGAGGACGAAGATGGTCGCCGAAGCCACCGGACGGCTGAACCGGCTCTCGCTCGACTTCTTCGGCCCCCGGGTCACGAAGGTGGAAGTGGCGGGGCGCCCGGTCGACTTCCGCCGCACTCGCAGCAAGCTGGTCGCCATCCCGAAGCCGGGGATCGCCCCCGGCGACATCTTCCCCGTCAGGGTCGAATACAGCGGCACCCCGCCGAGGATCGTCGACCCAGACGGCACCGCGGAGGGCTGGAACGCGACCGACGACGGGGCGCTTGCCCTCGGCGAGCCGCAGGGGACGGCCGCCTGGATCCCCTGCGACAACGTGCCGGGGGACAAGGCGAACTTCTCCTTCACCCTGACCGTGCCCAGGGGGCTGAAGGCGGTCGCGAACGGGATCCTCGAAGACACCCTGCAGAGGCGAGAGCTGACGACCTACGTCTGGGGCGAGAACCGGCACCCGATGAGCCCCTACCTGGCCCTGCTCGACATCGGCCGGGGCCGGCTGGTGCGGAGCAAGGTGGCCGGGGTCCCCGGCTGGACCCTGGTCGACCCCCGGCTGGCGAAGCGCTCGCGCCCGGTGCTGGCGAGCCTGCCCGAGATCGTTCGCTTCGAGAGCGGGATCTACGGCAGGTATCCCTTCGCCTCCGTCGGCTCCGCCGTCGACTACGCCCCTCGGATCGGCTACGCGCTGGAGACGCAGACGCGCCCCTTCTATCCCTACGTCCCGGACCTGACCACGGTCGTCCACGAGACCGCGCACCAGTGGTTCGGCGACTCGGTCGGGCTGAAGCGGTGGCCGGAAATCTGGCTCAACGAGGGCTTCGCGACCTGGACCGAGTGGTACTACGCCGAGCGCCACGGCCGTCGCAGCGCCCACGCGATCTTCAACCGCCTCTACCGCGTGCCGGCCTCGAACGAGACGTTCTGGAACCCGCCCTCGGCCCATCCCGGCAGCGCCGAGAACCTCTTCGGCCCCTCCGTCTACGTCCGCGGAGCGATGGCGCTGGAGGCGCTGCGGCTGGACATCGGCACCAAGCCGATGCTGCGGCTGCTGCGCGAGTGGGCGACCGCGCACCGCTACGGCAGCGGCACGATCGAGGAGTTCGAAGTCCTGGCCGAAGAAACCGCCGGGCACGACCTCGGGCCCTTCTTCCAGCGCTGGCTCTACCAGCGCGGCAAGCCGAAGCTCGGCCGATGACTCGAACCCGCACCTTCGTCTCGCTGGTCGCGATCGCCCTCCTCGCCGTGCTGCCGGCGGCGGCGAGCGCGCGTCCGGCTTCGATCAAGCCGCCGGCTCCGCTGCAGATCCGGCAGGTCGGCGTCGCCACCTCCCCCGACGGCCTCGCCTCGATCCTGGTGCCGGTCCGCTACCCGATCCAGTTCGCCGGGCGGCCGGCCGAGGTGAGGGTGCGGCTGTTCGATCCCGGGCACGGCAGCGTCGGCTCCTGGACGCTGCACGAAACCCTCAGCAGCGGCGACCGGAGGATTCCCGAGCAGCGGCGCAGCTTCACCTTCGTCCACCGGCTCGGGCTCGGCAGCGAGCTGAGCGCCCAGCTTCGCGAAAGGTTGAAGGTCCGCGTGCAGGTGCCGGGGGTTCTGGACGCCAACGGAGACGGGAGGCCCGAGCTGCGCTCCGGCGACAGGCTGGTGGGGCCGCCGGCGCCGGCTTCCGCGCAGACCTGCAGCAGCCTGCCGAAGCTGAAGCTGCGGCCGGGCCACCGCGTCTCGGTGCCGCTGCCGGTCTGCGGGAGGCAGGTCCGCTGGTCGCTTTCCGAGCACCCCGACCACGGCAGCGCCCGGATTCGCCACGGGCGCCTCGTCTACCGGGCGCCGCGCCGCTTCCGCGGCAGCGACGCGATCCGCCTGCTCGCCAGGGCGCCTGGCGGCGGAGCCCACAGCTCCCTCGCCGACGCCCCGTCCTCCGTCGTCCAGGTCACGGTCGGCACCGCCGCCGGCGCGGTCGTCCGCGCCCTCGGCGACTCGGTCACCGCCGGCTTCGGCTACTACAGCAACGGCACGCCGATGACGATCGGGCGCCTGCTCGGCTGCCGCCCGCCGGCGACGAACTTCGACGACGCCTGCTCCTCCAACTCGCTCGTCACCGCCAACACCCAGAAGCTCGTCTACGCGCCCGATTACGGTCTCTCGAACAACATCTCCTGGGCGGCGCAGTGGGCGAACGAGCATGGCGTCACCGACTTCGAGAACCTCGCGGTCAGCGGCTCGGAACCGAGCGACTGGGCGCCGGAAGGCGCGCTCCACAAGACGACCGAAGAAGTCGAGGCCGAAGACCCGGACTACATCCTGATGACGGTGGGCGCCAACCCGCTGCTCTCGAACATGCTCTTCGGCCTCGACAACATGGGCTGCGCGGTCTCCTCCGACATCTTCGGCGGCTACCGCGAATGCATCGAACGGGCGTTCCGCGAAGTCCACCTGCGCGAAGACCTGAAGGCCCTCTACGAAGACCTCGTCGCCCACACCGGCGCGACGATCTACCTGATGCAGTACCACCTCGCGGTCCCCTCGACCGCGCTCGCCTACAGCGCCACCCAGATCGCCGAGATGGGCGTCCTGTTGAACGGCGAAATCGCCTCGGTCGCCGCCGAAGTGAACCCGAGGCGGCTGCAGGTGGTGGCGCCGCCCCACTTCGACGTCGGCATCGACATCTCGCCCGTCTATCCCTCGAACTTCACCTGCTCGCGCTTCGGCTACACCGTCGACGGGCCGAGCGTGCAGTCGACCCCGACCCAGGACGAGCTCGAGGTCCTGCACCCGCTCTCCTTCTGCGACGGCCCCGAAGGCGGCGGCCCGCCGTGGGTGATCAGCGGCGACACCGGCATCCACCCCAGCGCCGCCGGCTACCAGCAGATGGCCTCACAGGTCCCGCCGCCTTTGGGGTGAGAGCCTCGGGTGGGTTCCGAATAGGTCCTCGAAGTCGCCGGGGCCGCCCGGAGGCGGCCACGGCGAAGTCCGAGGTGGACTGAGAACTACCCGATGAACAGCGGTTTCGGGCTTGTAACGGTGTAGCTAGCTGTCCAGCGGGTTTCCGCCGGGCAGAGGGCGTTGGCAACCGTGCGGGGCACGAGGGCGTTGATGGTGATGGTCGCGGGGTTGCCGCCGACCAGCGTGCCGAGCGGGGTGTTGGTCCCGGTACCGTAGACGCAGGAGGTACCGAAGATCCCGTTGACTGTGACGCTCGAGCCGCTGCCGGTCACAGTGCCGTTTCCATTAGGTACTAGTTCTTTGTTTTCGTTTTCGACTAGTACTCGTTTGATTGCCAGGCTGCCGTTGACGGTGGTGTCGGTTGTCCTGGTGCAGCCTTCCCAGGTCAGGGCGCTGATATTGCCCGAGAGCGGTTCGCCTTCTGTTGCAGGGGTTTTACCGTTCACTTCACCACCGCTGCATGTATCGAGCGTGACGCCGCCGATGGTCTCGAGGATCGCCGAGCCGCTGAGCGACGATTTGATTTCGGTTTCTGCGGGGTAGTCTTCGGCGCAGGCCGAGTCTTTGCAGAGCTTCGTCGCCGAAGCGGTGCCGGCACCGACAAACGCCATCAGCGCTGCGGCCGCCACAACGGCGAGCCCCAGCATCTTCAGATGCTTCATCTGTTTCTCCTTTTGCTCCGGCGCCCTCGGCGCCGGTTTTGCAATCTGCCAGAGGCTGTGAGCAGACACCTCGCCTCTTCCGCCGGTTCCCTTCCGGCGGCTCACTTCTAACAGGATCGAGAACTTTAGTCAACCCAGTCTGAATAACCAATAGTTCCTAGAGCGCTAGACCTCCAACCGCTCCTCCTCGAGGTCGAGGTCGCGCTCGACCCGGCGCATCACCTCGGCCGAGATCCGGCCGCTGTCGCGGAGGTCGACGAGGGCGCCGCGCTGGGCGGCGTAGAGCTCGTGCATCAGCCGCTGGTAGGCGAGCGAGCGGTCTTGGATCCCGTCCTCGTCCTCGACCTTGCCGGCCAGGACCTTGAAGCGGCGGCGGCGGAATTCGTACATCGCCCGCACCCGTTTCACCGTGTCCTCCTGGGTCCACTCCTCGACCGCGAGCTCGTCGAGGCGTTCGATCGCGGCCACCGCCGCGGTGAGGCGGGCGCGGGTCTCCTCGTGTTCCTCTTCGCTGCCGTCCTCGCCGACGTCGAGGCGGCGGATCAGCAGCGGCAGCGTCAGCCCCTGGCCGACGACGGTGAAGAGGATCACGGCGAAGGTGACGAAGAGGATCAGGTCGCGGCCGGGCAGCGGTTCGCCGGCGTCGGTGGTCAGCGGCAGCGCCAGCGCCGCGGCGAGCGAGACCGCGCCCCGCATCCCCGACCAGGCGGTGACGACCCGCAGGCGCCAACCGGCCCGGCGCTCGCGCTGCTGCGGGCGGCGGTCGACGGCGCGGATGATCGCGGTCGTGCCGAAGGTCCAGGCGAAGCGGGTGGCGATCACCAGCGCGGTCACCAGGGCGGCGTCGAGGATCGCCTCCCCGGCGCTGATCCCCGAGGACTTCAGCCCGTCGACGATCACCGGCAGCTGCAGGCCGATGAGGACGAAGAGGGTCGCGTTGAGGAGGAAGACGAGGATTTCCCAGACCGAGAAGGACTGCAGGCGGACCGTCGGCGTGATCAGTTCCGGCGCGCGCCAGCCGAGGTAGACGCCGCAGGTAACGGCGGCGAGCACGCCGGAGGCGCCGATCTCGTCGGCGGGGAGGAAGGCGGCGTAGCCGCTGAAGAGGGAGATCGTGATCTCGGTCGTCGGGTCCTCGGTGCGGCGGCGGATCGCCGCGATCAGCCAGCCGGCGAGGAGGCCGATAGCGAGGCCGCCGCCGGCCGCGAGGAGGAAGCGGCCGCCCGCCTCGGCGGCGGAGAAGCCGGCGCCGATCGCAGCGGCGACCGCGACCTTGTAGATGACCAGGGCGCTGGCGTCGTTGACCAGGCTCTCGCCCTCGAGCACGTTGACGATCCGCCGCGGGATGCCGAGGCGGCGGAGGATCGTGGTGGCGGCGACCGGGTCGGTCGGGCCGACGATTGCGCCGAGGGCGATCGCGACCGCCCAGGGGAGGTCGAAGGCGAAGTGAGCGACGGTGCCGACGACGATCGCCGTCGCCAGGACGAGGCCGATCGAGAGCAGCGAGATCACGCGGGTGTCGTGGCGGAGCGCGTTGAGGTCGGCGAAGAAGGCGCCCGAGTAGAGCAGCGGCGGCAGGAAGATCAGCAGCACCAGGTCGGGGTCGAGTTCGACCTCCGGGATCCCCGGCACCAGCCCCAGCGCCAGCCCGCCGAGCACGAGCACGATCGGGTAGGGCACCTGCCACCAGTTGGCAACCGCGTTCAGCAGCGCGACCGAGACCAGCAGCGCCGCGATGAAGATCTGGATCTCGCCCATCGGTCTCGAACTGCATCAGATTTCCCCTCTGGCAGGTAGGAAATCTGATGCAGTTCGAGGATGGGGCGGTTCTTGGTGGCGCCGGATTCGTTCAAGGGGACGCTCGCGGCGGCCGAGGTGGCGGGGGCGCTCGCGGCGGGGATCGAGGCGGCGGGCGGGGAGGCCGATCGCTGCCCGGTTGCCGACGGCGGCGAGGGGACGATGGCGGTGCTGCTGGGGGCGCTCGGGGGCGAGCGGCGGCGCGCCCGGGTACACGACCCGCTGCGGCGGCCGATCGAGGCGGAGTACGCGCTCCTGGATGACGGCGAGACCGCGATCGTCGAGATGGCGCAGGCGTCGGGACTCTCGCTGGTGGCGCCGGAGCAGCGCGATGCCGAGCGGGCCGACACCTTCGGCACCGGCGAGCTGATCGCCGCCGCGGTCGCGGCCGGGGCGACGCGCGTCCTGGTCGCCGTCGGCGGCAGCGCCACCACCGACGGCGGCCGCGGGGCCCTCGAAGCGCTGCGCCAAAGCGAGGCGGCGTTCGTCCTTTTCGGGGCATATGACCGTAAAAGGACGAACGCCGACGAGGTTCGGGTGACGATCGAGGTGCTCTGCGACGTGCGGACGGCGTTCGAGGACGCGGCGCGGGTCTTCGCGCCGCAGAAGGGGGCCGACCCGGCGGCGGTCGCGCGGTTGGACGCGCGGCTAGACGCCCTCGCCGCCGAGCTCCCTCGCGACCCGCGGGGGGTGCCGATGACCGGCTGCGCCGGCGGTCTCTCCGGCGGCCTCTGGGCCTACGGTGGTGAGCTGCGGCCAGGCGCCGAGTTCATCCTCGACGCCCTTGACTTCGACTCCCGCCTCGCCCATGCCGACGCCGTCGTCTCCGGCGAGGGCCGCTTCGACTCCCAGAGCCTCGAAGGCAAGATCGTCGGCGCGATCGCCGCCCGCTGCGCTGCGGCGGGCAAGCCGCTGCACCTGATCGCCGGACAGGACGCGGCGCCCTCCGGGCTCCCGGCAGTCGTCGCCTCGATCGCCGAAGCGGGCAGCCTCGAGGCGATCGAGGAAGCCGCCGCGCGACTCGCCGGTCGCGCCTAGCCGTCGAGCAGACCGCTTTCCGCCTAAGCCGCCAGGTCCCGGCGCTCGAAGAGCCAGGCGCCGACCGCCGCCAGCGCGCAGGCGGCGAGGGTGACGCCGAGGAAGGCGAGCGGTTCGATCCCGTCTTCGATCGCGTTGCCGTAGTACTTGAAGACCGAGAGGTAGCGGAGGTCGGAGAGGCCGGTGGCGAGGCGGCCGATCAGGTCGATCACGTACATCGCCACCAGCAGGCCGGCAACCGCGCCGGTGACGACCGGGGTCCGCAGCGAGAAGCCGGCGGAGGAACCGACCGAGGAGCCGGTGCCGGTTTCAGCCTGAGGCGACGGTCCGGCAACGCTGGAAGAGGGAACCAGCGACGACGGTGCCATCCATGAAGAGGGCGCCCGCGCGGCTCCACAGCTTCCCCCGCGGACAGCCGGCGCTGAAGATGCCCCTGCGGAACCCGAGGCCGAGGAAGGTCACCGAGCCGGCCCCGTTGGCGATCTTCGGCATCCTCAGCACGCCTTCCCATCCGAAGACGCCGTGGGCGCGGCGCCGAAATTCCAGCGGCGCGGAAATAACTCCCGTGACCGGGGCGTGCAGATAGGTGTAAAGCAGAAATCTGGTGCGGCCGTCGTGGAGGCCGAAGTTGTAGACGCTGACGTGCCCGCTGATCTCTATCGGCACCTGGTCGGGGAAGGCGACCTCGACCCCGAGGGTCCCGCTCCCTACTTTCGCGTCTTCGCACCGCGAAATGGCTTCTTCTCGCTGCTGCCTGGTGCTGTGTGGGCCGCAGCGCGGCAAACCCTTGACCGACAGCCCCAGGTGCCGGTCGAGGTCGAGGTCGAGCTCCTGCAGCGGCGGCGGGTGGCTGCCGTCTTCCTTCCGGATCGTCTCCGTGAGGTTCAGCGTGACCGGCGCGCGGCCATGGGCCGGGAGCTTGTCGGGAGAGAGCCTGTCGCTGAAGATCGCTTCGACCGACGGCGGCAGGAGGGTGATCGCCGGCGCCGCCGGAGCGCTTCCGAGCAGGCCCGCGAGGACGACCAGGAACAGAACCGAGGTGAAGCGGCGTCTCTTTCCCCGAAACATCCCTGAGCGGGACCCTAGCGCGTACCCTCGACAACCAGTGAGGGTCCTCGCGATCGTCCACCAGCGCGATGCCGGCCCCGGCGTCTTCGCCGAGGCGATCCGCGATGCCGGCGGCGAGCTCGACGAGTGGACGCTGGCAGAGCGGCCGCAGCCCCCGGCCGACCCCTTCGGCTACGACGCGGTCTTCGTCCTCGGCGGGGCGATGAACGTCGACGAAGGCGAGCGGCACGGCTGGATCGCCGAGGAGGAGGCGCTGCTGCGGGAGCTGCTGGAGCGCGAGGTGCCGCTGCTCGGCCTCTGTCTCGGCGGCCAGCTCCTGGCGGCCGCCGCCGGGGCGCGGCCGCGCCGCGCCTCCCGTCCGGAGATCGGCTGGCACCGGGTGGAGGTGACGCCCGAGGGAGAGGGCGACCCGCTGCTCGGCCCCCTCGCTCCCGGCTTCGAGGCCTACCAGTGGCACAGCTACGAGTTCCCCCTGCCGCCCGGCGCCGTCCCCCTCGCCCGCAGCGAGGTCTGCCTGCAGGCCTGCCGCCTCGGCCACCGCGCCTGGGCGGTCCAGTTCCACCCCGAGGTCAGCCGCGCCGACGCCCTCCACTGGGTCGACGACTACAAGGCCGACCCCGACGCGGTACGGATCGGCATCGATCCCGCGGTGCTGGGCCCGGAGACCGAGACGAAGATCGCCGCCTTCAACGAGGTTGGTAGGGAATTGTGCAGGCGCTGGCTACGGATTGCCGACTACGACTACGACTCCTGAAGGACTTTCTGCGGCTAAATAACAACGTACAGTGAACTCGGGCTCGTCGGCGCTGCCGTCGAAGCCGATTTCGACAGGGCCATCCGCATCGCCTCGTCGAGCGCACGGCGACGGGGCAGCCTCGGCCCTGGGCTGCGCCTGCCGGCCTCGGGCCGGCCGATCCGCTTCCCCTGGACCGTCTCCCTGAACCGACCGCTTCGCCTCTACCTGGTTGTCA
>DASSMM010000015.1:0-96211 GCA_035688825.1 Solirubrobacterales bacterium | reverse complement strand
CCGGGGATGGGGGTCGGCGGACAACAGCGGGGAGGGTCCGGCGACCCCCATCCCCGGCTCCTCGGACGCGGGCGCTAGTTCGGTTCTTATCCGGCGGGCTGAAGCGTCAGGGTCCTGCGGCAATAGGCACACCGTCTCGTCGTCCGGCAGGTTCGAACTGTCGATCCCTGCGTTGGCGCAGACAAAGCCGTGCTCCGTTTCCGTGATCAGCACCCGCCCCTCCCGAAGCACCTCACGGCTCTCGGAGAGCACCAGCTCCACGAGCTCTGCCTCCCTACCCAGCTTCTCTGCCAATTCGCGTGCCCGCTCCGACGGGATCACCGAGTCGAGTCGCACCACACGTCCCTCGGCCTTCGAGACGATCTTCTGAGAGATGACGACGACGTCGCCGGGTTGAAGCTCTGTGCGCTCAGTGATGAGCTGGCCGACCCGGTCCCCCTCGCGCACCTCGGGCATGCCCTCGACGGGCAGCACCCGAAGCTCGCCGCTCATATCCCCAGCGCCTTCGCCGTCCGCTTCGCCCGGCCCCGGTTCTTTTCCAGCTCTCGCGTCAGCGCGATCACGTCGGCGGGGGTGTCGAGGTCGAGTTCGATCGACGGCAGCTCCTCGATCCCGAACGGCACGCCCGCCTGGCGCGCGGCCTCGACGTGGCGGTCGCGGCTGCCCTCGCCGAAGGCGGGGACTATCGCGTCCGGCGGGCTGAGCAGGAGCGCGTTGGTGCCGGTGCCGTGGCGGTCGGGGACGACGCCGACGTAGGTCCCGGGGACGCCGGTGAGCAGGCGGTCGAGCTCGCGCGGGTCGAGCAGCGGGCAGTCGCCGGCCAGCAGCACGACCCGCTCGGCCCCTTCGGCTTCGGCTCGGGCGATGCCCGCCAGCGCCGCCTCGACGTGGCCGCCGTCCTCAGGGTCGGGCACGACCTCGGCGCCGGCCGCCGCCGCGAGTTCCTGGGCGATCGGGTCGCCGGTGACGACGATCGTGCGCTCGATCGCGCGGGCGCCGCCGATCGCCTCGAGCACGTCGGCGACCATCGCCTCGGCGAGATCGCGCCGCTGGCCGCCGCTGATCCCCGCGGACATCCGCTGCTTCGCCGCGCCGAAGCGCTTCACCGGGAGGACCGCGATCGCGTTCAAGGGGCGAGGGTAGCGGCGTAGTCGAGCACGATCCGCGCCAGCCGCACTCGTCCTGCCGCCCCGTCCATCAGCGTCGGCGCCATCAGGGTGGGGATCTCAGCCGGCGGCGGGTCGGGGTCGCCCTCGTCGACCACCATCGCGTCGATCAGCCCCGCGTAGAGGGAGGCGACGCCGGCGGCGGTGGCCGGCCGGCCGATGCCTTCCATGAAGCGGTCGGTCGGGCCCTTGACGACGGCTCCGGCGACGTAGGGGCTGACGGCGATGACCGGGGCGGAGGAGGCGGCGATCGCCTCGCGGATGCCGGGGACGGCGAGAATCGGGCCGATGCTGATCACCGGGTTCGAGGGGCCGAGGACGATCGCCTCGGCGTCGCCCAGCGCTTCCAGTACCTCCGGCGTCGGCTCCGCCGCCTCGATCCCTCGGAGCTGGACGCCGAGGACCTGGGGCTGACCGCCGTCGAGGATCAGGTACTCCTGCAGCCCGCGCTCGCCGCCCGGGGTCGTCACCTGGGTGCGGACCGGCGTGTCGCACATCGGCAGCACCCGCGCCTCGACCCCGAGGCCGCGGGCGATCTGCGCCTGCGCGTCGGTCGGGCGGCCGCCGTCGTCGAGGAACTGGCGGCGGTAGAGGCAGGCCGCGAGGTCGCGGTCGGAGAGGCCGAACCAGCTCGGGGCGCCGAGCTGCTTGAGGCGCTCGAAGGCGGTGAAGCTGTCGTCCTTGATCCCCCAACCGCGCTCGGCGTCGATCTCGCCGCTGAGCCAGTAGGTGACGAGGTCGGGGTCGGGGGAGACGTGGACGCCGAGCGCCTCGACGTCGTCGCCGGTGTTGGCGATCACCGCCAGGTCGGGGCCGACCTCCTCCTGCATCCCGGCCGCGAGTTTGGCGCCGCCGGTGCCGCCGGCGAGAAGCGCGACTCTCATTTAGGGGAACCCCCGAATCGGGGCTCTTCGCCGGGGCTCCAAGGTCGGAGCGTCAAGTCCAGTGGTCGCCCTCGGGCAGGCCCGTGAGGCGGATCCCGGCGTGGGTCTTGTAGCGGCTGTTGACCGAGATCAGCATCGGGGTGAGCTGCTCGACGATCCGCGCCATCTCCAGCGCCCCGGCGTTGACCGCGCGTAGGCCGGGGATCTGCTCGATCAGCCGCGCCACCCGTGCCTTGTCGGCCTTCTTGTCGCCGCAGACGAGGACGTCCTCGCCGAGCTCGGTGTCGAGCTTGGCCAGCATCGGCGCCGCCAGCGTGTGCATCGCGGCGATCACGGTCACGCCCTCGGGCACCATCTCCTGCGCCTGCTGAGCGGCCGAGCCCTGCCAGACCCCAAGCGAGCGGGTCGCTTTGCCGCTGACCGCGGCGGCGAGGGGAACGGTGCAGTCGACCAGGATCTGGCCGGGCCGGAGCGCCTCGCGCAGGTTGTTGAGGTTCTCCGACTGGGCGCGGAAGGGGACGGTGAGGAAGACGATCTCGCCCCTGGTCGCCGCCTCCTCGTTCTGCAGGCCGGTGACCTCGGCGCCCGGGACCGCCTCGCGGATCTTGGCCGCCGCCTCCTCGGCGCGTCCGGCGTCGCGGGAGCCGAGCACGACCGGGACGCCCGCCTGCGCCCAGCGGCGCGCCAGGCCGGCGCCGAGGGCGCCGGTACCGCCGATGATCGGGATCGCTTCGCTGCCCGGGGTCAAGGCCGCGCAGTCTATGCTCCCGCGGCAATGAGGCTCGAGGGCAAGAAGGCGCTGGTGACCGGCGGTGCCAGCGGGATCGGCGCCGCGACCGCCGCCCGGCTCGCCGCCGAGGGCGCCGAGGTCTGGGTCGGCGACCTCAACCTCGAGGGGGCGGAGAAGGTGGCTGGCGAGATCGCCGGCCACGCGGTCGAGCTCGACGTCACCGACCTCGACGCCGCCCGCAGCGCCGTCGGGGCCGTCGGCGACCTCCACGTCCTCGTCAACAACGCCGGCATGGACAACTTCGGCTTCTTCGTCTACGTCACCCCCGAGCAGTGGCGGCAGACGCTCGACGTCAACCTCGGCGGGGTCATGAACTGCACCCACGCGGCGCTGCCGGGGATGCAGGAGCGCGGCTACGGCCGCATCGTCAATATCGCCTCGGAGGCCGGTCGCGTCGGCTCCAAGGGCTCGGCCGCCTACAGCGCCGCCAAGGCCGGCGTCATCGGCTTCACCAAGGCGATCGCCCGCGAGGCCGCCCGCTACGGCGTCACCGCCAACGCGATCGCCCCCGGCCCGATCGAGACCCCCCTCCTGATGGGCGCCAAGGAGTTCGGCGAGATCGGCGAGAAAGTCATCGAGACGATGAAAAGCAGCACCCAGATGGGCCGCCTGGGCCAGCCTGAGGAGGTCGCGGCAGCCGTCGCGTTCCTCGCCTCCGACGACGCCTCGTACGTCACCGGCGAGACGCTAGGCGTAAGCGGCGGCCTGGGCATGGTCTGAGCGAGGCCGCACCGAGCACCAAAAACAAGCTGGGTAGGGGGGAGAGTCGACCACGATTGGCGACTTAACCTCACCATGGCGAGGTTAACTCTCCAGTCGTCGGATGAGCGGCGGCGAGAACGGGTTCGGATGGCGCGCGAGGCGTGGGCACTGGCTGAAAATCAGCACGGAGTCGTGTCCAGCGATCAACTTCTCCAGGTCGGCTACACCCGCCAGGCGGTCCACCACCGAATCAGGACGGGACGGTTGCACCCGTTGCATCGGGGCGTCTATGCGGTGGGACGCTCACAAGTCACGGATCACGGGCGCTGGATGGCGGCGGTCCTCGCCTGCCCAGGGAGCGTGATCAGCCACTCGAGCGCAGCGGCGCTCTGGCGGATGGGGCCCGAGAAGCGCGATCTGGTCGAGCTTTCCCTACCCAGCCTTTCCCGTCGGCGTCGCCCCGGGCTCAAGATTCACCAAAGACCTTCGCTGGAGGGCCGCGACCTCACCCGCGAGTACGGCATCCCCTGCACCACCCCGATCCAGACCCTGATCGACATGTCGCTCCGCCTCGACCGCGCCGGCGTCGAGCGGATGATCAACGAGGCGGACAAATACAACCTCTTGCACCCGCCGCAGCTCCGCTCGGCGCTGGACGCCCGCCCCGGCGAGCCGGGCGTCGCCAAGCTCCGCTTCATCCTCGACCGCCGTACCTTCCGTCTCACCAAAGAGGAGCTGGAACGACGCTTCCTCCCGCTCGCCCGCCAGGCCGGCTTGCCGATCCCACTCACGGGTCAGTTCGTCAACGAGTTCGAAGTCGACTTCTACTGGCCGGACCTCGGTCTGGTCGTGGAGACGGATGGCCTCCGCTACCACCGGACGCCGGCCGAGCAGGCGCGGGATCGGCTGCGCGACCAGACGCATACGGCGGCCGGCCTCACCCCGCTGCGCTTCACGCACGAGCAGGTCCGCTACGAGCCCGAGCACGTGCTGGCGGTGCTGGCGGCAACCGCACGGATGCTCGCCGGGCGCGCTCCTCAGCTCCGGGCTGACGCTCCGCCGTTGCCTAGTCGAGCTGCCATCGCGACGAAGTAGTCGAGCGCGGCCGGGTTGGCCAGCGAGTCGCGGCTCGCCGCCTTCTCCGGCGGCGTCCCCATCAGGATCCGCTTCACCGGCACCTCCAGCACCTTGCCGCTCAGGGTCCGCGGCACCTCCTCGATCTGGAAGACCTCGTCGGGCACGTGCCGGGGGGAGCACTGCTCGCGCACCCGGCGGGCGATCTCCCGCGGCAGCCCGTCGTCGAGCTCCGCCCCCTCGCGCAGGACCACGAACAGCGGCATCCAGCCGTCGGTCCCCGGCCGCGGCACGTCGACCACCAGCGCGTCGACGATCGCATCGATGCCCAGCACCGCCCGGTAGATCTCGCTCGTCCCCATGCGGATGCCGCCGCGGTTGATCGTCGAGTCGGAGCGCCCGTAGATGACCGCGGTCCCGCGCCTGGTCAGTTCCAGCCAGTCGCCGTGGCGCCAGACGCCGGGGAACATCTCGAAGTAGCTCTCGCGGTAGCGGCTGCCGTCCTCGTCGCCCCAGAGGTAGAGCGGCATCGAGGGCATCGGCTCGGTGACGACGAGCTCGCCGACCTCCTCGACCACCGGGCGGCCCGCTTCGTCCCAGGCCTCGACCGCCGCACCCAGCGCCCGCGCCTGCAGCTCGCCGCGGTAGACCGGCACGGTCGCGACGCCGCCGACGAAGGCGGTGCAGAGGTCGGTGCCGCCGCTGGTCGAGAAGAGCCAGGTGTCGCGGCCGAGGTGCTCGTAGATCCAGTCGAAGCCCTCGGGGGAGAGCGGCGAGCCGGTCGAGCCGACCGCCTTCAGGGCACTGAGGTCGCGGCCGCTGCCCGGCTCGACGCCGGCCTTCATGCAGGCGGCGATGTAGGCGGCGCTGGTCCCGAACATCGTCACCCCGGCGCGCTCGGCCAGGTCCCAGAGAGCGCCCATGTCGGGATGGCCGGGGTTGCCGTCGTAGAGGACGATCGCCGCCTCGGTCAGCAGCCCGGAGACGATGAAGTTCCACATCATCCAGCCGGTCGTCGTGAACCAGAAGAGGCGGTCGCCGGGGTGGGCGTCGACGTGGAGGTGGAGCTTCTTCAGGTGCTCGAGCAGGATGCCGCCCTGGCCCTGGACGATCGCCTTCGGCAGCCCGGTCGTGCCGGAGGAGTAGAGGACCCAGAGCGGGTGGTCGAAGGGGACGCGCTCGAAGCGCAGCTCGGCGCCCTCGCCGTCGCGCATCAGCTCCTCCCAGCGCGTTGCGTCCTGCAGCGGCGCCAGGTCCGGGTCGGGGTCGAGGTAGGGGAGGACGAAGGTCCGCTCCAGCGTCGGCATCGCCTCCTGCAGGCGCGCCACGACCTCGCGGCGGTCGAAGTCCTTGCCGCCGTAGCGGTAGCCGTCGACCGCGAAGAGGACCTTCGGCTCGATCTGGGCGAAGCGGTCGACGACGCTGGCGGGGCCGAAGTCTGGCGAGCAGCTCGACCAGACGGCGCCGATCGAGGCGGTGGCGAGGAAGGCGACGATCGCCTCCGGGATGTTCGGCATGTAGGCGACGACGCGGTCGCCGCGGCCGACCCCGAGCCCGCGCAGCCCGGCCGCGACGGCCGCTACCTGCCGTCGCAGCTCCCCCCAGCGCATACGCCCGAGCTCGCGCAGCTCGGAAGCGTGGAGGATCGCCACCTCCTCGTCGGCTTTGCCGGCGAAGACGTGCTCGGCGTAGTTCAGCGAGGTGTTCGGGAACCAGCGCGCCCCCGGCATTTCGCGCGAGGCGAGCACGGGGGAGGGGCCACCGTCGGCTCGCACCTCGAAGAACTCCCAGATCGCCGACCAGAACCCGTCGAGGTCGTCGACCGACCACTGCCAGAGCTCGTGGTAGCCGGCGAAGGCGAGGCCGCGCTCGCGCTCCAGCCAGCGCATGAACTCGCTCAGCCGCGAGCGCTCGACCAGCTCAGCCGAGGGCTCCCACAGCAGCTCGCCGTCAGCCGCGTTCACAGGGCTCCATCGCCACTGCCCATCAGGCGCTCACGATGCCGGAGGTGGGATTCGAACCCACAAGCCCGCAAGGGCAATCGATTTTGAGTCGATCGCGTATGCCAATTCCGCCACTCCGGCTCCGCCTGAACGATAGAGCCGATCAGGCGGGCTGCGGGTGGCCGGAGGCGCCGGCGCCGTAATCCTCGCCGGATCCGATCGGCCGCTCCTCCTCGACGTGCCACTCCTGGTTGAAGGCGTAGAGGGCGGCGGCGATGAGGACGATCTGTAGCAGGCCGAGGATCACGACCAGCAGGCCGATCACCGAGCTGCTGAAGGCGGCTTCGTCGAAGCCGGCGCGGTCGCGGTTGAACCAGCTTTCGGCGCCGACCGCGCAGAAGATCGCCAGGATCATCGAGAGCGCCGCCGCCACCGGCAGCACGCCGCGGTTCCAACGGGCGACGATGATCGCGAAGAAGGCGTAGAGGAGCGCGTAGATCGCGCAGACGATTCCCATCCCGCTGCCGCCCTTCAAGAGCGACCAGCCGCCGATCGTGATCAGCGCCGCGAGCACCGCCGTCGCCGCCAGCAGCAGCACGACGACGAACTTGGTCGAGACCGAGCTCGCCTTTTCCCGATTCGGCCCCCACAGTTCGTAGCCGGGCCTGACCTCTCCTACCGCCACGCCCCGATCATAGAATCCAAGAGCGACGCGCCGCCGTTGGCCGCGCGTTAAGGGCCGAGCGGCCCAGCCACGCGGGCGTGGCGGAATTTGGCAGACGCGCCAGGTTTAGGTCCTGGTGATCGAAAGATCGTGGGGGTTCAAGTCCCTCCGCCCGCACTTCGGCCGGTAGGATTCGCCCCCTGGGGCACTGGCCAAACTGGCTAAGGCACCGGTCTCCAAAACCGGCGATTCTAGGTTCGAGTCCTAGGTGCCCCGTCTCGGATTTCCCATTGCAGAGCCAAATAATGCCCTGGCTTGCAAGAGTTAAGGCACCAGTTTGGGGACCAACGATTCGTTCCCCGGAGCCGGATTTCGTGCCTGCAGAATTTCTTTCTGAGACCTCCCGTTCCCTCGCCGTTCCCTCGGGAGAGCTTCGGCATCCGTTAGGGATTGGCCTGGTCTAAGCAGCTCTTTGCGCCCAAGCTGCTTTTAAGCTAAAGGCGATAACAATCTCAAGTAGTCTGCGCCCGTGCCTCGATGGCCATGGTGGCATCAGGGAAGTGGTCCGAACGACTATCGCGTGCGCGAGTTGCTGCGTGCGATCTGGGACTTGCACGCGATGTATGGAGTTGACGTGCCCTGGCTGTGGCGCGGACAGGCCAACGCGGATTTCAACCTCGAACCCGGCATGCACACGCGGGTTCGAGAGCACGCAGATCTGAACGACCCGAACATCGAATACTTCACCGGCGGTCTTTTGAGTGCGGCGCGATCGGCGGAGCTAGACCGGCATGAGGAAATGCGTTTGCCGGATCTCGCGCTGCTGGCGCTGCTTCAGCATCACCGCGCAGCGACCCCGCTGATGGACGTCACGCTGGATCCAATGGTCGGTCTCTACATGTCGGTTGTCAGTCCCAACCCCGACGACGACAACAAGGACGGCGTGCTTTTCGCCATCCGGCGCCCTACTGTTGAAATCGACGACTTCGATTCGAGGAGCTTCGCTGACGTTTACGCCAGCCTCGACGGCGGAGTGGCTATGTACAGCGCCCCCGATGTCAGCGAACGACTGCGAATCCAACGGGGCCATTTTCTGCTCGGACCGGTATCGGAAGATGACGAGCGGGTCACGATCCCTCTCTCGCTAGACCCCGCGACCTCGCACAAAGACGCCTGGATTTGGAAAAGGATGGACAAACGCGGGGCCAGCGGCCCAGTCCCTGCGGCCACGAGCGATGTCGCTGTGTTTCGCATTGCCTCGCAATTCAAGAGTCGCCTGCGAGATTGGCTCGAGGCCCGGTCCGGGTTGAAGGCAGATTTCATCTACCCAACCCCGTGGCACCAGCCCCACCTGGAGCGGTTCGCTGCCAGTCATGGAAGGCTTTCATCCCTTTAAGTTCACTTAGATCAGCGGAGTGCACCTTTCCCGCCGGTGCCGCGGATATCGTCATGTATCTATATGTCTCCAGCCGACGACAGGGGTCTGGAAGAGAAGCTGGATCTGCTGATTTCGCTCCAGCGGATCGCCCATGCGCCTGCTCTGGACGCTCAGCGCGAAGCTGTTGTCGCGGATCCAGTTTCCAAAGCTGTTCTTTCTGAAAGCGCAGATTGGATCAAGGCGGGTCCCCTTCAGAAGGCTGTAGCGAAAAAGACCGGAACGTCGGTGCCGACCGTCAAGCGCCGTATCGCAGAGCTAGTTGAGCGTGGGCTGCTTAAACGCTCCGGGAGTGGCGGTCACGTTCATTATCGGACTACGGGATTGATCGAGGTCTAGGAAAGCGGGCATGGCAGGCAACGACTCGTCTGACCCAGCGCTGCTCGGCATCCTCGCCCTGCTGGCGGCCGACCGCGAGGAACGAGGGGACCTTGAAATTCCTACCGAGCTGATCTTGACCGAGGCTGGACTCACGCCGGCGCAGATCGGACCAATGATCGGCAAGTCGCCCGGCGCTGTGCGCGAGAAGGCGCGCCGCGCCAAAGCCGCGATCGAAAAAGGAAAAAAGGGAGTGGTGAAGTGACGGCGGCGGCCGATGATCGCCCATCGCTGGATGAAATGGTGGCAAGGCAACTCGAAGTCGCCGAAGAGCAGCTCCACTGGCTGCGTGCTGCGGCAATCCCGCAGGTTCGCCATACCGTTGAGGCAGCGTTGACCTCAAGCAAAGAGCGGAAGGCCTTTGAGTTCTGCGATGGCAAGCGGACGAGCACCGAGATAGGCAAGGCCGTCGGAGTGCCGAAGACGACGCTGTCCGGTTGGACTCGTAAGTGGCGAAACCTCGGAATTGCCTATGAGACCGACGAACGCAAGATCCGGCACCTGACGAGCTTGGCGGCGCTTGAACTGCCACTTGAGATCAGGGAGGGAGCCTGATGGCGACCGACGAGGAGATTCACGAAGCACTCACGGCGATCTACTCCCGATTAGGGGTGATAGACGGAAAAGCGACCCTCTCCGTTCGCGCAAATCGCGAGCCAATCCTGGCAGCTTTGAAGGATCTAGTCGCCAAACACTCGCCACTCGGTCAGATCTACCTCCTCCTCGATGGCAAGCGAACTCAGGCGCAGATCGCCAAAGAGCTCGAGAAGCTCGGTCTTCCCAAGAGTGAGCCCACGGTTTCGCGGCGTATCGACATTGCCGTCGAGCACGGGATCGCTGAGCTTGTATATGGAGCCGGCGCTGGCAACGTTTACCGCAAGGACCACATCATGGAGTCGGTGCTAAGCCTCTCCAAAAATGTGCGCAAGTGGCTAGCGGCAGAAGGAAAGCCTTTTCCGGCGGCGCCGCGACGCTCGGCCCGCACGGGCAAAGGCAAAGCTAGATGACTCGTGCCCAAATGCGGAGCAGGCTCGCCAGCGAGTGGGAGGCCATGGGATGGGAATGGGACCTTCAGATCGGCGGCCTCATTCTTGATCGCCTCGGGGCCGACGGCAGCGTCAACCCCCAGGCGATCGCGGCGGCGCTGCCGAGTTCCTATATGAGCCGCTACGGGTCCGACCGCGAGTCAATCGCTGAGGTGATCGAGCGGGCGATCGGCGGTCAGGTACTTGAGGCAGATCGAGACAAGGCCCCGAGCACAGTGATCATCAATGGCGACACCTACAACCTCAGCGTCGAGCTTTCTGGGGAGGCAAAGATTGAAGGTAGCCCGATCAAGGTTGGGCCGGGCCCCCAGGTCAACATCGACATCGATGCCAGTCGCGAGGCGGTCTTCACGGGAATTGAGGCACTACTGCACGCTGGCTTCGCGGGCGGTTGGGACGCCAAAGCGGTGCAGGCCCTCGGGAAAGTCGTTGAGGACCGTGGCGATCTCACGGCTGAAGAAATCAGCACCTTCACGCAGGAGGTCGGCAAGTCCGAGAGGCCCGAGCCAGGTCAGATTCGCGCCCTGCTCGAGAAGGTCGCAGTGGGCGCCGCTAGCTCGACCCTCGGCCAGGGTCTCACCGCGGGACTCGGTCTTCTACTGCAAAACCCCCCGTTTTGAGGAGTTGACATGGCGACGAAAGCAAAAACCTCCAAACCGAAAGCCAAGCCCCCCACTGTTGAGCCTGGAACCGTCGATGAGTTGATCAGAATCACGGTTCTCGGGTTCCGCTATGCCGGCGCTCCCCAGGGCGCTCTTGTCCACGACCTCACCAAGCTTGGACTAGAGCCAGCCCGGATTGCCGAGCTTCTGGGCGCCAAGGCAAGCACGGTGCGGCAGCAGAAGACCGAAAACCGTCCTGCCTGGCCGCCGAAGAAGATGCCAACCCAGGGTTGAGATGAGCGAAGAACAGCTCATACGACTCACCGAGCGCCTTGAGCGGGTCGAGAATCATCTGATCCGCGTCGAGCACCTACTCAAGATCGGCTTCGCTGCACAGCTCGAGGCCGTTCGCGAGCGCGCGGGGGTTGGAGACGAGGTGACTGCGACGATTCTTGCTCAAGCCTCCTCTTGGATATCGGCTGGTTCCCTGAAGCGGGTTGCGGTGAAGCGAAGCGGCCAGAGCGAGCGGACGGTGAACCGCCGGTTGAACCAACTACTCGAATTGGATGCGCTCGAGCAGCGGGGGAAGACTTCGAGCACCGAGTACCGATCGACCGGCTTGTTGGGTTGAAGGGGTTCCGGATCGCCCAGCGCTTGCTCGAGTGGCTTTCTTTAGAAGCTCGGAAGATCTCGAGTGCGACCGGAGCCAACCGCCCTGAAGCCGAAGCTAAATGATTTGAAAGACCCGCGGCCTGATTTGACAATTTTGGTTGGGGCTTGGCGTAACCTAGGGAGGAGCCAATGGCAGATACAAAGGAAATCGAGTTGGTCTTTGAGCCGCAGGATGAGGGCGGCTTTCATGTCTACGCCCCTGATCTTCCCGGCGTGCATACGCAGGGGGACAGTTTTGACGAGGCAATGGCGAATGCCAACGAGGCCGTGGCTCTCTACGTCGAGGGGCTGCGTGAAGACGGCGAGCCTCTCGACAGCGGCGTAATTCGCCGCACGATTCCTGTTCCAGCGTGAGTCCACGCCAGCCGGTTGTCTCCGGCGAGAGCTTGATCAAGGCGCTCGGCAAGGATGGCTGGACCGTCGTGCGTCAGCGCGGTAGCCACGTCCGGCTGAAGAAGCCCGGGCGTCGAATGGCTCTTGTTGTTCCGCTGCACCGGGAGCTGAAGCGCGGCACCCTTGCCGGCATCTTGCGCGATGCCGACCTGAGTCCTGAGGATCTGCGCTCACTTCTCTGGCGGACCTGATTTTCGGTCTGCGCCCGTTCCCTCTGGCGTTCCCCCGAGGGGTTCCGCACCTTGTTTTTCCCGGCGCAGAGCCAGATCCTCAAAAGAGGCACCGGTCTCCAAACCGGCGATTCTAGGTTCGAGTCCTAGGTGCCCCGTGCAGTTGTCTGTTTTCCCGGCCACCCGGGTAGCCACGCCTCGAACCGAGACCGAGGAGGCTGAGGATGGCTACGAGGAACGGCAGCGCCGAGTGGAAGGGGGATCTCAAAGGCGGTAGTGGGACGGTCACCGTCGGCGAGGGGGTTTTCGAAGGGCGGTATTCGTTCGCTTCGCGGTTCGAGGAGGGAGAGGGGACGAATCCGGAGGAGCTGCTGGGGGCGGCGCATGCGTCCTGCTTCGCGATGGCGCTGAGCCTGCTGCTGAGCGAAGAGGGGCACCCGCCGGACTCCGTGCGGGCGCAGGCGAAGGTGCAGTTGCGCAATGTGGACGGGCTGCCGACGATCGCCCGGATCGAGCTCGAGGTGGAGGGGTCGGTGCCCGGTATCGACGAGGACGCCTTCCGGGGTTTCGCCGAGAAAGCGAAGGCAGGCTGTCCGGTCTCGCGGGCGCTTGCGGGCGTCCCCGAGATCGAGCTGAGCGCCAGGCTCGCCTGACCGTACCCCCACCTGTCCGACCCGGACCCCTTCGGGTTGGACTTTTCGTCACTTGCCTTCGGCGGAATCGTCTGCCACTCTGACCGCAGATGGGGGGGAGGACTCCACTAGCCAGGAGATTGGGGGAAGCCGCGGCGATCGCTGCGCGCGAAGCCTCCGCCGAGGAGGCTCTCGCCGATCCCGGCCCCGGCATGCGGCGGCGGGAGGTGCTGGCGGGCGGCGCCGGGCTTGCCGCGGCAGCGATGCTGAGCGGGCCGGTCTCGCGGGCGCTGGCGGCGAGCGCGCCGCGAGTGGTCGTGGTCGGCGGCGGCCTCGCCGGGCTCACCTGCGCCTACCGGCTCAAGCAGAGCGGCGTCAGCGCCCAGCTCTACGAGGCCTCCGATCGGCTCGGCGGCCGCTGCTGGACCCGGCGGGGCGACTTCGCCGAAGGCCAGATCGCCGAGCACGGCGGCGAGCTGATCGACCAGGGCCACACCCAGACCCGCAAACTCGCCCAGGAGCTCGGCCTCAACCTCGACAACCTGCTCGCGGCCGAGGTCAACGGGACCGAGGCCTTCTACTACTTCGACGGCCAGCCCTACACGTTCACCGAAGCGACGAGCGACCTGAAGGGGATCTGGCAGCAGATTCACAAGGACGTCTCCGCCGCCAGCTACCCGACGCTCTACAACCTCTCGACCGAACGCGGCCGCGAACTCGACGCGATGTCGATCGCCGACTGGATCCAGGCCTACGTCCCCGGCGGGCTGAAATCGAAGCTCGGGCAGCTTCTCGACGTCGCCTACAACATCGAGTACGGCGCCGAGACCAACGTCCAGAGCTCCCTCAACATGCTCTACCTGCTCGGCTACTCCGGCCAGGGACAGCTGAGGATCTTCGGCCCCTCGAACGAGAAGTACCACGTGCGGGGCGGCAACGACCAGATCCCGGCGCGGCTCGCCGCGGCGCTGCAGGGGCAGATCACCAAGGAAGCGGCGCTGACCAAGATCGCCCGCAACGCCGACGGCAGCTACCGGCTCGTCTTCGAATCGGGCCTCAGCACTAAAACCGTCACCGCCGATCACGTCGTCTTGGCGCTCCCGTTCTCGATCCTGCGCACGCTCGACTACAGCGGCGCCGGCTTCTCCTCGCTGAAGGAAACGGCGATCGAGGAGATGGGGATGGGGACGAACTCGAAGCTGCACGTCCAGCTCGGCCGCCGGCTCTGGAACGGCCTCGGCTGCAACGGCGAGACCTACGCCGACACCGGCTACCAGAACACCTGGGAGGTGACGCGCGCTCAGCCCGGCACCTCCGGGATCCTCGTCGACTACACCGGCGGCAAGATCGGCGCCGGCTTCAGCCCGGCCAACGGCTCGGCGAGCGAACGGGCGAAAAAATTCCTCAAACAGCTCGAGCCGGTGCTGCCGGGGATCGGGGCGCAGTGGAATGGCCGGGCGACGATCGACTACTGGACCGGCTACCAGTGGACCAAGGGCTCCTACTCCTACTGGAAGGTCGGCCAGTACACGGAGTTCGCCGGGATCGAGCGCGAACCGGAAGGCAACTGCCACTTCGCCGGCGAGCACACCTCGATCGACTTCCAGGGCTATCTCAACGGCGCCGTCGAATCGGGCGAACGCGCCACCGAAGAGATCCTCGCCGCGCTGAAATAGCCGTCGCCCCGGCTCGCGGGCGGACTGCCGTTCGAAATTCCTTGCGGCGGTCCGACGGCGGGGTTAGATTTGCGCCTACAGGCCCGATCGAGCGAAGGGGAGACGTATGCGGAGCTGGCGAGTTCTGATGGCATCGATGATGGCGGCACTGCTGACGGCCGCGGCGGTGGCCGCGCCGAGCGGGGCGGCGACCGACACGGCGGGCGCTTCTGCGAGCTGCACGCCGAAGACCAACATCGAGGCGATCGTCGACGACTCCTACTCGATGGCGGCGACCGACCCCGACCGCCTGCGCGTGCAGGCGATGGGCCTGCTGATCAACACGCTGCCGGCGAAGACGCTGCTCGGGGCGGTCGAGTTCGGCTCCTCCGGCTTCGAAACCCCGGCCGCGAGCACGGTCTTCCCGCCCGAGCCGGTGGGCCCCAACGGCGCCGCGATGAAGGCGGCGCTGGAAGCCGTCGTCAACTCCGACAGCGGCGCCACCGACTACAACTCCGCCTTCGCCAAGGCCGACGCCGACCATCCGGGTGCGCAGGCGCGAATCTTCCTCACCGACGGCGGCCACAACGAAGGCGCTTACAACGAAGCGCACCTCGCGCACAACGTGCCCACCTACGTGGTCGGGTTCGGCACCGGCCTCACCCTCGAAGAAGACCGAGCGCGGCTGCAGAAAATCGCCACCGACACCGGCGGCCAGGTCTTCCAGCTCGATGACAACACCCAGCTGCAGCCGGTGATGAACAAAATCGGCGCCGCGATCACCTGCCAGACGCCGCCGCGGGAATTCAACGACCTGCTGAAGCAGGGCCAGAGCAAGACCCACACGATCGCCGTCGGCGCCTCGACCAAAGTCCTGCAGATCGCGCTGAGCTGGGCGAGCCCGAGCGACGTCTTCAAGCTCGGCCGCCTGAAACTGATCGTCAAAGGCAAAGTCGTCGCCGCCGGCCGGCCGAAGATCGCCAAGCTGAAGGTGAAGAAGACGAGCAGCGCCACCTTCGCCGTCGCCAAGATCTCGGGCCTGCGCAAGGGCACCCTGCGCTTCTCGGTCAAGGCGGCGAAGATCGGCTCCGGCGAACCGAAGGTGAAACTGACGACCCAGGTCGGGCCCGGCTCCGGGAAGTGAGCGGGCCCGGCTGCCGGGTCGAAGAGCCGGCGCCGCTCTAACCCTCGGCCGAGGCGGCGGCGGGGGCGCCGGGGCTGATCTCGAGGCCGTCGGCGAGGGTGAAGAAGGCGCGCGCGAAGGGGCTCGCGGCGGTGCGCTCGCGCAGCCGCTCCCAGTCGATCTGCTCGCGCAGCGAGCGGGTGATCAGGATCAGGTCGCGGTAGTCGGCGCTGTGCTCGTCGAGGGCGAGCAGCTTGGTGGTGAGGATGTCGTCGAGGTCCATCACCCGGATCTGCATCGCCTCGACGCTCATCTCCTCGCCGCGGGCGATCACCTCGTCGTCGATCGTCATCCCCGAGGGTTCGTAGATCAGGTCGATGAGGATGTCGCCGTCCCAGGCCTTGCGCAGCCACTGCTCGGGTGGCGTCTCCGGGCGCATCCCCGCTTCGGCGAGCGCTTCCTGCGCGCGCTCGGCGTCCTCGGGCTTCAGCATCAGGTCGATGTCGTTGGAGGAGGGCGGCCCGCCGCGCGCCCAGCAGCCGAGCCCGCCGCCCAGCACGTAGGGGATCTCCTGGCGCTCCAGCGCCGCGATCGAGCGCTTGAGGCTGTCGGTCAGCTCGCCGGCGACCTCGTTCTTGCCCAGTCCCTCGGCCATGTCCTTCCTTTCGGTGCCCCGCTGCGCCCGTGCCTAAACGCCGGCTCGACCGGGACGTTTTCGTCCCGCCGCTTTGATTTTTGCCTGCAGCACAGGCGGGTAGGGGAGGCGACGATGGCTTCCAGCAACGGTGACGGGCGGTCGTCCGGCGGCGAGGGGCAGGTGCGGGTCGCGGCCACCGGCGATATCCACTGCCGCGACTCCAATCGCGAGGCGATCGTCGACTCCTTCGCGCAGCTCGGCGGCGACGTCGACCTCGTCCTCGTCGCCGGCGACCTGACCAGCCACGGCCGCCGCGAGGAGGCGGAAATCCTCTGCGAAGCGGCGGCGGCGACCGCGGCGCCGGTCTACGCGGTGCTCGGCAACCACGACTGGCACGCCGACGAGGCCGAATCGATCCTCGAGTGCCTGCAGGCCGGCGGGGTGGAGATGCTCGACCGTCGCGCCGCCGTCTGCGCCGTCGGCGAGGTCGAGGTCGGGATCGTCGGCGTCAAGGGCTTCGTCGGCGGCTTCGCGCCCCACCACCTGCCGGACTTCGGCGAGCCCTCGCTGCGAGCGGTCTACCGCGAGGCGACCGAAGAAGTGGAAGCGCTCGACGAGGGGCTGCGGGAGGTGGCGCTCTGCCCGCTGCGGATCGTCCTCCTCCACTATGCCCCGATCGAGGCGACGTTGGAGGGGGAGCCGCGCGAGATCTGGGTCTTCCTCGGCTCAGACCGGCTGGCGCCGCCGATCCTCGAGCACGGGCCCGACCTCGTCCTCCACGGCCACGCCCACGCGGGCTCGCCCGACGGGACGATCGGCGAGACCCCGGTCCACAACGTCGCCCAGCCGCTGCTCGGCGCCGACTTCCGCTTCTTCGACCTCGAGGTCAGCCGCGCGCAGAGCCAGATCCGCTGAGCACGCTCAGCGCTTGGCCGGTTCCAGGCCGATCAGGTCGTAGTAGCCGACCAGGTAGAGCCGCTTGCCGTCGGAGACCATCGGCGTGTAGCCGGCCTGCTTGACGTGGAAGACGCGCTTGCCGGTGCGGGCGTCGAGGCCGGTCGTCTCCTGGGTCTTGAAGCTGGAGGTGTAGACGGTGTGGCCGATCACGGTGGCGGTGCCGGGGATCGGGCCGCCGACCTCGTAGTGCCAGCGCGGCTTGCCGGTGCGGGCGTCGAGGGCGTAGAAGCGGCCGTTTTCGGCGCCGATGTAGACGCTCGGCGGCGTCCCCGGGACCCGGGCGACGGCGGGCGAGCCGTAGACCATGCCGCCGGCGTCGAAGGACCACTCGACCTTCCCGGTCATCTCGTCGAAGGCATAGACGGTGCCGTCGTCGCGGGCGGCGTAGACGCGGCCGAAGGCGATCGCGGGGGAGGAGAAGAAGCCGCCGTGGCCGTAGGGCGGCACCTTGCTCGTGTTGGTCCGCCAGACCGGCTTGCCGGTCTTCGCGTCCAGGGCGAACATCGAGCTCTCGTAGTCGGCGGCGAAGACCGTGCCGTCGTCGTAGCTGGGGCTCGCTTTGATCGCGCCGGGGGCGTTGAAGCTCCAGCGGGTCCTGCCGTCGGAGGCGCGCAGCGCCACCAGGTTGGTCGTGTCGGTGCCGAGGTAGAGCGTCCCGTCGACTGCCAGGGGCGAGGATTCCAGGTGGCCGTTCAGGTGCCGGACCCAGAGTTTCTTCCCGGTCTCGGCGTCGCCCGCGGCGAGGTTGCCGGTGAGGAATGCCCCGTAGACGGCGCCGCGGTAGTAGACCGGCCCGGTGACGAAGTTCGGTTTCCCCTTGTCGCTCGGCCGCACGTTCAGTTCCCAGAGGACCTTGCGGTCCCGCAGCCGCACCGCTTTCCCGTTCCCGTACTTGTTGATCACGTAGGCGACCCCGCCATGGATCGCCGGCGGGAACTCGATCAGCGCGTGCGTGTTGATCGACCAGGCCTGCTTCAGCGGCGGATCCAGTGCCCGCTTCTCGTCCGGCAGATAGTGAGTCCGCTGCGGTACCCGCCCGAAGAACGGCCAATCGACGAAGCCGCCTGAGTTGCTTCCGCGGCCCCCAGACGCGGTGGCTCCCGAGTCCCCCGACCCGGCGCAGCCGGCGAGCCCAAGGAGCAGAAGGATGAGACCCGCTGCCAGTGTCGACTTTGTAAGGGATAGCCGAACAAAGTCGCCACGGCTGGGATTAGAAGGACCCATCGTCTCCCTCATCGGCAGCGCCGCGGGACGCTTTAAGCGGCGGACGGGAATTGAACCCGCGTCGCCAGTTTGGAAGACTGGGGCTCTACCATTGAGCTACCGCCGCGCGTATGAAGCCGCCCCGCGTCACGGTTCGGCGTCGGTGACAGTTTGCACAAACCACGTCGCACTTTGCAATCTCGTCGAGCACGTCGTTCCAATTCCGGTTCCGGATGCCCGTCGCGATTGAGAACTTTTTGTCTCGCAGGTGGTCGAACTCGAGGACGATTGGGTCGGTCTCCTCGCAATCGACGCAGGGATGATCTCGAAAGTAGGCCATCAAGAAGATGAACCTCTCTTCGAGCAGGGCTTTCTTCCGCCGCGCCGCCGCGTCGATCTAGCGCTGCTTGTTCGCGAGGTAGTGCTCCCGGTGATAAGCGGAGCGGCAGGGCCGGCAATACGTGTCGCGCTGCCCCCGTCTCCTCCGGCGCCAGGCGAATTCCCCGTCGGACTTCTCCTCCTTGCAGCGAGAACATTTCGCCATGATCGGCAGCCTACGAATCGAACAGACGTTCCCATAGGCATCCGCCGCGCCGATCCGTCAAAATGAAAAACCCCACGGGGAGTGGCGCAGTCTGGTAGCGCACTCGGCTGGGGGCCGAGCGGTCGCAGGTTCAAATCCTGTCTCCCCGATTCACAGTCTCGCCCCGAGGCCTCCCCCAAATCTCAGCCCGGGTGTCGATTCCTGCTCCGTTCGTTCGTCGCCTAGGTGAATCGGGAAATCTCAAGCGAGGAGAACGAGATGAGCGCCACCTACACCTTTGACGTTTTTTCCAGCCTCGACGGCTACGGCTCGGCCAGCGCCGATTGGAGCGGCTACTGGGGGAAGCAGGGGCCCGAGTTGCTCGGCCACCGGCTCGCCCTGTACAGCGAGGAGCAGCGAATGGTCTTCGGGGCCAACACCTACCGGCTGTTCGCGCGGATGCTGGCTGAGAGCGACGAGGGGTCCGAGGTTCGCGATCCGTGGGTGAGCCGGATGCGGAGCCTGCCGGCGACGGTCGTCTCGACGACTCTGGAGGAACCGCTCGACTGGCCGGACGCGACGGTGGCCAAAGGCGATGCCGTAGACGTCGTCGCCAGGCTCAAGGAGGAGTCGGGGGTGCCGCTGCGCTCGCACGGCAGCCTCTCTATGAACCGGGCGCTGATGGCCGCCGGCCTGGTCGACCTGGTGCAGGTCACCCTGTTTCCGGTGATTACCGGGAAGACCGGACTCGACCCGATCTTCGAGGGTGCGGCCGACTTCGACCTCGAGCTGGTCGAGCAGCGGACGCTCGACTGTCACATCGAGGAGCTCACCTACCGGCCCAGCCTCCACTGAGGCGGCGGCGGGACGGGGCGCCGGGCGGTTTGGCGGCCGGGTGGGGACGGCATATGCTCGCCGAGTGCCCGACTGGCTGAGGCGGCTCACCGACCTCGGCAGCCTGCCGACCGACAGCGCGGAGCTGCGACTTCGCAAGTCGGTGCTGGTGCTGTCGGCGAGCTTGATGCCGACGCTGGCGTTCGCCTGGGTCGGGACCTACGCGGTGCTGGGGCTCTGGGTCTCGGCGGCGATCCCCTTCGCCTACCAGCTCGCCTCCGCCGCCAGCCTCTACACGTTCGCGCGCACCCGCCGCTACCGGCTCTTCCGCACCAGCCAGCTCCTGATGAGCCTGCTGCTGCCGTTCGCCCTGCAGTGGAGCCTGGGCGGGTTCGCGTCCTCCTCGGCGGTCGGGCTCTGGGCCTTCACCTGCCCGATCGGGGCGCTGCTGTTCGTCGGCGCCCGCCAGGCCGTGCCGTGGTTCCTCGCCTTCGCGGGCCTGGTCGCGGTCTCCGGCGCGATCGATCCCGCCATCTCGGCCCACGCCCCCGACATCCCGCAGGGCGTCCAGGTCGCGTTCTTCGTCCTCAACGTCCTCGGCGTCACCACGACCGCCTACGTGCTGCTGCAGTACTTCGTCCGGGCGCGGGAGCTGGCGCTGGCCGAACTCGGAGCCGAGCGGGCGAAATCGGAGCGCCTGCTCCTCAACGTCCTGCCCGAGCCGATCGCAGCGCGGCTGAAGGAGTCCGACGAGGTGATCGCCGAGGGTTTCGATTCGGCGACCGTCCTCTTTGCCGACATCGTCGGCTTCACCCCGCTCGCGCAGGAGCTCGAGCCGGCCGCGACGGTCGCCCTGCTCGACCGGATCTTCGCCGGCTGGGACAGTCTGGCCGAGAGCCGGGGCCTGGAGAAGATCAAGACGATCGGCGACGCCTACATGGTCGCCGGCGGGATCCCGCAGCCGCGCCGGGACCACGCGGAGGCGATCGCGGAGATGGCGCTGGCGATGGGGACCGAGGTCGAGCGCTGCGCGGCGCAGAGCGGGCTGCCGCTGCAGGTGCGGATCGGGATCGACAGCGGCCCGGTCGTGGCAGGCGTGATCGGCCGCGCGAAGTTCTCCTACGACCTCTGGGGCGACACCGTCAACACCGCGAGCCGGATGGAGTCCCACGGCCTGCCCGGTGAGATCCAGGTGACCGAGCGGGTCCACCGGCGGCTGCGCGAGCGCTTCGAGCTGCGCCGGCGAGGGGCGATCGAGGTCAAGGGCAAGGGGCAGATGACCACCTTTCTGCTGCTCGGCCGGCGATCCTGACCCGAAAGGCTCGCCGGGGCGTACAGCTACCTTAGAAAGGTGTTTCGACCCGCCGACATGCTCTCGCTCATGCCCGGGGTGGCGCCGGGGCAGACGCATCGAGCTGAGGAAGTTGATGGCTTCTTCGCCGCCGATTCGATGGTGCGGCGGCTGCATCGGGAGCGGCTGGTGCTGTTCTCGGGCGTGCGGGCCCTGTTGATGCAGGCGTGCGACCCGCTGGCGGTGGTCGGGTTCGAGCGCCACTCGATCATCTTCGACGACCCGCAGACGCGGCTGGCGCGGACCGACGAGCGGATGTCGCGGATCTACTTCGGCAGCCGCGAGGAGGCAGAGGAGACGGGGCGGATCGTGGAGGCGATGCACCGGCGGGTGCGGGGGAAGACGCCGGCCGACTACGGCCCGATCCCCGAGGGAACCGCCTACGCTGCCTCCGATCCCGAGCTCGGGCTCTGGGTCTTGGCGACGCTGGCCGACTCCGCGGTCGTCTACTACGAGCGGATCTCCGGCTCCCTGAGCGGGGAGGAGCGGCAGCGCTACTGGAGCGAATACCGCCGGGTCGGCGAGCTGCTGGGGCTGCCGCCGGCGTCGATGCCGGCCACCTACGAGGGCCTGCGCGAGTACGTCGCCGGGCGGCTCGAGGACGGCAGCCTCTGGATCTCCGACGAGCGCCGCGAGCAGGCGGTGCGGATGATCCTCGAGCCGCCCTTCACCGGCGTCCTGCGGACCGCGGCGATCCCGCTGACGGAGACGATCAGGCTGATCTCGGTCGGCCTGCTGCAGCCGCAGATCCGCAGCCTCTTCGGGTTCGGCTGGGACCCGGCGCGAGAGGCGCTGCTGCGCTCGGCTCTCCTGCAGTTGCGGGTCGGCAGTCGCTTCTGGCCCGATGCCGTGCGGCTGCATCCGGCGGCGCGGATGCCGGCGGGCGAGCGCTATGGCTCCCTCGCCGGATAACGGGTAGAGAAAGATGGGAGATATGGGTCGCGCAGGCGACAACTCGCACTTCAAGCCGGCGCTGGCCGCCGCGCTCGCCCTCGCCCTCTTCGCCGCCGTGGCGGCGGCGCCCGGGGCGGTGGCGGCATCGACGCCGCGGGTGACGCTCTCGGTCCCGGCCGAGGTCACCGAGGCGACGCCGGCGACCGCTCAAGGCAAGGTCGTGCCCGCGCAGCGGGGCCGGGTTCTGCTGCGGGTTTGGCGCGCCCGGGGCTGGCGGGCGGTGGGGTCGGCGGCCCTCCACCAGGGCAGGTTCCGGATCTCTTTCTCCTTCCCCCAGGCCACCCCCGCCGAGCTGCGGCTGCGGGCGACGCTGGTGCGGGGGCGGCGTGCGCTCGGCAGCTCGCCGATCCGGCGGATCCAGGTGCGTCCTTCCGCGGTCGTGCCGGCGCCCCAGCCGAGCGCGCCGGCCGCCGCGCCCCGTCCCGCTGTGATCGACAACGAACCCGCCCCGCCCGCAGAAGAACCGCCGGGCGAAGAACCGGGTGGCGGCGAAGAACCGGGGGAAGAAGAACCGCCGGTCCCGCCACCGCCGCCGGGCAACGCCTACTGGGGAGCCTGGATCGGCTCGCAGCTCACCGGCGAACCCGCGCCCTGGGACATGGACGCGGTCACCGAGTTCGAGCAGATGGTCGGGAAGTCGCTGTCGCTGGTCGAGTTCAGCTCGCCCTGGGCCGACTGCTACAGCTCGCCGTGCACCTACTACTCCTTCCCCTGGACCCCGTTCAACGCGGTCCGCGCCCACGGCGCGATCCCCTTCTTCAGCTGGGGCTCGGAGATGATCCCCGGAACTCCGGACCAGCCTGAATTCCAGCTCGCGGACATCATCGCCGGCAAACACGACGCCTATATCCGCGCCTGGGCGAAACAGGCAGCCGAATGGGGGCACCCGTTCTTCCTCCGCTTCGACTGGGAGATGAACGGCAACTGGTTCGCCTGGGGCGAAGGCGTCAACGAAAACCAGCCCGGGGAATTCGTCACCGCCTGGCGCCACGTGCACGAACTCTTCACTGCCGAAGGGGCGACCAACGCGACCTGGGTCTGGTGCCCGTACGTCAACAAACTCAACCTCTACGCGTCCCTCTATCCCGGCGACGCCTACGTCGACTGGACCTGCCTCGACGGCTACAACTGGGGCGAACGGTACGGCTGGCGGACTTTCGACAGCCTCTACGAAAAGGCCTACGCCAAGGTCACCGAAACGATCGCGCCAACCAAGCCGATGGTGATCGGCGAGGTCGCTTCCAGCGAGACCGCCGGCTCGAAGGCGGCCTGGATCGAAGAAATGTTCGAAGCGCTGGCCACGCGCTACCAGAAGATCGACGCCCTGATCTGGTTCGAGACGATCAGCAACGAGATGGATTGGCCGCTCGAGACCTCGGCATCCGCCGAAGACGCGTTCGCCGCCGGCATCGGCGACAGCCGCTTCCTCGGCAACGTCTTCGGCGCCTTCGACACCAGTCCGATCCCCTCGCCCTGACGCCGATTAGGGATGTTTGTCTTTCCGCCGCCCGGGAACCCGGGCGATTGGGACTACTGGAACGCCGAAGGAGGGAGCGAATGCCCGACGTGAGCGACATCACCAGCACCGCCGTGGAACTGGCGCGGAGGAAAGGCAAGGCGCCCGCCGCGGGGCTGAAGGACCTGAAAGACCCGAAGAAGATGGCCGCGGCCGGGGCCGCGCTGATGGCGCTGCCGTTCGCGGCCGAGGGGATCGCGAAACTCGCGGGAGGCGGCTCGCCGAAAGAGGCGGCCAAGGACGCCGGTTACAAGGCGAAAGGCAAAGTCGCCGCGGGCGCCAAGAAGGTTGCCGGCGAGGTCGCCGACGAAAAGCTCGGCGCGAGCAAACTGGCCGGCCTCAAAGACCTCTTCGGCGGCAACGGCTCCGACTCCGACTCCGAGGAGGCGAAGGAGGCGCACGGCAGCGGCCGGCGGATGCCGATCCAGCAGTCGGTTGACGTCGCGGTGCCGATCAGCGAGGCCTACGACCAGTGGACGCGCTTCGAAGACTGGCCGAAATTCATGCACCGGGTCGACAGCGTCCAGCAGGTCGACGACTCGACCGTCGAGTTCTCGACCAAGGTCTGGGGCGTGACCAAGCAGTTCGAGGCCGAAATCGTCGAGCAGCGCCCCGACGAGCGGATCGAATGGCACACCGAGGAGGGGCTCGCCCACAGCGGCGTCGTCACCTTCCACAAGCTGGCGCCGCGGCTGACCCGGATCGAGGTCAGCATGGACGTGAAGCCGGACTCGCTGCTGGAGAAAGCCGGCCGCGGCATGCGCTTCACCAAGCGCGCCGTGCGCGGCGACCTGCACCGCTTCAAGGCGTTCGTCGAGATGGAGGAGGACACCGAGAGAGGCTGGCGCGGCGAAATCAAGAACGGCGACGTCAAGCGCAAGCGCGAGAAGAAAAGCTCGAAAGCGAAAGCGAAAGTCAAATCGAAATAGGCACCGCCTAGGCTGGGGCCGTGTGGCTTCAGCGGACGATCCGGCTGCCGGCGCGCTCGCGCGGTTTCCATCTGGTCAGCGACGAAGTCCGCGAGGCGCTGCCGGAGCTCGGTGAGATCTCGGTCGGCCTCCTCCATCTGCTGATCCAGCACACCTCCGCCTCGCTGGCCCTGAACGAGAACGCCTCGCCCGACGTGCGGCGGGACTTCGAGAGCTGGTTCAACCGGGCGGTGCCCGAAGGCGCGCCGTACTGGACCCACACCCTGGAGGGCGAGGACGACATGCCGGCGCACGTCAAGGCGGCGCTGCTCGGTCCCTCCCTGACCCTGCCGATCCGCGACGGGCGCCTGGCGCTCGGCACCTGGCAGGGGATCTACCTCTGCGAGCACCGCGACCACGCCGGCCCGCGCTCACTGGTCGCGACCGCCTGGGGCGAGAGCTCCTAGGAGCCTCTCCGAACTTTCGGTGCCTATAGCCCCCAGAAGTTCGGGGAGGGCGCGCCTCGCCATAGGCTTGTCGCATGGACGACGCGATCGCCCGCTATACCGAGGCCTCCGAACGCAACGACATCGAGGCGATGATGGAGACCCTCGCCCCCGACGTCGAGCTCGTCTCGCCGATCTCGGGCCACATGGTCTTCCGCGGCGAAGCCGATGTCCGGCACCTCCTCGCCGCCGTCTACGGCAGCCTCAAAGGCCTGCGCTGGACCAAGACCCTCGGCGAGGGCAACGACCGCGTCGCCGTCGGCGAAGCCCGCCTCCTCGGCGTCCGCCTCACCGACGCGATGGTCTTCGAGCTCGCCCCCGACGGCCGCATCCGCCGCATCGCCCCCCACCTGCGCCCCTGGCTCGCCCTCACCCTCTTCGCCCTGGTCCTCGGCCCGAAGGTCGGCCGCCGGCCGGGGATGATCTGGCGGGCCTTGCGCGCCGGCTAGCTAGAACGCCCGCACGATCAGGTTCAGCAGGACCGTGAGGACGATCGACGCGACCAGGGAGAAGACGAGGCAGCCGGGGAAGAAGTGGACCTGGGTGTGGACGTTGCTGCCGCCGAAGGTCATCGGGCTGCCGGTGGGGCGGAGGCGGTCGGGCTCGGCGCGCCGGCGGTACTTGCGGACCGCGTAGACGATGCCCATCGTGCAGACGATCGAGAGGAGGAGGCCGGGGCCGGCGTTGCGGTCGAAGACGTAGTAGGCGATCAGGCCCGCGATCAGGGAGCCGCCGATGCCGGCGAGCATCGTCTCGAGCAGGCTCATCGGGTCGGGTCCGATCAGGAGGAGGCGGGCGAGGGCGCCGATCACGAGGCCGCTCAGCGCCAGCAGGATGAGGTAGACGATTACGTCGATGTGCCTCGATACCCGGACGAGTGGGTAGAGGAACAACGTGGGCGCAACGATCGCCACCGGGGAGCTGTTGAAGGGGCGCTACCGGCTCGAGCGCACGCTCGGGCGCGGCGGCATGGCCGCGGTCTGGCTCGGGCACGACGAGGTGCTGGAGCGGCCGGTGGCAGTGAAGGTGCTCTCGGACACGATCGCCGCCGACCCCGGCTTCGTCGCCCGCTTCCGCCGCGAGGCGCAGACGGCGGCCTCGCTCTCGCATCCCAACCTGGTCGGCGTCTACGACTACTCCGACGAGGGCGAGCGGCCCTACCTGGTGATGCAGTTCGTCCCCGGCGAGGACCTGGCGGCGCTGCTGGCGCGGGGGGAGGGGGTCGACTGCGACCGGCTGGCGCGGGAACTGCTGGAGGCACTCGACCACATCCACTCGGTCGGGATCCTCCACCGCGACATCAAGCCCGCCAACATCATCGTCGAACCGGACCGGACGGCGAAGCTGATCGACTTCGGGATCGCCCTGCCGCGGGACGCGACCGCGCTGACCAGCACCGGCCTGATCCTAGGCACCGAGCGCTACGCCGCGCCGGAGGTGATGGAGGGGCAGCCGGCGACCGAGCGCTCCGACCTCTACTCCGCCGGCGTCGTCCTGCGCGCCTGCGAAGGGCAGTGCTCGCGCAATCTCCACGCGCTGATCGAGTGGATGACGAGCAAGGAGCCGGAGGCGCGGCCGAGCTCGGCCCGGCAGGCGTTGGCGCGGCTGGAGCGGGCGGAGGAGAGCGGGGAAACCACGCAGGCCTTCGAGCCGACCTTCGCCCGGGAGCGGCGCGAGCCGCAGCCCGCTGCGCCGCCGCCTCCCTACGAGCCGACGCCCACCTATGCGAAGTCCGGCTCCCACGGCAGCCGCTGGGGTGCCGTCGCCGCGATCCTCGGCGTCGTCGCGGCGCTGATCGTCGCCGCGATCGTCGTCCTCGGCGGCGGTGACGGTGGCGGTCAGGGGGAGGGCGGCAAGCCCACCGCGGCCAAGGCGAAGAAGGCGAAATCGAAGCCCGCGAAGCAGGCGGCTGGGGCCGGCGCCGCCGCCGGGGCGGCCGAAGCGGGCGAAGCGACCGCCGCCGAATCGACCGAAACGAGCGAACCCGGCCAGGAACAGGAACCCGTCGCGACCACCGAGTCCGAACCGTCCGCCTCCGCAGGCAGTTCCGAATCCGGCGCTGCCCTCAACGAACGGGGTTACTCGCTGATCCAGGCGGGCGAATACGAAGCCGCGGTGCCGGTGCTCGAAGAAGCCGTCGCCTCCTATCCCGAAGGCAGCGAAGACCTCGACTACGCCTACGCGCTCTTCAACCTCGGCAGCGCCCTGCGGCTCAGCGGCCGTCCCGACGAGGCGATCCCGGTCCTCGAACAGCGGCTCGCGATCCCCAACCAGACCTCGACGGTCGAACGGGAGCTGGAAGCCGCGCGCGCCGAAGCCGGCGAATAGACGCAGCAGAAATACCCCTTTACACCAGCGTTCGGCTATGCGAACATATGTTCGTGTTAGATGCCGCGCACCGACGACCCTCAGATCGGCCTCGCAAAGGCCATTCGACAGCTCCGTCGTGAGGCCCGGCTGAGCCAGGAAGCGCTGGGCCTGATGGCCGACATCCACCCGACCTGGATCTCGCACGTGGAGTCGGGACGGGTGAACCCCACCTGGGGCAACGTCCGCCGGATCGCCAAGGGCCTGCGGGTGCCGCTGCCGGTGCTGGCCGCCCTCGCCGAGGACCTCGAGCTCGAGTATGGGACTGCCCCCCAGCCAGGGCAGGGGGCCGGGGGGCAGTAGGACCCCTGCATCGGGGTGGCTGAGGCGAACTCTAGTACTCAGCCATTCCTAAAGTATATTTGTGTACCGCCGATTCCCGCGCAGAGGAAGCGAGGGCCGGTATCCCGGCCGATGGGTGCCGGTCCTTTTCCTCGCCGCCGCTAGCTTGGATAGGCTGCCGCCGTGCGTTGGGGCAGCCCACAGAAACTCTCGCTGACGCTCCTCCTGCTCGCCGCGCTCTACGTGCTCGGCTGCGGCAGCTCGGATGATTCGAGCTCGAGCACCAGCGCCGCCGGCGGTGCCGATTGCCCGAAGGGCAAGCTCGCGACCGAGAAGCAGGGCGTGCTGACGGTCGCCACCGACAAGCCCGCCTACCCGCCCTACTTCGAAGACGACGACCCGACCAACGGCGAAGGCTTCGAGAGCGCGGTCGCCTACGCGATCGCCAAGCAGCTCGGCTACCCGCCGGCGAAGGTGGAGTGGACGGTGGAGTCGTTCAACGCCTCCTTCGCGCCCGGCCCGAAAGACTTCGACTTCGACGTCAACCAGATCACGATCACGCCGCCGCGTGAAAAAGCCGTCGACTTCTCGGCGCCCTACTACCGGGCGAACCAGGCGGTGGTGGCGCTGAAGGACTCCGACGCCGCGAAGGCCAGATCGCTGGCCGACCTGCAGGATGCGAAGCTCGGGGTCCAGATCGGCACCAGCAGCCTCGAAGAAGCCGAAGCGGAGATCGAACCGAGCAGTCGCCCGGAAGTCTTCAACACCTCCAACGACGTCGTCCAGGCGCTGAAAAACGGGCAGATCGAAGCGATCGTCGTCGACCTGCCGACGGCGCTCTACCTGACCGCCGTGCAGGTTCCCGAAGCGACCGTGGTCGGCCAGTTCGGCTCCGGCAGCGGCGAAGCCTGGGGGGCCCTGCTCGAAAAGGACTCCAAGCTGACGGGTTGCGTCTCGGCAGCGGTCGAAGAGCTCGAAAGCTCGGGCGAACTCGAAAAGATCACCCAGCGCTGGATGAGTCAGGCCGCCGGCGCCCCTGAATTGCACTGATGCCGAGTGACCGTCGCCTCGAACGGGAGGCGGCGAAGCGCCGCCGTCATCGCCGCGGCCAGGCGATCGCGGCGCTCTCCAGCCTCGTCGTCCTCGGCGGGCTCGCGACGCTGATCCTGACCAGCCCCGGCTGGCCCGAGGTGCGGGAAACCTTCTTCGACTGGGGGGTCTTCAAGGACTCCTTCCCCGACGTCGCCAAGGCCTTCTGGCTCGACGTGAAGATCTTCGTCATTGCCGAGCTGGCGATCCTCCTCGTCGGCCTCGTCGTCGCGATGGTGCGGATCGCCCGCTCGCCGGCGATTTTCCCGCTGCGCCTGCTCTCGGTCGTCTACGTCGACGTGTTCCGGGGGATCCCGACGATCCTGCTCGTCTTCCTGATCGGCTTCGGGGTGCCGGCGCTGCGGCTGCAGGGCTCACCGACCGACCCGATCGTGCTCGGTGCCATCGCCCTCACCCTCTCCTACAGCGCCTACGTCGCCGAGGTCTACCGGGCCGGGATCAACTCGGTCCACCGCGGGCAGCGGGACGCGGCGCTGGCGGTCGGCCTGACCGAGGTCCAGGCGCTGCGCCACGTGATCCTGCCGCAGGCGGTGCGGCGGGTGGCGCCGCCGCTGCTGAACGACTTCGTCGCCCTGCAGAAGGACGTCGCCCTGATCTCGATCCTCGGCCCGCTGGAGGCGTTCCGCGAAGCGCAGATCATCGAGGCGCAGCTCTTCAACTTCACGCCGCTGGTCGCGGCGGCGCTGCTCTACCTGGCGGTGACGATCCCGACCGCGCGGATCGTCGACCGGCTGGGCGGGCCGGAGGGGGCGGTGCGGTGAGCCGGTCCGGAGGACCCGTCCTCGAGCTGCGGGAAGTCAGCAAGGCCTTCGGCGAGCGCGAGGTCCTGCGCGGCATCGACCTGACCGTCCGCGAACACGAAGCCGTCGCGTTGATCGGCGCCTCGGGCTCCGGCAAGTCGACGCTGCTGCGCTGCATCGACCTGCTGGAGGAGATCGACGACGGCGACGTCTTCCTCGACGGCGAGGTGATCACCGATCCCTCCGTCGACCCGGTCGGCGTCCGCCGCCGCCTCGGGGTCGTCTTCCAGGCCTACAACCTCTTCCCGCACATGACCGCGCTGGAGAACGTGATGCTGGGGGAGAGACGGGCGCACGGCGCCCCCAGGGCCGAGGCGGAGGAGCGCGGCCGCGACCTCCTCGCCCGCTTCGGCCTCGCCGGCCGCGAGGACGACCGCCCCGACAACCTCTCCGGCGGCCAGCAGCAGCGGATCGCGATCGCCCGCGCCTTCGCCGGCCGCCCGCGGGCGCTGCTCCTCGACGAGGTCACGAGCGCCCTCGATCCCGAGCTGATCGCCGAGGTCCTCGCCGCCGTCCGCGATCTCAAGGAGGAGGGGATGACGATGGTGATCGCCACCCACGAGATGAGCTTCGCCCGCGAGGTCGCCGACCAGGTCGCCTTCCTCCACGAGGGCCGCATCCTCGAGCAGGGCTCGCCTTCCCAGGTCCTCGCCTCCCCCCAGCAAGAGGAGACCCGCCGCTTCCTCAGCCGCCTCCTCGAGGCCGGCCGAGCTTAGCCCCTGTCGCTTTTGTGGCCCATACGGCCACCAAGGCGACATGACAGTCCAGTTCCTCCGGATTTCCAGGCTTTTAGTCAAAGGATTTGACTTTGCGCAGGGATCGTGTTTATGCTGCCGTCGCGCTTGAGCAATCAGGGAATCCGCTCAGGTGGCAGGGAACGACATAGCTAGCACCCGTGCCTTAATCGGTTAAAGGGTCGGCGTTGTAAGCCGAAGATCCGGGTTCGAGCCCCGGCGGGTGCATTTCGAACAATTCGAAGGCAACAGACGTTCGGAATCACTGGCTATGAGCGAGAACATCTTCATCACTTTCGACAGGGTCGCCGCCGGCGAAGGCGGCAAGGCGCCCTGGGCGGCGCGGGCGCCGTACCGGCCGGAGCCGGGCTTCGACCTGATGCTGATCCCGCGGCTGCCGAAGGGCGAGGACTGGCGGCAGAGCGAGGAGGCGAAGGCGGCGCTCGACCGGCTCGAGGCCGAGCCGTGGGTCGCGGCGCTCGATCGCGAGGGTAGGCAGCCGACGATCAAGCTCGCCGACGAGTGGATCGAGGCGCAGGGCGAGGAGATCCGCTCCGGCTCCTTCGGCAACGGGGCCTTCGCCGACATGGCTGCCGGCGACCGCTACGCGGTCTACTTCTGGGGCGCCAACACGACCAAGGCGCTGCACATCGGCCACCTCCGCAACCTCGCGGTCGGCAACGCGATCGCCGGGGCGCTGAAGCAGGCCGGCGCCCGGGTCGAGAACCGCAGCCTGATCTGCGACGTCGGCCGCAGCATGGGGGAGGCGATGGCCGGGGTCGCCACCCGCGCCGGCGAGGATGCCGGCCCCGACGCCAACGAGAAGTCAGACCACTTCGTCGGCTTCTGCTATGCCGACTACGTCACCGCCAGCCGCAACGGCGGCGCCGGCGACGACGGCGCCGAGGACTCGGTCGCCCGCGAGTCGACCAGCTACAACGACAAAGCCGACGAGATGATGATGCGGGTCCTCGACGGCGATCAGAAGGCGCTGGAACTGTGGTCGCGGACCCGTTCCTGGGTCGTCTCCGGGCAGCGCAAGACCCTCGCCAGGCTCGGCATCGCCTTCGACAAGGTGATCTACGAGTCCGACTACCTGCCCGAGGTCGCCGAGTTCATGAACAAGGGGCTCGCCGAGGGGACGCTGACCAAACGCTGGGGCGACGACATGGTCATGTACGAGACCGAACGCGAGGAGCTGGAAGAGATGCCGCTGGTCCGCTCCGACGGCCTCCCGACCCAGCACATGCGGGCGCTCGCCTACTGGGCCGCCGCCGACGAGCTCGACGACGTGATCTCGATGCAGGTGTGCGGCAACGAGTGGGTCGCCCACGTCACCTGCCGCCGCAAGCTGATCGACGAGATGGGGCTGACCAACGGCAACGGCAGCGGCTCGGCCCGCGGGGGAGGCCCGCCGACCTACGACATCTTCCACGGCATGGTCGCCCGCGAGAACGAATCGATCAGCTCGAGCAAGAAAGGGGCGTTGCTGATCGACGACCTCGTCGAGTGGCTGGAGGAGGAGCTGGCGCGGAACCCGGAGCTGGCGGCCGAGATGGCGCGCCACCCGCACCCCGAGGCGGTGCCGGCGCAGGTCGCGCTCGGCTACTTCCTCCTGCAGCCGACGACCAAGCAGGTCAAGTTCGGCAAGGAGAAGCTTCTGGTCGAAGGGAAAGGGAGCCTTGGCTGGGACCTGGCGCGCGCGCAGGCCCACCACGCCTCCGCCGAGATCGAGGGCGAGCGTCCGGCCGAGGACCCGGACTACCGCTTCGCCGTGGTCCAGTCGGAGCACTACCGGGTGCACCTGCGCAGCGCCGTCGAGGAGTTCGACGTCGCTCCGCTCTCCAAGTACCTCTCCCATTTCGCGCGCTGGTACAGGGAAGACGAGCGCGCACCGGAGGTCGAGGCGGTCGTGCAGCCGGTGCTCGAGGAGGGCCTCCGCGGCCTGGGACTAGAGGGAGCTTGACGTGAAAACGCTGCTGGTCGACAACCACGATTCCTACACCTACAACGTCTTCCACCTGCTGGCTGCGGCCTCGGGCGAGGAGCCGATGGTGGTCAACAACGACGCCGTCTCCTGGCGGGTCCTGACAAGGATGGACTTCGACGCGATCGTGCTCTCGCCCGGTCCGGGCCACCCGAGCCGTTGGCACGACTTCGGCGTCTGCAGCGACATCCTCCGCAAGAGCGAAGTCCCGGTCTTCGGGATCTGCCTCGGCCACCAGGGGATCGGCAACCTGCTCGAGGGCACGGTCAATCGGGCGCCGATGGCGATGCACGGCCGCCTCAGCCGGGTGATGCACGAAGGCAAGGGCCTGTTCAAGGACGTGCCGCAGGGCTTCTCCGTCGTCCGCTACCACTCGCTGGCGATCACCAGCCCGCCCGGGCCGGAAGGGAGCATCGTCGCCTGGTCCGACGACGGCGTCGTGATGGGCGTCGAGCACACCAAACGGCCGATCTGGGGCGTCCAGTTCCACCCCGAGTCGATCTCGACCGAGTACGGGCTGAAGATCGCCCAGAACTTCTTCGAGCTGGCGGCGCAGCACCGGCACGAGGCCGAGCGCCCCGCCGGGCGGGCGACGATCGCCCCGCGCAGCGTCCGCCGCACCCCCGCGCCGGAGCCGGTCGAGGGCGGCGAGCTGGAGCTGCGGATGCGGACGATCCAGGGCCAGGCGCCGACCGAGCACGTCTACGAACGCCTCTTCGCCGACGCCGAGACCTCCTTCTGGCTCGACAGCGCCGACGCCCCGACCTGGCTCGCCCAGTGCTCCTACATGGGGACGACCGCCGGCGCCGACCGCTGCTTCGTCACCTACGACGTCGACCGCGGCGAGGTCGCGATCGACCGCGCGGGGGTCGAGACCGTCGAGCACAAGTCGATCTTCGACTACCTCGACCGCGAGCTGAAGCGGATCGCGGTCGAGCCCCCGGAGGGGGTCGAGCGCGGCCTCGTCGGCGGCTACGTCGGCTACCTCGGCTACGAGCTGAAGGCCGACTGCGGCTCACCCAACGTCCACAGCTCCGACATGCCCGACGCGGCGATGATGCTCGCCAACCGGGTCGTCGCCGTCGACCACACCAAGGACCTCACCTACGTCTTCGCCCTCTGCCGCGGCGAGGACCCCGAGGCGGAGCTGTGGCTGGAGGCGACGCGGGACCTGATCGAGGACGCGATCGCCAACCCGCCCGCCGAGCGCCCCCTGGCGCCGCCGACCGACCCCGGCGGCCACGTCTCCTTCCGGTCGGGCCGCGGCCGCGAGCGCTACCTCGCCGACATCGCCAAGTCCCAGGCCGAACTGCTGGCCGGCGAGTCCTACGAGGTCTGCCTCACCGACCAGTTCTCGACCGACGCCGGCCCCGAGCCGTTCGACCTCTACCGGCAGCTTCGCCGCAGCAACCCCTCGCCGTTCGCCGCCTTCCTGCGCTTCGGCGAATACGCGGTCGTCAGCTCCTCGCCCGAGCGCTTCCTCTCGGTCGACCGCCAACGCCAGGTGATGGCGCGGCCGATCAAGGGGACGATCTCCCGGGTCGAGGACCCGGCCGAGGACGCGGCGCGGCGCCAGGAGCTGGAAGGCGACGAGAAGACCTACGCCGAGCACCTGATGATCGTCGACCTGCTGCGCAACGACCTCGGCGTCGTCTGCGACGTCGACAGCGTCGCCGTCCCCGACCTGATGGTGGTCGAGCCCTACGCGACCGTCCACCAGATGGTCTCGACGATCGTCGGCCGGCTCGAGGACGGCCGCAGCGCGATCGACTGCGTCCGCGCCACCTTCCCGGGCGGCTCGATGACCGGCGCCCCGAAGGAGCGGACGATGGAGATCATCGACGACCTCGAGGAGGAGGCGCGCGGCGTCTACTCGGGCTCGATCGGCTACTTCGGCGCCGACGGCTCGACCGATCTCAACATCGTCATCCGCACGATCGTGATGCGCCCCGGGCGGACGACGATCGGCGCCGGGGGCGCGATCGTCATGCAGTCCGACCCGGTCGACGAGTTCGACGAGATCCTGCTGAAGGCGCGCGCCCCGATGGCGGCGATCGCGCGCACCGTTACCGGCAGCGAGGCCGCCGACGCCTGGAGCGTCGAGCTGGAGCCCGCCGCCCGCCAGGCGGAGGCCGCGTGAGCGAGCCGGTGGCGACGCAGGCAGCCGTCCGCGAGGCGGGCGCCGCTGACGTCGAGGGGGTCGCGACCGCGGTCGAAGGCCTCCTCGCCGAGCTCGGCGGCCGCATGCCCTCGCGGGCGGAGATGGAGGCGGAGGTACAGGCTTTGCTCGACGACCCGCAGGGCGGGTCGGTGCTGATCGCGGAGGCCGACGGGAAGATCGTCGGCGTCCTCACCGCGAGCTGGCAGCGGGCGATACACGTTCCCGGCGTCTACGCGACGGTCCAGGACCTCTGGGTCGATGAGGACTGGCGCAGTCGCGGCGTCGGAGCGGAACTGGTCGAGGCGATCGCGTCCCAGGCGCGAACCCGTGGGGTCAGCCGGCTCGAGGTCGGCCTCCCCCGGGAGACCTTCGCGGCGATCGCTTCGACCGAGTCCTTCTACAGGCGCAACGGGTTCGAGCACCTCGGGCCGCGGATGCGGAGGCTGCTCGACGATGAGTAGCGAGCTGCTGATGATCGAGCAGCGGCAGGGTCGCGACGACGACGCCTTCTGGGTGCGGGAAGGCGACCGCCGGATCCCGGGCCAGGACGGCAACCGCCGCCTGGTCGAGCTGCGCGCCGGGCTGGTCCGCCACTCGCGGGTGCGCCCGATCGCCGCCGACGCCGCCGACGAGGAGGTCGAGCGGACGCTGGGGGAGCTGCACGAGGCCACCTACCTGCGGGCGCTGGAGGAATTGCGCAGCTCCGAGCCGGTGGTGCTGCCGGACTTCGCCCCGCCCGGTCTGGAGCCGGACATCCCGGTCAACGCCAACCTCGTCGCCGCCGCCCGCGAGGGCATCCGCACCGCGATCACCGCCGCCGAGCGGCTGCTCGAAGGCGCCCGCTTCACCTACGCCGTCTGCCGCCCGCCCGGGCACCACGCCGGACCCGCCTTCCAGGCCGGCTACTGCTACCTCAACAACGCCGCCGCCGCGGCCCGCCGCCTCTCCGACGGCGGCATGAAGCCGGTCGGGATCATCGACCTCGACCTCCACTACCCGAACGGGACCTCGGCCCTGGTCGAGCGGATGGGCCCGTTCGTCGCCCTGCACTCGCTGCACGCGGCGCCGGTGACGAACCTGCCGCCGGGAACGCCGCTGCCGCGGCTGGCCGGCGAACGCGCCGTCGCCTTCCGCGAGAGCCCGGAGGAAGCGACCTACCTGCAGGAGGTCGCCCACTCGATCCACGACCTCTCCGAGATCGCCAGGGGCCTGGTCGTCTCGCTCGGCTACGACACCGTCGCCGGCGACCCGCACGGGGACTGGAGCTTCCAGCCGGAGATCTTCGCCGAGATCGGCCGCCTGCTCGCCCGCTCGGGGCTGCCGATCTGCGTGATCCAGGAGGGCGGCTACGCGCTCGAGGACCTCGCCGCCTGCAGCCACGCCTTCGCAACCGGGCTGCTGGGGGAGGAGGACCGGTGAGCACGGGCGCCACCGACAGCACCGCCGCCGACGGCCTCGAGCCCTTCCGCCGCCGCCTCGACGAGATCGACGAGCAGATCGCGAAGCTGCTCGGCGAGCGCCTCGACATCTGCCGCGACGTCGCCGTTTACAAGAGCGAGCACGAGATCCCGATGATGCAGCCCGACCGGGTGAAGCTGGTCCGGGAGCGCTACCTGGCCCGCGGCGCCGAGGTCGGGCTGCCGCCGGAGTTCACCTCCGATCTCTTCGAGCTGCTGATCGCGACCACCTGCCGGCTCGAGGACGAGCTGATGGACGAGCTCGCCGAGCGAAAGAGCGCGGCATGAGCAAGTTGCCTCCCGGCCCCCGGATGCCGCGCGCCCTGCAGGCGGTCGGCTGGACGCAGCGGCCGTTGCCCTGGCTGGAGAAGTGCCACCGCCGCTACGGCGACACCTTCACCCTGCGCATCCGCCACTACGGCGACTGGGTGCTGCTGGCCGATCCCGACGACGTCAAAAAGGTCTTCACCGCCGGCCGCGCCGTCGGCGTCGCCACCGCCAACCCGCTGCTCGGGCCGCTGCTGGGGCCGCGCTCGGTGATGCTGCTGGAAGAACCCGAGCACCTGACCCGGCGCAAGCTGATGCTGCCTTCCTTCCACGGCCAGGCGGTGCAGGCGGACGCCGAGATGATGGCCCAGGTGGCGCGGCAGGAGATCGGCCGCTGGCCGGCCGGGGAGCCGTTCGCGCTCTGGCCGCGGATGCAGGACATCACCCTCGACGTGGTGATGCGGGCGGTGTTCGGGCCGGACTCCGAATCGCCGCGCCTGCAGCCGCTGCGCGAGCGCCTGCGCGGGCTCACGACCTGGATGAACGAACCGCGCAACCTGGCGATGCTCGCCGCCTTCGGACCCGGCTGGGTGATCCGCAGCAAGGGCTACCGCGAGGCGATGGGCGCGGTCGAGGAGGCGGTGATGGAGGAGGTGCGGCGGCGCAAGGCCCGACCTGATGGGGGCGACCTTGGGGTCGTTTCGATGCTGGTACGGGCCGAATACGAGGACGGCTCGCCGCTGTCCGACCAGGACCTGCGCGACGAACTGGTGACGCTGCTCTCCGACGGCCCGACCTCGAGCACGCTGGCCTGGACCTTCGAGCGGCTACTGCGCAACCCCGACAAGCTCGAGCTGCTGCGCGACGACGTCCTCCACGGCGACGGCAGCTACCTCGACGCGGTTGTGAAGGAGACGCTGCGGCTGCGACCGCCGGTCCCGGTGGTCGTCCGGACGCTGCTGGAGCCGATGACGCTCGGCGGCTACGCGCTGCCGGCGGGGACCACGGTCGCGCCCTGCATCCACCTGATCCACCGCGACGAGCGCTGGTACGAGCAGCCGCACCGCTTCCTCCCCGAGCGCTTCGTCGGCAAGCAGCCCGGCACCTACACCTGGATCCCCTTCGGCGGCGGCGTCCGTCGCTGCCTCGCCGCCAGCTACGCGGAAATGGAGATGAAGCGGGTGCTGCGGATCGTCCTCGAATCGACCGAACTGCGGGCGGTCGAGGACGACGCCGAGCGCGCCCGCAAAAGCGCGATCGCCTTCGCCCCGGACCAGAAAGGTCTGGTGATCGCGGAACCGAGAGAAACCGAGGCAGCCGGGGGCAAGACCCTGGCGCCGGTCTAAGGAGAGGGCATGACGGAAAGCGACATCCTCGTCGTCGGCGCCGGGGCCAAGGCCGCCGCGCTCGCCGCCAAGGTGCACACGATCAACACGCTCGGGCTCGCCGAGATCTCGATGACGGTGATCGAGAAAACCGAGCCCGCCGCCTCCTGGCTGGGGCGCAACGGGATGACCTCGGGCGAGGAGCCGCTGGCGATCCCGCCGATCAAGGACGTCGGCTTCCCGTACCAGAGCTCGCGCCAGTTCGGCGAGCGCGGGGACGAGATCGACGCGGCGCTGCTGCCGCTGACCTGGCAGCGCTTTGCGATGGAGCGCCACGAATACGCGGCCTGGGTCAACTCGGGCTCGCCCTCGGTGATGCACAAGGACTACGGCGAGTACCTCGGCTGGGTGCTGGAGCGGGCGACCGAGGGCGTGACCGTCTACGACGGCCGGGTGACCGAGGTCTCGGTGGCCGACGGGCACGACCACTGGCAGGTCGAGGTCGCCGAGCGGGGGCGCCCGGAGGACCCCGAGCGCCACTGCGGCCGCTCGCTCGTCCTCACCGGGCCCGGCGTCCACCGCCACTTCCCGCACGATCCCGAGGTCGAGTCCCGCGTCTTCCACTGCGACAGCCGCCGCGAGGAGTTCGCCCGCGTGCCCGAGGACGAGGCGGTCGAGATCGCGATCATCGGGGGAGGGGAGAGCGCCCTCAGCGCTCTCGTCTTTCTCCGCGCCCTGCGCCCGCAGGCGCGGCTCACCGTCTACACCCCGACCCTGCCGCTGAGTCGCGGCGAGAGCTTCCTCGAGAACCGGGTCTTCGCCGACCCCGACAACGTCGACTGGGAACACCTCGACATCGAGACCCGGCGCGACTTCGTCAAGCACTGCGACCGCGGCGTCTTCGACTCCAGCGTGCTCGAGCGGATCGCCGACGACGACCACCTCGCCTTCCTCTGCGGCCGCGCCCTCCACGTCTCGCTCGCCGAGGGGGGTGATGCGGCGCTGCTCGAATTCGAGAGCCCCTCGGAAGGCCTCTGTTCGCAGCCCTACGACTTCGTCGTCAACTGCACCGGCTTCGACCTGTTGCGGCAGCTCCGCGGGCTCTTCCCCGACGCCGTCCGCGACCAGGTCGAAGAACAGTGCGGCCCGCTCTGGGACGCGCCGCCGCAGACCGAGATCCCGATCGGCCGCGGCCTCGAACTGGAGGGGGTGCGCCCCCGTCTCCACATGCCCGGCCTCGGCGGCCTGCGCCAGGGGCCCGGCTTCGCCAACCTCGGCAGCCTCGGGCTCCTCGCCAACCGCGTCCTGCAACCGCTTCTGACCGAACTGGACCCCTCCTTTGCAGGGGTTTCTGAAACGATGGAAGACAAATCCTTATTACTCGATTAGGGAGAGGAGTCGGATGACGATGCTGTCCAAGTTGAAGGGGTTGCCGCTGCTCGTGCTGGCGCTCGCGATCGGAGCGCTGGTGGCGGGATGCGGATCCTCGTCCTCGTCCTCTTCCTCGGGCGACCACAACTTCACCGGTGACGGTCCGCCCAACATCGACCTCGCCGGCAACCGCGAAGCGAAAAGCCAGATCGACAGCGGCAATGTCAGTCAGCTCAAAGAAGCGTGGTCGATCCCGGTCGAAGGGCAGGGCATCTACGGCAGCTACGCCTCGACCCCGGTGATCGTCAACGGCGTCGTCTACTCCCAGGACCTCGAATCCAACGTCTCGGCGATCGACCTCGAAAGCGGCGACGTCCTCTGGGACACCAAATTCGAATCGCCGAGCCACGGCCCCAACGGGCTCGCGGTGGCCGAAGGGCGGGTCTACGGGGCGACCAACTCCGGTGCCTTCGCCCTCGACCAGAAGACCGGCAAGGAACTCTGGCTGACCCAGCTCGGCGGCCCGGTCGACATGGCGCCCGGCGCCAACGACGGCAAGGTCTACGTCTCGACCGTGCCGGAGAACACCAGCGCCGAATACGAAGCCGGCGCGGTCGGCACGCTCTGGGCGATGGACGGCAAGACCGGGAAGAAACTCTGGCACTTCGACACCGTCCCCAAAGACCTCTGGGGCGACCCGAACGTCAACTCCGGCGGCGGCCTCTGGTACCCGCCCTCGTTCGACAAGGCGGGCAACATCTACGCCGGCACCGGCAACCCGGCGCCGCTGCCCGGCACGCCGAATCACCCCTGGGGGTCGAGCCGGCCCGGCGACAACCGGTACGCCGACTCGCTGGTGAAACTCGACCCGAACACGGGCAAGCTCGACTGGTACTACCAGGAGACCCCGCACAACATCTACGACTGGGACTTCCAGAACTCGCCGATCATCACCGAGTCCGGCGGCAAGGAAGTCGCGATCGGCTCCGGCAAGTCCGGCTTCGTCGTCGCCGTCGACGTGAAGAGCGGCAAGGTGGTCTGGCGGACCCGGGTCGGTGTCCACAACGGCCACGACAAGGACCCCGAATACGCGATGCGCGGCGAATACGACAAGATCAAGACCGGCGAAGTCTTCCCCGGCGCGCTCGGCGGCGTGATCTCGGCGATGGCCAGCGACGGCGAGCGCCTCTACGTGCCGATCATCAACCACTCGATGACCGTGCGCAACGGCTACGAAACCGGCGAAGAAAGCACCGCCGAAGGCGAAGTCGAGGCGATCGACCTGCGCACCGGCAAGGTCGTCTGGGAGGCGACGTTCCCGGGTCCCGCTTACGGATCGCTGGTGGTCACCAACGATGTCGTCTTCGCCACCTCGGCCGAAGGCACGATCCACGCCTTGAGCGCCAACAGCGGCGGCGAAATCTGGCAGGCGGCGCTGCCGTCGGGCACCAACGCCGGCGTAATGGTGAGCGGCGACATGCTCGTAACCGGCGCCGGCCTGCCGGTCGCCGAAGGGCAGACGGCGAAACTGGTCGCCTACAAGCTCGGCGGGTAGGGACGGCTTCATGCATCGGCCCGAGTCGGTAAGACTCGGGCCGATGGCCGCCAAGCGCAGCGCCGGCATCCTCCTCTTCCGCCGCCGCGGCGGCGGGGTCGAGTTCCTGCTGGTCCATCCGGGCGGCCCCTTCTGGGCGAAGAAAGACGCCGGCGCCTGGTCGATCCCGAAGGGCCAGATCGAGGACGAGGAGGAGCCGCGCGCCTGCGCGATCCGCGAGCTCGAAGAGGAGCTGGGGGCGGCGCCCGCGCTGGATCCCGAGGGTCTGATCGAGCTCGGCTCGATCCGCCAGCGGGCGGGGAAAACGGTCGAAGCCTGGGCCGCCGAGGCCGACTTCGACCCCGCCGCCCTCGCCAGCAACACCTTCGCGATGGAGTGGCCGCCCCGCAGCGGCGAGCAGCAGGAGTTCCCGGAGGTCGACCGGGCCGAGTGGCTCGGCCCCGAGGCCGCCCGGGAGAAGATCCTCCCCGCGCAGGCGGAGCTGCTCGACCGGTTGCTCGAGCGATTGCAGCAGGCCTAGCGGCTACTAGCTAGCGAGGCACCTCGTCAACCTCGCTCCCGATGAGGTTCTGGATCTCCTCGAGAGAGGCCACCCCTTCCGGCGTGAGGGGGAGCTCTCGCTGATATTCGAGGAGATAGCTGCTGAGCTTGCGGAGGGCATCCTTTGCCAGGGCGATCGGCAGCGCGCAGATCGACAGATGAAGGCTGAGCCGCTCTTGCATTCCCGCCTCATCCGCGGAGAGGAAAAACAACAGCAGCTGCCCCATCACCAAGCGTGCGTTGCACTCCTCGGCGGAGGACTCCCACTGATGCAACTTCCGGATCAAGGTGAAGTCGTGGCTGTCGAACTGCGTACTGAGAACCGCGGCCGAAAGAGCGGAGACCGAGAGGTGGGGGTAGTAGAACCGAAGTCCGTTCCTGGTGTCCGCAGCTTCTGTGCGCAGCACGCTCTCGTCCTTTCGCCAGATATCGAGCGCGAGCTTGTGTGCATTTGCGGTGAGCTCGTCTATTACTCCGTCGAGAAGGCCTCTTCGTGCCGACGCGCGGCTGGAGACCCGATCGACGATCACCAGCAGGAGCGCGGCGAGCAGGGAGCAGGTCTCGATGACAATCTCCGGTTTCGGGTGCTCCCTCACGGAGGTTAGGACGGCCGTGAAAAGACCGACGAGGATCAGGGTCCAGATCAGGCCCCAGATCACAGGCACGGATCTCCGGCTGTGAGTTGCCACGGCTTAACTCATTCGGGCAGCCGGATGAATCGTCCAGTCGTGCTTGCTGTCGCCGTACCGGAGCAGCGAGGTATTGACCCCGAAGTCATCTGAGTACGGGGTGTCCTTTTGGGAGAGCTCCGAGAACCCGGAGAAGAGATTCTCCAGAGCCTCCGGCGTGTACTTGCGAGACCGGTAGAGCTCGATCGATTCTTTAGTCCCCAGCGGGAAATGGTCCGTATCGCTGACGTAGATCTCGAGCCTCTTCTTGGGGGTGAAATAGGTCGTGATTTCGATGGCTGTTCCGGAACTGTGACCGTCATAGACCACCCTGCCGGACTCGGCGGTGCAATTGGTGTACTGGGTGAGGGCAGCCATGACGAAGTTCCTGAAGGAGACGCTGCCTTCGTATTCCGAAGCCGCCTTGGCCGCAATTTCGTCGGAAGCTTCCTTCGTCGTCGCTACTTCCATCAGCAGCATGTCGTCCGAGCCTGAGAGGAGCGCCGCGATGTTCGCGAGCATCTTGGCGTCCTCCTGGAAGTTGGCCAGCGTGTTTCCCAGTAGTGAAAGCAGGACCGGCCCGTCGGTCATGAGGCCGATGACCTTCCTCAAGCCCTCGAGGCCGCGATCGCTCGCGATGTCGAGCTCGATCGGGAGAACGTCGATCTTTTCCTCGTCGATTCCCTGCATCGAAACCTCGAGGGACATACGCAGCAGGTCCGCACTGATGTCTACCGGGATGTAGACGATGGGCTCGGAAGCGACACTGGCTAGGTGCTTGAGCACAGTGCCATCCTTCTCTCCGGTACCGGGACCGATGCTGACGTAGTGCATACGGGCCTCGATCTCTTTGCGAAGCGTGTTCCAGCGTTTCGGGAAGGTGCTGATGCTGTGGCTCAGAGTCTTGTATTGGGTATCTGCAGTTGCCAGCTTCCACATGTGGGCGGGGAAGCCCCCGACGTACTGGTAGCCGTCTTCGATGCGTCGGACTTTTTTACTTCCACCCTTGATCGCCTGGGTCACCTGTCCGATACGGACAGAAGCGCCTCGCTCCCAGAGTCCGAGCGCCAACGGGCTGTCCTCCTCGGCCAAGAGGCGGGTCAACTTCGACAGTCGATCGGCGAAAGATGGTGAATGTTTGCCGGGGTCTCCCACGCTGTGTCTCCCTTTCTCCCTCGAAGGGGCGCCAAGCTATCAACCAGATAGGCGTAAATCGAATACTAAAAAACTCTGGTGTATCGCTTGCAGGTTAGATCGGCGCGCCCGAGCGGTTCGGCAGCCAGCGCTGGGCCAGCAGCGTCAGGCTGCCGGAGACGATCAGCAGCGAGACGTTGATCGCCAGGACCACGGCGGCGCCGAGCGCGTGGTCGATCCCGCCGCCGCCGATCGCCACCCCGAGGTAGGCGGAGGCGGGGATCGTCGTCACCGAGATCGCGACCCCGACGGCGGTGCTGGCTTTGCTCTCGAAGGAGAGCATCGCCGCGACGCCGGCGGCCAGCGCGATCAGCACCGTCGAGTAGTCGGTGTGGGCGAGGTTGGTGAGGCTGCTCTGCTCGACTTCGAATCCCTCGGGGAGGAAGCCGCCCACCCGCAGCAGGAAGCTCAGCACGGCGGCCGTCGCGACCACCAGGCCGAGGCCGAGCGTGAGGGTGATGAAGGCGCGGCTGGCGAGGACGTAGCGGCCGGAGACGAGGCCGACGCAGGTGGCGCAGATCGGCAGCAGGTCCGGGCTGACCGCCATCGCGCCGACGATCAGGATCGAGCTGCTGGTGATGACGCCGAGGGCTGCGATCACCGCGGCGACGTTGATCAGCGCCAGGTAGCGGGCCAGCAGGCGGGAGTTGGCCCGGGCCTGGCCGAGGACCTCGATCCAGGCGTAGCCGTCGACGCCGCCTTCGCCGAGGTGGTGGCGGTGCTGGGGGGCGACCACCTCGATCCGGGTGAGTACGTAGTCGTCGGTCCCGATCCCGAACTCGCCGACCGCCTCGACCAGGCGGTCGGCGGCGACGGGCTCGACGTCGGCGACGAAGACGAAGGACTCGGCGGTGGCCTCGTCGGCCTGCTGGACGACCCGCCGCACGCCGTCGAGCTCGCGCAGCAGCGTGCCGAACTCGTCGGCGCGGCTGTGGTGGACCGATGAGCGGAGCCTCAGCATCCGCCCATTCTCGCCCTTCTAGGAGACGAGCTTGACGACCTTGAAGGAGCGGTCGCCTTTGGGGGTCTCGACGGTCACCGTCGCGCCGACCCGGGCGTCCATCAGCGCCCGCCCGATCGGCGACTCGGCCGAGAGGCGCCCTTCGGCGAGATTGGCCTCGGTCGAGCCGACCAGGGTCCAGGCGTTGGTCTCGCCTTTGGACTCGTCGAGCACCTCGGCGGTGCGGCCGAAGGAGAAGACGTCTGAGTCGAGCTCGGAGACCTCGACCACGACCGCGTTTCGCAACCGCTCCTGGAGCCGCTTGATCCGCGTCTCCATATGCGCCTGGTCCTCTTTGGCGACGTGGTACTCGGCGTTCTCCTTGAGGTCGCCCTCCTCCCGGGCAACCTTGATCCGCTCCGCCATCTTCAGGCGGGCCGGACCTTCCAGCTCGGCCAGTTCGGCTTTCAGCTCTTCGATTCCGGCCTGCGTGATCGGCTCGCCGGTCTGCTCCTGAGGGCTCACCCACAGAAGCGTGCCAGATATCAGTCCCCGGCAGCGGTTTCGGTGGCGACGAAGGCGGAGGCGAAGGAGTGGACCTTCTTGCCTTCGGCTTCGCCGAGTGGGGCGAGGCCGAAGAGTTCGTCGAGCGAGCGCAGCAGCGAGTAGGGGGTGTAGGCGGCGGCGTCGGTGCCGTCCGGAGTGAGCAGGGGGGAGACGAGGAGCGCCCCGACCTTGAGCGGGTCGGCTCCTTCTGCCGCGGCGGTTTCCTGTGCCGTCGGGTCGATGGCGCCGAAGCTGACGATCAGCAGCCCGTCTCGCTTGTAGGCGGCCGAGGCGAGGATTTCTTTCGTCGTTCTGTCGAGCCAGGCGTCGGCGGCGGCCGGCCCGTCCGCGGTCCCTTCCGGGCACTCCCCGCGGAAGCCGGCGTTGCAGCGGCTGGGCGCGAGGTAGCTGAAGTTGGCGGTCCTCTCGGCTTTTGCCAGGTCCTTTGGCAGCGTGTCCCCGGGCACGTCGTTGGCGGCGCAGTCGCCGAGGTCGAGCAGCGAGTGGAAGTAGACGAAGGGGTTGGAGGTCGCCGAGTACTCGCCGGGAGCGGGCGCTTCGGTCGCGTCGGGTTCGGGGTGGACGCAGTCCGCGGGTTTGCCTTCGGCGTCCGCCATGCCTTCGATGTAGGCGCGCCAGGTGAAGCGGGCGGTGCCGAGCTGGTCGGCCAGGGTCAGCGTTTCGACCGGAAACAGGCACTTTTCGTAATCCGGGCAGTCGGCTTTGCTCGCCTCGGTCGGAGGCCGGCCGCTGATCGCCGCGAAGCCGTTGGCGAGGGAGGAGGAGTCGAGCAGCGAGTAGTTGGTCAGCAGCACGCCCTGCGGGCGCAGTGTGCCGGAGAGGTAGGGCATCTGCGAGCTCGTCCCGAAGGCGGCTTCGTAGCCGGGGCTCGCCAGCGAGATCAGGAAGACGTGCTTGACCGGGCCGGCTTCCGGCAGTTCCGGTTCGCTCGGCGGCGGCGCTTCCGGCGCCTGCGGTTCGGAGCTGGGCAGCGATTCCGGAGCCGGGGATGGCGCCGCCGCGGGAAGCGGCCCGGGGGAAGCCGCTCCCGCGCTCGGCGCCGACTGTGGGGAGGAAGGGGGCGTGAAGGCTTCTTCCGGCGCGGCGGCCGGAGGGGCGGCCGTCGTCACCGCCGCGGGCTGCTCGTCGAACAGCCCGGCCATCGCGGCCGCGGTCACCGGGCCGATCCCGCCGGAGCCGGTCAGCGCCGAGGCGACGACGCCGCTGGTCGCGATCAGCGAGGAGGCGACGAGGAGGCCGAATTTCTTCCCGGTCACGGTCGCCGCCGCGGCGATCGCCTTCTGCACGTAGGCGGCCAGAGCCAGTTTCACGGCGCCGTCACCACCAGGGAGCTGCCGCACTGCGGGCAGAAGCGATCGGCGCGGCCGAAGGGGGCGTTGCAGGTGGGGCAGTGCCCGGCGGCGTCGGTCCGTTCGAGCTCGAGCTGGCGTTCGACCGCGAGCAACTCGGCGTCGACCCGCTGCAGCTCGGCCGCCTTGCGGGTGAGGACGTCGAGGCGGACGTGGTCGCGGATCGCCATCTCGTAGAAGGCGCCGCCGAGGTCGGCCTGCATCACCGTGAACTTCTCCAGCAGGCGGTCGCGCTGGCCGACCAGCTCCTTATTTTCAACCGGTGGCTCGGGCGCCGGTTTCGCGGCGCCGTTCCCGTTGGCGCTCGGTTTCCCGGTCAGCCGCTCGGGCAGCTTCAGCTCGCGCAGACGCTCGATCACGGTTCCGCTCCCCCGGCCGGCGCCGAACCGCCGCCTTCGCCGCCGACGACGATCACGTCAGGCAGGTTCTGCTGCGCCTTGATGTAGTTCTCGCCCGTCTGTTCGGGGTTTTCTTCGACCAGCTTCGTGTCTTCGGCTTCCTTCTGCTCGGAGGCCTTGAAGTGGGTCACGTCGTGGACGTCGCCGTTGGCGGTGTGGGCGACGACTTTTTCTTCGGGCTCGGCTTTCGACTTGTCGGCTTTGGCCGCTTTCTCTTTCGCTTTGCCGGCCGTCGCGCCGGCGGCGGTCCCGGTCGTCGGGCCGGCGACGGTGCCGGCCGCCGTCGCCTGCCGTTCCCGCAGAGCCTTCAGCAGCGCTTCTTCGTCGCTGTCGCCGGAGCCGTTGTGGCCGATCGCGACGCCGATCGCGACCGCGATCGGCAGCAGGGCGAAGAAGCCGACCGCGGCGGCGCGGCTGGTCGGACTCTGTTTGGCTGCCGCCGGGCGCACCAGGGGCGGGCGAGCCCGTTTGCTCATCGCCGCGAAATAGCGCGAGGAGGGGTTGGCGCCGTTGCCGCGCCGCGCCGCGCAGTTGACGCAGTAGCGCTGCTGCGGGTCCATCGGCGCCCCGCACTCCTCACAGGGCTCGTAAGCCTGTGGCCTGCGAACGTCCTCCACCTGGGTGCTCATCCCTCCCCCTTCTCGTGCTTGTGTTGGCTCTGTCGGTGGTGCTTCTGCTTCTTCTTCTGCGCCTGGCGCTTGGCGCGGGCCTCGAGGATGCGTGCGGATTCGGCCTGCTGCGCGGCGGCCTTTTCCTGGGTCGTCTCGCAGCCGGTCAGCGCTCCGGCGCCGAGGGCGCCGCAGACGGCGAGGACCGCGAGCTGGGATGCGCGCCTAGCCGAAGGCACCGCTGACGTACTCCCGGGTCCGTTGCTCGCGGGGCGAGCCGAAGAGGGCGGTGGCGCTGTTGTACTCGACCAGGTCACCCAGGTACATGAAGGCGACGTGGTCGGCGATCCGGTAGGCCTGCTGGAGGTTGTGGGTGACGATGACGACGGCGACGTCGTCGCGCAGCCGCACGATCAGGTCCTCGATCACTTTCGTCGATTTCGGGTCCAGCGCCGAGCAGGGCTCGTCGAGCAGCAGCACCTCGGGCTCGGCCGCCAGCGCCCTGGCGATGCAGAGCCGCTGCTGCTGGCCGCCGGAGAGTTTCAGCGCCGGGTGGTCGAGGTTGTCTTTGACCTCCTCGAAGAGGCCGGCACGGTCGAGGGCGCTGTGGACGGCGGGCTCGAGCGTCTTCCTGCGCGCCCGCCGCGAGCCCTGCTCCCGCAGCACGTAGGCGATGTTGTCGAAGACGCTCATCGGGAACGGGTTCGGCTGCTGGAAGACCATCGTCACCCGGCGCCGCAGCAGGGTCGGCTCGATCTCGGTGATGTCGACGTCGTCGAGCAGGATGCGGCCGGTGAGGGTGGCGCTCGAGGTCAGCTCGGTGAGCCGGTTGAGCGAGCGCAGCAGCGTCGTCTTGCCGCAACCGGAGGGCCCGATCAGCGAGAGGACCTCGCCCTGGCGCACCGGCAATGAGACCCGTTTGACCGCTTCTTTGGTCCCGTAGTGGACCGAGACGTCGTCGATCTCCATCCGCCGGATCGAGAACTGCGGCGCTTTGATCGATCGTTTGGCGGCGGTGAAGCCACTCCCCCCCTGCGCCTGATGAGAGTCCCCGCCGACCGGCGGCAGCACCTCGGTCGCCGGCGCCGGGTCCTCGAGCGGGATCCGCCGGATCGGCGGTGGGCCGGCCGGCCGGCGCGAGCCCTCGGGGTCGATCGCCACCCTGTACTCGGAGGTGCCGGGGGTCAGTGGCTCCACGTTCCAACCTTTCTCGCGCGGCGATGGACGATGTCGACGGCCGCGTTCAGGGCCAGGACCATCAGCAGCAGGACGAAAGCCGCCGCGTAGGCTTTCTGCGGCTGGTTGAGGTTCCCGGTGGGGGAGGCCTCGTAGACGAAGTTGGTCAGGGTGGTGCCGGCGCCGCGCAGGTAGTTGAACGGGAAGGCGGCGCCTTCGACCGGGGCGAAGTTCTGGGTCGCGCCGAGGAGGACGACGATGATCGCGGTGTCGCCGATGATCCGACCGAGACCGAGCATCGCGCCGGTGGCGACCTGCGGCCGGCAGGTCGGCAGCAGGATCCGCCGCGTCGTCGCCGCTTTCGTCTTGCCGACCGCGTAGGAGGCCTCGCGAACGTGTCGGGGGATCGAGTTCAGCCCCTCGCGGACGCTGGCGACGATCAGCGGCAGCGCCACCAGCGAAAGCATCGCCGAGGCGGCGAAGAAGGAGCGGCCGACGACGATCCCTTCGGAGGTGCGGCTGAGGAAGCCGAGGGCGGTGGAGGAAAAGATCACCGTGCCGAAGAGGGCGAGGACGATCGAGGGGATCCCGGCGATCGCCTCGATCGTCGATTCGGTGATCCGCGCCAGCCCGGTCGGGCGCCCGTACTCGACCAGCCAGACCGCGATCGCAACGCCGATCGGCAGCGCGATCGCGATCCCCATCGTGGCGACGATCAGAGTGCCGAAGAGGGCGTCGGAGAAGCCGCCGGTTTCGGTCTCCTCGAAGCCGGCGGCGGCCGGCGTCCAAAGCATCTCCGGGCGCAGGAACTTGATCCCCTGGACCAGCAGGTAGACGACGATCGCCACCGCGATCGCGCAGAAGAGCAGGCCGAGCGCCCAGCAGATCGCCAAACCGATGCGGTCGCTGAGGCTCCAGGTGGCGCTGCCCTCGACGGCGCCCTTGCGCTGGTGGGCGCCGGGCGGGTCGTGCTGATCGGGCGGCGGGACCGGGGGGACCGTCAGCGGCGGGTCTTGCATCGAGGGGTTTCTCATGGCATCAGGTATTTCCGCATCGATCGCCGGGCCAGCCAGCCGGCGAGGGAGAACATCGCCGCCGAGAAGAGGAGGACGGCGGCGATCGAGAACAGGGTCGCGTTGAAGGGGGGAGAGGAGAGCTGGTCGATGTTCTTGACGATCGTCGGGCCGAGCGGCCGCGAGGGCTCGTAGATGAAGATCAGCCCGTCGGCGGGGTTCGGGGCGAAGGCGACCGAGCCGGAGATCATCGCCAGCATCACCGCCTCGCCGATCGCCCGGGCGACGGCGAGCACGGTCCCGGCGACGATCGCCGGGCGGGCGCTGCGGACGCCGATCTTCCAGGTCGTCCGCCAGCGGTTGATGCCGAGGCCGAGCGAGCCCTCGATCCAGCCCGGTTTCACCGCCCGCAGGCCGTCGCTGAAGATCGAGACCATGATCGGCGCGATCATCACCGTGAGCACGAGGATCGCCGCCATCAGGCTGTAGCCGGTGAGGGAGATGACGCCGGCGACCGAGGCCTTCTGCTCCTCGGTGACCAGGTGGTTGCCGATGAAGGGGACCAGGACCAGCACCCCGAGCAGGCCGTAGATGACCGAAGGGACGCTGGCCAGGAAGCGGATCACCGGCTGGAGGATGTTGCTCATCCACTCCGGCGCGAACTCGACGATGAAGACGGAGACGAAGAGCGCCGAGACGAGGGCGATGAGGACGGCGCCGCCGGTGATCAGGATCGTGCTCCAGATCAGCGGCCAGGCGTGGAAGGTGTAGACGTATTCGCCGCTGGTCTGGGCCGAGAGCGAGATCGCGTTGAGCTGCTCTTCGACGTCGCCGCCGGCGCTGAACCAGGCGAGCCCGTTATGGGCAAAGGAGGGCCAGGCGTGGACGAAGACGGTGACGATCAGCGCCAGCAGCAGCGCCACGACCCCGCAGACCAGCGCGCCGAGCATCCGCTCGACGCGCTGGTCGGACCACTTCGGCCCGTACTCCGTGGTTGCTTCCTCGTTCAACGACCCTCTACTTCTTGTTGAACGCGGGGACGCCGCCCGCGGCGGTGATCGTCGCTCCGGCCAGCGAGCTCCGACGCGCCCAGTCGATGAACTTGAGCAGCGCTTTCGAGCTGGTGCTCCCGTCGCCCGGAAGGACGAGGAAGATGTAGCGCGAGAGCGGGTACTTCAGCGGCTCGACGCTGATCTTGCTGGCTTTGCAGGGGATGCCGTTGACCTTGAGGGTCTTCAGCCCCTTCTTCTGCCAGGCGAGACCGGCGTAGCCGATCGCGTTCGGGTCCTGCTTGACCGCGTTGACGACGAGGCCGTCGGCGGTCAGCGCGTTGACGTTGGACGCCGGCGGTTCGTTGTTCAGCACCGCCTGGAGGAAGAAGTTGTAGGTCCCTCCGTTGGTGTCGCGGCCGACCGGGTCGATCGTGGTGGTCAGGTTCGAGCCGCCTACCTGACTCCAGTTGGTCAGCAGGCCGCGGTAGATGTCGTGGGTCTGCTGGACCGAGATGTTGCTGATGCTGTTCTTCGGGTTGACGTCGAGGCAGAGCCCGTCGAGGTAGAACTTGATGTAGGTCGTCCCCGCGTCGCTGGGGAGGGGGGTACGAGCCTGCCCGGCAAACTGGCTGGTTCCGTTCTGCACGTCTTTGACGCCGGCGTTGCCGCCGTTGGCGGTGTAGACGAAGTGGACCTTTTTGCTGACCTGCTTTTCGTAGGTCTTGAAAAGGGCCTGCAGCACGGGCTGCGCGGCCACGGAGCCGGATCCGATGATCTGGACGGCCCCGGCCGACGCCGGCGCAGCGAGCCCCAGGAGGGAGATCGCCGCTATGGCGAGGGTCTTGATTCTCATGCGGGGTTGAGTTCCTTTCTTGCCGGGTAAACGTCTTTGTTGACCAACTTAGTCGCGAAACCGTAGCAGGTTCTGTAGTTTATTGACCTTCTAAGTAAAGAAAGGCCGCCCCGAGGGCACCGAAAAAGCCGCAAGGGGGCCGCAGACATGGAGGATCAATTGCTGAAGAAGAGACTGTCCACCCCTCGAGCCGCGACGGTGGTCGTGCTGGCGGCGGCGGTTGCCGCCTCGGTGACGGTGGTGCCCTCGGTCGCCCAGTCGTTCCTGACCAGCCAGAAGGCCGCGAAGACGTTCGTGAGCAACAAGAAGGCGTCCCAGCTCTACCTGAAGAAAAAGGCCGCTTCGAACCTCTACGTGGCAAAGGCGACGGCGCCGAAGCCGCCGGTCGTCGGGATCGCCGCCGGCTCGGCGGAATTCAACGCGGCCTCGACCTCGGCCGGGTACATCCCGACCGCGTTCACCTCGTTCGCGACCAAGGCCGAAGTCAGCTCGGTCGTGATCTCGTTCTCCGGCCAGGCTACCTGCACGGCGCCCAAACCGGGCCCGGACCAGGCCTGCCCGATCCAGGTCCTGGTCGACGGCCAGGCGACCGGGAAAGTCAACTTCGCGCCGGCGACGGCGTCGAGCCCGACCCCGGTCCCCGTCGTTCACACCGTGGTCCAGACCGCGGTCTTGACCAAGGGCGGCCACACGGTTGCCGTCCAGTACGCCGGCGCGAAAAACGTGACCTTCGCGCTCAAAGGCTGGAACCTGGCGGTCCAGGCCTACCCGCAGCCCGACGAACCGCTGCAGGTCGAAGAACCGAGCAAAGGCGGCGGCTCCAAATAGCGAGCCGTTAAGAGGACCGCCCCCGCAACTGCATCAACTTGACTGCCCACTGGGTGGTTAAGTTGATGCAGTTCGCGGGGGCGGCTTGATTTCAGGCGCCGGCGTCACACATTCGGCGCATTCGCCTGAGGCGCTTTCGCCGCTTTCGCCACTCACGGCTCAGCGCTGGGGGCGGGGGAGGGAGTCCCCGAGGATCAAACGGGCGCGGTAGAAGAGCGCCTCGTCTGCCCCCCGCAGCTCCGACTCCCGGTTGTCGGTCTGGGTGGTCCGGTTCTGCCCGATCCCAGCCGGGCTCTCGTCCCGCACCAGCCCCGTCAGCCGGCCCCGCGACCGAAACGTCGTCTGCTCAACGCGTCTGGACATCCTGTCTCCTTTTTATATTTGTTGATCATCTAACTCAACAATAGCAGAGGCAGCCTGAAGCAGAGCTAAAAAAGAGGCCGCAAGCGGCCTCTCGGATCAGGGAAGATGATGTGGCGATTTGGGGCGGGGCGTCACCCGGCAAGAAGACGCCCCACCCCGTCGCCCCTTCAAACGGCTGCAGGTACCTCTGCATCGCCGCCGTCGTTCGAGCCACGGGGAGTCGAGGCCCCGTGGCCTGACGGCGACGAACCGTTGAAGCTTTTGGCCTGGATCGGGCGCAGGTAGGCGATCTGGCCCTCCCGCAGCTCGAGCCGCTGCAGTTCGGCCCGCGTCAGCTGCGCCCAGACCTCGGTCCCGTCGGAGAGCACGAGCTCGACCCGGACCTCGAAGCCGAGGGTGACGATCCGCTGCACCAGGCCCTCCTGGGTGCGGTCGTCGGGGTCGAGGACGATCTCCATGTCGTGCGGGCGCACGAAGTCGTCGCCGAGCCGGTTGACCTCGCCGACGAAGCTCATCACGAACTCGTTGGCGGGGTGCTCGTAGAGCTCGTCGGCGCTGCCGGTCTGCTCGACCCGGCCCTCGTTCATCACCACGAGCTGGTCGGCGACGTCCATCGCCTCTTCCTGGTCGTGGGTGACGAAGATCGTGGTCACGTGCATCTCGTCGTGGAGGTGGCGGAGCCAGGTCCGCAGGTCTTTGCGCACCTTGGCGTCGAGAGCGCCGAACGGCTCGTCGAGCAGCAGTACCTGCGGCTCGACCGCCAGCGCCCGCGCCAGCGCCATCCGCTGCCGCTGGCCGCCGGAGAGCTGGGAAGGGAAGCGGCCGGCGAGACCGTCGAGCTGGACCAGTTGCAGCAGCTCGTGGACCCGCTTCGAGGTCTCCGGCTTCTTCCACTTGCGGATCTTCAGCCCGAAGGCGACGTTGTCGTACACGGTCATGTGCTTGAAGGCGGCGTAGTGCTGGAAGACGAACCCGACCCCGCGCTGCTGCGGCGGCTTGCGGGTGGCCTCCTCGCCGTTGATCGTCACCTGCCCCTGGTCGAGCTCCTCGAGCCCGGCGATCGCCCTCAGCAGGGTCGACTTGCCCGAGCCGCTGGGGCCGAGCAGGGCGGTAAGGGACCCATCCGGGACATCGATCGATACATCGTCGAGCGCCTGAAAGTCACCGAAGCTTTTATTTGCTCCCTCGACTGAGATTCCCATCAGGCGTCCTCCTTTCGTTTGAGCAGGTTCATTGCGAACAGGGTGATCAGCGCCAGCAGTGCCAGCACCAGAGAGGCGCCGTAGGCGCCGGTTGAGTTGAAGTTGGCGTATTGCTTCTCGACGAAGAGCGGCAGGGTCTGGGTCTGGCCGTTGATCGAGCCGGAGACGATCGTCACCGCGCCGAACTCGCCGAGCACCCGCGCGGTGGTGAGGACCACGCCGTAGGCGACGCCCCAGCGGATCGAAGGCAGGGTCACTTTCCAGAAGGTCTGCCAGCCTCTGGCCCCGAGCGTGGAGGCGGCCTGCTCCTGGTCGGTGCCGATCTCCTGCAGCACCGGCACCGTCTCGCGCACCACGAAGGGCAGCGAGACGAAGATGCTGGCGAGGACCATGCCCGGCACCGAGAAGAGGATCTTGATCCCTTCTTCACCGAGGAAGGCAAACCAGCCGCCGGTTCCGTAGAGCAGGTACAGCGAGAGGCCGATGACCACGGGGGACACCGCGAAGGGGAGGTTGATGGCGGCGTCGATGAGCGGGTTCAGCTTCGACTTGTGGCGAACCAGCAGCAGCGCGCAACCGATCCCGAAGATCGTGTTCAGCGGCACCGCGATCGCGACCATCAGCAGGCTCAACTTCAGCGCGTGCAGGCCGTCGGGCGAGGTGACCGCGTCGAGCGGCGGGCTGATTCCGTCTTCGAAGGTCTTGTAGAAGATCATCACCAGCGGAATCAGCAGCAGCATCGTGAGGTAGCCGAGGCCGAGGAACCGCAGGCCCCAGCGGCCGGGGGCATTGGCGCTCATCAGGCACCTCCTCCCGCGGTGCTTTTGGCGGCGATCCCGAAGTAGTCGGCGTCCCCCCGGTCGTGTCGCACCGCCCAGCGCTGGATCAGCGAAACGCAGGCGAGCAGCAGCAATGAGGCAGCGAGGAGGACAACCGAGACGGCGGCGGCGCCGACCTCGTTGCCCGACTCGACCTGGTTGCGGATGAAGACCGAGGAGACGGTCGTATCCGGGTTGCCGCCGGCGAAGAGGAGGACGGAGCCGAACTCGCCCAGCGCGCGGGCGAAGGCCAGCGCGACTCCCGCACCGAGGCCGGGGAGAAGGTTCGGGAAGATGATGCGGCGGAAGATCGTGAAGTTGCTCGCCCCCAGCGAGGCCGCCGCGGCCTCCATCTCGCGGTCCATCTCCAGCAGCAGCGGCTGCACGGCGCGGACGACGAAGGGCAGGGTGACGAAGCAGAGGGCGACGACGATCGCGGTGCGGGTGAACGCGATATCGATCCCGATCGGACTGTCGGCCCCGTAGAGAGACAGCAGGATGAGGCTGGCGACGATCGTCGGCAGCGCGAAGGGAAGGTCGATCACGGCGTTGATGATGCTCTTGCCCGGGAACCGGTCCCGGACCAGGAGCCAGGCGAGGATCGTGCCGAAGACGCCGTTGACGGCGACCACGATCAGCGAGCAGATCACGGTCAACTCGAGCGACTTCTTTGCCAGCGGCGAGGTGACCTGTTCCCAGAAGTGGCCGAGGCCGAGGGAGAAGGCTTCGCTGGCGACGGCGGCCAGCGGCAGCAGCACCATCAAGCTCAGATAGAGCATGACCATGCCGCCGCCGAAGCCGACACCGAGACCGGGCAGGCGGATGCCTGCCCGGTGCTGGCGAGGAGCGGGGAGGTTTGCCGGGTGTGCCTCCATCAGCCGCTCGTAGAGACTCCGAGTTCCTTCTCGATCTCGGCTACGGAGCCGGTTTCGTCGTCGAAGAACTCATCGTTGACTTTGCTCCAGCCACCGAAGTCGGCGATGTAGAACAGGTCCTTGGGGGTCGGGAACTGTTTCTCGTCGACGAGCTTCGGGTTGACCGGCCGGTAGCCCTTTTCGGCCCAGATTTCCTGACCCTCATCCGACCAGATGAAGTTGAGGAAGTCCTGAGCGGCAGGCTCCGGTGCGTCTTTGGTGACCGCGATCGGGGTTTCGATCGAGATCGTCGCCGGAGGCACGACGTATTCGACGTCTTCACCCTCTTCTTCGGCCTTGATCGCCTCGTTCTCGTAGCTCAGGAGCACGTCGCCCTGGCCTTGGGTGAAGGCCGAGAGGGCGTCGCGGCCGCTGCCCGGCTGGGCGACAGTCTTTTCGAGCACGGTGCGGACCTCGTCGAGCGCCTGGGCGGGGGATTTACCGGCCTCGATCGCGTTGCCGTAGACGGCCATGATGTTCCAGCGGGCCGAGCCCGAGCTGAACGGGTTCGGGGTAATGACATCGACGTCCTTGCTCTGAAGGTCGTCGAAGCTCTCGATGCCCTCCGGATTGCCCTTGCGGACGACGAAGACCACGACCGATTTCTGGGCGATGCCCTTGTACTTGTTCTGGTCCCAGTCTTTGGCGACGATTTCGCCTTCTTCGACCAGCCGTTCCATGTCGCCGGCCTGGGAGAAGTGGACGACAGATGCGGGCTGCCCCGCGGCTACGGCTCGGCTCTGGTCGCCGGAGGCGCCAAAGGAGTTGCTGAAGCTGACGCCGCTGCCTTTCGAGCTTTCTTCGAAGGCGGGCTCGAGCGCTTCGGTGTAGACGGCTTCCGGGGTGGAGTAGCCGACCACGTCGAGCTTGCCGCCTCCGGAGGAGCTGGAGCCGGTGTCCGAACCGGTGGCGCTGCTGTCGCTGCCTCCGCAGCCGGCGGCGACGATTGCGACTAGCAGGGTGAGGGCGGCGAGGAGGCCGACCGTCACGCCGCGCCGCCGGGTAGTGCGAGCGTTCCGCATCTAGGTTGTTCCTTCCTTTTTCGACTAACTTACGTTCTTGAGCAACTTACTGCCCAATCAGTGGCGCGGCAGCCTAGCACAAAGTCGATCAGGAAAGTATGGAATCCGGATCAGGATTCCAGGATTTGAGGTCAACAATCCCTTTTCGGCATAGGATGGGGCCGATGAGCGTCGAAGCGCTGCGCACGCCGGAGGAGCGGCTCGAGGGCCTGCCGGACTACCCGTTCGCGTCGCGCTACCGCGAGCTCGACGGGCTGCGGCTGGCGCACCTGGACGAGGGAGAGGGGAAGCCGGTCGTCTTCTTCCACGGCGAGCCGACCTGGTCGTTCCTCTGGCGCAAGGTGATCCCGCCGGTGCGCGACGCCGGCTACCGCTGCATCGCCCCCGACTACGCCGGCTTCGGCCGCTCCGACAAGCCCACCGACCTCGGCTGGTACACCTACGACCGCCACGTCGAGCTGATGGCGGCGCTGCTGGAGGAACTCGACCTCCGCGACGCGACCGCCGTCGTCCACGACTGGGGCGGCCCGATCGGGCTGCGGCTGGCGGTCGAGCACCCCGACCGCATCTCCCGGATCGTGATCATGGAGACGGGGCCGTTCACCGGCCGCCAGAAGATGAGCGACGCCTGGTTCGCCTTCCGCGACTTCGTCCGCGACAACGAGGACGTGCCGGTTGGGTTCCTGATCAAAGGCGGCTGCAAGGAGGACCCGGGCGAGGAGGTGATCGCCGCCTACGACGCCCCTTATATGGAGATGAAGCCGGCGGCAAAGGCCGGCGTCCGCGCCTTCCCGCTGATCCTGCCGACCACCCCCGAGGCGGTCGGCGCCGCCGAGGGCAAACAGGTGGCCGACTCGCTGCGCGAGGACGAGCGGCCGGCGCTGATCCTCTGGGCCGACTCCGACCCGATCCTGCCCTTCTCGGTCGGCGAGCGGGTCTCGAGCGAGCTCAACTTCCCGCCGCCGCGGCCGGTCGCAAACGCCTCGCACTTCCTCCAGGAGGACGCGGGGGCGGAGATTGGGCGCGTGATTGCCGACTGGCTTGGGTAGGCCCAGGGATGGGGTCCCCGGGACAACAGCGGGGAGGGTCCCGAGGACCCCATCCCCGGGCCTCAGCCGGGGCGGTTGACTAGCTCCAGCATCTCCTTGTGGGGGCGGTCTAAGAGAAGCTGCACTCTTCGAGGTGGACTGTTGTCCTCTACCCAGGTGACGGTCCCTGGCCAGTAGGGACTTGGTGGTCTGCCGGGGTGGTGGAAGGCGGTGGCGAAGACCCAGCTGCCGGTGTTGTGGAGGCGGCCGCCGCGCGGCAGCTCCCACTCGGGTTCCTCGGGGAGCGGGCCGCCGCGGTGGGTGTGGCCGGTGATCACGTGGACGTCGTCGATTCCCAGGCGCACCGCCATCTCGGCTCCGGCCTCGAGGCCGCTGCGGAAGATCGCCGGCGGGGTGACGTCGGCGTCGAAGTCGGCGCGGAGGAGCGCGTTGAGGCCGCGGATCGCCCAAGGGAAGCCGGCGCGGGCGGCGCGGTCGCGCATCGTCAGCGCCTGCTTCTCGCCGGCGAGGACCTCCCAGGCCCGCTCGCCGGGTCCGTTGCGCCGCCGTCGTACCGGCAGCACCTGGGCCAGGCCGTAGGCGAATCCGTAGAGCGGCCGCAGCACTCGCTCGTAGTCGGCGGGGGTCGCCTGCGGCGGGGGCGGCTTGAGGAAGCGCATCATCGTCGCCGCCGCCAGGCACTCGGCGCGGGGCAGCGAGAGGTGGAGGTCGAGGTAGTGGCCGTGGGTCGCGTAGACGTCGTCCCGCAGCCAGACGCCGGGGTAGGCGGGCTGCAGCCGCGCCGGGCCGAGCCACTCGTCGATCATCGCCAGCGGGCCGGGTGCCGGGGGGTAGAGGTGCTCGAGCCCGAGCCCGGGGTTGCCGTCGATCGAGAGCGCGTCGAGCAGCGGCTCGGCGAGGCGGGCGTCGTGGTTGCCGGGGAGCAGCGTCACCTCGACCTCCCCCAGGACCTCCCCGAGCTCCTCGAAGAAGGGCCGGCTGCGCTCCAGCGAGGGGCCGAGCGGCAGGTTGCGCAGCTCGACCACGTCCCCGAGCAGGACCAGGCGGTCTGCCCCCGCGATCTCCTCGAAGAGGACGCGCCGGATCTCGGCGTCGCGGAGCACGTCCTCGTCGCTGGCGACGCCGAGGTGGAGGTCGGAGATGATCGCCGTCCGCACCCGCCCGTTCTACCGGAACCGCGCCGGCGTTCGTCCTTTTGCGGTCATATGTCCCCAGAAGGACGAACGCCGTCGGCAACGCGTCACGTTTGGCTGTCCAGCCAGGCTGGGTAAGCTGCCGGGATGCACAAGTTTTCCGCGGAAACGATGGCCCCCGTCAACGGCGTCGAGCTCTGCTACCAGGAGATGGGCGATCCCGACGGCGAGCCGCTGGTCCTGATCATGGGACTGGCGACGCAGATGATCGCCTGGGACGAGGAGTTCTGCGGGATGCTCGCCGAGCGCGGCTTCCGCGTCGTCCGCTTCGACAACCGCGACATCGGCCGCTCGACCAAGGTCCGCAGCGCCGGCGTGCCGAACGTGGTCGACCTCCTCGTCGGCCGCGGCCGGCCCGAGTACCGCCTGCGCGACATGGCCGCCGACACGGTCGGGCTGATGGACCACCTCGGGATCGAGGCCGCCCACCTCGTCGGCGCCTCGATGGGCGGGATGATCGCCCAGTGCACGGCGATCGGGCATCGCGAGCGGGTGCGCTCGCTCTGCTCGATCATGTCGACCACCGGCAGTCGCCGGGTCGGCCATCCCAGCTACAAGACCTTCGGCCTCCTGCTCGGCAAACCGCCGCGCGAGCGCGAGGCGGCGATCGAGCGCGTGGTCAAGACCTTCAAGACGATCGGCTCGCCCGGCTACCCCTTCGAGGAGGAGCGGATCCGCAAGATCGCCGGCCGCTCCTTCGACCGCGGCCACAGCCAGGCCGGGATCGCCCGCCAGCTCCATGCGATCACCGCCTCCGGCGACCGCACCCACCACCTGCGCAAGCTCGACCTCCCCGCCCTCGTCATCCACGGCCGCAACGACGTCCTCGTCAACCCCTCCGGCGGCCGCGCCACCGCCCGCGCCATCCCCAACGCCCGCCTGAAGATGATCGACGGCATGGGTCACGACCTGCCCCGCGCCCTCTGGCCGACCTTCGTCGAAGAGATCGCGTGCAACGCCGCCAGGGCGCCGCAGGAGCAGCCGGCCGCCCAGGTGGCCTGAACCGCGAGTCGGTCTCAGAGCCCCATATATGGGGTCGACGACAGACTCGACCTCGAGATGCGGCTGAGAGGAGTCGAACCTCCACGGGCTCTCGCCCACACGGACCTGAACCGTGCGCGTCTACCAGTTCCGCCACAGCCGCGCGGAGCAGGCAATTTACCGGTTGCGAGCCCCGCGCCCCTCGCCGCCCCAGATCAACTTCCTGTGATCGACGTCTCGCGCCCCCGCCCGCCGTCTCGCTAAAATGCCCGCATCCTCGCCGCTATCGTCTAGGGGACTAGGACGCCGGATTCTCAGTCCGGAAACCGGGGTTCGAATCCCCGTAGCGGTACTCCCGCAGAAGCGCTTTGCGAGACAAAAGCCCCGGTTTGCCGGGGCTTTCTCTTTCTTGAAGGCAACAACTCGGCGAGGGCGCCTCACTCCTGGTCGCCAGAACGCTGCATGGATCGAAGAATTCGGCAGCAACAAGCTGTTCCGGAGTACTGGGACCAGAACGACTTCTGGCCGCTCGGTGGAACTCGCGCGCTTGGCGGCGATGCCCAGGTGATTCGGCAGGTAACGCAGTCCCTAGGTGACTCCCAGAGACAGGGAGTCCAGACAAGCCATCCGAAGTCGCTCCAGGAACCTCTGTCTAGACGGACCATCATTGACAACTAGTCCAAAAAGAGCCGTTCTGGCACTCCTGAAATCGTTATCCTAATTTTAGGAATTGATTTCCTTTGATCGCTTCTGAAGGATGCCGGGACCCTGGGGAGTCGCTGGAGGCGCCTCCGTCGTGAGCGAAGGGCGACCCTTCAGATGAGGAAAAGAAGCAGAGCAGGAATCCGAGCGGGTTCATGGGTCTCTGCGGCGATGGCTTTCATTGTGCTGTGCATCTGCTCCGCGGTTCCGGTGCTTGCTGCCGAGCGTCCTGGAGGCCCAGCCGAGGAAATCGTCCACCCTCCAGCGCCAGAGGACTTCGATCCTTCGAGGCTTCCCGCTGCCCAGGACGTAACTCAAGCGCTTGAACAAGCCGAGGATGAAGAAGACGAACGGAAAGCGTGGTTGGCAAGTCCCGAAGCCGCTCAGGAGCGCGAGCATTCCCGCTTCGCTTTTGCTGGCCTCGGCCGGGATGACGCCGAAGATCTGCTGAGGACGGTTTTTGGCGAAGAGCTCACTCAGCTCAACCGAGATCCGGCCCGCTTTCTCAGTGATGCGCAGTTGCTCAGTACGAGTGAACCGACTTCTGCGACGGTCAAAGACGCCGGGAACGGCATGCTGCTGGAATCAAGCCTGCCCGTCCAGGCCGAGGACGAAGAGGGAGAGCTCCGCAAAGTCGACCTCAGCCTTGAAGAGTCCGGCTCCGGTTTCGAGACCGACAACGCGCTCGTCGAAGTGGAGATCCCAGACGAAGCGGGCCAGCCGATCAAGGTCGGCGACGATGGCGTGGCGATCGAGTTGGCTGGTGCCGACGAGGGTCGTCCCAACCAGCTCTTTGGCGATGAAAACGTATTCGCACCGGCGGTTCTCCCCGACACCGACATGCTGATCAGTCCGATCGCGACCGGAGTCGAGGTCTTCAATGTCCTGCGTTCTGAGAATAGCCCTGAGACTTTGCGGTATCAGGTGCAGATGCCCGCAGGGGCCGAGCTTCGCGCCAACGGGGAATGGGGCGCTGAGGTCGTCAAGGGCAACGAGGTTTTGAGCACCGTTCCGGAGCCGATTGCGGTCGACGCACAGGGCACGGACGTGCCGGTTGATCTTCAGGTGGACGGCAACTCGCTCGTCCTCACGGTTGACCATCGCGAGGGCGACTATGCCATGCCCATCCTCCTCGACCCGATCCTCGAAAACGACGAAAACTGGATCTATGGCCAGAACCACAACGCTCTCGACATGGGCGTCTGGGGCTTCAACAAGAACGTGGCCGGCATGTATGGCTCGACCTACTGCATCTATGAGTGCTTTGGGCCGGGCGGGTCCAGCACCCGCGGCCTCTACGTCTCCTCGCAGCCAGGCACCTACTGGCCAAACCAGTTCGCCCAGTGGAGCTATGCGGCACCCAATATCAACAGCTACATCTCAAGCGCCACGCTCGGAGCGCCGTATGTGCACGCGGACCACGGCTGCCCGGAGAGCAGCTATCCGAAGCCCCACAACTACTTCGGCATTTGGTCGGCCAACCAGAACAACTGGGTTTACCTTTCGGTGAACTCGGCCAACCAACCGGGGAGCACCTACACCCTCAATTTCTCCGGAGACTCAGTGATCTTCGGCCTGAGTAGCGGCGGCGCCGAATACTCGATCGGCTGTTGGCGCGACCTCTACGCCGGTGGTGCTCACGTCTGGCTCGATGACTGGAACCCGCCCTGGATCCAAGGCGGGCTCTCGGGGATCCAGGGTAGGCCGAGCGGCTGGGTCAGCAATGCAACCCCCTTCACGATCACCGCGGTCGCCAAGGACGAAGGGCTCGGAATCAAAAACGTGCGCATCCATCAGTGGAACGGCCCGATCAACTACGACATCCCGCCCCAGAACGAATGCGCCGGCACCCGACGCAGCCCCTGCTACACGACCCACACCGCCTCCTTCGACAACCTCACCGGGGGCGACTTCTTCCAGGGCGAACGGGACGTGTGGTTGAGCGCCAATGACCCCACCGGCAAGTACACGGCCGACTACCACTGGACGATGCGGGTGGACAACGAACCACCCGAAATGGCGCTGAGCGGCCAGCTCGCCGAAGCGACCAGCGAGGTCGGCAGCGCGGAGGTGCCGGCCGGCAAAGGCGACCAGCTCAGCCTCCCTGTCTACAACCTGACGATTGCAGCCAAAGACGGCAATGCGAATGATCCGCTCAACAAGCGATCCGGCGTCAAAGACATCGAGGTCTACCTGGACAACCCGACGGCGCCGGGGTCGTGGGTCGAGCAAACCGTGCCCTGGTCTCCTCAATCCTGCGTAGGACCCAACTACAGCTGCGAAATGAACAAGACCTTTTCGCTGCAGCTCAGCAAGGCGGTGACGACCTCCGGCAAACACAAGCTGAAAGTCGAAGCGGTGGACCAGGTCGGCAAGCGGCTGAAACGCGAAATCGAGTTCGAATACTTCCCGGCGACCGGGATGAAAGACGAGTACGTGATGCACTACTTCCCGCTTCCGGACGGCAGCGGCAACGAAGCCGAAGAAGAGCATCCCGACAGACCCGAACTCGCGGTCAACGTGATGAATGGCAACCTCGTTTATCGCGAGCAGGACATCGAGGTCGAGGGAGCCGGCGCCGACCTCGAAGTCGAGCGCTACTACAACTCGATGCTGCCCGAGAACGAGGACACCGAGTGGGGGGACGGCTGGACCCTGGCGCAGACGCCCGATCTCGATCCGATCAAACCGGAAGGGTCTCCAGTCGCCAGCGAAGCCGAAATCCTCGACTCCAGCGGAGCCTTCGAGGAGGAGGTTGAACTTCCGACCACGGCGGGGGCGGAAAAATTCGACCCCGCACTGCAGGCGACGCTGACGAAGAAATCAACCGGCGGCTATGAGTTGACCGATGAAACCGGCGAATCGGCAACTTCTGTGGCCTTCGACGCGACCGGCCAGACCGAGGCCCTGCTCACCGAGGGATCGGCCAAGGTTGACTTTGATTACGAAGGTGGTGAGCTGGCAGAGATCGAGGTCGAAGACCCGGCGACCTTTGCTGCCGATCCTTCCGAACTGCAGATTCCTGAGCCGCAGCTGATCACGCTGCCGAAATATGCGAGCTCTTTCGGCTCCAACGGTTCCGCTAACGGGCAACTGAAATCTCCCGGTGACGTGGCGGTCGATCCCCAGGGCAACCTCTGGGTCGTCGACAAGTCCAACAACCGCATCCAGAAGTTCGACCAGGCGGGCAACTTCCTCGCCAAGTTCGGATCGCTCGGCGCCGGCGACGGGCAGTTCAACCGGCCGACCTCGATCGCTCTCGCCGCCAACGGCGACCTCCTGGTCACCGACGCCGGCAACGCCCGGGTGCAGCGCTTCAACTCGCTGGGCGTGTTCGTCTCCAAATTCGGCTCGAGCGGAACCGGCAATGGCCAGTTCACCGGCTCAGGGCCCGAAGGAGTCGCTGTCGATGGCTCCGGCAATATCTGGGTCGCCGACACCTATGGCGGGCGCCTGCAGAAGTTCAGCTCAGCAGGTGCTTTCCTGCAGTCCGTTGGCACCAAAGGCTCGGGAACGGGACAGCTCGGCGAACCGACCGGCATCGACATCGCACCCAACGGTGACATCTGGGTTGCCGACTGGCAGAACCACCGAGTTTCCAAATTCAGTTCGGCAGGAACGTTCATCAGCTCCTTCGGCTCCAACGGGTCGGGCGATGGCCAGTTCAAAAACCCCGATGAGATCGAGATCGACAAGCTGGGCAATGTCTGGGTCGGCGATCAGAGCAACAACCGCATCCAGCAGTTCGACCTCACGGGGCAGTTCAAAGGCAAGTTCGGCACTGCCGGCTCGGGCCAGGGCCAGTTCAGCTTCTCCTATCCGATGGGGATAGCCGCGGACTCCAAGGGACATCTCTGGATCGCCGATGTCAACAACCACCGTATCCAGCAGTGGATGGTTCCGATCGAACGGCCCGCCTACTTCAGCGCCTTTGGCTCCAACGGCTCTACCGACGGGAAACTCCAGGCCCCCGCAGACGTGGCGGTGGGGGTTGAAGGCAACCTCTGGGTCGTCGACAAGTCCAACAACCGCATTCAGAAATTCGACCCGACCGGAAAATATCTCGCCAAGTTCGGATCGCTCGGCGCTGGGGACGGGCAGTTCAACCGTCCGACGGCAATTGCCGTCGATCGTGACGGGAACCTCCTCGTGACCGACTCCAGCAACAACCGCGTCCAGAAGTTCAGCCCCGAAGGGCAGTTCCTGTCAAAGTTCGGCTCGGCTGGAAGTGGCAACGGGCAGTTCTCCGCACCCGAAGGGATCGCCACCGACTTCGAAGGCAACATCTGGGTTGCCGACTCCGGCAACGGCCGCATCCAGCAGTTCAGCGAGAGCGGCGAATTCATCAAAGTCGTTAGCTCCAAAGGCTCCGGCTCGGGCCACCTCGGCAAGCCGATCGGAATCGACGTCGACCCCGATGGCAATATCTGGGTCGGCGACCTGCAGAACAACCGCATCGCCGTCTTCGAGCCAGACGGGGATTTTGTCAGCCAGTTCGGCAGCCTCGGCAGTGGCCCCGGCCAGTTCAATCGCCCAAGCGGTGTCGATATAGATTCAAAAGGGAACGTCTGGGTCACCGATCAAAGCAACCAGCGGGTCCAGCGCTTCGATCTCGCCGGAAGCTATATAGGCCAGTTCGGCAGCCTCGGGTCGGGGGAAGGCCAGTTCTCTTTCCCCACCATCAATACGCCAACCGGTATCGAGTCCGACGGCAAAGGCGGCATCTTGATCGGTGACGTCAACAACCACCGCATCCAGCGCTGGCAGCTGGGCCACTACGAAACCCCTGCGTCTGCGCCACTTGATCTCAGCGACGGCGACCCCAAGGTCGAGGTCGCGACCCCCGGCGGCCTGGTAACCATCGTCACCGGCAACGCCGCAGGCGAACACACCTACACGTATGAAGGCGACTTCCTGACCTCCCACCAAGGACCCGAGGGCAAAACCACCTACAAAAAGAACACGGCCGGGTTGCTCTCGGAAGTGATTCTGCCCAACGGCACCTGGGCCAAGATCTACTACTACGCCGACAACCGGGTGGAAAAGGTGACGGTCGCACCCAACGGATTGAATGAAAAATCCACGTTCTTCTACTACGAACAGGGACCGCCGCGACGCTCGAGGGTAGCGCCCCCGAATCAGCCGCAGATCACCTATGACATCGGCGCGGACGGGTCGGTGTTCAAGTGGTGGCACGCAGGCACCAAACCCGAAATTCTCGGCCTGAACGGCAGTCTCGGGTTGGACAAGGCCGGCAAAGAGGTGCCCGCAGGAGACCTCTTCCTGGAAGTGATCGGTGACTCCCCGCATGGCATCACCTCAATACAGGTGCTCGCTAACGGCGATCGGTTGGTCAGTGAGAAGCGCTGCGATAAAGAACCGGCGACTAGCTGCCCAACTCGCGAAGAAGACCTCTGGGCGACCGACACCGCGAGCCTTTCCCCCGGAGTGCTCAACCTAGAAGTCATTGTCACCAACGGGCTCGAACTGAGTGAAAGCAAACGCTGGTCGGTGACGATCCCCCAGACTCCGCCCCCGGTGCCGGGCGCGCCTGTAGCTCCGAAATTCAGTGAGATCCAGAAGTTCCGCGAAGACTATGGCCTTGAGGTCGTCTTCCCGGTCGAAAACGAGCGGAAGCTAGTCGAACGCATCTATGGGCTGATCAATGCGTGGCATAGCCCTGGTACGCCGGCGGGGGAAGTGGCCCGGGCTTCCTGGGAACGGTGGGGAGTGCCGCTGCGGCCTGAGGACGTGGCTGAGATGGAATATCGAGAATCGTATATGAACCGAAATATTCCGTTAGTAGAAGAATGGGCGCAAGCGCATCGACCGAGTACGTTTGCCGGCTATTACATGGACCACAGGAGTGGTGGCATCATGCATGTCGGATTTACCTCCGACCAGGAAGGTGCACTCGCCGAATTGAAGCAGCAGGTGTCATTGGAAGCTGCAGATCGCCTCGCTACCTATCCCGTTACCCCCACCGCACCTCGTGTGTCGCTGGAGAGCTTACTTTCGAATGTCGAAGCACTTTGGGACAGCGATCCAGCGCTCGCCGGAACCATAGTGTCTACCGGTGTTTCTGAAGGTGCTAACGCTGTCGAAGTAGCTGGGACTGATGTTTCCCTGATAGAAAATCACTTGAAGAGCGCCTTGGGGCAGGGTGCTGCTCTAAAAGTTGTCTACGAAGATCAAGGTCTCGAGTTCGCCGGCCGCAATCACAGCACTGGCCGGATTCATGCGGGAGACCGGCTCATCGGACAGAAGGCTGGTGGCTACACCGCCTGCACGGCCGGCTTCGGTGCGTGGGACCGCATCGGGACTAAGGCCAATGGCGAGCCGGAGTTTGCATCCTTCGCTCTCACGGCCGGCCACTGCGCCCCCCTCGGCCGTCTCTTCTATCGGCAGGATGCGGGCGGGGCAGTTGATCCAAGCGCCTTGAAAAAGATCGGCCACTCAGCGAGGACTGGCCTCCCGTTGGGAGGTCAGGAGTATGAAACCGACGGCTCTGCCATAGCTCTAAATGCTGGTGGCTTGATGCCTTATTATATTTTCCTCAACGAGATGCTTCCGAAGCCTGTGGGGGATGCATTTGCTCCGAAGGCTGGCGAAACGCTCTGCTTCTCTGGTGTTGCCACCAATGAACGGAAGTGTGGTGAATTCATTGGAGTCCGTCGACGTAATGCCGGCAACCCCGGGAAGCAGCTATACCTCATCACTCGCTTTGCTGGAGTACCTGGAGATAGTGGCTCTCCGGTTTGGAGCCCCCGCACCGGTGGTGCGGTAGGTCTACTTAGCGGTGGTCCGGGGGTGGTCGGCCTGGTAAAGGACTGGGTCACGCCGCTTGTTGTACCCCGGCGCCAAGAGCCGAGTAAAGTGCCAGGGATCCTCAACGCGCCCGGTATGGCTTCGCTGCACTTGGCGATTCCCGGAGAGTAGTAACGTGAGACAGATGCAAATCCCTCTCCACTTGAAGCCACGATTCCAGCAAGGCCTACTTGTCATGTTCGCGATCACTCTTGTGATGTTGCTCGTTTTAGCGGGATGCGGCGGGTCTAGCGCGACTTCCGCCGCTGAAACTACGAGCTTGACCTCCTCGGCCGAGGTAAATGGATCTGGAAGCAGGGGGCCGCTCAAGGCGGTCAAGTGGGGGATCATGAGGGTAGGAGGGGAGGGAATTCAAATCGGTGCGTTTGTCCCGTTCTGTGAATACACCAGGCCTGAACCGCGAGTCGAGCGTGTCGTCAAGCAGAGCCGATCCGGCCGAGTAGTGTTGACCATGTTGGTCCGGTTTCCGCCAAAAAAGACCGGACCGAACGCCGGGGCATGTCTCGGAGTTCAGGTCAGTGTTTCCCGGTGGGTCAATTTAGGGGGAGACCCAAGGAAGTTGAGACTTTTCGATGGCTACGCGTCCCCACCGCGCGAGGTCAGATTGTCCAGCTAGGAGTGATCGCATCGGAGATCGCGCGAGGTCGAAGCCGCTGTTCGATGGCAGCACGTCGCCACCTAGTTGTCGACAACTGCCCTGAGGCTCCGCGTTCCCAGCGCGTGAGCCGTAGAGCCCGATACCGCGCAGATCGCCGTCCAGTTCGTTGTTCAGGCGCGATAAGAAGCGCTCGAGCACCGGCGCCTCACACTCTCGGTGGGCTGCGCTGCCTCAGCCGAATGACGGTTGGTGCCCCATCGCTTTCGGGGAGAGGCCGGGAGCAGGCTGAGGAGCCGGAAAATCCGTGTCCCGAAATATGTCCCCGACTCCACCGAACTCGACGGAACTGGACTGATCTCCTTGGACGCCACAGGCACGGATTGGCCGCAAATGGCTTCCCAGAGGCAATTCTCAGTCCGGAAACCGGGGTTCGAATCCCCGTAGCGGTACTTCGATGCCAAGGCGCTCCAGTGCTTCGGCGCCATCTTCCTTGTGGTCTGACGCTCCGCTCTTGATTCGCTCGGCGGCGATTGCCTCGGCCTCCTGATCCGCGGTGCGCTCGTGCTGGAGCGACATCTGTTCCGAGCGACGGCGCTCCCCCTTTGCGTTCGCGGTCAGCTTCTGCGGCTTGCAGAGCAGGCAGCCGCCACGACGGTGCTTTGGACGTTTGCGCTTGTGGTGGCCATCGTCAAAGCCTTGCACATAGAGGCTGATTGTCTGCGGTGGTGGCGACCACGCGGATGCTGGCTCAGCTCTTCAGCAGGCGTTCAATTGCAGCGATGAACTCGGCTGCGCCTTGGACGAGGGCGGCGGCTTCCTCCAGGCTTGCCGGCGCGGCCTCGTAGTCGCCTTCCTCGCGGGCGTCCTTGGCGCGGCGGGCGAGGGCGCTGAGGCGCTGGTCGAACTCGCCCGGGGCAACGAACACCTGACTGAACAGGGTCCAGGTGCCGCTGTGGGTCTTCGCGAACTCGCCTCGCTCGGAGAGGGCGGCTCGGGCTGCGTAGAGCATCCCGTAGTAAGCGGCGCTGACCACAACAGCGGGATGCGCGGTCCCGAGGCATTCCGTGTCCCGAAATATGTCCTTGACTCCACCGAACTAGATCGAACCCAACTGGACTACCTGGACGCAGACGCTCCGGGTGATTGATGAACTCGCGCGTTCAGGAGAAGTAGTTGCAATAGGGCGGGGCCGGGCCTAGGTTGAGCGGGATGTTCGAGGCCGACGATCTCGGAGTGCTGAGCGATGCAGCGGTGGCGCTTGGACTGCTCGACGGGGCGGGGGAGGTGCGGGGGGACTGGTTCGAGAAACCCGCCGAGTACATGGGGGGCGTCCTCGCTGACGACGGGCAGCGGCAGGCGCTGCTCGAATTCTGCGACGAGGTCCTGGGCGCGGGCGAGCGGGAGGCCGAGGGGCCGGGGCCGGTCTGGCTGCCGCTGATCGCTGGGCCCGAGCGCCTCCAGCTCTTCGCGGTCATCGACGACAGCGATCCGAGCTTCGTCGCGATCGGGTCCGGGATTCGGCAGGCGAGCGCCGAGCCGGAGGCGAGGGTAGAGGCGCACGTTCCCCTCTTCCGCGTCGCCCGCAAAGGGTCTTCCGGTCCCGTCGCGCCGATCTTCGCCGGTCAGCCGGGCGCCCGCGCCACCGTGGCCGCGGCGATCTCCTTCGGCGAGGGGAAAGCGGGGCAGCCGCACCTCGGGGGGATCGAGCTCGGCCTCGATCTGCCGACCGCCCCCAGCGGCGACACCGACCCTGCCATCTCGCTCGCACTGCTGGGGCTGGCGCTGCCGGGGGACGGGGACGTGCGCCTCTCGACCGCCGACCGCAACGGGCTCGATCGCACGCTGCTCGAGCTCGTCCTGGGGCTGGTGCGCGAGCAGTCCACGGGCGCCGGCGGGCAGGTCGCCGCCCTCGCCGAGCTGATCGGCCTCGGCGAGGCAGAGGCGATCCCGTCGCTGCCGATGGCGGAGCTCTTCGATGAAGGTCCGCGGGCGCTCGCCGCCTGGTTCCACGAGGTGGCGAGCGCGGACGCCGCGCGCCGGGCCTGGCTGGCTGCCCTCGGCGAGCTGCTCGAGGCGGAGGCGGCGGTCGCCGAGGACGAGCTCCGGTTCGCGCTCGGCGATGCCGAGGTGGCGATCGGCCTCGGGCTCGCCGGCGACGCCGGCGGCCTGCCGCTCGTCGTCCCCCGGGTCTCCCTGCGGGTAGGGGGAGCCGACGACCGGCAGGCGGTGCTGCGGGCGGAGCTGCTGCGGCTGGAGGCGGCAACGGCCTCGGTCACCGCGCTGCCCTCGCTGGCCGCCTACGCCCAGCTCGGCGGGGAGGGCGCGCCCCTGCTCGCGGGCGATCCCGAGGTCGGTTCGCTGCGGGCCGGCATCGCCCTCGAGGCGACGAAGCCGGTCGTCGTCCTCGCGGTCGACGACGTCACCCTCGCGGGCACGAAATTCGAGACCCTCGACCTGACGAGCCCGGGGGCGGTCGCCGAGGCGGCCGGCAAAACCGTCGAGTCCCTCCTCGCCGGGGCGTTCGAGCGGATCGGGCCGTCCGGCCGTGGAGCGATGACGCTCCTCGGGCTGCAGCCGCCGCCCGGGCATCCCGGGGTGCCGACGCTGGACCCCGGGCAGTTCCTCCAGGACCCGATCGCGGCGCTGCGGGACCACTGGCGGGAGCTGGTGGAGAAGCAGCGGGCGGCGATTCCGGCGCTTCTGGAGGCCGCCCGGGACCTGCTCGTGGGCGACGCCCAGGCGGCCGCCGGCGCGAGCGGATCGGGCAGCGACGAGGACCCCTGGCGGATCGGGCTGCGCGAGGGAATCGAGCTGCGGGCGGTGGCGGAGGCGGGCGGGTTGACGCTCGCCCTCGCCGTCGGCAGCGAGCACGAGCTCGGCAAAGAGCTCGACTTCCGCGGCGGCCTGACGGCGGCGCTGGTCCACCTGGATCTCACCTCGGGCGGCGCCGACTTCCTGCCCGGGGCCGCGGTGTCGCTGCAGCTCCGGCCCGGGTCGGCTTCGCAGGGCACGCTCGAGCTGGGGTCGGCGCGGCTCCTCGCCGACCGGTTCGAGCTCGCGGCGGGCTGGACGCCCGCCGCCGGCGTCTCGCTGCGGGCGGGGGCGCCCGGGCTGAGCCTCGACAACGGCAAAAAGGTCCCGCTCGACCTGACCGACTGGGGGGCGCTGGAGCGGCTCGCCGGCCTGCTGGTCGAAGCCGGCCCCCTGCCGGCGGAGCTGGCGAGGGCGCTGGGGTGGGCGCAGGACGCCGGTCCCCGGCTTGCCCTGGACGTGCTGGCCGAGGACCCCCAGGAGGCCCTCCTGGAGTGGCTCGGCGCCGTCGCCGCGGAGGCCGAGAGCACCGCGGCGAGCGCCCTGGCGACTGCGCTCGGCGGCGCCTCCGGCGACGGCAGAGTGGGGCCGGTGGCCTGGACGGAGGCCGCTGCCGCGGCTTCCTCGGGAGCGGAGCGGGCCCGCGCCGGCGTCCGCCTCCCCTTCGAGGTCGCCGCCGGGAAGGTCGTCGCCGCCGGTCATCTCGATCTCGGCGCGATCGAGCTCGATCTCTCGGGCCCGACGCCCGCCTTGCGAGCGGGCGGGGCGATTCGCGCCGAGCTCGGCATCTTCCGCCGCGACGGGCCCCTCGTCGACGAAGGGGAGCTGAAGCTGGGGCGGGTGGATGCGGAGATGAGGCTGCCGTTCGGCGAGGGCGAGGCGGCGGTGGCGCTGGTCCTGACCGACGCCGCCGCCTTCGGAGCCCGGCGGGAGCGCTGGGAGCTCGGCGAGGGCGAGGACGCGGCCCCGCTGCTGCCCGAGGTTCGCGCGCTCCTCACCGCGGCCGCCGCCGAGCTCGCCGACCTCGATCCGGTCGCGGAGCTGCTCACCGCCCTCCGCCTCCTCGTCGACGGCGGCTTCGACTACGAAGCCCTCGGCTACCTCCTCCGCGATCCGCGCGGCTTCGCGAGGGAGATCGCGGCGGCCGGCGAGGCGGAGCTACTGAAAGCGGTCGCGGGTCTCGTCGGCGAGCTGGATGGGGTCGCCTTCGATTCGCGGGATCGCCGGCTCGGCATCGACCTCGGAGGAACCGGCGGCGCCGAGCAGATTTCCTGGACCGGCGAGGTGAGCCTGGACGCCGCAGGCGCGGTCGAGGCGACGGCCGAGTTCGGCGCGGTCGAGGCCGACGCCGCCGCCCCCCTCCGGTTGCAACTGAGCACGGACCCGCTGCGGCTGACGGTGCTCTGCAACCGCTCCGGCGACTCTGCGGAGCGGATCGAGCTCCTGCCCGAGGCCGACGCCGGCGCCCTCGCCGCGCTGGCGCGGACGCTGATCCCTGCCGCCCTGTTCCGGCACGCCCTGGAAGAGCTGCGCGGCAGCGAGCGGGAGCTGGCGGCGAAGATCGATCCGCTGCTGGCCGCACTCGGGCTGCTGGAGGAGGGACGGGTGGCGCTGGTGTTGCGGCCGGCGGCCGAGCTGCTCGCTCCGGAGAAGGCAAGGGACCTGCTCGAGGCCCTGGCGCCGTCGCTGGGAGCGAGCTTCTCCCAGGGCCGACTACGGCTCGCGGACGGCGTCGCGGTCGCGGTCGCCGGGGCGGCCGGTCAGCCCCGGCTGGACCTCGAGGTCGATACCGCCGCCCTCCTCCCCGGGGCGGCGAAAGGCCGGATCGCGGTGGAGGCCGGCGGCAGGCTGCTGCTCGACGCGGCCGCCCCGCTGGCCGGCTTCACCCTCGCCGCCGCGGTCCCCGAGGCGGGGACGCTGGAGCTCGAGGCGGGTCAGGACGGGACGAAGGTCGGCCTGCGGCGGAAAGGCGGCGCGACCCTGCCGCTCTACCCCGAGCGCCCCGGCCTCGCCGAACTGCTCGGCAGCGGCGCCGGGGTGGCGCTGGCAGGGGTGCTCGACGCGCTCGCGGCCGCGGGCGCGGGTGGGGCCGCGGCGCGGGCCCGGGAGTCCGTGCTCGCCTTCGGCGACGCGCTCGGCCTGCGCAAAGGCGGCTCCTTCGACTCCGACCGGCTCCTAGCCTTCGCCCAGGATCCCGGCAAAGAGGCGATCGCGGCCCTGAAGGGGCTGGGCGCGGAGGAGCTGAAAGGGCTGGCGGCGGGCCTGCAGGAGGCGATGCCGCCGGGCGCCGAGATCGCGGCCGAGAAAGGCCGGCTGCGCCTGAAGCTGGGGACGACGACGATCGAGCTGAAACCCGACCCGCTCGAGCTGGGGGTCGAAGCCGCCGACCGGATCGAGCCGATCGGGCCGCTCGCCGCCGCCGTCCGCTTCCGCGGCGACCGCGTCACCGAAGTGAGGGGCGAACTCGGTCCCGCGGCGGTCGAGCTGGCCGGCGGGACCCTGCGACCGCTCCTTCGCGTCGCCGCCGGCGCGGAGCCCGACGACGGCAGGAGGGTAGAGCTCGGCCTCGCATTCGACGCCGACGCCGCCGACCGGCTCAGCGCCCGCTGGGACCTCGCCTCGGATCTCGAGCTGCTCGTCTTCGCCGCGGGCAAACCGAGCGAGGACGCCGCCGCGGTTGCCCTCGGCGCCCTGCGCGCCCTCGCCGACCCGCTCGCCGGGATCGTCCTCGGCGCCGAGGAGACGAAAGAGCTGCTGGGGAAGGAGGTCGGCAAACGGAAGGGCAAGGTCCGCGAGCTGCTGGAAGGGGTGCTACTGGAGCCGGGGCACCCCGATCGCCTGATCGCCGACCCCTTCGACCTCGGGACCCTGCCCGAGCGGCTGCTGCGCCTCGCCCGCAACCTCGGCGGCCTCGAACCGGAGCTCGAGCTGGAGAGGATGAAGATCGGCGCCGCCACCCTCCACGATCGCCTCGGGATGACCGTGGAGGTGGGCCCGGGCCGGTTCGAGCTGGTCGCCGGCGAGGTGGCGGTCGCGCTCGAGGCCGACGGCGGCTGGATCGACGAGGAGCTGCCGCCGGGGCTGTTCGTCGGCGGCCTCACCGACGCGGGCTTCGAGCCGGCGTTCGCCTGCGCCGGTCTCGGCATCCGCGTCTACCGGCCGGATGGCCCGCTGCTCGACGCCGGCCTCTCGCTCGGCTCGGTGGCGGTGCGGGCGTTCGCGGACCTGCAGCCGCAGGCCGAAGGCGCGGGCGGAGTCCAGGTCCAACTCACCGAGCTCGGCGTCTCGGCCGGCAGCGCCGGCGGCGGCAATCCCGTCGGCCAGGGGCTGCTCGCGAAGGCAGGCGGGGGCGGGAAGCTCGAGCCCGCCCTGAGCCCGGCGCTCGCGGTCCAGCGCTACGGCAAAGACGTGCGGGTGAAGCTGACCGGAGGCGACGGCGACGGCCCCTGGTGGCAGCCGGTGCAGACGGCCTTCGGCCCGCTCTACGTGGAGCGGGTGGGGCTGACCGCGGACAACTCCGAGAATCGCCTCAAGGAGGTCGGGCTGGCGATCGACGGCCGCGTCGCCCTCGCCGGCTTCCAGGCCGCCTTCGACGACCTCTCGGTTGCGTGCCGTTTCGACGGGGGCAGATCGGTCTTCGACCCGGGGAGCTGGTCGGTCGACCTCGGCGGCCTCGCGCTCACCGGCAGCGTCGCCGGCGTCTCCGTCAGCGGCGGGTTGCGGAAGCTCGAGCGGAACGGCTCGGTCGAATACCTCGGCACCCTCAGCGGCCGCTACGCCGTCTACGGGATCTCCGTTTACGGCGGCTACGGCGAGGCGGGCGCCGACGGCAGCCGCTACGCGACCTTCTTCGCCTTCGGCGCCCTGAACGCGCCGATCGGCGGCCCGCCGGCGTTCTTCATCACCGGCATCGGCGGGGGCATCGGCATCAACCGCGGCCTGGAGCTGCCGGAGAGCTTCGCCGAGATCGCCGAGACGCCGTTCATCAAGGCGCTCGACCCGCAGGCGGGGGTCGGCTCCGATCCGAGCAAGGACTTCGACCGCCTCGCCGCGATGTTCCCCGCCGCCGCCGACCAGTACTGGATCGCCGCCGGCGTCAGCTTCACCAGCTTCGCCCTGGTCGAAGGGGTGGCGGTGATCTCGGTCGCGGTGGGCGAGGGGGTCGAGGTGGCGATGCTCGGCCTGGGCCGGATGGCGCTGCCGCGGCCGGAGGCGCCGCTGGCCTCGATCGAGCTCGGCCTCGTCGCCCGCTTCTCGACCCGGGAGCCGGTTCTCTGGGTGCAGGCCCAGCTCACCGACAACTCCTGGTTGCTGAGCCGGGACGTGAAGCTGACCGGCGGCTACGCCTACGTCGTCTGGTTCGGCGGCCCGCGGGCGGGGGAGTTCGTACTCACCCTCGGCGGCTACCACCCGGATTTCCGCCGCGACGGCTACCCGGAAGTGCCGCGGCTCGGCGTCTCCTGGAAGGTCGGCAGCAGCATCGTCGTCAAGGGCGAGGGCTACTTCGCCCTCACCTCCGAGGCAGTGATGGCCGGGGGGCTGCTGGAAGCCTCGGCGGACTTCGGCTGGGCCTGGGCGGCAGTTTCCTTCAGCGCCGACGGCATCGTCTTCTTCGACCCGGGCCACTTCCTGGTCGAGGCCCTCGCCACCGTCTCGGCCGGGATCAAGATCAAGATCCCCTTCAAGACGATCCGCGTCTCCGCCCACCTCAGCTCCCGGGTGAAGCTCGAGGGCCCGCCGTTCCACGGGGTCGCCCGGTTCGAGGTGGCGACGCACGAGATCAAGGTCGCCTTCGGCGACCAGGGACGCCCGGAGCTGGTCTACCTCGACTGGCCGGGGTTCGTCGTCAAATACCTCGAGGCCGGAAGCGACGGGGCCGCCCGCGTGCTCTCCGCGGTGACCGGCCGAGGCGCGCTGGCGCCCCCGCCCGCCGCCGACGGTGCCGCCGGCGCCACCCCGGACGGCTCGGTCGAGCGCCCCTTCGAAGTGATGCCCGAGTTCGAGCTGACGGTGACGACGACCGTCCCCACCGAAAGCATCGCCTTCGGCGATCCCGGTCAGGAAGTCGCGCCCGCCGAGGCGGTCCCGCCGAGCCACTCGCTGGGGATCGCGCCGCTCGGCCTGGGCCTGCTGCAGTCGACGCTGCGCCTGCGCCTGCGCGGGGTGGACGGCGCCGGAGGGGAGCAGATCGCGGTCCTGCAGCGGGTGCCGCTGCGCGAGGGGCGGTTCCCGCTCGGGGTCTGGGGGCCGCCGTCGGAGCCGGAGCGGGTCCCCCGGGGAGAGGTCCTGGCCGCCGCCGACGGCGTCTACCTGAAGGCCGAGGCCGAGCTGCGAGAACCGCTGCCGGCCCCGGTCGCCTACGACAAGGTCGAACTCGGCAAAGACAAGCCGCGTCTGCCGCTGCCGCTGGGCGGGCCGAAGCGGGCGCCGAAGCTGAAGCTGCCGCCGGAGGAGCCTCCCTCGCCGGTTGCCCCGACGCTGCCGCCGCCGCGGGTGCTGGAGCTGCGGGCGGACCAGCCGCTGCTGAGCGGCGGCCAGATCGAGGTGAGGAAGATGGCGGCCCCCCGCCGCGACGTCGACCCCGCGGCCGACCGTCCTAGCCTGGAGACCGCTTCGGGCTCCCGCGCGATCGTCCTCGGCTTCGGCGGCGAGATCCTGGCCGACAGCGCCGCCGACTCGGTCGAGATCCCACAGGGGGGCGAGCGGGTGGCGGTGGTCGAGGAAGCCGCCCTGGCGGGGTCGGCGGGGCTGCACGGCTGGCACGCCGGAGCCCGGCTGGCCTACGTCGGCCGGGGCACCGCCCTGTTCCCGGGCGGCAGCATCCACGTCCCGCTCGAGGCGCTCCCTCCCGTCCGGCGGGGCACCGACTCCGGCTGGGTCGACGCGGTCGAGCTGACCCGCGCCGCGGCCTTCGCCGAGACCCGCTTCCGCGAGCCGCTGCGAGCCGTCGCGGTCGCCCTCGACCGGATCGGGGAGGGAGGGCCGCAGCCCGAGCCGGAGCTGGCCGGCGCGGTCGCGGCGGGGGAAAGGGTCTCGCTGCAGAGCGGCGACCGCACCTACCTCGTCTACCCGCTGGAGCCGCAGGCCGAGGGCGTCCTCACGGTCACGCTCGAGCGCCGCGAGGGCTGGTCGATCGGCGGCGTCCTCGCCTCCGAAAGCGCCACCGCGGCCGAATTCGCCACCCAGCTCGGGGAGCGCTGATGGCCAGGTCCCGCTACTTCGAGCTCTTCGACTCCGCCCACCCGAAGCTGCCCGCCGGCCGCTACGAGCTGATCGGCAACCAGGAGCTGAGCGGCGAGGACAAGGTCGGCGCCACCGCCGAGCTGCGGTCGCAGCTCACGGTGCGCTCCTGCCGCTACCGGCTGCCCCCCGACCAGGTCCTCTCCGTCTGGCCCGCCGCCAACGAGGAAGGCGCCTTCGACAGCCGCCTCCCCCAGATCGTCCTCCGCCGCCGCACCCTGCCCTGGGAGCGTCGGCCGGAAGATCCGGCCGACGAGCAGACCCCCTGGCTTGCCCTGGTGGTGATCGCCGAAGGCGAGGGCTCGATCTCGGGCGAGGTGCCGGCCGCCGAGTGCATCACTCCCGGCAAGACCCTGGCGGAGCCGAGCGACTCGCCGACCGGCTTCTACCTGGCGGTGACCAAGCAGACGATCGAAAAGGTCTTTCCGACCAAGGAGGACCTGCGGGCGCTCACCCACGTCCGCAAGGTCGACCTCGCCGACACCGAGCTGGCGCTCGGGGACGACGACGGCCACCTGGCCGTGGTGATGGCGAACCGGCTGCCCCAGTTCGACCGGGTGGCCAAGAAGCCCGTTCGCTACATGGCCTGCCTGATCAACCTCGAGCAGCAGATCCGGCTGCTCCCCGATTCGCCCAAGCCGGTGAAGAAATTCAAGATCGCGGTTGACAAGACGATTCTGGGCGCCCACAACCGGGCGATCGAACGGATCGCCTTCGAGGCGCCCGACTCCCAGGTTGCCGACATGGTGCGGCTGGAGATGGCCGTCCCCTTCAAGCTGCCGACCCCGAAGCTCGACTTCGAACCGATGGGGGAAGGGGTGGCGGGGGGAGTGCCGAAGCTCTACCGCTTCCCGGTCCTCACCTACTGGTCCTTCACCTGCACCGAGAGCGGCAACTTCGAATCGCTGATGCAGAAACTGGACGTCGGCGCGATCGGGGCGCCGCCGCCGCCGTCGCCGGAACCCCCGACTCGCCCCGCGCCGAAGCTCGACGACCGCAAGCGGGTCGATCTCGAGCATCGCGACCGCGACGGGGAGGGAGGACGGGCCTGGTTCCGGGGGCCGCTGGCTCCGGCTCCGGTGAAACGGAAGAGCGGCCTCGTCCACGTCAGCGAGAAGCTGCGGCGCCCCGGCCCCGAGGGGCGCGAGGACCTGAGCTACGCGGCGGCGTTCGAAATCGGGCGGCTGCTCACCCTCGCCCAGCCCTCGGTCGTGGCGAGGCTGATGCGCTGGCGGCGGGAAGAGTTCGGCGCCGAGAGCGCCCGCCGCAAGGCCGAGCTGGCGATCGAGCCGGCCCGCAAGGCGGAGCTGCTGTCCGGGGTCCCGGAGCCCGGCAAGGGACCCGGGCCGGCGATCGGCAGGGTGCTCGGGGCGGCGCTGATGGAGCGCGCCGCGGAGTCTCCGCAGACCGTGCTCGGGCCGACCCGGCCGCTGGTCGATCCCGGTCGCCCGCTCGAGCTCGGCGACCGCCCGCTCCCTCAGATCCTCGCCGAGAGGCTCGACCTCCGGGTCGAGGAGGTCCAGGCGCTGATGAAGAGCCCGGGGCTGGAAGGAGGGATTCAGTGAGCGACGCCAACCTCACCTTCGCCGAGATCCGGGACGCCGACCTGAAGGCGATCGACGACGTCGCCTTGCGCAGCGCCGCGGCCGCCGCCGACAGCGAGGTGCGGGTGGTGCCGCAGGAGCTGCGCACCTGGCTCGCCGGGCTGCGGCTGCTGCAGGGCCTCCCGTTCGAATACCTGGTCCCCGACACCGACCTGCTGCCGCCCGAGTCGATCCGCTTCTTCCACCTCGACCGCAACTGGACCGACGCGCTGGAACAGGGGGCGCTCAGCGTCGGCACCGTCTCCGGCGCCGACCGCGAGCAGCTCGCGGCGGTGCATCCGGCGATCCGCGAGGAAACCGATGCGGAGGAGCGGCAGCAGCGGGCACCCGGCGGCGAGCCGGGGTTCGGTCCCGCCGGCGAGGTCACCGGCTTCCTCCTCCGCAGCCGCGCGGTCTCCGCCTACCCCGGACTCCACGTCAGGGCCTACGGCAGCGAGGTCGGCGACGAGGAGATGCTGCCCGAGGACGATCCGCGCCGCCTGCGGCTGCTGCGCCTCGAGCGGCTGGCGCCGGCGGTGCTGCTGGCGCTCTTCGACGGGGTGCCGGCGATCGTCCACGTCGAAGAACCGCAGGCGGGGCTTCAGTTCGGGGTCCGGCTCGACGCAGGCGGCGGCGACGCGGAGAGCCTCGCCGCCTGGGTCCCTCCCCGCGATCCCGACACCGCCTCGGACCTGGGCGGAGAAGACGTCGCCGTCTACTTCCGCGAGGAAGCGCCGGGTGTGCTCGACCTGCAGCGGACGGCGGCGGCGATCGAGGAGCGGATCGGCAGCTCGGACGGGCTCAACGGGGCCGAGCTGGCGCTGCAGATGATCCGCTACCCGTTCCGGCAGGTGTTCGGCGATGCCTAGCGTGCGCATCAACCGGGCGCTGACGGATCTGCGGATGCCGGTGATCCCGCAGGCGATCATCGACGAACGGGCGACTGCGCCCGACGACAAGCGCCTGCTGGTCCCGGTCGACGTGCAGGCGCTCTACGTCGAGGAGGGGAGCGAGGATCTCTTCGTCGCGCTGCCCTTCGAGTTGGCCGGCAGCGGCGACCGGCCGCCGCCGCAGCCCGAGCCGTTCGCCGCCGGCGAGAGGCGACCCGCCGGCGTCCACCTGCGCTGGGTACCGCCGGACGCCTTGCTGCGGGGCGAGATCAGCGAAGCGTCGGGAGACGAGGAGGAGCTGCGGCTGCCGCTGCTGCCGGATCGCTGGGTGGTGCTGCGCATCCTCGCCCCGGTCGGGGAGACGAAGCCGGCTCTCACCGGCTGGGTGCTCGAGGCCGAGAGCGCCCGCGCCGTGCCGCTCGCGCAGTGGCCGGCGGAAGCGGCCCGGTTCGAGCCGCAGGGTCGCCAGGTCGATTCCGCCGAGTTCGACGGCACCGCCGGCGGCTCCCCCGCCTGGACCGCCGTCTACGACGCCGCCCGCAACCGCTTCTCCTTCCACGATCCCCTCGACGACCTCGACGCGGTAGCCCCAGGCGGGGTGACGGGCGGCCTCGCCGCCTACCTCGTCGCCGGCTGGTACTCCGATCCGGCGCACGACCCGCTCGATCCCTCCCGCTCCCCGGAGCCGCTCTACGAGCTGCTCGACGAGCTGGGTTGGACGGTGGAAGAAGAGCTCGGCGGGATCCCGAGGGCGCAGCCGCCGCGCAGCTCGCTGCTGCACGGCCAGGTCCACGGGGTGCCGGTGAGCGGGGAGGCGGTCGCCGACCTCGACCAGATCCCCGACGGCGCCGGGGCCGAGCTGGCCCTCGCCCAGGACGACGTCGAGGCGGTCGCCGCCCTTGCCGCCTCGGGCCTGGAGGGCGAGCCGGACGAGCGGCGCGCGCTGGAGCGGGTTCTGGCCGCCTTCGTCAGCGGCCTCCTCCTGCGCCTCGATACGCCCGACGGCCTCGTCGACATCGAAGAGCGCGAGCACGCGGCCGGCTTCGCCGCGCGTCCCGGCGGCAGCGGACCGCGGGAGCGCCTGCTGCCGGCGGCCGAGGCCGGTCCCCTGCCGGCGGGACGGCTCGCCCGCTCGCTGGCGCAGGACGGTGCGGCGGCGCCCGAGCTCGCGGGCGGCGAGCGGAACGAGGAGCGGCCGGCGCCGCGCTTCCAGCAACCGATCGAGCCGCTGGTCGCGGTGCGGGGGCCGAAGCGGAGCCTGATCGCCCACGGCGACGGGCGCTTCTCCGCCGACGGCAAGCTCCTCTGCCGCTGGCCCAGCCAGGTCGCCGAGGGCAGCGACGAGCTCGACGGCGAAAAGCTGATCGGGGACCTCGGCGCAAGCTCGATCCCCGAGGAGGTGCTGAGGCTCGCCCGCAACGTCCTCATCCAGGACCCCTTCTGGACCGAGTGGCTGGCCGCCGCGGCCGCCGGCGGGACCCCGGAAACGACGCCGCATCCGCTCGTCGACCGGCTGGCGGCGGAGGCGGTGCTGCGCTTCGGCCCGCAGGGGATCCTCGACCTCTCGGCGCTGCCGAACGTCAAGCCGGGGATCGAGGGGGTCGTCGAGCCGGTCGTCGAGGCCGATCCGGTGGGGGTGACGGTCTGGTCCCAGCCCTGGATCCCGCTCTTCCTCGAGTGGGAGGTGGAGGCGGCGGTCGAGGAGCGCTTCGACGAGTGGCCGCTGGGTCCGCTCGACCGCGAAGCGCCGACCGGCTTCCGGGCGGGGAAACCGCGCACGTTCAGCGGTCGCAGCCCGATCGAGAGCGGCCCCGCGCGGGCCCTCGCCGACAGCGTCGGCGCCTGGGTCGAAGAAGAGATGCGGCGCGACGAGGAAGGCGGTGGCGAAGCCGGCGACGAGGACACGGCGCGGCTGGGGCAGGTGGCCGCGGCGCTCGACGTCGAACACCTGGACGTCGTCGGGGCACGGCTCGACTCGCTGTTCGAGGACCTGGTCGGTGCGGCGGCCGGCGAGCGCCGGGTGGGGGCGGTGGGGGAGGTGCGGCTGAAGCGGGCCCGCCTGCTCGACGCGTTCGGCCGCACGGTCGAGCTGCCGGTGGAGGAGGTGCGGGTGCCGGTGCGCGCCCAGGGCGAGGGCGAGGGAGGGCTGCGGATCGCCCCCCGCCTGCTGCACCCCTCGCGCTGGAGCTTCCGCTTCGTCGACGCCGCCGACCTCTCCGGCGAGAGCCGCGAAGCCACCGTCGACCAGGTGGAGGAGGAGAAGTCCGTCAACCCGGTCGCCGGCTTCCTGCTTCCCGACCACCTCGACGAATCCCTGGAGGTGTTCGACACCGCGGGCCGGCCGCTGGGGCAGCTGCTGCACGAGCCCGAGGGCATGGGGGTGGTCTGGGAGATCGCCCCCGGCCGCCCCGGCCCGCCCGACGCGCCGCCGGATCACGAGCTGGAGCCGCCGCAGAAAGTCCTCGGCGACTGGGCCGGCGCGCTGGTCGCCGCCGATGCCAGCGAGCGCTCCGGGCACCCGCGGGCGAAGGGCGCCGAATCGGCGCTCGGCGCGCTGCTGCGGGCGATCGACACGACGCTCTGGTCGGTCGACGTCTTCGGCTCGTTCGGCAACGAGCACGTCTCCGGCCTGGTCGGGCGGCCGGTGGCGGTGGTGCGGGCGCTCTTGCGGCTCGAACTCTCCGCTCCCGACGCGCTCTACCCCGGCAGCGAGCCCCTGACCGAGCGGGAGACCGAGGCGGCCCTCGGCGACCGGGCCTTCCCGGTGCGGGTGGGGGAGCTGACCCGGGCCGACGACGGGCTGCTCGGCTTCTTCGTCGACGACGACTACGAGAGCGTGCGGGTGGTGGACAGGGTGGTGCGGGAAAGCGGCGAGATCGACCACCCCTACGTCAGCGCCGACGACCGGCTTTCCCTGCGCCTCGGTCAGACGGTCCGCCTGACGCTGCTGATGCACCCGCTGGGGAAAGTCCACCTGACCTCGGGGATCCTCCCGCGCAAGTCCCTGCGCCTGGCGCGGGAGTGGGTGAACTCCGGTTTGGCGGCGATGTGGCCCTCGGTACGGGTGGGGCCGGTCCTGATCGGCCCCGACCAGGTCCGCCTGCCGAAGGTCGCCTCCCTCCCCGAGGACCAGCTCTGGACCCGCCGCGCCTCGCCCACCGCCTGGAAGGACGACCCGATCGTCGCCGCGACCCAGGCGGCCCTGCTCCCAGGGCAGCCGGCCGCGATCGAAGAAGGCTTCATCCGCGTCGCCCCCCGCGAGGAGGACCGGCCGGGTTAGCGCTCCGCCGCGCTGGTCGGGTCGTTCGGGCTCGCCTGGGCCGGGTCGTTGGACCAGGCGCCCGGCGGCTCGGGGACCGGGCCGTGCAGCAGCGGGTCCTCGGTGGCGCGCATCCACTCGAGCAGGCGGTCGCGCATTTCGCTGAGGATCTGCCCTCGGGTGGGCTCGGCGGCGAGGTCGTTCAGCTCGTTGGGATCGAAGAGGAGGTCGTAGAGCTGCTCCTCGGGGACCCGCTGCTCGCCCCAGCCGGCGTCGACCAGGATCTGCTTCGAGGCGCTGTCGTCGCAGTTGGCGAGGACCGGGCGGTCGTAGTCGGAGAAGCGGCGGATGTACTTGAAGCGCTCGCTGCGGACGGCGCGCAGCGGTTGGTAGGCGGCGTGGTAGGTCATCTCGGCGAAGACGTGGTCGTGGAGCTTGGCGGTCTCGCCGCGGACCAGCGGCATCAGGCTCGCGCCCTGGAGGAAGGGCGGCTCCTCGATCCCGGCCAGCTCGCAGATGGTGGGGTAGACGTCGAGGTGGCTGACCATGCCGTCGAAGACCCGGCCGCCGAGGAAGCCGGGCCCGCGCACGATCAGCATCACCCCGATCCCGCGGTCGTAGAGCGTCGCCTTGGCGCCCGGGAAGGCGAGGCCGTGGTCGGTGGTGCAGATGATCAGCGTGTCCTCCTGCAGGCCGAGCTGGTGGAGGCCGTTGAGGACGGCGCCGATCCCCTGGTCGAGCGAGCGGGCGCTGGCCTTGAAGGCGGCCATGTCGGCGCGGGTCTCCGGCGTGTCGGGCAGGTTCGCCGGCGGCAGCGAGTAGAGGGTGTCCCGGACCGACGTCGGCAGCCGGTAGGTGCGGTGGGTCTCGAAGAAGCCGACCGACATGAACCAGGGCTCAGGCGTAGCGCCGAGGCTCTCGATCGCGGTCGGGGCGATGTCGGCGGCGTGGTGGCTGTCGACCTCGATCACCTCGTCGTAGCCGATCACCTCCGGGTCCTCGGAGATGTGCTGCTCGCCGATCAGGACCGAGCGGTAGCCGGCCTCGCGCAGCGGGTGGACGAGGTGCTGGCCGTAGTCGTTCAGCTCCCAGCCGCGGTGGGCGAGGCCGAGCAGGCCGTTGTTGTGGCAGTACTGGCCGGTCAGCAGGGAGGCGCGGCTGCCCGAGCAGGTGGGGGCGGCGCAGAAGGCGTTGCGGAAGAGGACGCCCTGGTCGGCGAGGAGCTGGATGTTCGGCGTCGGCACCGGGAAGCCGTAGGGCTGGACGTAGCGGCCGGTGTCGTGGGAGTGGATGTAGAGAATGTTAGGAAGTTTGTCGATAAACTTAGTATACAATCCTCGCTCATGCAGCTCCTCGGCATCGACCACGTCACCGCGATCACCGCCTCCCGCGCGGAGTGCCTCGACTTCTACGCGGGGGTCCTCGGCCTCGATCCCGCCGGGTGCCCGGATCCGGATTCCCCGGCCGGCGACGTCTGCTTCGGCGACGGCCGCGAGGGCCCGGCGGTGCTCCGCTTCGTCGACTCGCCCGGCGCCCCGACAGGGACCCCCGGGCCGGGGATGGTCCACAGCGTCCGCTGGTGGGTGCCGGGACGCCGGGCGCTCGAGCAGTGGGCGGCGCGGCTCGAGCTCTGCGGGACCGCGACCGGGATGACCCACGACGGCGCCGGCGATCCCGTCGCCCTGCACTTCTCCGACCCCGAGGGCCTCGCCCACGAACTGATCCCGCGGCCCGCGGCCGAGCGCCCGCGCCGCCTCGAGCGGCCGGCGGTTCCCCGTCTGCCGCCGGCGCTGAAGCTGGCCGGCGCTCGCGCCTTCGTCGCCGGCAGCGTGCAGAGCTTCGACCTGCTCGCCGGTCGCCTCGGCTTCAGCGCCCTCGGCGAGGGGGACTGGCTCGTCGGACCAAGAGCGCTCCCCTCCTTTGTTTCGCGTAGCGAGACAAACGCAGGGAGCACCCCCGCCCGCTACGCCTGCGACGCGCCGCCCTCGAACCGGCCCTTCCAGGGCGCCGGCACCGTCCACCACGTCGCCTGGCGCTGCGCGCCGGGAGAGGAGCGGGCCTGGCGCCAGCGGGTGATCGGGATGGGCGCGACCGTCAGCCGTCTCGCCGAGGAGGACGGCACCCGCTGGTTCTTCTTCCGCGAGCCCGACGGCGTCCTCTTCTCGGTCGCCTCCGCCGCCCGCGCCCGCCAGGCCCCTTCGCCGGCGCCGTTCCCGGCCCGCCCCCGCGAGCTGCCGCCGCGGATCGCCCGGCCGATCGGCCTCCGCGCTGCCTAGTCGGCTCTCAGCCGCTCGCTATCGCGGGCTGCTGACGGCGATGGGGGCGCTAGCTGGACCGGCCGAATGCTTCCAGCTGCTCCTGGTCGAGCTCGAGCACCTGGGAATCGTCGGGAAGGTGGATCTCGGGGTGGATGCCGTAGTCGAAGAGGTCGGCGCGGATTTCCGTGGTCACGGTCTTGCTTTCGGCCAGCGCCGTGGTGGTCGTGCGCATGCGACGCAGCATTCCGTTCGGGGTGATGAAGACTTCCGCATGGACGGGGCCGACTATCTGGGCCTGCGCCGCTTCGAGCTGTTCGGCGAGTTCGTCCTTGCCCTGATCGTGCAGCGACTGGACGATCCCTTCCGGAGACATCGTCACCCGGTAGCGGGTGGTCTGCAGGCGGCCGATCCTGGCGCGGTCGAGGCGCTGGACATCGCCGTTCGCGCGCAGCATCCCCAGCGATTCGTCGGGGCTGCCGACCCCGGGGGAGCTGAGGTCCTCCTGTCCGGGGAACCCTTCCAGCTTGATCCATTCCTTCCCTTCCGGCATCTGGCCGGCGAACTGGGGATAGCGGAAGTACCAGGCGTCCCCGCCGAGGATCGCGTCGAACTGCATCTGCTGCCCGCTGACCGCGGCGTTGTAGGTGAATTCGGCGAGGTTGTCCTCGCCGTTGAAGGTGCCGTGGCCGGTGACCGTGCTCGGCGGACTCGATTCGGTCGTGAACCGCATCCTCATGTTCATCCGCATGCCCGGGACTTCCTCGGTCCGCTGCGCCGCCGCGGCGACGGGGTTCGGGTTGAACGGGCTTTCGCCGCCGTCGCTGTTGAGGAGCGAGTTGGCGACGACGAGGATCAGCAGCAGCGAGAGGACGCCGGCCGCCTGCAGGAGCTTCACCGAGAGCGGCTCGAGCGGCTGGTCGCCGAAGAGGGAGTGTCGACTTCGTCCTCTCTGAGGAGACAAAGGTGACACCGGCTCCGCGGCGGGCGCCGGCGCGCCCGTGCTACCGCCCCAGAGCGGCTTCGCGCCCGGAGGCGGCGTCGAGGTTGGCGGTGCTCCAGACAAGACGTAGAGTCATCGTCATCGCACGGGTTCGAATTGAGCACCGGTTGAGAAGTTTGGACGCATGGGCCTCCTAGACCCGGCGCCGCCGCCGTTCGAGGTTGCCGAGTGGCGGCGCCTGCCGCACCTGCAGCGGATCAAGCCGCTGGCCCAGGATTGGGCGCTGAACGGCTTCGGGACGCCGGTCGCGGTCTACTTCCTCTACGTCTTCAAGGTCCTCGCCTACGCCGGGCTCGGGGCGCTGCTGATCTTCGCGACCAGCGGCTGGCCGCACTGGACCGCGCCGATCGTCTTCGAGAAGGCGGTGATCTGGACGATGCTCTGGGAGGTCCTCGGCCTCGGCGCCGGCTCGCTGCCGCTGACCCTGCGCTTCAGCCCGATGGTCGGCGGCTTCCTCTACTGGCTGCGGCCGGGGACGACGCGGCTGCCGCCCTGGCCCGAGCGGATCCCGGGGACGCGGGGGACGACCCGGACCTGGCTCGACGTCTCCTTATATGGAGCGCTCCTGGCGGCGCTGGTCTTTCTGCTGCTCTCGGGCGGCGTCGACTCGCCGGCCCGCCTCGACCCCGTCGCGGTCGGCGCGATGCTGGCGATCCTCGGCTGCCTCGGCCTCCGCGACAAGGTCCCGTTCCTGGCGGCGCGGGCGGAGGTCTACGGCAACCTCTCGCTGGTCTTCCTCTTCCCGCTGACCAACCTGGTGATCGCCGCCCAGCTCGTCTTCTTCTGCATCTGGTGGGGGGCGGCGAGCTCGAAGCTGAACCGCCACTTCCCCTTCGTGGTCACGGTGATGATCAGCAACACGCCCTGGAACCGCTCGCGGGCGATGAAGCGCCGCCTCTACACCCGCCACCCGGAGGACCTGTTGCCCTCGCGCACGGGCGCGGCGATCGCCCACTTCGGCACCGTGATGGAGTTCACCCTGCCGCTGGTCCTGATCCTCTCCAGCGGTGGCATCGTCCAGACGCTCGCCGTCGCCGGGATGGTGATCTTCCACGCCCACATCCTCTCGACCTTCCCGCTGGCGGTGCCGCTGGAGTGGAACGTCTTCATGATCTTCGGCCTCCTCTTCCTCTTTGGCCATTACGGCAGCGTGCCGTTCTCGACGATCGACGACCCGCTGCTGCTGGTCATCCTCGCCTGCACCTGCGTCGGCCTGCCGATCCTCGGCAACCTGCGGCCTGACCTCGTCTCCTTCCTGCCCTCGATGCGCTACTACGCCGGCAACTGGGCGACCAGCCAGTGGCTCTTCCGGCGCGATACCGGGGCGGAGGCGAAGCTCGACCGCGACCTCGTCAAGGCGGCGCCGACCGTCGGCGTCCAGCTCGAGAAGTTCTACGAGCCGGACCTGATCGACGTCCTCCTCTACAAAGGCCTCGCCTTCCGCTCGATGCACTCGCACGGGCGGGCGCTGAACGGGCTGACGGCACGGGCGGTGGAGGACATCGAGGCCTACGACGTGCGCGAGGGCGAGCTGGTCGCCGGCGTCGTCCTCGGCTACAACTTCGGCGACGGCCACTTCCACGATCAGCGGCTGCTGGCGGCGGTGCAGGAGCGCTGTCACTTCGCGCCGGGGGAGGTGCGGGTGGTGACGCTGGAGAGCCAGCCCGCCCAGGTGCAGCGCCAGCGCTACCGGATCTGGGACGCGGCCGAGGGGCTGGTCGAGGAGGGCTGCGTCGACGTCGCCGAGATGGCCAAGCGCCAGCCGTGGCTGGGTGACGAATTCCCGGTCCAGATGGAGGCGGGGCAGGGCAGAGTAGGGGTATGAGCAGCGCGATCGTCGTCGGCTCCGGGCCCAACGGGCTCGCCTGCGCCGCGATCCTCGCCAAGCGCGGGGTGGAGGTGACGGTGATCGAGGCCGAGGACCGGATCGGCGGCGGCACCCGCAGCTCCGAGCTGACCGTCCCCGGCCTCCTGCACGACGAGTGCGCGGCGACCCACCCGATGGCGGTCACGGCTCCGGCGACGCTGGAGCTGGGGCTCGAGCGCTACGGGCTCGAGTGGGCCTGGCCGGAGGTCGACCTCGCGCACCCGCTGGACGGCGGCGGCGCGGCGATGCTGCGCTCGCTGGAGGACACGGCGGCGGGGCTGGGGGAGGGGGGCAAACGCTGGCGCCAGGTCTTCGGCCCGCCCTCGCGGGGCTACGAGGCGCTTGCCGAGGACATCTACCGCCCGCTCGTCCACCTGCCGCGCCACCCGCTGCGACTGCTGCGCTTCGGGGTGCCGGCGGCGGCGCCGGCGACGCTGCTGGCGCGGGCGCTGGGGACGCCGGAGGCGGCGGCCCTCTTCGGCGGCGTCGCCGCCCACGCCTACGCGCCGCTGAACCGGCCGCTCAGCGCCTCGGTCGGGATGGCGCTGGTCTCGGCCGGCCACGCCTGCGGCTGGCCGGTGGCGAAGGGCGGCTCGGCGGCGATCGCCGAGGCCTTCGCGGCGGCTCTCCGAGAGCACGGCGGCAGGATCGAGACCGGCCGGCGCGTCCGCTCGCTCGACGAGCTGCCCGCGGCCGACGCCGTCGTCCTCGACCTCGCCCCGCGCGGCGTGCTGGAGCTGGCCGGGGACCGGATGCCGCCGGGGTCGGCCCGCGCCTACCGTCGCTACAAGCACGGCCCCGGCGCCTTCAAGCTCGACCTCGCGGTCGAGGGCGGGGTGCCGTGGACCTACGAGCCCGCCCGCCGCGCCGGCACCGTCCACGTCTGCGGCTCCCTCGACGAGGTCGTCGTCGCCGAGGGGGAGATCAACCGCGGCCGCATGCCCGAGCGCCCGTTTGTCCTCGTCGCCCAGCAGTACCTCGCCGACCCGCAGCGCTCGCAGGGCGACCTGCACCCGGTCTGGACCTACGCCCACGTCCCCAGCGGCTACCCCGGCGACGCCACCGAGGCGATCCTCGACCAGCTCGAGCGCTTCGCCCCCGGGCTGCGCGAGCGCATCGTCGCCACCTCCACCCGCACCCCCGCCGAGATCGAGGCGGCCAACGCCAACTTCCTCGGTGGCGACATCCTCACCGGCGCCAACACGCCCCTGCAGACCCTCCTGCGCCCCCGCGTCTCCGCCGCCCCCTACGCGACCGGCATCCCCGGCGTCTTCGTCTGCTCCGCCGCCACCCCGCCCGGCGCCGGCGCCCACGGCATCAACGGCTTCAACGCCGCCGAAGCGGCGATGAAGGCGCTCTAGTCGCCGATCTCGATCGGCCGCGGAGGCGGCACCGGCGTCGGCTCGGCGACCACGGCTTCGAGCCGGCGCACGCTCGGGACCGCCAGCACCGCCGCCTGCAGGAGGGTGAGGGCGACGGCGCTGAGCCAGAGCGTGGTGGAGATGCCGATCCCCGCCGCGACCGGGCCGACCAGGGCGAGGCCGACCGGCTCCAGCGCCAGCGAGCCGAGCCAGTCGTAGGCGGTCACCCGGGCGAGGGCATCGGGCGGGATCTGCTGCGCCTGGGTCGTCTCGTAGAGGATCTCGGCGATGCTGACGGTGACGCCGCCGACCAGAGCGCCTGCGGCGATCACGGCGGCGGGGGAGGGGATCGCGAGGAGGAAGATCGGCAGGGCGAAGAGGAGGACGCAGCCCTCGCTGACGAGGAGCGGGCGGCGCGGGCGGATGTTGAGGGCGACGAGCCCGCCGAGCAGGCCGCCGACGCCCCAGGCGGCGGCGATCAGCGCCCACGAGCTGGAGCCGCCGAGGGTTTCCTTGGCGACCGTCGGCCCGAGCACCAGGAAGGCGCCGGGGAAGATCAGGTTGCTGAGCGAGAGCGAGAGGATGATCGCGACCTGCCAGCTCCGGCTCGAGAACTCGCGCCAGCCGTGGCGGAGCTCGGCGAGGAAGTTCTCGCCTTCCCCCTCCGGGCGCACCCCGGGCGCCCGCACCCCCCAGAGGCAGGCGGCGCTGACCGCGAAGGTGGCGGCGTCGATCGCCAGGGCCGAGCCGGGCGAGCCGAGCGCCAGCAGGATCCCCGCCAGCACCGGGCCGCCGACCTTGCCCGCCCAGCGCGAGAAGGAGAGCAGCGCGTTTGCCTCCTGCAGGCGGGAGGGAGGGACGATCTGGGGGGCGATCGCGTTGGAGGCGGGGTTGAAGAAGGCGGTGGCGGCGCCGTCGACCGCGTAGAGGAGTGCGAGCTGCCAGATCTCCGCCGCCCCGGTCAGCAGCAGCGCCGCGATCAGGCCCATCGAGATCATCCGCGTGAGGTCGGCGCCGAGCATCGACCGCCGCGGCGAGATCCGGTCGGCGATCACCCCGCCGACCAGGACCAGGGCGATCAGGACCAGGCTGTGGAGGGCGAGGACGATCCCGAGGTCGGTCGCCGAGCCGGTCAGGTCGAGGACCGCGAAGGCGAGCGCGACCGGCGCGATCCCGTCGCCGATCAGCGAGGTGGTGCGCCCGATCCAGAGCCGCCGGTACGCCGGTTCCCCGAGCACGCGCAGTTTCCCTCGCGGGCGCATCGGCCCAGGATAGGGCGGGATGGAGAAGCTACTGACCTTGTCGCGTTCGTTCGCGGATGAACGCGTAAATCCCGAGAATTGCACTCAACACACCGAAGAGGAAACTGATCGCCGCCAGGATCTTCTGGTGCTCGTCCATGAAGTTGGTGACCGACTGAGGGACCTCGTTGATGCTGACCGCGCCGACGGTACGGAACTGCAGAGCCGCCGAATCCCCGCTCGTCGAAAGCGGCGCAGGGACGAATTCTTCACCGGCCTCGTTTCGGAGAGCGCTCACGTCGGTCAACCGGAGGTCGGCCGAGGCGCTCAGGCTTTTCGGCTTGTCGGCGAGGAGCAGGTCGCCATGTACGCCACGGAAAAGGATGCTGTGCAAGGGACCGAAGATGTTGAAGCCGGCCTCGCGGGGCAGCGGCGGGTACCGATCTCGTTCGGGAATCGGCACGACCTTGCGGATGATCTTCCGCCGGGCTTCGAGACGGCGTCTTGCCCCGTTCAATAATCGTGATTTCAAGTCGATCGGGGCAAGGAGCCTCGCGCCCGGCCGAGCTTCGTCCTTTGGGAAGATCACCCTGATCAGGTTGACGGGACGCATGTGGACCACCGGATGAGCGAGGACCCTTCGACGCAGCTGGGCGTAGGCTTGCCTGCCTAACGGTCTGGTCACCCTGAGCACCACTTCGCTGCCGTCGGGCCTCCCTGAGAACAGATATTCCCGCCCTCCGTGAGGGGCCGAGAACATGTAAGGCAGTTGTTCGTTGAGCTCTTTCCGGCTCACAGGCACCGCGGCGATCCTGGTGCTGAACGTCGATCCCTTGAGCCGGACGGCGGTGACCAGTCCCTTATCTCCTTGTTCCTTCTCGATCGGCAGCCCGGAGACCTCGGTCATCGGAGCGGTGCTCCAGAGGACCAGATTGGGCCCGAGGAAGTCTCCGAGCGGGTATCCCTGACCGCGAACCCTTCCCTGTTCGAACCGGACCTCGTCCATGGACCGGCCCGGCGGGTGCTTTTCGGTCATCCGCGGCACGGAGGGAGTTCCTGGGAAGGGCGAAGGCTCGGCGGTCAACTCGACTTCCGAGCGAGGGAGAGGTATCCAGGCACCGACCGGCACGTCGCCGAGCAGCCCCACATGGAGATTCCCGTTGTTGATGATCGAGAGCATGTAGGAATTGAAAGCGCTACGAGACAGGACCTTTCCGTGCTCGCCGAGCTTGCCGTTCACCATCCAGGACGGATCGAAGGGGTCTCTCGGGTCCATCTGAACCACTTCAACCGCCATCCGCTGCTGGGCGGGAGCCGGTTCTATGCCCTCCTTCGCCTGGGCCCCTGAGAGCGTCCACTCGGTCATGGGAGAGCGCCCCCGCCGAGACACGACCGCTTCCCGCCCCGCGAAGGTGATACCTCGCCACGCGTTGAAAGGCGGCTTCAGGCACCCGCAGACGGGACTGATCCCACCACTGTCCTGAACCGCGGGGGTATAGGAAAGCTCGTTGACGCCGGCCAGGCGCCCGGTAACCCGCTCTCGCTCGTGCCAGCTGTGAGTGAGGACGAAGATGCCGCCGACCAGGAAGATCGCCATTGCCGCGAGCGACGCCAGGGTTCCAGTCAGACGCCCCCGACGTTCCCGGGTCAGTGCCGCTTCTTGTTCTTCACGGGCCTGTTTTTCGGCCTCGCGTCTTTGTTCTCTTTCAGCCCTTTCGGCGCTGAGGCGCTCGCGCTTGCCCATCGTCCCCTTTCCGCGAGGGCGGCAGACTAATCGAGAAGCTCTGGCAAGGGAGGCTGGTTAAAGAAGCTCTGGCGCGGGGTAACTCGCCCACACGGTATGGGGACCTCGTCCAAAAGCATCGAGGACGCTCGGCGGGCTGAGAGCGAAGGCAGCGGCCCCGAGCACGAGTTCGGCGGCTCGGCGCCGCTGACCCTTGGGGTCGAGGAGGAGCTGCTGCTGGTCGACGAGGCCTGCGGTCTGGTCGCCGCCGGGGCCGAGGTGCTGGAGGAGATCGACCCCGCGCACCGCGGCAGCGTCTCGACCGAGATCTTCGCCACCCAGATCGAGCTGAAGACCGGCGTCTGCGAGGACGCCGGTCAGGCGGCGCGCGAGCTGGCCGAGGTGCGGCGGGCGGCCGTCGCGATCGGGGCGCGGCTGATGGGCTCCGGCGTCTACCCGGCCGAGGCCGGCGAGCCGCAGCTCGTCGAGAAAGCCCGCTACGAGGCGGTGAAGAAGGACCTGGCGAGCCTCCTGGCGACGCCGCCCTGCGGCCTCCACGTCCACATCGGCATGCCCGATCCCGAAACCGCGGTCGCGGTTGCCAACGCGATGCGCCACCACCTGCCGCTGCTGGCGGCGCTGACCGCCAACTCGCCCTTCCGCGACGGCGCCGACACCGGCCTCGCCAGCGCCCGCGCCGCCGCCGTCCGCAGCTACCCGCGCTTCGAGCTGCCGCGCGCCTTCCGCGACTACGAGGACTTCCTCCGCGTCGCCGACCAGCTCATCGCCGCCGCCGGCGTCTCCGACTACACCTACATCTGGTGGGACGTGCGCCCGCACCCCAAACTCGGCACCGTCGAGGTCCGCGGCATGGACATCCAGGCCGCGCCGGAGGAGAACGCGGCGATCGCCGCCCTGATCCAGGCCCTGGCGGCGAAGGAGATCGACCGCCCCGGAGCCCCCGGCCTCGCCCGCGAGGCGATCGAGGAGTCCTACTTCCAGGCCGAGCGCTACGGCCTCCAGGCCCGCCTGATGGTCGACGAGAGCACCGCCGCCCCCGCGACCGAGGTCGCCCGCGGCGTCCTCGCCGAAGCCCGCCCCTACGCCGAGCAGCTCGGCGGCGCCGGCGCCCTCGAGGAGCTCGAGCGGATCGTCAGCGAGGGCAACGGTGCCGACCGCCAGCGCCGTGTCCACGAGGAGCACGGGATCGAAGGCCTGCTCCGCGACCTCGCCGAGCGGACGCGGGTCTAGAGCTAGTTCGTCGGCGCCGGGATCTTCAGGCGTTTGCGGGCCGCGACGACGGCGGCGACCGAGGAGCGGCAGGCTTTGGCGATCTCGCCGTTGCCGTGGCCGGGGCGGCGGCGGACCTCGAACTCGACGAGGGCGGCGCGGCGGAGCTTGGCGCGGTCCTCGATCGAGCCCTGCGGCGAGGCGGCGAGGGCGGCCTGGGCGGCGCGCTCACGCCGGCAGAGCAGGCAGTAGGTGCCCTCCTCGGAGGTCGCCCAGCTCGCGGGCAGCTCGACCTTCTCGCCGCCGACCCGGCTGACGGTCACCCCGCACTGGTCGCAGGTCCATTTTTTCGCGGTGGTAGTAACGCTCATAGATCGATTCGGGCCGGCGGGACGCCCGCCGAACCCGTGCATCCACGGTAGCAGAGCGACCCTTTGGGCCTGCTAAATCGCGGTTTTCCGGGTTCGCGGGGCGGCCCTCCTACACTTGTCGGATGACCACCGCCGAGAGCCCGGAGCCCACCTACACGCTCTACCGCCGGGGCCTCGAGCTGCTCGAGGACGGCGACTTCGAGCACGCCACCGCGCCGCTCGCCGAGGCCGCCCGGCGGTCCCCCGAGAAGAGCTCGATCCGCGAGGCGCTGGGCCGCGCCTACTTCCGCTCCGGCCGCTTCGCCCCCGCCGCCGTCGAGTTCGAGGCGGTGGTCGAGTCCCATCCCGTCAACGACTTCGCCCACTTCTGCCTCGGCCGCGCGCTCAGCAAGACCGGCCAGAAGCGCCGCGCCCGCCATCACCTGGCACTGGCCTCGAACCTGCGGCCCGACCGCCGCGACTACCGCTACTACCGGCGGTTGCTCGACGCTTAGGCGAGCGGCTGAACCGCGGGGCAGCCGAGGCCGCCCCGCGCCTGGGTCCGGGTGTCAGCTGAGGAGCGGGATCACGCAGCGGAATTTCTTGGTGCTGGTTGCGACTTCGGAGCCAACGGTTCCCGACGAAGAAACGGTGACCACCGCATAGAGACCTGGGCCGGAGACGTTCGTCACGTTGTTCGACCACTCGTCGCCCGCCGCCAGCGTGATGCTCGGCTCCTGGGAGAATGCCGCGAGCAGCAGGGGATCGGGAAGCTCCCCGCCTTCGTTTGCGCAGGCACCGGCGGCGGCCGCCGGGTTGAGGGCGCTGGTGCTCGCTGCCATCTGCCAGCACGCTCCGGCGAAGAGCCGCGTCCCCTGCTTGCAGCCGGCGTGGTAGCCGTTGACGTTCTGGGCGTTGACCGCGTTGGCGGCGTTGAGGGCGGTTTCGGCGTCTTTGGCCGACTCGGCGGTGTCGGCGTGGAAGGCCGAGGGCACCTGCCCGAGGGTGGAGACGTCCACCTGCAGTCCCGTCACCGAGCCGGGGGCGAGGCGGTCGCCCTGGATCGAGCCCGGCGCCGGCTGCGTGCTCGGGACCGTCCCCGGCTTCAGCCGGTTCGCCGGCACCGAGTGCGGCGCCAGCCGGTTCCCCGGCAGCGACTTCACCTTGATCGCGTGCCCGTTGATCTTCTCGGCCGCGTACACGGTCCCCGCCAGAGCCGCCACCAGCGCGACGATCGCAACCGCCAGCGCCGGCGCCTGGCGCCAGATTCCCCTGCTCATCGTTTCTCCTTTGCCTGCGTCGATTGAACGAGACCCCATCCACCGGACGGGGAGGTTGAAGCGGCGGCACCCTAGCCTGCGAAAGGCGCTGACTGGACGGATATCCGCGCGGCCATTCGGCAAGAGTTCGAGGTATAGGCTTGCGCCATGGAGGGGGATCCGGCCCGCGCGACCTACGACGCCTTCGCGCCGATCTACAACGAGTTCAACCACCTCAACGACTACGAGATGTGGCTGGGCGAAACGCTCCTGCCGGAGCTGGAGAAGCACGGGCTGAGGAAGGGGAGGGCGCTCGACGTCGGCTGCGGGACCGGGCGCGCCTTCGCGCCGCTGCTGCGGCGCGGCTGGGAGGTGCGGGCCTGCGACCTCTCGCCGGGGATGCTGGAGCGGGCGCGGGAGGAGGGCGGCGACCGGGTCCAGCTCGACGTCGTCGACATGCGCGAGCTGCCGGACTACGGCGGGTTCGAGCTCGTCCTCTCGCTCAACGACGCCGTCAACTACCTGCTCGGCGACGCCGACCTCGAGCGGGCCCTGGCGCGGATGCGCGCCAACCTCGCCGACGACGGCCTCCTCCTCTTCGACGTCAACTCGAAGGGCACCTACGAATCCGGCTCCTGGTCGGGCGGCAGCCACGTCGTCGAACACGGCGGCCGTAGCTGGACCTGGCACGGCCTCGGCGAGGTCGAGGGTGAGACCGCGGTCTACGAAACCCGGATCGAGGGCGACGACATCGAGCCGATCGTCCACCGCGAGCGCTACCGCTCCGAGCCGGAGATCCGCGCGGCGATGGCGGTCGCCGGCCTCGACTGCCTCGCCGCCCTCGGCATGCAGGAGGTCGACGAAAGGGTCGTCCTCTCCGACCCGCCGGACGAAAGCCGCGACTACAAGGTCGTCTACATCGGCAGGGCCGGTTAGCGTCGGGCGCGTGCCCGACCTGCTGATCCTCTTCCTCGCCGCTTCCGGAACCGCGCTGGCCACCGGGCTGGGGGCGATCCCGGTCTGGTTCCTCGGCACCCGCGCCGTGGCGCTGACGCCGTTCCTGCTCGGGATCGCCGCCGGGGTGATGGGGATCGCCTCGATCTTCGGGCTGCTGCTGCCGGCGACCGAAGAAGGCTCGGTCTGGGAGGTCCTCGCCGGCCTCCTCGTCGGCGGGGTGCTGCTCGGGGTGGCGCGGCGGCGGCTGCGGCCGGAGGCCGCCTTCATGGGCCGGAGCGGGCCGGGGGCGCGGACCTCGGCGCTCGTCTTCGCGGTGCTCTTCGTCCACAGCCTGCCGGAGGGGCTGGCGGTGGGGACGGCGTACGCCTCCGAGCGGGCGGGCCTGGGGCTGTTCGTGATCGTCGCGATCGCGATCCAGAACGTCCCCGAGGGGACCAGCGTGGCGATCCCGATGGAGGCGGCGGGCTTCGGGCGGATGCGACAGTTCTGGGCGGCGGTGGGGACGAGCGCGCCGCAGCCGGTCGGCGCCGTGATCGCCTACCTGGCGGTCGAAGAGGTGACCGCGCTGCTGCCTTTCTCCTTCTCCTTCGCCGCCGGGGCGATGCTGAGCCTGATCGCGGTCGAGATGCTGCCCCAGGCCTACAAGGGGGGCGCCAGGGCCGGGCCGACCCTCGGCCTCCTCGCCGGCGCCGCGGCGATGCTCGCCCTCGATCTGCTGCTTGGCGTATAAGTCAAGGCCGAAGTTTGGTTCAAGATGTATAACTGGTCAGCTATGACCAGTCTGGCGAGCGAGATCAAGGAGATCCTCGAAGCCGAGGCCGGCGAGGCGCTGGCAGCGGGATGGGCGGAGGTGCGGGAGGAGGAGGCCGAGATCGGCCTGACGCTCTATCTGGAGCCGATCAAGCTGGCGGCCGCGCCGCTCGAGGTCTACTTCGATTCCGACCAGCTCCTCGTCTGCTCGCCCGGCCGCCACGACATGGTCTGCGAGTTCTTCTCCGAGGACCCGGAGGAGATCAAGCGACAGGTGCGGGCGCTGACGCTGGCGATCGTCCAGGGCACCTACTCGGAGCGGATCCAGGAAGGGACGACCGAGATCGTCGCCGAGTGGCCCGGGCCGGACGGGCGCGAGCAGGCGACGCGGAGCCTGCTGGCGATGAGGAGGCGGGGCCGCGAGAGCTGGCGCAGCGTCGAGTACGAGCCCTACAACTAGGCGAGTGCCAGGACCCCGAGCGCGAGGACGCTGACCGCGACC
>DASSMM010000014.1:0-6784 GCA_035688825.1 Solirubrobacterales bacterium | reverse complement strand
CTGTCCCTGAGTCGTTCCCACGCCCGATACCTGGACGACGTCGAAGCTTCGATCGACCACCTCCTCGCCGGCGACAGCTACGAGATCTGCCTCACAAACCAGCTCTCTCTCGACGCCGGCGACATCGACTCCCTCGACCTCTACCGCCGTCTGCGCCGCGCCAACCCGGCACCGTTCGCCGCCTACCTCCGCTTCGGCGACCTCGCCGTCCTCAGCTCCTCGCCGGAGCGTTTCCTCCGCGTCAGCCACGACGGCGAAGCCGAAGCTCGCCCGATCAAGGGCACCTCGCGCCGCGGCGCCACCCCCGCCGAAGATGCCCAGCTCGCCGCCGCCCTCGCCGCCGACGAGAAGAACCGAGCCGAGAACCTGATGATCGTCGACCTCCTGCGTAACGACCTCGGCGCGGTCTGCGAGGTCGGCTCGGTCGCGGTCCCGCAGATGATGGCGGTCGAGACCTACGAGACCGTCCACCAGCTCGTCTCCGAGGTCCGCGGCCGCCTCCGTCCCGGGGCAACCGCCCCCGACGCCGTCCGTTCCTGCTTCCCGCCCGGCTCGATGACCGGCGCTCCGAAGAAGCGCACGACCGAGATCCTCGACGGGCTCGAGGGCGCCGCCCGCGGCGTCTACTCGGGCGCGATCGGCTGGTTCGGGCTCGGCGGCGCCGCCGACCTCTCGGTTGCAATCCGCACCATCGTCCTCGCCGACGGCCGCGCCACGATCGGCGCCGGCGGCGCCGTCGTCCTCCAGTCCGATCCCGAGCGCGAGTACGAGGAGATGCTGCTGAAGGCGGCGGCGCCGCTGCGGGCTTTCCACCCCGGGGCCGACCCCGCGTCTATATCCTTGGCCCTCCAGGGCGCCGCGGCCGCGTCGCCGCCCTGAGCGTCATCCAGACAGACCACAACTTCAGAGCAGGAGCCATGGCCGTAGACACCGCCGCGTATCGCGAAATGACCGACGAGCAGGAAGCCATCGTCGAAATGGTCCGCCAGTTCGCCGACGAGCAGATCATCCCCAACGCCGAGCACTACGACCACGAGGATTCCTTTCCGGAGCCGATCGTCGAGCAGATGAAGGAGCTCGGCCTCTTCGGGGTGACGATCCCCGAGGAGTACGGCGGCATGGGGCTCGACCTGACGACCTACGCGATGATCGTCGAGGAGCTCTCGCGCGGCTGGATCTCGATCTCCGGCGTCGTCAACACCCACTTCATCGGCTCCTACCTGCTGATGAAGTTCGGCACCGACGAGCAGAAGGAGTACTTCCTGCCGAAGATGGCAACCGGCGAGATCCGCGCCGCCTTCTCGCTCTCCGAGCCCGAGGTCGGCTCCGACGTCCAGGGCATCAAGGCCACCGCCAAGAAGGGTGAGGACGGCAACTGGGAGCTGAACGGCCAGAAGATGTGGGTCACCAACGGCCTCGGCTCCGGCGTCGTCTTCGTGCTGATGAAGAACGACACCCAGGCCGACCCGCCTTACAAGGGGATGACCTGCTTCATAACCGAGAAGGAGCCCTGGACCGAAATCAACGAGGGCGACTTCAAGGGCCTCAACGTGCCGCCCAAGATCAAGAAGATGGGCTACAAGGGCGTCGAGTCCACCGAGCTCGTCTACGACGGCTACAAGTGCCCGCCGGAGCGCATCCTCGGCGGCGAGGAGGCCGGCGTCGGCCAGGGCTTCGTGCAGATGATGGACGCGCTCGAGGTCGGTCGCGTCAACGTCGCCGCTCGCGGCGTCGGCATCGCCCAGCGCGCCCTCGAGCTCGCCCTCCGCTACAGCCAGGAACGGAAGACCTTCGGCAAGACGATCTCCAACCACCAGGCGATCCAGTTCAAGCTCGCCGACATGGCGACCCAGCTCGAGGCCGCCCGCCTCGTCACCCGCAAAGCGGCGCGGATGAAGGACGCCGGCGAGCGCTCCGACCTCGAGGCCGGGATGGCCAAGCTCCTCGCCTCGGAGTGCGGCAAGTACTGCGTCGAAGAAAGCTTCCGCATCCACGGCGGCTACGGCTACTCGAAGGAGTACGAGATCGAGCGCCTCTACCGCGACGCGCCGCTGCTGCTGATCGGCGAGGGAACCAGCGAGATCCAGCGCATGGTCATCGGCAAGAAGCTCCTCCAGAGGCACAAGATTTGATCAGGGCGGGCATCTGAAGATGGCCTCGACTTCGGACCTGATCCGCACCGCGATCGAGCGGTTTCAGGCCGAAGTCCCCTCGCTGCAGAACCTGAAGCTGGTCTTCGGCCTGCAGCTCAAAGCCAAACACGACATCCAGCTCTACCGGGTCGAGCTGCCCGGGCCGAAGATCAGTAAAGACCTCCAGCAGGACGAGCGCATCCTGGTCGAGATCGACCGCCCGCAGTTCAACGAGCTGGCCGAGAAAGGGTCGCTGAAGAGCTACCGCCGCGCGGTCGAGACCGGCCACGTCAAGGCGACCGGTGACTCCAACGTCGTCAAGCTGATCGCCCAGGTCGTGGAAAAACAAGAGGCGCGCAACCGCCTCAAGAAAGTCCACTAGAGCCGGACGAGGTTCTCCGCTTCGATGCCGCGGGTGACGCCGCGGAAGTCGACGGTCATCGGCGCCGCGGCGACGACCGCCTCGTAGTCGACGTCGGGGTGGGCGGTGACGATCGCGGCGAGGTCGCACTCGCGCAGCGCCCCTCCGAGATCGACCGAGGAGAGGCCGTGGCCCGGCAGCTCCGAGACGAAGGAGTCGTGGTAGGAGACCTCGGCGCCGAGGTCCTGCAGCCGGCCGACGATCTTCAGCGCCGGCGATTCGCGGATGTCGCCGACGCCGCCCTTGTAGCTGACGCCGAGGATCAGGACGCGGGAGCCGTTGACCGGCTTGCGGACTCCGTTCAGCGCCCGCTCGATCCGCTCCACGCAGAAGCTCGGCTGCGCCTGGTTCACTTTCCCCGCCAGCTCGATGAACTCGGGGTAGAAGTCGAGCTGGCGGGCGCGGAAGGCGAGGTAGAAGGGGTCGACCGGGAGACAGTGGCCGCCCATCCCGGGGCCGGGGTCGAAGCGCATGAACCCGAAGGGCTTGCTGGAAGCGGCCTCGATCACCTCCCAGACGTCGATCCCGAGCCGGTCGCAGAGCTGGGAGAGCTCGTTCACGAGGGCGATGTTGACCGAGCGGAAGATGTTCTCCAGCAGCTTCGAGAGCTCGGCCGCCTCGGGGCTGGAGAGGACGATCACCTCGTCGCAGATCACCTCGTAGAGCTCGCGCGCCCGCTCGGTCGAGGCCGCGGTGACGCCGCCGACCAGCTTCGGCGTGGTCCGGACCGTGTAGTCGGTGCGGCCGGGGTCGATCCGCTCCGGCGAGAAGGCGAGGTGGAAGTCGCTGCCGGCGGTGAGGCCGGAGGTCTCGAGGATGGGGAGGAGGCGGTCCCGGGTCGTCCCCGGGTAGGTCGTCGACTCCAGCACCACGAGCTGCCCCGAGCGCAGCACCTGGGCCAACGCCCGCGCCGAGGTCTCGAGCGGCCCGAGGTCGGGCTCGCGCGAGTCGCTCAGCGGGGTCGGCACGCAGAGGATGACGGCGTCGCAACTCGCCAGATCCGCGTAGTCGCCCGTCGCCTGCAACTTCTCGCCCAGTGGCGCCAGCACCTCGCTCGGCACGTCCTCGATGTAGCTGCGGCCGGCGTTCAGCGCCTCTACCTTGGCGGAATCGACGTCGAGGCCGACGATCTCGCAGCCTTCTTCGGCGAAGGCGACGGCAAGCGGCAGGCCGACGTAACCCAGGCCGATGATTCCGATTCGCATCGCGCGCAGTCTAGGCCCATAATGCGACGTCTTGTCGAAGCGTGTGGCAATTTCGATGTTATTGGCGGGGGCCTTGTTCCTCGCGCTGTGCTCCACGGCCGGCGCGCTCAGCCTGCCGCCCGGGTTCCAGGCACGCACCCTGCCGCTGGCCGCGGCCACCCCGCCCAACTGGAACAACGGGTTGCTGAAGCCGACCACGCTCGACTTCGCCCCCGACGGCAAGCTCTTCGTCGCCGACCGCAACGGGTTCGTGCACGAGTTCGACTCGATCGAAGATTCGACGGCGACCCTCGTTCTCTCGATCCCCGACAAGGTGATGGCGAGGGGGGACCGCGGGATCCTGGGGATGAAGCTCGACCCTGAATACCCCTCCAAGCCCTACATCTACCTCAGCTACACCTACGACGCGCCGATCGGCGGCGACTCCGCGAATTCGACCCACACCCACCTCGCGGACGGTGAGGACGGCTGCGACGAAGTCACCAACAACGCCGTCGACTGCCTGGTCAGCGGCCGCCTCGCGCGGGTGAAAATCAACCCCGCCACGAGTGTCGCCGTAGGCGGACCGGTGGATCCGACCTCCGAAGAAGTGCTGATCAACAGCTGGTGCCAGCAGACGACCAGCCACTCGATCGGCGACATCGAGTTCGACAGCGAAGGGGCGCTGCTGATGAGCGGAGGCGACGGCGCCAGTTGGGGCACCGCCGACTATGGCCAGCTCGGCAACCCCTGCGGGGACCCGCCGTACGAAGGCGGGTCGCTGCGGGCGCAGGACCTGAAAACGCCGGCCACGAGCGGCGACCCGACCAACTACAACGGCTCGATCATCCGGGTCAACCGCGAAACCGGCGCCGCGATGCCCAACAACCCGCTGGCCAAAAACCCGCTCTTCGCGGAAGGCCACGAAGACGTCGCCGCGCGACGGATCCTCTCCCAGGGCAATCGGAACCCGTACCGGTTCACGATCCAGCCCGGCACGAGCAACCTCTACGTCGGCGACGTCGGCCAAGACCACTGGGAGGAGATCGACCGACTGACCTTGCCCCCCACGGGGAATGGGGTGACCAACTTCGGCTGGCCCTGTTACGAGGGTGGGACCGGCGGCAACCTGGCGATGCCGAACTGGCAGGCGGCCGAACAGGAACAGAGCAAACCGTTCTGCGCCTTCCTCTACAACAACCCCTCGAAAGTGACCGCGCCCTTCTTCGCCTACGCCCACGTGCAGCTCTCGGGACACGACGCCCACCTCTTCCCGGGCGATGCCTGCGATCCCGAGCCGGGTGCCGCGATTGCCGGGCTTGCCTTCTACGACCCGAGCGGCGTAGCGACCGAAGACCTCTTCCCGCCCGAGTACCGGGGCGCGCTCTTCTTCTCCGATGCCGCCCGCGGCTGCATCTGGACGATGGAAGAAGGCGTGGGAGGAGCGCCCGTTCCGTCTACCGTCGCCAACTTCGCGGTCAGAGAAGGTGGCGAACTGTTCAACGCGGTGGACATCGTCCAAGGCCCCAACGGGGCTTTCTACCTCCCCAACTTCTATGCCGACAGCGTCATCGAAATCCGCTACTTCCCGGGCAACCAGGCGCCGACCGCGAAACTCACTGCCGATAAGACCTACGGTGCAATCCCGCTGAAAGTCGACTTCGATGCCTCTGGCTCCACCGATCCCGACCTCGGCGACGGCGACGAACTCCACTACAGCTGGGACCTCAACGGCGATGGCACGTTCGGCGATGCGACCACGCCGACCGTCAGCCACGAATACACGGCGGCGACGAACGTGACCGTGAAAGTCCGCATCAGCGATAACTTCAGCCACACCTCGGTCGCCTCGGTCAACCTCTATCCCGGGGACAAAGGGCCGCCGCAGGTGACGATCCAGAAACCTTCGTCGACTCTGGAATGGGCGGTCGGCGAAACGGTCGACTACGAAGCGACGGCGACCGACCCAGACGGCCAGACCTTCGCGTCGGGCCTGACGCCGCACTGGGAGTTCCGGCTCGAGCACTGCCCGTCCGCCTGTCACGAGCACCCGATCACCAGCGCCGACGCGGCGAGCGGCAGCTTCGTCGCGCCAGCGCATGAGTTTCCGTCCCATCTCAAACTGATCTTCACCGCCACCGACTCGCGCGGGATGACCGACAGCGAGGAGGTCGAGATCTACCCCCGGCTGGTCGAAGTCGGAGTCTCCTCCGACCCGGCCGGGATCCCGCTCGGGCTCGAAGGAGTGACCTCGACCGAACCGGCCAAAGTGACGATGATGGCCGGCGCCCACACCGCCGTCTCGGCGCCGGAAAAGGCGAACGTCGACGGACAGGAATATGAATTCTCCAGCTGGTCGGACGGGCTGGCGAGGGTCCACGAAGTCACCAGCCTCGTCGACGTCGATCTGGTCGCTCACTTCGTGCCCGCGAAACCGCACGAAGAACAGCCTCCGAGCACCGGCGGCGATGCTGGGAACAGCACGCCGTCGCCCGTGCCGATCGGCCCGCCCGCGCCCGCGCCGGCCCACCTACGGTTGACCTCGAAGCCGCCCGGCGTGACGCTCCGGCTCGGCGCCGTGCGCTCGGCGGCGCCGTTCGCGGCAGAGCTCGCAGTCGGCACGAGCACTTCCCTGACTGCCCCGCCGACGATCCGGCGCCACGGGCGGACCTTGCGCTTCCGGCAATGGCTGGCGAACGGACGCAGCCTCGGCACCTCGCCTCGCCGCGGCGTGAAGATCGGTGGCGACGCGCGGTACACCGCGGTATACGCCGCGGCCAAGCGGCGTTCCGCAGGCTCCAGATAGCATCCCGCGCCGCCAATCTTCCAAGGAGACGACACCCACCGATGACTGACCAGACGTACGAGCTGACCACCGACCAGGCCGAGCGCGAGGCGACCGGCGCGCACAGCTACGGCCGCTACCTCGAGGAGTTCGAGGTCGGCGCCGTCTACAAGCACTGGCCGGCGAAGACCGTGACCGAGGCCGACGACCACCTCTTCTGCCTGATCACGATGAACCACCACCCGCTGCACATCAACGACGT
>DASSMM010000013.1:0-20730 GCA_035688825.1 Solirubrobacterales bacterium | reverse complement strand
CGGCGGGTGACGCGGCCGACCCGCTGCTGGTAGATCCGCCGCGAGGCGGTCGGCGCCAGGTGCATGCAGATCGTCGCCCGCGGGCTGTTCCAGCCCTCGGCCAGCAGCATCGCGTTGCAGAGGACGTCGACGGTGCCGCGTTCGAAGCCGGCGAGGATCTCGGCCAGCTCGCGCTTCGGCGTTTCCCCGGAGACCGCCTGGGCGTTGATGCCGGCGTCGCGGAAGGCTTTGGCGACGTTCTTCGCGTGCTGGACCCCGGCGGTGTAGACGACGCCGGGAACTTTGCGGAAGCGCGAGCGGTAGAGGTCGGCGATCGCGACGTTGAACGGCTCCTGGTCGAGCAGCGCCGCCAGCTCCTCCTGGTCGAAGTCCTGGTCGACCTCGCCCTTTCGCAGCGGCACCTTGGCGATCGTCCGCACGCCCGGTCCGGGCGGGATCCGCAGGCAGCGCAGCGGCGCGATCACACCGCGCCGCGCCGCCTGGGCGAGGTCGAAGCGCGAGGTCTGGGTCGGAAAGAGGTCGGCGACGTGGCGGGCGATCAGCGCCCCGGTCGCGGTCATGCCGATGTAGACGGGGCCCGGCATGTCGCGGATGCAGGCGCTGGTTTTCTCGCCCAAGGCGGTGTGGGCCTCGTCGCAGATGACGATCGAGTAGGCGTCTGAAATCTTCTTGTGGTTGCGGACGAACCACTGGTAGGTCTCGACCGTGACCGGCCCGTCGGGGTCGTCGCGGCCGTCGAGCAGCGGCGGGCGCAGACGCTCCTTGTAACCGCGGTCGGAGATCTCGCCGATGAACTGGTCGACGAGGTTGCGCCGGTGGGTGAGGATCAGCACCCCGCCGGTGCGGGTCGCCTCGACGAAGCCGACCGCGGCGACCGTCTTGCCGGCGCCGGTTGCGTGCTCGAACCAGAAGCGGCGCTCGGCGCCGGGATCTTCGGGCGCCTCCTCGACGACCTCCTCGTCGTCCTCAGCCGGCCCTTCCTCCCAGTCCTGCGGCTCCTCGTCGGGGGCGACCTCGTCGTCCTCCTCGTCATCGAGCTCGGCGGCGTCCTCCGAAGCAGAACCGTCCGTCGCCGCCGGGCCACCCCCGCCGTTGCCGTTCTCCGCGGCCGCGGCGCCACCGGTCTGCTGCTGGCCCATCAGCTCGGCCAGCGTGCCGGAGAGGGCGTCGACCTGGTGCGGGTTCAGTTCGGCGCCGTCTCGCAGCTTCGGCGGTTCCTCGGCGAGGAAGCGCTCCAGGCCGAGTAGCAGCGAGAAGTCCCGGCGCCATCGGATCGAGGGGTACTCGGCCCCCTCGTCCAGCTCCTTCAGCGCCGCGTCCAGCGCCCGCCGCCGCGCCGTCCCCGGTGCGAGCGCCTCGGGCCCCTCGCCGTCGAGCAGGAATGGCTCGCGGACGAATGCCGCCGCGCGCTCGATGTCGGCGCTTGAAGGAACTGCCGCGTCAGCGGCAACGTCGCTGGTGTTGGCCATGGAGGCTTCCGGGATTCAGTCCCCGCCGTATTACGACTGCGGCAGAGACAAGTGGAGATCGGAAAATCGAACGAGGCTGCGGGGCATGACTGGTGGTCTCCCCGAAGAACTCAGCGGCCCGCGAACCGCGAACCGAACGTACGTATTGTACCCACTCAGCGGATGCTTGCGCGAATCAGACCCCTCCTGACGCCGGGCGCGGTGGCGCTGGCGGCACTCGCGATCGGCGGCTGCGGGAGCTCAGCGGGGAGCGGGGACGGCTCCCATCCCGACTACGCGAAGGCCCTCGCCGGCTCGCCGCCGCCCCTGGCCGCGATCCACAAGCAGGCGAACGACCTGATTCCGGGAGGACAGGAGGCCTTCGAAAAGCGGCTCGCCAGACTGCAGGGCTACCCGGTCGTCGTCAACGTCTGGGCCTCCTGGTGCGGGCCCTGCCGCGAGGAGTTCCCGGTCCTGCAGCAGCTCTCGGCGCGCTACGGGAAGCGGGTCGCCTTCCTCGGCGTCAACTCCGAAGACTCCACCGACGCCGCTGCGACCTTCCTCGCCGAGGAGCCGCTCTCCTACCCGAGCTACGTAGACCCCCGCAAAGGGATCCTCGAATCGCTCGGCGGGATCGGCGGCTTCCCCGACACCGCCTTCTTCGACAAGGCGGGGAAGCTCGTCAACCTCAAACAGGGTCCCTACCGCAGCGACTCCGAACTGGAAGCCGACGTGCGCCGCTACGCGCTCGCAGGCGCGTAGATAGGGACATAATCAAGGCGATGGAAGCCTTCGTCGTCATCGCGCTGATCGGTCTCGGTCTCCTCCTCGCCGAGCTGCTGCTGCCGACCGGAGGCATCCTCGCCTTCCTCGGCGTCGCCGGGCTGACCGGAGCCGGCATCGTCGCCCTCGGCTCAGACACCGAAGCGGCCGACTACATCGGCGGCGCCCTGATCGCCCTCGGCGTCGTCTCCGCGATCAGCTTCTACTTCATCACCCGCAAGGTCCTGGCCGCCCACCGCCAGCCCCGGGTCCGCACCGGCACCGAGGAGATGGTCGGTTCCACCGCCGAGGCCCGCAGCGCGATCGACCCGGAGGGGCGGGTCTGGCTCGGCGGGACGATCTGGAGCGCCCGCCTCGCCGCCGGTTCGGGGCCGATACGGCTGGGGGATAGAGTCAGGGTCGAGGCGGTCGACGGGCTGACCCTGGTGGTGAGCCCGGAGCCGCAGACGGCGGTCCAGTCGAGAGAAGGAGCCGGTTGATGGAGGCTGTGGCAGGAATTCTCATCGTCCTCGTTTTCTTCGGGCTGATCGCGCTCGGCACCTCGGTCCGGATCCTGCGCGAGTACGAGCGCGGCGTGATCTTCCGCCTCGGCCGCCTGATCGCCCAGAAGGGGCCGGGCCTGATCCTGCTGATCCCGCTCGTCGACCGGATGGTCAAGGTCGACCTGCGGACGGTCACCCTCAACATCCCGCCGCAGGAGGTGATCACCCGCGACAACGTTCCCTGCCGGGTCAACGCGGTCGCCTACTTCCGCGTCGTCGACTCCAACCGGGCCGTGGTCGAGGTCGAGAACTACCTGATCGCGACCTCGCAGATCTCGCAGACGGCGCTGCGCTCGGTGCTCGGCAAGGCCGAGCTCGACCAGCTTCTCGCCGACCGCGAGCGCCTCAACGAAGAGCTGCAGAAGATCATCGACGAGTCGACCGAGCCGTGGGGGGTCAAGGTCACCGCGGTCGAGATCAAGGACGTCGAGATCCCCGAGCAGATGCAGCGGGCGATGGCGCGCCAGGCCGAGGCCGAGCGCGAGCGGCGGGCGAAGATCATCAATTCCGAGGGCGAGTTCCAGGCCGCCCAGAAGCTCACCGACGCCGCCGACATCATCAGCACCAACCCGGCTTCCCTGCAGCTGCGCTACCTGCAGACGCTGCTGGAAATCGGTACCAACCAGAACACGACCGTGGTCTTCCCGCTGCCGATGGACGTGCTCGAGCCGTTCGTCGGCAAAGGCGCGGCCGGACGCGCCGCCGGCACCGAGCGGCCGCCGCGTCCGCCGGCGGCGCCGCCAGAGCCGCCCCCGGCGGACGAGCCCGACGTAGGCGACCTCCCCCCCTCCCGCTCCTGAGCTCGCCGGAGATCCGCATCGACCAGCTGACCGGGCTGAGGACGATCCTCGCCCCCGGTCGCGCTGCCCGTCCCGACAGCTTCTCGCCCCGCTCGACCGAGCCGAAGGGCCCGGACAACTGCCCCTTCTGCGAGGGCCGCGAGGACCGCACGCCGCCCGAGCTCTACGCGCTGCGCCCCGGCGACAGCGGCGCGCACACGCCAGGTTGGAAAACCCGCGTCGTCCCGAACCTCTACCCCGCGCTCGGCGACCCCGACGCATCGCGTGGTTCCTTTGTCCGGGATAACAGGACAAAGGAACCACACCTCGCTGGTCCCGCCGCCGACGCCGGGTCCTTCGCCAGCAGCGGCGACCCGCTCCTCGCCTCCAAACGCGCCGGCGAACCCGACCTCTTCTCCTCGCTGCCGGCAGAGGGCTCGCACGAGGTGTTGATCAACGCGCCGCAACACGTCACCGCGATGGCCGAGCTCGACGAGGAGCAGTTCGCCGCCGCCGTCGGTACCTGGCGCGAGCGGATGCGCGCCCACCCGGAGGCCTCCTACCTGCAGCTCATCGTCAACGAGGGCGGCGGGGCGGGCGCCTCGCTCGAGCACACCCACGCCCAGCTCTACGCGCTGCCCTTCGTCCCCGCCGCCGTCGCCCGCGAGCGCGAGCGGGTCGGCGCCTACGGCGAACGGACCGCGGGCGGCGGGCTGCTCAGCGACGTCCTCGTCGAGGAGGTACGCCGCCGCGATCGCCTGGTCGCGATCGACGACGAGGCGGCGCTGATCTGCCCCTGGGCCTCGCGCTCGCCCTTCGAGCTGCGGGTGGTCCCCCGCCGCGGGGCCGCCCGCTTCGAGGAGGACGAGGGCGGGGCGGCGATGATCCGCACCGCGATGCGCGCGCTTGCCGCCCTCTTCGACGGCCCGCCGGAGCTCAACCTCTGGGTCCGCACCGCCCCCCGCGGCGCCGACCAGTTTCACTGGCACATCGACATCGCCCCCCGCCTGACGATCAAGGCCGGCTTCGAGCTCGGCACCGGCGTCGACATCAACGTCTACCCGCCCGAGCGGGCCGCCTCCGACCTGCGCGAGTGCCTCTGATGCGGCCGACCGAACGACCGATCCCGCGGTTCATCGCCGACACCACCCAGGAGGGGATTCCGCACGGCCGCTTCGCCGAGCGGCTGCGGGAGGAGTTCGCGAAGGCGATCGCCGCGGTCGAGGAGCTGCCGGCGGGAGCGGCGGTACCGGCTGAGGTGGACTGGTTCCCCGAGCGCGCCTGGGGCGGCCGGGTCTGGGTCCCCTGCTCGGCGAACACCGAGAGCGAGGAGGGGCGGCTCGAGCTCTTCGGGCACGTCTCCTACGTGCAGCCACTCGAAGGCGAGCCGCGCGACTTCGCGGCCGAGGCCGACTTCACCGACATCCTCGCCGCCGACAATCCCGACTGGCGGATCGACCTCAACGACGACGTGATCGGCCGCTGGCGCGGCGAGAACGGGCGGGCCGGGGCGGTCACCCTGGTCTGGGGCCGCCCCCTGGTCCGCGGCGCCGTCGCCGCCACCGCCGTGCTCGAGAGCGAGACCGTCGACCAGGAGCTGATCTCGCAGGACCGCTTCACCCTGATCGCCCTCGACGCGCTCGAGGGATACGGCGAGCGGATCTTCATGGAAGTGAAGCTCTGGAGCCGCCGCGCCGACGAGCTCGCCTCCGAGACCCTCTACGCCTGACCGAGCACCTCGATCGGCAGGTCTACCCCCGACCGCGCCAGCCGCGCGTCGAAGGTAAGCAACGGATCGTCGAGCATCAGCGCCAGAGCCACGTACAGGCCGTCGTAGAAGCTGAAGTTGTCGCGCAGGCCCCAGGCGACGTGGATCAGGTGTTCATGCTCCACGCGTTCGATCGGAAGCTCGGCGACTTCCCAGAGGGCCCTCCCCGCGACTTCTGCGGAGACTTCGCCCAAGAGAACCGAGCGCCGCAGGGCGTTGCCGATCTCCGCATCGATCAGGTGGGGCGCCCACAGCGTGTGTTCTTCGGCATCGAGCCGCTCTTCGACCAGCTCCTGATGCTCCCCGCCGCGAAGGAGTTCAACGAGCACCGACGCATCGACGACGGCCATCAGTCACCGCGAGATTCGCGGATGATGTCCACGATTTTCTGCGTGGTCAGAGTCGACCCGGCACTGCGCCCCCTACTCCGTGCGGCGATCTCTTTGATCGTCGACCTCCGCCGTTTCCGGCTCAGCTCCCGCTTGATGTAGTCGGACATGCTCATCCCGGCCGCAGCCGCCCGCATCTTCAGTTCGCGGTGCAGGTCGTCGGGCACGTTCCTGATCTGGATCATTTTGGACATGTGCACCACATTAGAGCGTGTGGAGGACATGTTCACAGCCTCTAGCGTTCTCATGCACGCGATCCTGCCGGGCCACGACGCACGCGTGGCGCGCACAACGAGCCAATTCACGCACGACTTCCGCATCTAAGCGACAATTCGCCCCCGGCCCCGATAGCTCAGCTGGATAGAGCGATCCCCTCCTAAGGGATAGGCCGCTGGTTCGAATCCAGCTCGGGGCACTTCGCCGGGCCAGCTAGGGTCTCCTACCGCCCGCAATCGCAACCAGCACGGAGGACGCCGGTGCCGGACACCACCTGTCACATGTCGATCTCGCTCGACGGCTTCGCCGCAGGGCCAGACCAGAGCCGGGACAATCCGCTGGGGAAGAACGGGATGGAGGTCCATCGCTGGCACCTCGGCGACGAGCGCGCGAACGATGCCGACGCGACGGCGGAGGGCTGGCTGATGCGACCGCGCGGGGCCTACGTCATGGGCCGCAACATGTTCGGGCCGATCCGCGGCGAGTGGGACGAGGACTGGGATGGATGGTGGGGCTCCGAGCCGCCTTACCACGCACCTGTGTTCGTGCTGACCCATCATCCCCGCGAGTCGATCGAGATGGAGGGCGGAACCGTCTTCCACTTCGTCACCGACGGGTTCGACTCGGCCTATGCCCAGGCGCTCGAGACCGCCGGGGAGAAGGGCGTCGACATCGCGGGAGGCGCCTCGACCGTGCGGCAGGCGCTCAACGCCGGGGTCGTCGATGAGCTCACGCTCGACATCTGCCCCGTGCTCCTCCGGTCCGGAGAGCGGCTCTTCGACGGCGTCGAGTCCCTCGGGATGGAGCCCGTCGAGGTGCTGCATTCGCCGCTGGCCACCCACGTCCGCTACCGCCGTTCGCAGTAGCGAGGTTGCACGCCCCCGCCCAGGCGGGTGCAACTTTTGACCTCGGGCGTTGCTTGTACCGAGAGTGCAGACCGTGAACCGGCCTCCCCGTTCGACCCTGCTCCGGGCGACCCTGCCGCTGCTGGGTCTGCTGGTGCTCCTGACTCTGCTCGCGGCGCCGGCCTCCGCGGCCGAGAAGCGGGTGCGCTTCGAAGGGAGGGCGCTGGAGGTGCCGGCTTCCTGGCCCGTCTACAGGCTCGACCGGCACCCGCGGATGTGCGTGCGGCTGGACCGGCGGGCGGTCTACCTGGGGATGCCGTCACCCCAGCAGAACTGTCCGGCCGAGGCGATCGGGCGGCGCCGGGCGATCCTGGTCGAACCCCGCTCGGCGGCGGCGCGCTCCCCGCTCCTGCCGACGGCTCGGGGCAGCGCCGCCACTCGAGCCCGGTCGGGGACGATCTTCACCGGCCTCGGCTTCGATGCCTGCAGCACCCCCTCGGCGCGCTCGATGAGTGCCTGGAAGAGCTCCCCCTACCGGGCCGTCGGCGTCTACATCGGCGGCGTTAACCGCGCCTGCTCGCAGTCGAACCTGACCCCGGAATGGGTCGCGGCGCAAACCGCGGCCGGGTGGCACCTGATCCCCACCTACGTCGGCCTGCAGGCGCCGACCAGCGCCTGCTCGAGCTGCGCCAAGCTGAGCTCGAGCCAGGCGACGGCGCAGGGGGTTGCCGCCGCGATCGACGCGGTCGAAGAGGCGAACGCGGTCGCGATGGGGCCGGGCAGCCCGATCTACTTCGACATGGAGTCCTACAGCCGCACCTCCTCGGCGACCGCGGCCACGCTCGCCTTCCTCGAAGCCTGGACGAAGAAGCTGCACTCGCTCGGCTACCTCTCCGGCGTCTACAGCTCCAGCGCCTCCGGCATCGCCGACCTCGGCGACCAGGTCGGCAGCGGCTACGAACTTCCCGACCACCTCTGGATCGCCAACTGGAACGGCTCGACCAGCACTTCGGACCCGGTGGTCCCGAGCAATGCCTGGACCCAGCACCAGCGCATCCACCAGTACCGCGGCGGCCACAACGAGACCTACGGCGGGGTGACGATCAACATCGACAACGACTCCGTCGACGGGGCGACCGTCGGCGAAGCGACGCTGCCGCCCGTGGCCGAAGAGGACCCGATCGGCGCGCTCGAGCTCGCCGCCGCGGCCGGGCCCGGTCAGGTGCGGATCCGCGGCTGGGCCCTCGATGCCAACGCCCCGACCCAGGCGCTGGCGATCCGGCTCGTCGTCGGCGGCCGCGAAGGCGATCCCGAAGTGGCGGCCTACGAACTCGGCTCGATCGCCGACCTCCCTCGGCGCGACGTTCGCCTGAAGTACCCGGAAGCCGGCGGCCGCCACGGCTTCGACCTCAGCGTGCCGACGGTGAGGTCGGGGCGCCAGCGGGTCTGCGCCTACGCGCTCGACGTCGACCCTGGCGAAGACACTCTGCTCGGCTGCAAAGGCGTGACGATCCCGGTCGCAGTCCAGCTCTCGAACCTGAAGGCGGGACGAAACCGGGTGCAGCTCCGCCTCACCTGCGGCTGGCCGGAAGGGACCGAATGCCCCGGGCAGATCGTCCTCCGCGCCCGCTTCCGCGTGCCGGTCGCCCACCGCGGCCGCGGCGCCCGCACCCGCGCGGTCACCCGCGTGATCGGCCGCGCCCCCTTCCGCCTCAGCGGCGGCCAGGGGCAGACCTACCGGGTGGCGCTGACCGCCGCCGGCCGCAAGCTGCTGCGGCTGCGAGCGCGCCTCAAGACGCATGTGCTGGTCGCGATCCCCGGCGGCCGCCGGATCGGCGTCGTCGAACTGCGCCGCTAGCCGCGGTCGGGGCGGTCCGGGTAGATCTCGTCGATCGTCACCAGGGCACGGTAGGCAGCGCCCGCGGCGGCTTCGATCCGCTCGGCCCCGCCGGCGAGCCGGTCCACCACCGCGACCACCCCGGCGACCTCGAGCCCCTCCTCCTTCACCCGCTCGATCGCCTGCGCGGTCGATCCGCCGGTCGTCACCGTGTCCTCGACCACCAGGCAGCGCACCCCCGGCTCGACGGGCCCCTCGACCCAGCGCTGGAGCCCGTGCTCCTTGCGGGCGCTGCGGACGAAGAAGGCGACCAGGTCCTCCCCGGCCGGCCCCGCGATCGCCGCGCAGGCCGGCGGAATCGCCGCCGTCGCCGGGCCGCCGACAGCAGTCGCGCCGACCTCATGGGCCATCGCCGCGATCAGCTCACCGGCCGCCCGAAACCCCGCCGGCCGCATCAGAGTCCGCCGGGCGTCGACGTAGTACTGCGCGGTCGCCCCGCTCGCCAGCGTCACCTCCCCGAGGATCAAGGAGTGCTCGCGCAGCTCCGCGAGCAAGGTTTGCTTGGCGGCGTCCAGATCAGGCACGCCAGCTCACCAGATAAAGATGTCCTCGCCGAAGTGGATGCGGTTGTAGATCTCGGGCTGATCGGCGATGAAGGTCCGCAGGCAGCCGTGGCTGGCAGGGTAGTCCGGCACCGATTCGTAACCGTGGACCGCGTAGCCGCCGTAGAAGTAGAACGAGTAGTACATCCCGTGGGAGTTGTAGCCCGGTTCCTGGCGGATGAACTGAAAGTGGCCGGTAACGGTCGGGGTCGAGGACTTGCCGGAGGAGATCGGGTAGATGGCGAACGGCTTGTCACCCTTGGCGAAGACCAGCACCTGCTTGGAGAGCGGCGCCTCGACGTGTTCCCCGGCGCCCGGGTGGCGGACCTCGTAGGCGCCCTTGCCGGCGAAGACGTTCTCGACCAGGCCGGCACCCGCTCGCATGCTGCGGGTCATGTTGTTGACTTTGCGGTAGGCAAGGACGCCGCGCCCGGTCTTGCCGCCGTAGCAGCGGCCGTCGTTGGCGATGTAGCCCATCTTCCGCATCGCCTTCTTGAAGCCGACGACGACGTCGCCGCACTCGCCCTGGTGGAGGGCGGGATAGCTGATCTTCCAGCTCTTGCGAACCGTGCTGTCCCCGCCGAGCTCCGGCGTCGCCTCGTGCTTGGCGGCAACCGCGTACTTGCCGTCTTTGCGCACCGTGATGCTGGTGCGGAAGCTGCCGGCACCGCCCTTGCCCTTACCAACCGGGAGGTGGCGGGTGAAGAGCTCGTGGCCGTCGAGGTAGAAGGTGACCGCGACCCTCTGGCCGGCGACGTAGGGGCTCAGCGTCCCCCGGACCGGGACCTTGCTCATGATCTCGGCGCGGCCGTTCTTCAGGTGGCCGACCTCGATCTTCACCGTCGCATCCGGGACCGGCGCCGGTTTCGGCGGCTTCGGCTTCGGCGCGCCGACGGCACTCGCAGGCAGCGCGAGGGCGGCAGCAACGGCAAGCAGGGACGAGAGGCGCTTCATCGGGGCGGGAACTTTACTGCCCGAGTAGGGCGACACAGTTGTTCAGCATGTGCAGGAGGATTCCCGGCACGATCGAGCCGGTCTTCTCGTAGAGCAGCGAGAGGATGAAGCCGAAGACCATCAGCGGCGGCACCGCGCTCACCCCCGTCAGGGCGTGGAGGCCGCCGAAGACCAATCCGGCGAGAAGCGCCGCCGGGATCCGGGCGAGGCTGCGGCGCAGGCCGCCGAACAGCATCCCGCGGAAGCAGATCTCCTCGCTGATCGGCGCCGCGATCGCGATCAGCAGCACCTGCACCGGCCAGGCGCCGAAGCCCTCGGCGATGTCCTTCTGCTCGGGCTGGACGATCAGCAGCGAGTAGAAGGTGGCGAACACCAGGTAGGCGCCGACCGCCGCCGCCATCCACTTCAGCGCCGAGGGACGGAACCGCCGAACCCCCAGCCGCCGCAGGATCTCCATCCCCGACGCCCCCCGCTGCGCCGCGATCGCCATCGGCACCAGCAGGAAGCCGAGCGCGGTCGCGAGCTGGACGCCGACGTTGCCGAGCGTGGTCAGGTCGCCGCCGTCCTTGTGGCCGGCGATCACCGCCGGGATCCCGAGCGCGACCCCGGCCGCCAGCGCGACGAGGACGCCGACCAGGGCGGTCCCGGCTCCCCAGTTCGCGTAGGGGAAGCGCCCGGGGCGCCGCTCGGGCGGCTCGGCGACGGCCTCGGCGGTTAAGTTGGCCTCCATGTCGCCCGCAGTCTCACAGGTCTCGCGCACGACCCGGACGCGGCTGCGGATCCTCCGCCGCCTCGCCTTCGTCGCCGTCTTCCTCGTCGTCGCGATGCTGGTGCTCGGTCAGTTCACCGAGTTCAAGCGGCTCGCCACCGGCATCCTTGCCTCGACCGCCCTCGTCGTCGCGGTGGTCGGCTTCGCCGCCCAGCGCACGCTGGCCAACCTGATGGCCGGGATCCAGATCGCGGTCTCACAGCCGATCCGGATCGGCGACCGGGTCGAGTTCGACGAATGCAAGGGCCGGGTCACCGACATCACCCTCTCCTACACCTACCTCGATCCCGGCGACGGCAGCTCGATCGTGATCCCCAACCAGCTCCTGGTCGAAGGCACCGTCCACAACCTCTCGACCGCGGACACGATCGAAGAGAAAGCTGCCTGAGCGGCCGGGTTAGCGAAGTACCCTCTGGGTGATGACGCAGCGCAACCGGCGACGCCGGCGTCCGCACGGGGGGATCGGCGCCAAGCTCCTGCTCGTCTTCGGCAGCGTCTTCGTCCTGCTCGGGATCGGGGCGATCGCGGTCACCTCCTGGGTCCTCGACGTCGCCGCCGACGCCCCCTCGCTCGCCTCCTGCAAACGGATCGGCAAGGGCGGCAACTCCGTCCTCTACGCCGCTGACGGGACCAAGCTGGGCCTGGTCCGCTCCCCGGTCTCCCGCCAGCTCGTCTCGATCGAGCGGGTGCCGAAGAGCCTGCAGCTTGCGACCGTGGCGATCGAGGACCAGCGCTTCTACGAGCACGGCGGCGTCGACTACGAGGGCATCCTGCGGGCGGCGGTGAAGGACCTCGAAGCCGGGGAACCGGTGGAGGGCGGCTCGACGATCACCCAGCAGCTCGTCCGCAACCTCTGCATCCGCAAGCCGGAGCGCAACATCGAGCGCAAGATCGTCGAGGCGAAGCTGGCGGTCGAGTATTCCGAACGGCACAGCCGCCAGGAAATCCTCGGCTCCTACCTCAACGTCGCCTCCTACGGGACCGTCGAAGGGAGCACCGCGGTCGGCGTCGGCGCCGCCTCGCGGGTCTTCTTCTCGAAGCCGGTCTGGAAGCTGAAGTTGCCCGAAGCGGCGCTGCTGGCGGGGCTGCCGCAGGCGCCCTCCGAATACAACCCGTTGCTCAACCCGAAGGCGGCGAAGGCGCGCCGCGACCAAGTGCTGCGGCAGATGCGCAAGCTCGGCTACATCAGCGCCGCGGAAGCGAAACGCGCCCGGGCAAGCGGCCTGCGGGTCGATCCCTCGAGCAGCTACTTCGACCACCGCGAGCCCTACTTCTTCGACTACGTCGAAGACAAGCTGATCGAGGAGTACGGGGTCGACACCGTGCGCCGGGGCGGCCTCGAGGTGCACACGACGATCGACCCCGAGCTGCAACGGGTCGGCCTCGAAGCGATGCGCTCGGCGCTTCCCTACTCGACCGACCCGGCCGCGGCGCTGGTCTCGGTCGATCCCCGCAACGGCCACATCCGGGCGATGGTCAACAGCTCCTATTACGACCAGAGCCAGTTCAACCTCGCCGCCCAGGGACACCGGCAGCCGGGCTCGACCTTCAAGACCTTCGTGCTGACGACGGCGGTGAAGCAGGGGATCGATCCCTACTCGACCTACTACACCTCCAAACCGCTCGACCTCTACCTGCCGAAGTGGGGGCACTGGACGGTGCACACCGCCGACGAAGGCTATCTGGGGACGGTGAACCTCCAGCAGGCGACGGTCGCCTCCGACAACACCGTCTTCGCCCAGCTCGACCTCGACGTCGGCCCCGAAGCGGTCGCGGCGACCGCTCACGCGATGGGGATCACCTCGCCGCTCGACGGAATACCGGCCGAGGGGATCGGCGGCCTGCGGATCGGCGTCTCGCCGCTGGAGATGGCGAGTGCCTACGGCACGCTTGCTGCGGGCGGCGTGCGGCGCAACCCGATCGCGATCACGAAGGTCGTCTTCCCCGACGGCAAAGTCGACCACCCCGAAACGGCGGACCCGAGCCGCCGGCTCTCCCGGCCGGTCGCCTGGGAGGTGACCCGGCTGCTACACGACAACATCGTCGAAGGCACCGGCACCGCCGCCTATACCGGTTGCGCGGGGCAGGCCGGGAAGACCGGGACGACCGACGGCTACACCGACGCCTGGTTCGCCGGCTACCAGCCGAACCTGGCGACGGCGGTCTGGGTCGGCTACCCGGAATCGAACGACGTCTCGATGTCGAGCGTGCACGGGATCATCGTCTTCGGCGGCACCTTCCCGGCGGAAATCTGGCACTCCCTCTACAGCGGCGGCGGGGTGCCCTGCGAGGAGTTCGCCGAACCGAGCCAGAAGATCAGCTGGGCTCCCTTCTACGGCCGCTACGCGCGTTCGAGCCCCCGCGACGACGCCAGCCTGACCGGCTCGGGTGGCGGCGGTGGCAGCGACAGCGAACCGCCCCCCGGCTCCGCCGCGGTCGGCGGGTATGACCCCGACGCCTACGCGCCCGGCGCCGGACAGGAACCGCTGCCGGCGCCGCCTCCGCCGCCGCAGAGCGAAGTCGGCGGCGGCAAGTCCGCGGGCAGGTAGGGCCGATCGCACCGGCGCTCGCCTATGGCCTGATGTGGGCCGGCTTCGCCGCCTACCTCGGGGTGCTGTGGGCGGCGCCCCGGCTCGGCCGCCAAGTCGTCTGGGGCCTGATCGTGGTCCTGGTCGCGGGCTTCGCCGTCGCCCCCGTCCTCCTCTCCCACGACGTCTACAGCTACGTCGACTACGCCCGGCTCGGCGTCCGCCATGGCCTCGACCCCTACGTCCACCCGCCACTGGCAGCGCCGGCCGATCCCGCCTACGCGGACGTCACCTGGACCGAAGCGACCAGCGCCTACGGTCCCTTGTTCACCCTCGCCACCTATCCGCTGGCCTGGCTGCCGGTGGGCGCCGCGGTGGCGGTGCTGAAGGCAGTCGCGGCGCTCTCGGTCCTCGGCGTCGCCACCCTCACCGCCCGCATCGCCACCTGGCGCGGCATCGACCCCCTGCGCGCCGCCGCCTTCGTCGCCCTCAATCCCCTCGTCCTCGTCCACGTGGTCGGCGGCGCCCACAACGACGGGCTGACGATGCTCCTGGCGATGCTCGGCGTCGCCGCCATCCTCAGCGCCCACGAGCGAGCCGCCGGCGCCGCCCTGGTCGCCGCAATCACGACCAAGCTCTCCGCCGCCGTGATCGCCCCCTTCGCCCTTCTCGGGGCCGCAACCCCCCCGCCGACGGGCCGAAAACGTCCCTATGCGGGACGAAATCGTCCCGTCGGCTGCTTCTTCGCTGGCGCTCTCGGTACGGCAGTGGTCATCGGGGTTGCCGCGTACGCCGCGTTCGGGTGGGACTGGCTGGGCGGCTTCGGGCTCGCGGGGGAGAACCAGAGCCGAACCAGCCACATGAGCATCCCGATCACCGTCGCCCGCATCGGCAGCCTCGACCCCGACGGCGTCCGCCTCGCGGCGGCACTCCTCTTCGCCGCCCTCGTCGTCTACCTGCTCGTCTGGACCTGGCGCGGCGGCGACTGGATCCGTGCCGCCGCCTGGACCGCCTTCGCCCTCCTCCTAGCCACCGCCTGGCTCCTCCCCTGGTACCTGATCTGGCCACTCCCCCTGGTGGCCATCTCCCGCGACCGCACCCTCCAACTCCTCACGCTCTCCCTGACTGCCTACCAACTAGGAGCCCGAATCCCCCTTTGATGAATCAGGGAGGGGGACATCCCTCGAGCGGGCGGATACTCAAAAAGCCGGCCTAATCAGGCCGGCTTTTGTCCGGGCGAGGGATGTCCCCCTCCCTCCCCCGCCAAGGTAGAAATCGATCCGGGCTCCCCCTCCACCGCCGCTTCCTCCTCCGGCGACGGATGCAGGATCCCGGTGTGGATACTCCACTTCTCGCGGCGGCCGAGCGCGGTCACGGCGCCGACGTAGATCAGTTCGCCGATCGTCATCACCCCGCGGACGGCGATCGCGATCAGCGAGCCGAGAGCGAAGCTCTTCCCCGGCAAAGCCGCCTTCACCGCCCAGGCGAAAGCGGCATCCCTGACCCCGAGCCCGGCCGGGGCGACGAGCGTCACCAGGGCCGCGAAGTAGCCGATCGCCTGCGCCGAGCCGACCAACAGCAGGTCTTCGAAGGGGATGAAGGTGACCGAGCGGGCGACGCAGTAGATCCCGAACGCGACCACGACCCAGTTCAGCGAGTAGAAGGCGATCAGAGCGATCACCCCGCGCAGCGAGATCACCTCCGGCAGCGGTTCGCGCCCCAATGCCCGCAGCGCCCGGTTGGTCAGCGGCCCGAAGACCTTCGGGTGGAGGATGAGGATCGCCAGCGGGATCAGCAACAGCACCCCCCAGCGCCACGGCTCCCCCTGCAGATCCGGGTGCTTGATGATGAAGTAGGCGGCGACGACGATCGCCGAGGTGGCCGAGATCGCCTGTTCGTAGACGATGCTGGCGATCGTGATCCGCCGCGGCACGCCCGCTTTTTCGGAAAGCAGAACCCGCCCGAGGACGTAGAGGACGCTGCCGGGGACGTACCGCGCCAGCAGCGGCTGGCCCCAGGCGACCTGCGCTCGGCCGATCCCGAGGTGGTGGCCCATGAAGCGCAGGGTGAGGTCCCAGCCGAGGGCGCTGATCGCGAAGTAGATCGGCAGGATCACAATTCCCGGGATCAGCCAGACGACGTGGAAGTGGACGCCTTCGCTCTTGATCTCCGACCACTGGTCGATGACGGTGAGAACCAGGAAGCCGAAGATCAGGACGGCAAGCCCGATCTGCAGGGCGAGCCGGACTTTGCGGCTGCGCGGGGGCTTTTTCCCCACCTTCGAACCGACCTCGCCGACTCGGTGTAGGAATGGTTGGCGGCGCTCCACGTGCGACGCACCTTAGTGATTGCCACCCCAGTATTTGGGATAGTCGGGTGATGGGCGAGTTCGAGTTGCTGGCGAAGCTCCGCAAGCGGCTCCCCCCGGCCGGGCCCCGGGTCAGGCTCGGCAGCGGCGACGACGCTGCGGTCACCGTTCCCGGCGGGGCAACCGCGACCTCGGTCGACGCGATCGTCGACGGGGTCCACTTCCGCCGCGACGAGGCGCCGGCGTCGGCGATCGGGCGCAAGGCCCTCGCCACGGCCCTCTCCGACCTCGCCGCGATGGGAGGCGAGGCGGGCGAGGCCTACGTCGTTCTCGGCGCACCCCCGGACCTCGACGAGGAGGAGTTCGAGGCCCTGCTCGACGGCCTGCTCGGGCTCGCCGCCGAGACCGGCACCACGCTCGCCGGCGGCGATCTCACCCGCGCCCCGGCGCTGACCCTGGCCGTGACCGTGGTCGGCCATGCCCGCAGCGCGGATGACCTGATCCCTCGGTCCGGCGCGGGACCCGGCGACCTGCTCGTCGTTACCGGCGAGCTGGGCGGCGCCGGCGCCGGCCGCCTCCTGCTCGAACGGCCCGGCCTCGCCGAGGGGCTCGCCGAGGCCACCGCCGACCGCCTCCGTGCCCGCCAGCTCGACCCGGCCCCGCGCTTACGCTCCGGGCGGGCCCTAGCCGGGGCGGGGGCGACGGCGATGATCGACCTCAGCGACGGCCTCGCCGGCGACGCCCTGCACGTCGCCCGCGCCAGCGGCGTCGCGCTGGAGATCGAAGCGGAATCGCTGCCGCTGGCCAAAGGCGTCGCCGAAGTCGCCGCCGCGGCCGGGCGAGACCCGCTCGAGCTCGCGGTCTCCTCCGGCGAGGACTACGAGCTGCTGGCGGCTCTGCCGCCAGAGCGGCTGGCCGCGGCCTCGACGGCGATCGGCGAAGCGGCCGAGACCACCCTGACCCCGATCGGCCAGGTCGCCGAAGGCGAAGGAGTCGAGCTCAGGCTGCCCGGGGGCGGGCTATTGGAGAGTCGGGGCTATGACCATTTCGGGGAGCGGGAGACTGGATCCCCGTGAGCAGCTCGCGGACGCCGCGCCGGCTCAGCATCGCCATCGCGATCTCGCCCGGGTCCGGCTTGTAGGCCCCGGCCTCGACGAGAGATTTCAGTTCCTGCGGCTGCATCGGTCTCGCGGTAATTATCGGCCCGATTACACGCATCCTTAGTTCTTAGTACTCGCACATGCGTCCAAACTGGATCGCTCATTACCCTTTGTAGCGATGGCCAACGGCTCCGCGCGAATCCTCCTCGTCGACGACGAGCAGTCGATCCAGACGTTGCTGAGCTACCCGCTGCGCAAGGACGGCTACCACGTCACCTCTGCCCTCGACGGCTCGGAGGCGCTGCGCCGCTTCGAAGAAGGTCGCTTCGACCTCGTCATCCTCGACCTGATGCTGCCGCGGATGGGCGGCGTCGAAGTCTGCCGCCAGCTTCGCTCGCGCAGCCAGGTGCCGATCATCATGCTGACCGCGAAAGGCAGCGAGACCGACAAGGTCGCCGGGCTCGAGGTCGGCGCCGACGACTACATCACCAAGCCGTTCTCGATGCGCGAGTTCCGCAGCCGGGTGAAAGCGGCACTGCGCCGCTCGCGGATGGCCGGCGAGAGCGCCGCCGAGGCCGCCGGTGCGATCGCGACCGGCGAGCTGACGATCGACTTCGACCGCCGCATGGTCACCCTCGGCGACGAGGAGGTCAAAGTCACCTACGTCGAGTTCGAGATCCTCGGCGCCCTCGCCCGCTCGCCCGGCCGCGTCCTCACCCGCGAGACCCTGCTCGAGCACGTCTGGGGCGACTCCGACTACCGCGACCCGCGCACCGTCGACGTCCACATCCGCCACCTGCGCGAGAAGCTCGAGAAGGACCCGAAGGAGCCCGAATACCTCTTCACCGTGCGCGGGGTCGGCTACCGCTTCCGGGAGTAGCCGATGCGTGGGCTCCGGCTCAGCGACCTCGCCAGCCGCATCACCCTGATTTCGATCGCGATCGCGGTCGGCGCCACGGCGATCGTCTACGTCTACGCGGTCGCGATCGGCGGCTCGGCCAGCGGCAACGACGCGGTCAAGCTGCAGATCCTCACCGGCGGCCTGATCGCGGTGGCGATCGCGACCGCGGTCGGGCTCTACTACACCCGCTCCTCGGCGAGCGCCGTCCAGCGCCTCCAGGAAGCGGCTCGCAAAGTCGCCGACGGCAACTTCGAAACGACGATCCCGGTCGCCTCGGTCGGCCAGCTCGGCCAGCTCGCCCGCACCTTCAACGAGATGCAGCGGCGCCTCGCCGAGCTCGACAGCGCCCGCAAGCAGTTCATCGCCAACGCCTCGCACGAGCTGCGGACGCCGATCTTCAGCCTCGGCGGCTTCGTCGAGCTGCTCGAAGACGAGGACCCGAGCCCGGAGGAGCGGGCCGAGTTCGTGCGGACGATGCGCCAGCAGATCGAGCGGCTGACGAAGCTCACCACCGACCTCCTCGACCTCTCCCAGCTCGACGCCGGCGCGGTCGTGATGCGAGCCAGCACCGTCGACCTCAGCGCCCTGGCGCGCGAGGTGACGAGGGAGTTCGGGCCGCGCGCCGACCTGCGCGGCTCGCGCCTGCAGTTACGCACCCCCGACGAGATGGTGATCGCCCTCGGGGACCCCGATCGGGTGCGGCAGGTGATCCGTATCCTGCTTGACAACGCCCTCACCCACACCCCCGAGGGCACCGACGTCACCGTGACCACCTACTCCGCCAACGGCCGTGCCGAGCTGACCGTCTCCGACGCGGGCGCCGGCATCCCCCAGCGCGTGCAGAAGCGGATCTTCGAGCGCTTCTACACCGCCGACTCCGCCGGCGGCTCGGGGCTCGGCCTGGCGATCGCCAGCGAGCTGGCGCAGCGGATGAACGGCGAGATCAGGATCAGCTCAAGCCGGCGCTTCACCGCCTTCACGCTCGACCTCCCCCCCGGCCCCGCCTCGACGCCGCCGCTGCGGCCCTCCCGCGCTCCCTCCAGGGCCGCGGCGTGAGGAAGCCGACGGCGCTCGCGGCGCTGCTGCTGCTCTGCCTGGCGCTGCTCGGCGGCTGCGGCTCGGGCGGCGACGGGAGCGGCTCGACCGCGACCGGCTCCTCGAGCGCGCACGTCTCGCGGGAAGCCGAGCCCGCACCTGCCCCGCAGATCGCGGTCGAGACCTCCAGCCCCGGCTTCGACGCCGCCCGCGTCTACCGCCAGGCCGCGCCAGGGGTGGTGACGATCCGCTCCGTCTTCGGCGGCGCGGCGGGCGCGGCCGAGGGCTCCGGCTTCGTCCTCGATGAAGACGGCGAGATCGTCACCAACGCCCACGTCGTCACCGATGAAAGCTCTGGCGAGCGGGTGCCGGCGAAGAACGTCTACATCGAGTTCCCCGATCGCAACGTGGTCCCGGCCGAGATCGTCGGCTTCGACCCCTTCGTCGACGTCGCCCTGCTGAAGATCGCCCCGGCCGGGCTGCCGCTGCACCCGCTCGAGCTGGGCGACGACGCCGACCTCCGCGTCGGCCAGCCGGTGGCGGCGATCGGCAGCCCCTTCGGCGAGCAGCAGTCGCTCTCGGTCGGCGTCGTCTCCGCCACCGACCGCTCGGTCAAATCGCTGACCCAGTTCGAAATCTTCGGCGCGATCCAGACCGACGCCTCGATCAACCCCGGCAACTCCGGCGGCCCGCTGCTCGACGCCGGCGCCCGGGTGGTCGGCATCAACCAGCAGATCGAGACCAACTCCGGCGCCAACGACGGCGTCGGCTTCGCGGTTCCGATCTCGGCGATCAAGCGCTCGGTCGCCCAGCTACGCGAAGACGGGACCGCGGAATACGCCTACCTCGGCGTCTCCAGCCAGGCGCTCTACCCGCAGCTCGCCCGCCGCCTCGGCCTCGACACCACCTTCGGCGGCCTGCTCTCCGAAGTCGTCCCGGGCGGCCCGGGCGAGAAGGCCGGGCTCGAAGGCGGCGACGAAGAAGTCCGCTTCCAAGCGGGGAAATACCGGGCCGGCGGCGACGTGATCCTGCAGATCGACGGCCAGGACATCGTCGAGGAAAACGACCTCGCCCGCGTGATCGCCGCCCACAAGCCGGGAGACGAAGTGACGCTGACGGTCCTCCACGACGATCGGCGGGAGAAAGTCGTGCTGACGCTGGGCGAGCGGCCCGACAGCCCGACGTCCGGCTAGCCGGGGCGCTGCGGCTGGACAGCATGTCGCCGCCTATCGGTGTAGAACTCCAGCCTTGCTTCAGGAAGTCGCCCTCGGCCACAAGACCCTCACCGACTACACCCACATCGTCGGCAAAGACCTGACGGAGAAGATCCGCGAGCTCGCCGAGCCGTTGAAGGGGAAGCGGGTCCTGCACGTCAGCGCCACCGCCTTCGGCGGCGGCGTCTCCGAGATCCTCTACACGATGGTGCCGCTGATGCGCGACGTCGGCCTCGACGCGCACTGGCACGTGATCTTCGGCAAGGAAGAGTTCTTCAACGCGACCAAGCTCCTGCACAACTCCCTGCAGGGGGCGGAGGAGACGCTGAGCGAGGAGCAGTGGGAGGTCTTCGACGAGATCAACCGCGTCAACGCCGACGGGCTGCAGGGCGAATGGGACGTCGTCATCGTCCACGACCCGCAGCCGATCCTGCTGCGGCGCGACGCCAAGGAGAAGGGCAAGAACTGGATCTGGCGCTGCCACATCGACCTCTCGACGCCGAACCCGGCGCCGATCGAGCGGCTGCTGCCGGTGATCGAAGAGTACGACGCCTCGGTCTGGCATATGGACCAGTACGTGCCCAACGACATGGGCCGCCACCGCGAGGCGGTCAACATCATCCCGCCGGCGATCGACCCGCTCTCGCCGAAGAACATGGCCTTCTCGCCCGAGGACGCGGCCTTCGTCTGCCGCCAGTTCGGGATCGACGTC
>DASSMM010000012.1:0-54990 GCA_035688825.1 Solirubrobacterales bacterium | reverse complement strand
GGACAACAGCTTGGGAGGGTCCGGTGAGGACTCCCCCGACTCCCCACCCGACGCCGCAGCGTGGCCCGCTTGCTCGGTTGCTGGAAGCTCCTGTTCGCCTTCTCCGTTCGCCAGCTCGTTCAGTCGCTTCGCCAGACGCTCTGCGGCGCGGCGGTTGTTGACGAAGATCATCGTCGAGGTGTGTTCCTGGACCAGCTCCAGCAGCTTGGGGTAGATCGCCGGCCAGATCGAGCGCACATGAGCGCTCGGCTCGATTTCCGTCGGCGGCGGCCCGTCCTCACTCGGATAAGCCGGCGCCCCCGGATCGGCCATGTCCTCGACCGGAACGACGATCTCCAAGTCGAGAGCCTTCTTCTGCCCAGCATCCACGATCCTGCACTCCCGCTTCGGACCAACCAGGAACTTCCCGATCCGCTCCAGAGGCCGCTGCGTAGCTGACAGCCCGATCCGCTGAATCCCCTGGCCATCCCCAGCTCCGCCTGGGGGGTCGGGGGAGGGGTCGCCGGGCCCTCCCCGCTGTTTGCCCGCCGACCCCTCCCCCGACCCCAGCCCAAACTCCACGAGATGGTCCAGCCGCTCCAAGGTCAAGGCCAAATGCGACCCCCGCTTGGTCTGAGCAACAGCGTGAATCTCGTCGACGATCACTGCTTCCACGCCGGTGAGGATCTCGCGGACGCTGGAGGAGAGCATCAGGTAGAGCGACTCCGGCGTCGTGATCAGGATGTCGGGCGGTTCTTTGGCCATCGCCCGCCGCTCTTTCTGCGGCGTGTCCCCGGTCCGCAGCCCGACTGCGATCTCGGCGCCGATCCCCCGCAGCGGCGCCCGCAGGTTGCGCTCGATGTCGTAGGAGAGCGCTTTCAACGGCGAGACGTAGACGAGCTTCACCCCCGTCCCCAGCTCCTTCGAGCGGGCCAGCTTGTCGATCCCCCAGAGGAAGCTCGCGAGCGTCTTCCCCGAACCGGTCGGGGCGCAGATCAGCGCATGATCGCCACTGGAGATCGCCTCCCAGCCGCCCGCCTGCGCCGGCGTCGGCCCCTCGAAGGAGGCCTCGAACCAGCGCCGCGTCGCCGCCGAGAACGGCGCCAACGGATCGGACTTCACACTCGCTTTCTGCTCAGTCGCCAACCCACCGATCTTACGCAAGTGGGTTGGCGGTCCCGAGCGCAAAGTGCGCCTTCAGCAGGGCGTGCCGGGGGTGAACCGGCGGCTCCGGCTACTTGAGCACACGATGGTGGCACCAAGTGACCAGGGGCGGGAGCTACGAAACCGCGATCGGCGGATCTGGGCTCTGGTTAGGCGTCAGCACGGGATGGTCGCGCACCGCCAGCTACGCGAGCTCGGTCTGGGACGGTCGTCGATCCGCTGGCGGGTGAAGAGCGGGCGCCTGCACCCGGTTTGGCGAGGCGTATACGCAGTCGGGAGACCGGAAGTGAGCACGTACGGCCGTTGGATGGCGGCGCTACTGGCTTGCGGACCCGGTGCCGTGTTGAGCCACGGCAGCGCCGCGGCTCTGTGGGGGTTCGGGAGCGAGCCGCGCGATCTGGTCGAAGTGTCCCTGCCGGCGACGAGGCGCAGCCGGCACCCAGGCATACGCGTGCATCGTCGGGAGGCGCTGCAGCCGGAAGAGGTGACCGAGCACGAAGGGGTTGCCGTCACTTCCCCGATCCGCACCCTGATCGACCAGGCGACCCGGCTGACGCCCGCGCGGCTCGAGCGGGCCGTCAACGAGGCCGACAAGCTCGAGCGGGTGCGAGCGGACGTGCTCTACGCGGCGCTCGACGACCACAGGGGTGAGCCCGGGGTAGGCCCTCTGCGCCGGCTACTCGATCCCCTCCACTTCCGGCTCAGCGACTCGGAGCTGGAGCGGGCAATGCGACCGGTGGCAAAGCGTGCCGGGCTCCCCGTCCCCGAGACGAAAGCGTGGGTCAACGAATTCGAAGTCGACTTCTTCTGGCCCGAGCTCGGCATCGTCATCGAGGCCGACGGCCTGCGCTACCACCGCACTGCATCCCAACAGCGACGCGACCTCGAGCGCGACCAGGCCCACATCGCCGCCGGCCTCTGGCCGCTCCGCTTCTCCCACTGGCAGATCTCCCGCGAACCGGCCTACGTCCGCAAGATCCTGCGCCGGGTCGCCGCGCGCGCGAAGGGCGCGTCAGGGGGACGGCTGGCTACCTGAGCACAGGATCGTGTGCCCAAGTGACCGACGGAACGTCGACCTGCCTACGGCGTGCCGCCGGCGAACTTCACGTAGGAGTACCAGGAGGGCTTTGGCTTGAAGCCGGTGCCGAAGAGGCCGGAGCCGTCGCAGAAGTTGCAGGCGCCGGGTTGGTCGTCGACCGAGAACCAGTAGACGCTCCGCAGCCGCCACTTGGCCTGGTACTTGCGGGCGAGGGTGAAGGCGGAGCGCAGTTCCTTCGCCTGGCCCGCGGGACCCTTGGCGAAGAGGTTGTTGCCGGCCTTCGGCCCCGAGCTCCAGCCCAGCTCCGTGATCAGCAGGCCCTTGGCGGGATCGCCGTTGCGCCGCATCACCTTGCGGAGTTCTTCGACCACTTCCGGCAGTTCCTTGGCGAAGATCGTGTACGGGTGCAGGGCCGCGTTGGCGAACTTCGACTTCACCCCCGGCGTGCGCTTGTACATCGCGTCGACGAAGTCGCTCGCGTACCAGTTGAGGCTTTTGTGCTTGCCGGTTCTGCGGTCGCGGGCGCCCTTCGGCCGCGAGAAGAGGCCGGCGAGGGCGACCTTTGCCCCCGGATCGGCCGCGCGCAGGGCGGCAGCGGAGGTCTTCACCAGCTGGCCGTATTCGGCCGGGTTGGGCTTGGCGATGAAGTACTTGAAGTTGGGCTCGTTCCAGATCTGCCATTCGCGGATCGGTCGTTTCGGCACCCCGGGATGCTCCGACCAGAAGCTGCCGGTGGGTCCGTAGCGGGCGACCGCGGCGGTGAGGAAGGCCACCCAGCCGGTGCGGGCGGCGCCGCTGACCGGCAGGTAGGCGGGGGCGGTGAGACCCCCGGCGCCGGCGACCCGCTTGCTCGGGACCGCCCATTCGGGCGCCCCGGTGAGGAACGGCAGGACGTTGATGCCGGCTTTCGCCGCCTCTTCGATCTGGTTGTCGAAGCCGCTCCAGTCGAAGGAGCCGCCCTGGCTCGGCTGCACCGAGCCCCAGCCGATCGACATCCGCAGGCTTTCGACGCCGCCGCGGCCGAGGCGCTGGAACTGTTCGGAGGTCGGCCCGTTCTGCGGCACCACGCCCCAGAAGCCCGCGGGCAGCGCCTGCGCCGCCGAGGCCGAGAAGGCGAAGAAGGTCGTCAAGGCCAGTGCCAGCGTCCAGGCACGCAGAATCCTGCTCATGTACTCGCTCCTTTTCGACATCGGGTCAGCTCGCCTTGGGCGAGACGGAAGAGCCGGCGCCCTGACGGCGCTGCCGGTAGTAGTAGGCGCCGATGGAGATCGCCGCGAGGACGACGATCGCGATCAGAATCGGGACCAGCGGCGAGGACGAATCGTCTTCGCTGGCGGTGGCGGTGCCTTCGTCGGGGTTCGCGACCACCTTGCCTTCGCCGACCGCACCGCCTGGATCAACCGAACCGCCCGGCTTCTGACCCCCGTTGCCGTTGAGGCCTTGGTTAGTCTGGCCGTTGTGGGAGCCGCCGCCCGCTTCCGGACCGCCGCCGCCCGTGCCGTTTTCGCCGGGCGTGTTCGAGATGCCCGCGTTTCCGCCGCCGCCGCTGCCACCTCCATTGTGGTGGCCGCCGCCGCCCGCGGAACCTTCTTCCGTCGGGACGGTTGGTATTTCAGATTCGTACTGCGGCCCCGTCGCTTCTTCGGCGTGAGCCAAAGCGGGTGAGCAAGCCAATGCCAGCACAGCAAGCACTGACAGAAGCAAGGCGACAGGTAGGGCCGCACTTCGGGGGCGGGGGTGCCGGGCCAGAGGCATGGCGCGCAAGGTTAGAGGAATCAGCGGCGTTGATAAGTCCGCTCGCGTTGATCCTCGGCCTGGCCCTCGCAGGAGGCGGCTTCTTCCTGAGCGATCGGCACATCGCCGGGCTCGCGGTCCTGCTGGTCCTCGTCGCGATGCTCGCGCTTGGCGCTGCGGGGAAGGCGACTTTGGGCCGACCCTTCTGGTGGGCGACTGGGTTGATCGGAGGACTGGCGCTTTTTTCCGCATTCTCATCTCTCTGGTCAGGGTCAGTAGAGCTCAGCGTGATCGAAGCCGACCGGGTTCTCGTCTACCTCGGCTTCTTTCTCACCGCGTTCCTCATCGCCCAAACCGACCAAAGGCGCCAACGTTTCGCTGAAGGGATCGGAATTGCGCTGATCGGGGCCGCTTTGCTGGCTCTGGCAAGCCGTTTGCTCCCCGATGTTTTCCAGCTCGGGGCGGGGCCCGGAAGCGGCGCCCGCACCGGATATCCGTTTGGTTACTGGAACGCGGACGGTCTCGCCTTCGGGATCGGGGCCGCCTTCTGCCTCTGGATGAGCCGCCGCTCGCTGACTGCGGCGTTGCGCTGGGTCGCGGTCGGCGCCCTGCCGGTCCTCCTCCTCGCCCTCTACTTCACCTACTCGCGCGGCGGCCTGGTCGGCCTCGGCATCGCCTGCGGCTGCCTGCTGATCCTCTCCCACGACCGGCTCTGGATGCTGGGGACGCTGGCGGTGGGCGCGGTCGGCGCGATTCCCGCGGTGCTGAAGGTGCAGGCGAGCACCAGCCTGGCTGAGAACTACCCCCAGCAGGCGACCGTCGACCAGGGGGTGACCGTCCTCCTCGTCCTGGTCGCCGGGATCGCGCTCTCGCTGCTGCTCTTCGCCCTCCTGTACCGCGCCGAGCGTCGCGGCGGCACCCTCACCGGGCGGGCGCTGGCGCTCTCGCGCGACCGCCGCACGCTGCGGATCGTCGCCCTCGTCGGCGCCCTGGTGGCGCTGGCCGCCGCGATCGCCGTCGGCGGCCGCGCCTGGGACGAGTTCTCGAGCCCCGACCAACAGTTCCCCTCCAACCCCGCCCAGCACTTCTCGCAACTCTCGGGGGCCAACCGCCACGAGTTCTGGCGGGTCGCGGTCGACGCCTTCGAAGAAGAGCCGGTGCTCGGGCACGGAGCCGGCACCTACCGCTTCTCCTGGGACAAGCTGCGCCACATCGACGTGCCGGTGCTGAACGCCCACTCGCTCTACCTGCAGGCGTTCACCGAACTCGGGGTCTTCGGCGGGCTGCTGGTGCTGGGCCTGGTCGGGACGATCCTCTGGACCGGCTTCGCCGCCTGGCGGGCCGCCGGCGGCCCCCGGCGCGAGCTCTACGCGGTCCTCTTCGCCGCCTGCCTCGCCTTCGCGGTCGGCGCCGCGATCGACTGGTTCTGGGAAATCGCCGGGATCGGGGCGATCTTCTTCCTCGCCGGCGGCGCCCTCGTCGCCGCCCGCTGCAGCCAGCTCGCCCAGGCCCGCGCCGGCGCCGGCGCCGACGGCAGGGAAGAGCGCCGCCGCTTCGGCCTCACCGTCGCCGGCCTCGCCTTCGCCTGGATCGCGGCGCTGGCGCTGATCGGCCCGCTGCTGGTCGACCGCGAGATCGACACCAGCAACGCCAGCGCCGCCGACGGCAACATCGCCGCCGCAGTCGACCACGCCGAAACTGCCCGCTCGATCGAGCCGTGGGCGGCCACCCCTTACGTCCAGCTCGGCCTGCTCGCCGAGTCCCAGGGCGAATTCGGGCCCGCCGTCCACCGCCTCGGCCAGGCGATCGACCGCGAAGAAGACAACTGGGAGCTGCACTATCTGCGCGCCCGCGTCGAGCACAAGGCGGGCGATGACGCCGCCGCCGAAGCGAACCTGGAAGAAGCCCGTCGACTCAACCCCGAAGAAAAGTGCCTCGAAGAAGGTTTCGAAGGATGCGGATGAGTCAGACGCCGGAAATCAAGCGTGAGGCACCGAAAGCGGTCGAGACGCCGCGGCCGGGGCCGCTGCCGTTCGACCCCGAGGGTCGGGGGCCGAGCGAGTTCCGCCGCCGCGGCGCCGTCCTGCGCCGGCTGCTGGCGCTGAGCGACTGGGGCGCCCTGCTCTTCGTCCTCGCCGTGATCACCGCCTCCAGCTCCAGCACCGACGTCGGCGACCTCTTCTGGATGGTCCTCTTCAGCCCCGCCTGGGTGATCGTGGTCAAGCTCCAGGGCCTCTACGACAACGACCACCGCCGGCTCCGCCACAGCACCCTCGACGAGCTTCCCTCCCTGGTCACCGCGACGGTGCTGGCGACGCTGGTGCTGGACGCGCTGATGGCGATCAGCCCCGCCGGGCCGCTGTCGCCGGCGGCGGCGATCGGGGTCGGCGTCGGCACCTTCCTGCTCAGCTTCTCCCTGCGCGGCGTCCTCCGCTTTCTCTGGCACCGGCTGACCGCCCAGGCGACCGGGATCGTGATCGGCCCCGCGAAAGCGGTCGACCTGGTCGCCCGCCGCGTCTCCACCCACCCGGAGACGCGGCTGGCGCTGGTCGGCTACCTCGCCCCGGCCGATGAAGCCGAGGCGCGGGAGCTGCCGCGGCTCGGCTCCCCCGGCGACATCTCCCGGATCGCCCGCGAGCACGCGATCGAGCGGGTGGTCGTCACCGAACCGGAGATGAGCGAGGAGGACGCCGAGCGGCTGATCGAGGAGTGCAAGATCGAGGGCCTCGCCCTGACCTTCCTGCCCCAGCACTACGGGCTGCTGGGACCGGGGATCGAGCTCAACCGCCTCGCCGAGCTGCCGGTGCTCGACTTCCGCTTCAGCGACCCGTCGCGCTCGACGGTGGCGATGAAGCGGCTGATGGACGTGGTCGTCTCCGCCCTGCTGCTGGTCCTGCTCTCGCCGGTGCTGCTGGCGATCGCGATCTGGATCCTGCTCGACGACGGCCGGCCGGTCTTCTTCCGCCAGCGCCGGGCCGGCCGGGAAGGGGAGCCGTTCACGATGGTCAAGTTCCGGACGATGGTCGCCGACGCCGAGCAGCGGCTGCCGGAGCTGGTCGACATCGAGAGCCTCGACCAGCCCGCCTTCAAGATCCCCGACGACCCGCGGGTGACCCGCAGCGGCCGCAGCCTGCGGCGGACCAGCCTCGACGAGCTGCCGCAGCTGTGGAACGTGCTGAAGGGCGAGATGTCCCTGGTCGGGCCGCGGCCCGAGGAGGAGAGCGTCGTCGCCCTCTACGACGAGCGCCAGCGCGGCCGCCTCGCGGTGAAGCCGGGGGTGACCGGGCCGATGCAGGTCTACGGGCGCAGCGACCTCACCTTCGAGGAGCGGCTGGCGATGGAGCGCGACTACCTCGACAACCTCTCGCTGCTGACCGACCTGGCGATCCTGCTGCGGACGCCGCGGGCCCTGGTCCGCGGCGAAGGCGCCTACTAGCCGGATGCTCGAGCTCGAGGTCGTGGTGGTCAGCCACGGCGCCGAAGCGCTGCTGCGGCGCTGCCTGCGCTCGCTCGCCGAGCACCCGATCTCCGACGGGGAGATGCGGGTCACCGTCGTCGACAGCGGCAGCCCCGACGGCACCCCGGACATGGTCGAAGTCGAGTTCCCGGAGGTCCGCCTGCTGCGGCGCGACAACATCGGCTTCTCCGCCGCCAACAACCTCGTCCTGCGCCAGAGCCACGCCGCCGCGGTGCTGCTGCTGAACCCGGACACCGAGGTCTACGCGGGCACGCTCGACGCGGCGCTGGCCCGCCTGCGTGCCGACGACCGGATCGGCATGGTCGGGGTGAAGCTGGTGACCGAGAGCGGCGCGCTCGACCACGCCTGCAAGCGCTCCTTCCCGACGCCGCTGAGCGCGCTCGGGCACTTCGCCGGCGTCGGCGGCGCCCAGTACCGGGCCGCCCAACTCGGCGACGACGAGCCGGGCGAGGTCGACGCCGTCAACGGCGCCTTCATGCTCTGCCGGGCCGAGGCGGTGCGCGAGGTCGGCCTGCTCGACGAGGGCTACTGGCTCTACATGGAGGACCTCGACTGGTGTCGCCGCTTCTGGGACGCCGGCTGGAAGGTCTTCTACGAGCCGGCCGGGGTGGCGCTCCACGTCAAGGGCGGCTCGAGCGCGCGGCGGCGGGCCCCGCGGCAGGAGATCGCCTTCCACCGCGGCATGGGCCGCTTCTACCGCCGCTTCGACGCGCCGCAGCACAACCCGCTGGCGAACGCCGCCGTCTACGCCGGGATCGGCGCCAAGCTCGGCGTCAGCCTGGCGATCACCGCTCTGCGCGGGCGCGGCTGAGGCTCAGACAGGGCGCCGGGCGACCACGATGTCCTGCCCGGCCGGCCCGTCGGGGTGGTTCGACCAGAGACCGAACCTGATCGGCTCCTCGACCTCCAGCCCGGCCGCCGCCAGCATCGCCCGCAGGTCCTCGGCGCGGAAGGCGATCGCTTCCTCGGGCTGGCTCGGGTCGGTGGTGAAGCCGCCCTCGATCGGGTGGCGGAAGTCGAACGAGGCCCGCCCCGCCGCCATCTCACCTTCGGCGTGCTCGTCGAGCAGGAAGAAGGTGAGCAGGCAGGTGCCGCCCGGGCGCAGGACGCGCGCCGTTTCCCGCAGGTAGTGCTCGGTCTCCGCCCGCACCAGGTGGGTGAAGAGCGAGGTGGCGAAGACGAAGTCGAAGGAGCCGTCCTCGTAGGGAAAGCGAAACTCGGCGGCGGCGATCGTCCCGAAGGGGTTGTACTTCTGGTTGTAGACCGGCGCCCAGGCGAACTCGAAGTCGGGGCGGCGGGCGGTGATCTCGCTTCGGCACCAGCGGATCATCGCCCGGCCGACGTCGAAGCCGGCGTAGGAACCGGATTCGTCGAGGTAGCCCGTCAGCGGGATCGCCATCCGGCCGATCCCGCAGCCCATGTCGAGCACCCGGTCCCCCGGCTGCAGTCCGCCCAGGTTCCGGAAGTGGGCGAGGTACTCGTTGCCGGTGCGCTCGAAGTCGCCGCGGCCGACGAATGAGAGCCGCCGCGGCGGCATCAGGCCCGACTTCAGGTCTCCATCTCGGCGGCGGCGCACGTCGGCGGGCAGCCAACGCAGGTAACGAGCTGCCGCCTTCAGCAGGTAGATCAGCTGCGCTCGGGCCTTTGCGCCTGCAGGGAACACGGCGGCGCACCCTATCTTCACATTCCCAGCGACCTCGGTCGCTACCCTCCTGCACTCGAATGAAACGTCTTTTCGCCGCCGTTCTCCTCTGCAGCCTCCTGATCGCCGCCCTCCTCGTCGAGGCGCAGCCCGGAGCCGTCGCCAAGCCGCGGATCCCGGCGCCGCGCGGCTTCTTCGGGATCGACCCGCAGTCGACGCCGACCGACGCCGACGCCGCCTACATGAAGGCCGGCGGGATCGAAACGATCCGCTGGCCGCTCGCCTGGGGCGGCGTCCAGCCGACCCGCAAGGGCGGCTACCACTGGGAAGGGTTCGACGAAGTCGTGGAAGTCGCCGCCCGCCACGGGATGCAGGTGCTGCCGATCCTCTACGGGGTCCCGCCCTGGATCTCCCGCAAGTACACGACCATGCCGATCGACAGCGGCGTCGCCCGCAAGGCCTGGATCGGGTTCGTCGAAGCGGCGGTCAAACGCTACGGGCCGGGCGGCGAATTCTGGGCTCAGCACGCGCCCGGCGTCCAGTACGAAACCGTGCTGCCGCGGCCGCTGCCGATCCGCCAATGGCAGGTCTGGAACGAGGCCAACTTCTTCTACTTCGCCTACCCGGTCTCGGTGGGCCGGTTCGTGCGCCTGCTGAAAATCACCAGCCCGGCGATCAAACGGATCGACCCGAGCGCCAAAGTCATCCTCTCCGGCCTCTTCGGCGAACCGACCGCTACGGGGAAGAAAGGGATGCCGGCGGCGCAGTTCCTCTCCGGGATCTACCAGACCCCCGGGATCAAGAACTTCTTCGACGGCATCGCTCTCCACCCCTACGCGGCCTTCCCGGAAGACCTCGAAGAACTGGTCGAGGCGCTGCACGACGTCACCGTCGAAAACCACGACCGGGTGCCGATGTACATCACCGAGATCGGCTGGGGCTCGCAGAACAACTTCCAGCAGGTCGCCTTCGAGCAGGGCATCCGCGGCCAGGTCAAGCAGCTGAAAGCGGCCTACGGCTACCTGCTGGAAAACCGCAACCGGCTCGACCTCAAGCAGGTCTACTGGTTCTCCTGGAAAGACCTGAAGGAATCCTGCACCTTCTGCGACTCCGTCGGCCTCTTCCGCGAAGGCACCAGGTTCCACCCGAAGCCGGCCTGGCGAGCCTTCGTCTCGCTGACCGGCGGCCGCGCCCGGCCCTAGCGTGTCGCTTTAGTCGCCTATATGGCCACTAAAGGCGACACTGCCCTAGAACGGCAGCTCGTCCGCGATCTCGCTTAGCCGCGGCGCGCTCTTGTCGCGCTCACTCAGCAGCGGCTGCGAGACCCGCCAGTCGACGGCGACGTCGGGGTCGTCCCAGGCGATCCCGGCCTCGGTGGCCGGGTCGTAGTAGCTGGAGACCTGGTAGGCGACGTCGGCGACGTCGCTGAGGACCGCGAAGCCGTGGCCGAAGCCGACCGGGACGAAGAGCTGGCGGTGCTTGACGTCGTCGAGCACCTGCGCCTCCCACTGGCCGTAGGTCGGCGAGCCGCGGCGGAGGTCGACGGCGACGTCGAGGATCTCGCCGCGGGCGCAGCGGACGAGCTTCGCCTGACCCGGCTCGGTCTGGAAGTGGATCCCGCGCAGCGTCCCCTTCGAGGAGCGCGAGTGGTTGTGCTGGACGAAGTCGACGTCGACCCCGAGCTCGCGCCAGGCGTCGCGGCTGAACGACTCGAGCATGAAGCCGCGCTCGTCGCCGTGGACGACCGGCTCGATCAGGACGACCCCGTCGAGTTTGGTTGGAAGTGACTTCATCGGCGCACCGAACGGCTCCGAAAACCAAGCAGGTCGGGGGACGCAGGGAGCGAGGGAAGGGGAGCGCACTGTTCTGTGCGTGACCCGACCCGAGCGACCGAGGAACCCGAGATGCGCCGGTTTGCAGGAGCCGCCATCGAGTTAACCCAGAGCCTTGCCGTAGTGCTTTTCGTAGTACTCGCGGTACTCGCCCGAGCGGATCGGGCCCCACCAGTCCTCGTTCTCGCGGTACCAGTCGACGGTCCGCTCGAGGCCCTCGTCGAAGTGGACCTCGGCCTCCCAGCCGAGCTCCTCCTGCAGCTTCGCCGAGGAGAGCGAGTAGCGGCGATCGTGGCCGGGGCGGTCGCTGACGTACTCGATCAGCGACTCGTCGGCGCCGACCAGCTCGATCACCCGCTTGACGACTTCGATGTTCTCGCACTCCTCCGGGCCGCCGACGTTGTAGGCCTCGCCCGCCTTGCCCTTCGCCAGCACGGCGTGGATGCCGCGGCAGAAGTCCTCGACGAAGAGCCAGTTGCGGACCTGCTTGCCGTCGCCGTAGACCGGCAGCGAGTCGCCGTGCATCGCGTTCAGCACGATCAGCGGGATCAGCTTCTCCGGGTACTGGCGCGGGCCGTAGTTGTTGGAGCCGCGGACGATCGAGGCGTCGAGGCCGTAGGTGTGGACGTGGGCGGAGACCAGCAGGTCGCCGGCGGCCTTGGTCGCCGAGTAGGGCGAGGAGGGGTCGAGCGGCGAGGTCTCGGTGAAGGAGCCCGAGTCGATCGAGCCGTAGACCTCGTCGGTCGAGACCTGGACGTAGCGCTCGATGCCGAGTTCGCGGACCGCGTCGAGCAGGGTGCCGGTGCCGACCACGTGGGTGCGGGCGAAGGCTTCCTGGTCGTCGATCGAGCGGTCGACGTGGCTCTCGGCGGCGAAGTTGACGACCGCGTCGACGCCCGCCATCGCCTCGCGGACGACGTGGGGGTCCTCGATCGCCCCCTCGATCAGCTTCGTCCCCTCGGGCAGGTTCTCGCGCCGCCCGGCGTAGGTGAGCTTGTCGAGGACGACTACTTCGTGCTCGTCCTCGACGAGCCGCACGTAGGTGGAGCCGATGAAGCCTGCCGCTCCGGTGACCAGGAGTCTCATTCGCTTGCCTCCGCTTGTCGTTGGGCGAGATAGCCGGCAAGCCCGTCCTGCCAGCTCGGAAGTCGGATCGCGTGCTCGCGCTGGGATACCAGCGCCGAGAAGGCCGGCCGCGGCGCCGCGGCGCCGAATTCCTCGCTGGTGATCGAGAGGACTTTGCACTCGACCTCGGCCTGCTCGAAGATTTCGCGGGCGAATTCGTACCAGGAGCACTGCCCCGCCGCCGCCATGTGGTGGATGCCGTACTCGATCCCCTCGATCAGGCGGACGATCCCGTAGGCGAGGTGCCAGGTGTAGGTCGGCGAGCCGATCTGGTCGCGGACCACGGTCACCTCGTTCTGGCGCTCGGCGAGGCGCAGCATCGTGTCGACGAAGTTGCGGCCGCCGAGCCCGTAGAGGCCGGCCGAGCGGACGATGAAGTGGCGCTTGTTGGCAGCGGCGACCGCCTCCTCGCCGGCGAGCTTGGTGCGCCCGTAGGCCGAGAGCGGGGCGGGCTGGTCGCTCTCCACGTAGGGCGAGCCTTTGGCACCGTCGAAGACGTAGTCGGTGGAGACGTGGACGACCCGCGCTTCGATCTCGGCGGCCGCGGCGGCGACGTTGCCGGCGCCTTTGCCGTTGATCGCGAAGGCCTGCTCCTCGGCCGTCTCGGCGCCGTCGACGTCGGTCCAGGCGGCGCAGTTGATGACGACGTCGGGCCGCTCCAGGTCGAACCGGCGGGCGCAGGTCTCGGGGTTGGTGACGTCGAGCTCGGCGCGGCCGTAGCCGACGACGTCGTGGCCGGCGTTGCCGGCGGCGAGGAGGACGTCGCGGCCGAGCATCCCGGCCGCCCCGGTGACGAGCAACTTCACAGCGCCGATCCCACTAGACGAGTTTGATCTCGGATCTATCGCCGACCAAAAGCTGCAGCGTCTTCGGCATCCCCTCGCTGCGGGTCAGCTTCACTTCCTTGCCGAGCAGGCTCGCCTCCATCCGGGTGCCGAGATCCTCGACCACCGAGCCGGAGAGGACGATCGAGTTCTCGACTTCGGAGCGGCGGACGTGGACGCCGTCGCCGATCGAGGTGTAGGGGCCGATGTAAGCGTCCTCGACGTGGGCGCCGGCCCCGATCACCGCCGGGCCGCGAACGACCGAGCGCTCGAGCTTGGCGCCGGGGCCGAGCACGAGCCTGCCCTCGACCTTGGAGTCGTCGTCGACCTCGCCCTCGACCGAGGTGACCAGCTCCTCGAGCACGAGCCGGTTGGCCTCGAGCATGTCGGCGAGCTGGCCGGTGTCCTTCCACCAGCCGCGGACGACCTCGGAGCGGACGTCGCGCCCCTCGTCGATCAGCTTGTCGATCGCCTCGGTGATCTCCAGCTCGCCGCGCCAGGAGGGCTCAAGCGAGCGGGCGGAGTCGAAGATCAGGTTGCTGAAGAGGTAGACGCCGACCAGCGCCAGATTCGAAGGCGGGTCTTTCGGCTTCTCGATCAGGCGGACGATCCGCTCGCCGTCGAGCTCGGCGACGCCGTAGGACTGCGGGTCGTCGACCGGGGTCAGCAGGATCAGCGCATCGGGTTCATGCTCGGTGAAGGCGGAGACGAGGCCCCGGATGCCGTCGCGCAGGAGGTTGTCGCCGAGGTACATGACGAAGGGCGAGCCGCCGATGAAGTCCTCGGCGGTGAGGACGGCGTGGGCGAGCCCGGCCGGCTTGTCCTGGACGATGTAGGTGATCTCGGCGCCGAACTGGGAGCCGTCGCCGGCCGCCTCTTTGATCTCCTCCCCGGTCTCAGGGGCGATGATGATCCCGATCTCCTTCACCCCGGCGTCGACCAGCGCCTCGATCCCGTAGAAGAGCACGGGCTTGTTGGCAACCGGGACCAGTTGCTTGGCGGAGGTGTGGGTGATGGGGCGCAGGCGCGTGCCGGCGCCACCAGAGAGGATCAGTCCCTTCAAGGGCTCCATGCGAGGCTGCAACCCTACCGAGCGGCGAAGAGACCGGTGCGACCAACCGTTTACATCCCCAACTTCAACGGCGCGGCCCGCCTGGGCGCGGTTCTGCGCGCCCTGGACGAACAGACGGCCGCGTGCGATTTCGTCCTCGTCGACAACGGCTCCGGCGACGACTCGGTGGCGCTGGCGCGGCGGGAGCTGCCGGGGGTGCGGGCGGTCGAGCTGGGTGAGAACCTCGGCTTCGGGCGGGCGATCAACCGCGCGGTGGCGGAGGTGCCGGGCGACCCGCTGATCCTGCTCAACAACGACGCCGTGCCGGAGCCGCGCTTCGTCGAGGCGCTGCTGGAGGGCCTGGGCGACGGCGTCGACTCGGTCGCCGGGGTGCTGCTGCAGGAACGGGCGCCGGAGCTGATCGACTCCGCCGGCGTCGTCGCCGACGCGACGCTGATGGGCTTCGACTACCTGCATGGCGAGCCCGCCGAGGTTGCGGAGACCGCCGCTCCCCCGCTCGGCCCGACCGGCGGCGCCGCCCTCTACCGGCGGCGGGCGTTCGAGGACGTCGGCGGCTTCGACGAGCGGATCTTCCTCTACTACGAGGACCTCGACCTCGCCCTGCGTCTCGCCGCTCGCGGCAGCCGCTGCCGTTTGGCGCCCGACGCACGCGCGCTGCACGCCTACTCGGCCAGCCTCGGCGCCGCCAGCGCCCGCAAGTACGCCTGGACCGGCTGGAGCCGCGGCTACATGCTGCGCCGCTACGGCGTCATGCGCAGCCCGCGGCTGGCGCTGCGAGCGCTCGCCGGCGAGGCCGCCCTCTGCGCCGGGCAGCTGCTGAAGGACCACACGGCGGCGGGCCTGAAGGGCCGACTGCGAGGTTGGAGCAACGCCGCCGGCCTCGAACGACGCGAGGTCAGCGCGCCGTTGCTCGACCTCAGCGCCCGCGAAGCGCTGGCGCTGCGGCGGAAGCGCCGAGCCACGTCCTAGCCGCGGCCAACTCGCCTTCTCGTGCAAGACGGCGGCGTTCGCGGAGCATCTCGGGCAGCAGACGCAGGCCTTCGAGCTTGCCGCGGAGGGTGGCGCGGAGGCGGCGTTGGGAGGCGGCGCGAGCTAGCGCTCCGACCTCGACGAGGAGGATGCGCGGCAGTGCTCGCAGGGGCACGAACTTGGCCTGGGTGGCGATCCGGTTGCGGGCGACGAGGCGGGCGTTCCAGGCGCTCGGCTGCGGTGCCTCGGCGATCCAGGAGGCGTTGCCGAGGTGCCACGCCACCGCCTCCGGGACGTAGGCGAAGCGCCGGCCGGCGATCCGGCCGCGGACGTTGAGGTCGACGTCCTCGTAGAAGGAGAAGTAGCGCTCGTCGTAGCCCCCGAGCTCGTCGAGCAGCCTCCGCCGCAGTAGGCAGGCGGCGCCGCAGACGCCGAAGACCTCCCGCGGCCGCAGATAGGAGTCGCTCTGCGCCTCCCCCGCCCCCAGCTCGAACCCGCGGCCGTCGGCGGTCAGGGCCTGGCCGGCGCTGTAGAGGCGGGCCGAATCGACGTCCCTGACTCCCCCCTGCTCGAGCTGGAGGATGCGCGGCTGCACGCCGCCGAGGGCGGCGTCGGCTTCGAGCCGTTCGAGCAGGCGCGCGACAGCCCCCGGCTCGAGCACGGCGTCGGCGTTCAGCACGAGGACCGCCGGCGCCCTCGTCTCCGCCACCCCGCGGTTGACCGCCGCCGCGAAGCCGAGGTTGCGCGGCAGCGCAACGTGGCGCACGCCCTGCCGCCGCAGGTAGTCGAGCGAGCCGTCGGTCGAGCCGTTGTCGACCACCACCGTTTCCAGCTCCACCCCCTGCTCGGCGAGCGAGCCGAGGCAATCGGGGAGCAGGCCGGCCGAGTTCCAGCTCGGGATCACAACCGCCACCGGGCGCGCAGCGTTCACCCGCGCAGCCTGACACGGATATCGTGCCGCGGCGATGCCGACGGCTCAGGCGAAGATCTCCGCCCTGCGGAGCCGGCTCGACGAGACGCTCTTCCGCGACCCGCCGCCGGCGACCCCGGCCTCCCAGCGGACGCCGGAGCTGTTGATCGTCGCCGGCCTCTTCCTGCTGGCGATCCTGTTGCAGATGGTGCGGGTCGGCTGGTCGGCCTCGCTGCACTCGCTCTGGGCCGAGGACGGCGCGGTCTACCTCTCGGGGGCGGTCCACAGCGGCTTCGGCGGCAGCCTCTTCGACACCTACGCGACCTACCTCGTCTTCGTCCCCCGCGCGATCGCCGAACTCGCCGACCTGTTGCCGCTGGGGGACGCGCCGGCGGCGATCTCGATCCTCTCCGGCGCCGCCGTCGCCCTCAGCGGCCTCGTCGTCTGGTGGGCGACCGCCGGCCTGATCGAGAACCCGTACCTGCGCGGGGCGCTGGCGGCGCTGACCGTGCTGAGCCCGGTCGGCGGCCTCGAGTCCACCGACTCCGCCGCCTACGTCCCCTGGTACATGCTCTTCGCTTCCTTCTGGGTCCTGCTCTGGCGCCCGCGCACCAGCGGCGGCGCCGTCTTCGCCGGCCTCTTCGTCCTCCTCACCGGCCTCAGCACGCCCGGCGTCTGGTTCTTCATCCCGATGGCGCTCCTGCGGACGCTCGCGACCCGCGACCGCCGCGACGCGATCGTCCTCTGCGGCTACTGGATCGGCGCCTTCGTCCAGGTGCCGGTGCTGATCTTCAACGAAGAAGAAGCCGTCTCGCCGCTGTGGACCAGCGACATCTGGACCGCCTACCTGCAGCGCGTCCTCGACGGCGCCGCCTTCGGCTTTCGGATCGGCGGCGAGGCCTGGATCCACTTCGGCTGGGCCTTCCTCGTCGCCCTGCTCGCCGCCGCCGCCGCCGCGCTGGCCTGGGGGGCGATGCGGAGCAACTTCGGCGCCCGCCTGCTCGCCCTCGTCGCGATCCCGATCTCGCTGGCGATGTTCGTCGTCTCCGCCTACCAGCGGGCGGTCGGCAGCGACCTGATGTGGCAGGCAGGCGACGCTGCCGAAGCCGCCGGCCGCTACGCGATCGTCCCCTCCCTGCTCCTCGTCTCGGTCGCCTTCGTGATGCTCGACCGGCGCTCGCGGCGGCGGGGGGGCGAAGGGCGGCCGGGCTGGCCGGCGATCGGCGCGGTGGCGCTGGCGGCCCTGGCCATCGCCGCCTCCTTCTACGTCGGCGACACCGAAGTCCGCGGCGCCCCACCGTGGGAGGCCGCGCTCGACGCCGGGGCCGAAAGCTGCGCTGCGGACGGCAGCGGCGAAGCCGCGGTCCCGACCTCGCCCCCGGGCTGGGGGCTGAGCGTCCCCTGCGACCAGCTCCCCTGAGCCGGCCCGCTGCTCAGCGGCAGACCCGCACGAGCTGCGCGGCTTCGACGTGCAGGAACCAGGGCTGGTCGGCGCGGTCGCGGGGGATCCGCAGCAGCGTCGTCGATTCCCCTTCGGCGCCGGCGGTCCGCACCGGGTATTCGCCGGTGGCGAAGCGGCGCAGGCTGAAGGAGGCGGGTTCGCCGGGAGCGACTTCGATCCGCGTCGTCCCCGGGCTCAGCCTGATCTCCGCCGGGGCGCTGCCCGGTTCCAGCGCGACGCAGTTCTCGGCCGCCGAGCCGGCGTCGAAGCTGCCCGGAGTGACCGCGGTGGAGATCGGCAGCGCCTGGCCGAGGACGATGTCGGCGTATTTGCGCCCGCTGGCGGGGGCGTCTTCGAGCTCCGCCGGCGAGTAGGCCGGCGACCCCCAGCGATCGACCGCTTCGAAGTACTTGCCGGCTTCGATCAGCGCCAGCGAGGCGGTCCCGGCGACGTCGACCGAGGCCAGGGTGAAGGTCGGCTCGACGTGCGGGCGGGCGATTTCCAGCGCCCCCAGGTCGGCGCGGGTGAGGACGCTCTGCTCCTTCTCCCAGGCGCCGCCTTCCTTCATCTTCGCGAGGTTGGGGCCGATCGCCAGCAACGCCACCGCGCCGGCGACCCACAGAGCCCGGCGGCTGAACGGCCAGGGGCGCAGGAGCTCGGCCGCCATCAGCAGGACGAAGACGGCGCCGGCGTAGACGTAACGGGTGGCGGAGGCTTCGCGGCCGGGGATGTAGTTGAAGGAGGCCAGCAGCCAGTAGGTGACCGCGGCGGCGCTGACCACCCAGAAGCCGCGCGAGAAGCCGGGCCGGCGCCACTGGCCGAAGGCGACGAGGGCGATCGCGGCGACCAGCAGCGGCCGCCCCCAGTCGTTCTGGCCGGGGCTGTTGATCGGAATCGTGCTGAGGCCGGCGAGCGAGTCGAGCGACGAGGCGAACCCTTCGAGCACGTACATCGGCGAGTTGAGGACGTTCTCCAGGGTCATGTGGTGTTCGGCTTCGTGGCCCCAGCCCGCGTACCAGGCGAGGTAGATGAGGAGCGGCACCGCGAAGACGTAGGCCCGCCCCCAGCCGCGCTCGCGATGGCGCAGGACGACGTCGACGAAGGCGGCGACGAGGAAGCAGACGCCGAGGCTGCCGGAGAGGACGCCGAGCGCGAGCATCAGGCAGGCCCAGCCGTCGCCGCGGGAGTCCTCGCGCTCGAGCAGCAGCAGCGCCGCCAGCCCGAAGACGATCGGCAGCGTGAACTCGTTCTCGAACGGCCACAGCAGGACCGACCAGCCGGAGCCGAGGAAGAGCAGCAGCGCCGCCGCGATCACCGCCAGCCACGGGTCGGTACGCCGCCGCACGTAGACGAAGAGGAGGATCGCCGCGGCGAACAGCGTCAGCGCCATCGCCACCTGTTCGGGCGTGTTCGAGGTCATCCCGAAGACCGCCAGCAGCAGCTTCGTGATCGCCACCGGGATGACGACGATGTGCTCGTTGTGGGGGGCGAAGAAGGAGTCGGCGGAGAAGCTCTGGCGGTCGAGGAGGAAGGCGAAGGTGTCCTGGAAGTAGGTCACCCCCCACTGCGCCAGGGTGAGCACGATCGCCGCCGCGAGGATCGCCGCCGCGAGGAGCAGGACGGGCGCGTTGCGCCTCCGGGCCGCCATCAGGCGCGCGAGTCTATTCCGCCGCTGCGGCGACCGGCGCGGTGCGCGGCGCCGGCTCGCGGCGGATCGCGACGAACGTGAAGCCGGCGAGGGAGGCGGCGGCGAGGACACCGGCCCAGGGCGAGTAGGCGGTCCCTTCCAGCGGTTCCAGCGAGGGGACGTAGATCGCCAGCATCACCAGCGCGTTGACGCCGAGCAGCCAGACGCCGAAGCGGGGGAAGACCGCGCGGACCCCGACCGCGGCGGCGCAGATCCCGAAGATCGGGATCGCCAGCGAGCCCTGGTGGATCACGGTCGAGGCGCGGGTGCCGCCGAACAGCAGCAGCGCCCAGGCGACCGCCCCGATCGCAAAGGCGAGCAGGCAGCTCGTCGCCAGCCCCCACTCGGCCGGGTCCCGCCCGCGCCGCCGCCACCCCACCGCCATTGCCACAAGCCCGAGCAGCAGCGGCCCCAGCGAGGGCAGGAGGTTGAGGAAGAGGATCGTCCGGATCCAGCCGAGCATCCCCGACCAATGCCCGTCTTCGGCTTCGTGCCGGGCGGCTTCCAGCATTTCCTTCGTCGGCTTGCCGCCGACGATCGCGACGAAGTTCTGGCCCTTGGCGTGGAGGGCGCCGCCGAGGCCCACTTCTTCGTAGGAGTCGACGACCGTCTCCAGCGTGCCGCGGTCGTCGATGTCGATGACGCCGCCGATCATCCACTTGGTGAGGCGGTTGCCGGGCGGGTCGCCGTACTTCTGGTAGGCCGACCAGGGGGCCATGAAGAGGAGCCCGACCGCGGCCGCGATCCCGAGCCAGCGCCAGCTCGGCAGCCCGCGCCAGGCAGCGATCACGAGCAGCGGGATGACCGCGAAGACACTCGCGCCGTGCCCGAGCATCGCCAGCCCCAGCAGCGCCGCGAACAGCGCCGCCCCCCAGAGCTTGCCGCGGACCTCCTCCCAGAGCGGCGTCAGCACCAGCGCCGCGGCCGCCAGCAGCATCGCCGCCGGCAGCAGCTTCGGCCAGACGAAGAAGCCGTTGACGAGGGCGAGGCCGCTGACCAGGACCGTCAGCATCGTCAGCGCCTTGGTCACCCGCCCCGCCCCGCCGGCGCAGAGCAGCGCCCACAGCCCGACGATCCAGAGCTGCTGCACGACGATCCCCATCACCTGGTAGTGCAGCCCGGTGGTGTCCCAGCCGAAGGTCCGCTCGAAGACCGCGTAGCCGACCTGCAGGGGCGGGCGGTCGCTGGCCAGCCATTCGCCCGGGAAGACCGGCGGCGTGCCGTTGTGACCGTGCTTGAAGAACCAGTCGGAGAAGAAGAGGGGGATGTTGTTGTCGCTCGGCAACTGGCCGGAGAAGCGGGTGGCGGCGGTCGCCAGCGGCTGGTCGCTGCCGCCGTGGAAGAAGCCGAGGTAGAGGAGGAAGGCGGAGCCGAGCGCCCAGAGCGCCAGCGGCGTCGCGAGCTGCCCCAGCAGGGCGCGGTCGATGCCGCCGTCGTAGAGGCACCAGCCGGTCACCGCCACCGAGCCGAAGATGAGGAAGAAGGAGACCGTCTGCCCGAGTTCGTGGCCGCCGTAGTAGCTCCAGAAGGCGACCATCGCCGCGGCGCCGGAAGCCACCAGGCCCACCGCCAGCAGCACCGGAACCCGCCGCTCACCCCTCCTGGCGGCGAACAGGGCGGCGGCAACTCCCGGCAGGCCGGTCAGCAGGAGGTGGATCGCGAGCAGGACAAGGAGTTCGCCCTGCGTCATGCGGAAAGGTTCCCAAATGCGGCGACCGAACCGCCGCCCGGTAGCGTTCCCGCACCCCATGTGCCCCGCCGCGATCGAGGTCGAAGACCTCCACAAGTCCTTCCGCATCCCGACCCAGCGGGTCGACTCGCTGAAAGAGCGGGTCGTCCACCCCTTCGCAGCCTCGACCTACCGCGAGCTGCACGCGCTCGACGGCGTCTCCTTCGCGATCGAGCAGGGCGAGTTCTTCGGCATCGTCGGCCGCAACGGCTCCGGCAAGAGCACGCTGCTGAAGCTGCTGGCGAGCATCTACCGCGCCGACCGCGGCACGATCCGGATGGCAGGGCGGCTCGCCCCCTTCATCGAGCTCGGCGTCGGCTTCAACCACGACCTCACCGCGCGGGAAAACGTCGTCCTCAACGGGGTGATGATGGGCCTCAGCCCACGGGAGATGCGGCGGCGGATGGAGGCGATCATCGACTTCGCCGAGCTCGGGGAATTCGCCGACCTGAAGCTGAAGAACTACTCCTCGGGGATGCTGGTGCGGCTGGCCTTCTCGGTGATGCTCGAGGCCGACGCCGACGTGCTGCTGATCGACGAGGTGCTCGCGGTCGGCGACGCCGCCTTCCAGCAGAAGTGCGCCGACGCCTTCCGCACGATGAAAGCCGAGGGGAAGACGATCGTCCTCGTCACCCACGAGATGGCGACGGTCGAGGAGTACTGCCACCGGGCGATGCTGATCAGCGAGGGGAAGGTCCAGAACATCGGCGACCCGGGCGAGGTCGGCCGCGACTACCTGCGCCTCAACTTCGAAGGCGAGGAACCCGCCGAGAAGGTGCTGCACGAGCAGACCGACGACGTTCGGATCGTCAGCCTCGGGCTCGAGGACGAGGGCGGCGCGGCGATCACCAACCTCGAGTACGGGCAGCAGATCCGCCTCCGGCTCGAGCTGGAGGCGCTGCGGGACCTCCCCGGCCTCGACGTCGGCTTCCTCGTCGCCAACGCCGACGGCGTCGACGTCCTCAACTTCGGCATCCCGGTGGGCGAGAAGGAGCGGGCGCGGGAAGTCGCCGCCGGCGAGCGGGTGACAGTGCGGGCGCAGGTCCAGAACCACCTAGCCGGCGGCCGCTACTTCGTCCACTGCGGCGTCTACCGCGCCTTCGAAGGCGGCATCGCCCTCTACGTCGAGAACGCGGCAGACTTCCTCGTCTTCGGCGGCCCGGAGACCAAAGGCGTCGTCGTCCCTGAGCTGGAGATCGAGGCGCAGATCGGGGAGGGCGCGGCGTGAGCGCCGAGCCGACGGCCAAGCCCGCCCTGCCGCTGCGCGAGGTCCACGGCCCCTCTGCCCTCGGCGGCGGCTCGCGCCGCTTCTTCGACCTGCTCTGGCTGATGTCGGTGACCGAGTTCAAGCGCGTCTACTTCGGCACCGTGCTCGGCTACCTCTGGTCGCTGGTCCGGCCCCTGGCGCTGTTCGGGGTCCTCCTCTTCGTTTTCACCCAGGTCTTCAAAATCGGCAGCGACGAAGCCACGCACTACCCGGTGCTGCTGCTGATGGGGATCGTCCTCTTCACCTTCTTCCAGGAAGCGACGACCAACTCGGTCACCTCCGTCGTCGCCCAGGAGGGGGTGGTGCGCAAGACCCAGTTCCCGCGCCTGGTCATTCCCATCTCGACCGTCGTCACCGGCGCCTTCAACCTGCTGCTCAACCTCGTCATCGTCTTCGGCTTCGTCTTCGGCTTCGGGGTCGACCCGATGTGGACCTGGCTGCTGTTCCCGGTGGCACTGGCCCTGCTCTTCGTCTTCACCGCCGCGGTCAGCATGATGCTCTCGGTCCTCTACGTCCGCTTCCGCGACATCGCGATCATCTGGCTGGTCGCCGCCCAGATCCTCTTCTACGCGACCCCGATCCTCTATCCGGTCACCGCGTTCCAGAGCGAGACCAAAGAACACCTGCTGATGGTCAACCCGCTCGCGGTGATCTTCGAGCAGGCGCGGGTCTGGCTGCTCGAACCCTCGGCGCCGACCGCAGTCGAAGCGGCGGGCGGCTGGACGGGCCTGATCCCGGCGACCACGATCTTCGTCGCCGTCTGCGTGCTCGGCGTCTGGACCTTCAGCCGCGAGGCGCCGAAGGTCGCCGAGCAGCTCTAGCGGCGGCGGCGCAGGAGCGGGACCCGCCAGGCTGCCTCGAGCACGATCGCCCGGCTCATCTTCGAGTTGCCGACCTGGCGGTCGCGGAAGACGATCGGGATCTCGAGCACCCGGAAGCCCTTCTGCAGGGCGCGGTAAGTCATCTCGACCTGGAAGGCGTAGCCCTGCGAGGTGATCGCGTCGAGGTCGATCGCCTCGAGGACCTCGCGGTGGAAGCACTTGAAGCCGCCCGTCAGGTCCTTGACTTCGATCCCGAGGATGGTGCGCGCGTAGGCGCTGCCGCCGCGGCTGATCGCCTGCCGGACCAGGCTCCAGTCCCGCACCCCGCCGCCGGCGACGTAGCGCGAGCCCAGGACCAGGTCCGCCCGCTCGCTCGCCTCGATCAGGCGGCGCAGGTCGGCGGGGTCGTGCGAGAAGTCGGAGTCCATCTGCAGGACGAGCTCGGCCCCGCGCCCCAGCGCATGCCGGAACCCGGCGATGTAGGCGGAGGCGAGCCCTTCCTTCCCCGCCCGGTGCAGCACCTCGACCGGCAGCTCGGCGGTGAGCCGCTCGGCGATCTCGCCGGTCCCGTCGGGAGAGTTGTCGTCGACGACCAGCACCCGCGATGCCTCCGGCATGCTCTCCAACGCCCGCCGGACGATCCGCTCGATGTTCCCGGCCTCCTCGTAGGTCGGGAGCACGAGCCAGGCTGGACCCTGAACCTCAGTTTGCGGCATCGGAGCGATGCTATTGAGCGCGACGGCCTCTACCTGGTGCCGCTAAAAGCGAGCCGGTCACCGTCGCTTTTCTCGGCTTGATCCTGTTGCCGTGCAAGTCTGTTGGGTCGATAGACAGCCAAACCCATCGTGATGGCCGCATCCACCGCAGCTACCAGCAGGGCCATGTTGCGGATCACGATTCCATCTAGACTCGCCGCGATGGCAGAGGCTTCCGACCTGCAGGAGGAGCTTGCACGCCGCGACGCGGAGATCGTGCGGCTGCGGAACCTGTTGATCGCCAAGGACGCCGAAATGGCGGAGGTGAAGGGACGGCTGACCGAGCTCGAGTACTACGGCCAGCGCCTGCTGGTGCTGCGTGCCCGGATCATGCAGCGGGCACCGATCCTGATGCGGCTGGCGCGGGCGATCTACCGCCGGCTTCCCCGGAGCCTGCGCGGCGCGTGAGCGCACCCCGCTTCTCGGTCCTGACGCCGGTCTACAACACGCCGGCTGACGTGTTCTGGGCGATGATCCGCTCGGTCCAGCGGCAGTCGCTCCCGGACTGGGAGCTCTGCCTCGTCGACGACCACTCGCCCGACCCGGGGGTCGCCGAGCTGCTCGCCGAAGCGGAGCGGCTCGACCCGCGCATCCGGGTCGAGCGCCGGGCCGAGAACGGCGGCATCGTCGCCGCCTCCAACGACGCCCTTGCGATGGCACGGGGAGAGTTCCTCGCCCTCCTCGACCACGATGACGAGCTCCACCCCGACGCGCTCGCGCACGTCCACGAGGCACTGCTCGAGGATCCGAACGCCGATTACGTTTACACCGACGAGGACAAGATCGACCGCGCCGGCCACCACTCGGGGCCGTTCTTCAAGCCCGACTGGTCGCCGGAGCGAATGCGGACGCAGATGTACAGCTGCCACCTCAGCGTCTTCCGCCGCTCGCTGGTCGAAGAGGTCGGCGGCTTCCAGCCGGAGTTCGAGGGATCGCAGGACTGGGACCTGGTGCTGCGCGTGACCGAGCGCGCCCGCGCGGTCCTCCACGTTCCCCGCGTCCTCTACCACTGGCGGATGCTGGAGACCTCGACCGCCGGCGGCGGCGAGGTGGCGAAGCCGTGGGCCTACGACGCCGGCAGGCGGGCGGTGCAGGCGCACTGCGAGCGGACCGGGGTGCAGGCGCGGGTCGAGCGCGACCCGACCGACGCCGGCGTCTACCACCTGGTGCCGGAGCTGCGTGAGCGGCCACCGGTCAGCATCGTCATGCCGACGGCCGGGGGCCGGCGCGAAGTCTGGTACGAGGACACGGTCCTGGTCATCCACTGCATCCGCAGCATCGTCGAGCGCAGCACCTACGAGGACTACGAGATCGTCTGCGTCCACGACGCCGGCACCTCGCCGGAGGTCCTCGACGAGCTGGCCGAGATCGCCGGGGAGCGGCTGCGCCTCGTCGAGTACGACCGGCCCTTCAACTTCTCGGAGAAGATCAACCTCGGCGCCGCCGCTTCCCGCGGCGAGCACCTGCTGCTGCTGAACGACGACATGGAGGTGATCACGCCCGACTGGCTGGAGCGGATGGTCATGTACTCGAGCATCCCCGAGGTCGGAGCCGTCGGGGGGCGCCTGCTGCTGCAGGACGGGAGGCTCCAGCACGTCGGCGTACGGGTGGAGGACGGCTTGCCCGGCCACTACTTCCACGGCTTCCACGGCGATTACAAGGGCTACGCGAACGGCGTCCGCGTCGCCCGCAACTGCCTCGCCGTCACCGGCGCCTGCCTGATGACCCGCCGCTCCCTGTTCGAGGAGCTGGGCGGTCTGCCGCTGGAGCTGCCGAATAATTACAACGACGTCGACTACTGCCTCAAGGTCCGCAGCGCCGGGCTGCGGACCGTCTACGACCCCGACCTCGTCCTCTACCACTTCGAGTCGTCCAGCCGCTCCAACGAGGTCGACGACTGGGAGAAGGAGCTCTTCCGGGAGAAATGGCTCTCGCTGACCGCCGTCGACCCCTACTCGAACCCGAACCTGCGGGCCGAGGTGCCGCGCTTCACCGCGAGCTTCCAGTGGGCGAAGCGGCGCCGATTGTTTGGTCAGCGGAAGTACGCCCGCGTCCCGTTCTGAGATCGGCACAGGTAACCTCTGGCCGGTGCAGGGATCGAAGATCCTCGTTCTCGGCTGCGGTTTCATCGGCAGCAACATCGTCGAGGAGCTCGCCGGCCTCTCCTCTCCCCCCCGGGTCCTGACGCGGTCGCAGCCCCCTGCCGCCGTGGCGAGGCTGCTGCGGGAGGGGGACCTGCTGCTGGGCGACGCCCGCGAGCCCGGGCTCGTCGCCCGGGCGCTGGCGGGAGTCGACCACGTCGTCTTCAGTGCCGGCGGGCTGCTGCCGGCGGCCTCCGAGGATGACCCCGAGCTCGACGCGGAACTGACCCTGGGGCCGGTGCAGACGGTGCTGGAGGAGCTGCAGTCGCGGCCGGAGGTCTCCCTCGTCTACCTCTCCTCCGGCGGCACCGTCTACGGCGAGCCGAAGCAGGTCCCCGTCTCCGAGGAGGCGCCGACCGATCCCGTCGGCGCCTACGGGCGGCTGCACCTCGCCTGCGAGGAGGCCGTGCTGGCCCACGGCCGCGAGTACGGGACCCGGGTCCGCATCCTCCGCTGCTCGAGCGTCTACGGCCGCCATCAGTACCCCGATCGCGGCCAGGGGGCGCTCGTCACCTTCCTCAACCGGATCGAGACGAGGAGGCCGGTGGAGATCTTCGGCGGCGGCGAGTCGATCCGCGACTACGTCTACGCCGGCGACGTCGCCAAGGCGGTGGCGCGCCTGCTCGGAACCACGGGGGGCCAGCCGGTGCTGAACGTGGGCTCGGGCGAGGGGACGAAGCTGATCGACCTGCTGCGGTTGGCGGAGCGGCAGGCGGGCCGCGAGGCCGAGGTGAACGAGCACCGTGCGCGCGGGTTCGAAGTGGGGCGCATCGTCCTCGACGTCAGCCGGCTCCGCGACCTGATCGATTTTCAGCCGATCTCGCTCCAGCAGGGGGTCGCGCTGACCGATCGCTGGCTCCGCACGGAAGCACCCGCACGAGTGTGACCACCTTCGCCGAACGCCTGAACGGGCTGCGCTGGCGCCTGCGCGCAACCCGCCGTCTCTGGAGCAGCGGCGCCGATCCGACCGAATCGTTCCTGCCTCCGGTCCCCCAGGAACCCGAGCCGATGGGGAAGATCGACGTCCCCGGTCCCGGGGCCGAGATCGTCGGCCCGGTCTTCATAGTCCGGGGGTGGGCGCTCTTCCCCAAAAGCCCAACGGCGAAGGTCGAGGTCTACGTCAACGGCAACTCGGTCGGGCGGGCTCGGCTCGCACATCTCCGTCCGGACGTGGTTGAGAACTGGGAGGTCCCTGAGGCGATCAGCGCAGGCTTCGAGTTGGGAATCGAACGCGAGGTCGTGGATCTGCCGGAAGGGGCGGTCACGGTCGAGGTGGTGGCGACGAGCGTTGCGGGGGAACGGCAGCTGCTTGGCCCCATAGAGGTCGTTATCGGCGATCCGGCAGGGGAAGATGGGACGTCTCGCCTGGCGAGCGAGTCGCTGCCGCCGCCTCCTCTGCCGACGCCGACGGCTGCAGTGAAGGCAGGGCCAAGCGTGCTCGTCGCCACCCACCAGCTCACGCTCGGTGGTGCACAGCTCTACCTGCTCGACCTGCTGCGCGAGTTGATCAAATCCCATGACGCTCGCATCACCGTCATCAGCGCCCTCGACGGATCGGTCCGGCAGGACCTCGAAGAGTTGGGCGTGCCAGTTCACATCTTCGGCTTTCCCCCCAACGACCTCAGCTCCCATTGCGGCCGGCTCGAGGAGATGATGAGCTGGTCTGAGGGGCGCGACTTCGACGTAGCGCTGCTCAACACCGCGACGATCTTTACGTTCCCAGCGGCCGAGCTCGCCCAGTTGCTGGGGATTCCCTACATCTGGGCGATTCACGAGAGCTTCCACCCCAGCGTCCTCTGGTCGGTGCTCTCGCCGCAGCTGCGAGAGCGTGCCGAGAAGGCGAGCGCCGGCGCGGATGCCCTGGTCTTCGAGGCCGATGCGACTCGCCGCCTGTACGAGGCCGACGCGGGAGAAGCCCGCTGCCTAACCCTTCCCTACGGGCTCGACTTCGGACCGATCGAGAAATGGCGCGCCGACTTCAAAATGCGTGAGGAGCGCGAGCAGGCCGGCATCCCGGTCGATGCCGAGCTCGTCGTCTGCATCGGCACGATCGAGCCCCGCAAGGCGCAGAACACCCTCGCCCAGGCGTTCGACCTGATCGCGGCGAAGCACCCGCGCGCCCACCTCGCCTTCGTCGGCGGCCGCGAAGACCCGGACTGCGAAGCGCTGGAAAAGCTGATCGAGGCGCGGGGCGCGAACGGCCGCCGGATGCACGTGATCCCGATCACCCCGGACGTGCATAGCTGGTACGGGATGGCCGACCTCCTCGTCTGCGCCTCCGATGTCGAGTCGCTGCCGCGGACGGTGCTGGAGGCGATGGCCTGGGAGACCCCGGTGCTGGCGACGGACGTGTTCGGCCTCCCCGAGCTGATCACCGACGGCGAGACCGGCTGGCTCTGCCGGCCGCGTGACCTCGAAGCGCTCGCCGAGGGGCTCGACAGGGCGCTCAGCAGCAGCCCGGAGGAACGCACCGCGGTCGCCCGCGCCGCCCGGGCCCTGGTCGAGGAGCGCCACTCGCTGCCGCGCTACGGCCGGCAGATCGCCGAGCTGCTGGGGCTGAAAGGGGGCGGCGATGTCGCGGCTTGACAGCGACCGCCGCTGGCTGCTCGCGGTCGCGCTCGGCGCCCTCGTCCTCGCCGCCTTCAACGCCTGGTGGGTGGCGAAGTACCGCCACGGCTACCCGCTCGACGTCGACGAGAACGGCTACACGATGATCGGCCTCAACGACTGGCTCGGCTTCGAAAACCACGGCCTGCACGGCTGGTGGGAGGCGGTGCAGCAGCAGACTCCGAACGCGCCGCTGCTGCCCGCGATCACCTCCGTCATCCTCGTCTTCAGTCCTGGGGTCCTGCAGGGGTTCGGCGTCCTCATCGTCTTCGGGGCCCTGCTGACGCTCGCCACCTACGGGATCGGCGAGCGGCTGGCGGGACCGCGGCTGGGAGCGCTGGCGGCGCTGGCGGTCGCGACCAGCCAGGGGACGTTCATCTTCACCCGCGAGTACATCTTCGCCCTCCCGACCGCCGCCTTCCTCTCCTGCGCCGCCTACGCCCTGCTGCGCAGCGAGGCGATGCAACGGCGCGGCTGGGCGATCGCCTGCGGTGCCGCCGTCGGGCTGATGCTGCTCTCGCGGACGATGGCGGTCTCGTTCGTGCCGGGGATCGTGATCGCCGCGGCGCTCCTGGTGCTCGTGCGGGGGCGGGACGACCTCTGGCCCCGCCTGCTCAACTTCGGCCTCGCGATCCTGGCCGGCGTCCTCGTCGCGGCGACCTGGTACTGGCGGAACCTCTCTCCGGTCTGGGACTACCTGACCAACTTCGGCTACGGCAACCAGGCCCAGTACTACGGCGAAAGCGACTCGACGCTCTCCTGGGCCCGCTTCAAGTCGGTCACCGACAGGATGATCCAGAGCGACCTGCTGGTGCCGCTGGCGGTGCTGATCTTCCTCGGCCTCGTCGCGCTCGCGGTGGTGGCGGTCCTGCGCCTGCGCGAAAGCGACGACCGCCGGGCGACGCTGGAAGGGATCCTCGGCGCCGACGTCCTCGCGGTCTTCCTCGTCGCCGCGACCGGCTTCGCAGCGCTGATGACCTCCCAGAACGGCGGCAACGGCTTCAGCTATCCGATCGCGATGCTGCTGCCGCCGGTCGCGGTCGTCGCCCTGCGCCGCTTCGGCGCAGCCTTCATCCCGGTCGCGGTCCTGGTGGCGGCGATCGCGGCCCTCAACGTCTTCGCCCACTCGGCGATCTCCGAGTCGGCGGCGAAGGTCCGTAACGTGGCGGTGCCGCTGCTCGGCGAACTGCCCTGGGTGAACGGCGAAGAGCACGCGGTCTCGGCGATGCGCGTGCAGGTCCCCGGGCCGCTGAACCACTTCGATGACCAGGACCAAGGGTGGACCGACGCCGACAAGGAATTGGCGGACCTGCTGCAGGCCGAATCGAAGGCGGGCCGGGTCCAGCTGACCACCTTCGCCATGCGCAATCGCGTCATCAGCACCAACAGCGTCGGCCTGGCCGCCCTGCTCGACAACCGCACCGGGCTGCCGCTGACCCAGATCATCGCCGAACCGACCGACTCGGTCGCCAACTACCGGCGCCAGTTGACCGACCCCGAACTCGGCAAGCCGAACGGGCTGGTGACGATGAGCAGCGAAGCCGGCGACTTCGAACCGATCGTCACCCAGAAGAAGGTCGAGGCGGCGGCCAAGCCCCTCGGCTTCCGGCTGGTGCGCGAGATCCCCCTCCCCGACGGCCGCTCCGCCCGCGTCTGGGTCAAGCAGCCGCAGCCGTCCAGCACCGCTTCGCGTCACAGAAATTACAAGAAGACGCGCGGCAATTCTTAGCTTCTGCGCGCTTCTCGTTGCAGCTAAAGAGTTACGCTAGGATCCATGGTGGTGATGACGCCCAGAGAGAAGTGGACCGACGAGCGGCTCGACGAGCTCAAGAAGAGTGTCGACGACGGCTTCGCGCGGGTCGATGGCGAGATTAAGGACCTGCGGCGGGAGATGGACGAGCGGTTCGACAAGGTGGATGCGCGGTTCGACAAGGTGGACGAGCGGTTCGACAAGATCGAGGATCGCTTCCACGCCCTGAATAGGGCACTCATGGGCGTGGCTGGGGTGATCATCGCGGCCTTGATCGGCCTGAACGCGTTCTAGCGGCCCAGCGCTAGGGCTTGCGCGCCCGGTAGTCCCCGCGGCTCAGCGTCATCTCGAGCCAGACGTAGAGGACGATGAAGAGGTAGCGGCTGCCCATCTCTTTCATCGCCAGCTTGGCGACGCCGCTGGTGCGGTTGGTCCAGTTGGTCGGGACGACCGCGTAGCTGTGGCCGCGGACGATCGCCTTCAGCGGCATCTCGACGGTGAGGTTGAAGTGCTTGGAGAGCAACGGCTGGATCGTCTCGATGACCTCGCGCCGGTAGGCCTTGAAGGCGTTGGTGGTGTCGTTGTAGCGGTGCCGGAAGAGGATGCGGATGAACTGGTTGGCGAGGCGGTTGACGATGTACTTGACCCGGGGGTAGTCGTAGACGTGGGCGCCGGCGACGAAGCGGGAGCCGAAGGCGCAGTCGTAGCCCTGCTCGAGCACGCGGTAGTAGTGGACGAGGTCGTCGGGGTTGTCGGAGGCGTCGGCCATCACGATCACGACCGCGTCGCCGGTGAAGACGTCGAGCCCGGCGCGGATCGCGTTGCCGAAGCCGCGTTCGTTGTGGGAGCGGTGGACCCGGATCCGCGGGTTCCGCTCGCCCATCGCGGCGACGACCGCTTCGGTCGAGTCTTCGGAGTCGTCGTTGACGACGACGACCTCGTAGTCGATCGCCTCGCGCTCGAGCGCCGCGACCACGCCTTCCACCGTCTTCCCGACCGACCCCTCCTCGTTCTGGGCCGGCATCACTATCGAGAGCTTCATCGCCTCCGCCATGAGGCGGCGACGCTATCGAAAGTCACAGATTCGCTACGAAGTCGCGCGTCAAGATTTGTTTCTGCGCGCCTTCTGTAGCAGCTAAAAGATTACGCTAGGATCCATGGTGGTGATGACGCCTAGAGAGAAGTGGACCGACGAGCGGCTCGACGACCTCGGCAAGAAAGTCGATGACGGCTTCGAGAACCTCAGAACTGAGATCGCCGACACGAAAGCAGAGATGCGCTCAGGCTTCGCGCGGGTCGACGCGGACCTCCGCGGGCTCCATGACCGCCTCGCTGCTCAGAATCGAACCCTGATCGCCGGCTTCTTCGTGGTAGTCGCCGCCATCATCGGCAGCAACGCGGCCTTTTACAGCCTTCTGGCCTGAGAGCCTCAAGCGGGCGCGGCGGTCCAGCGCTCGAGGTTCTGCTCGTACATCTCCTGCAGGATCTCGTCGATGCCGTAGCGGAGCTTGAAGTCGGGGTAGTCGGCTTCGAACGGGGCCAGGTCGCTGATCCACCAGCGGTGGTCGCCGATCCGCGGCTCCTCGCCCATCTCCCACTGCAGCTCGCGGCCGGCGATCCGCTCGCAGGCGTCGATCGCCTCCAGCATCGAGCAGTTGGAGAAGCGGCCGCCGCCGATGTTGTAGACGGCGGCGGGACGCGGCGCCTTGCGGTAGGCGTCGAAGGCGGCGATCAGGTCGGCGCTGTGGATGTTGTCGCGGACCTGCTTGCCCTCGTAGCCGAAGACGGTGTAGGGCGTGCCGGTGACGGTGCACTTCATCAGGTAGGCGAGGAAGCCGTGCAGCTTCGCCCCGGCGTGCTGGGGCCCGGTCAGGCAACCGCCGCGGAAGGCGACCGTCGGCATGTCGAAGTAGCGCCCGTACTCCTGCACCAGCAGGTCGGCCGCCGCCTTGGAGACGCCGAACAGCGAGTGGGTCGAGGAGTCGATCGACATGCTCGTGTCGATCCCCTTGTAGTAGTGGTGGTCCTCCGGCAGCTCGAGCCTTTTCTCCAGGCTTTGCAAAGGCAGCCGGTTCGGCGTGTCGCCATAGACCTTGTTGGTCGAGCAGAAGACGAAGGGAGCGTCGGGGCAGTGGGCGCGGGCGGCCTCGAGCAGGTTCAGGGTGCCGTTGGCGTTGACGCCGAAGTCGGTCTGCGGCTCGCTCGCGGCCCAGTCGTGGGAGGGCTGGGCGGCGGTGTGGATGACCAGCTCGATCTTCCCGGCGTGCTCTCCGAAGATGCGGTCGATCTCGTCGGCGTCGCGGATGTCGGCGTTCTCCCAGCGGAACTGGGAGGGGTAGGCCTCGACGAGGCGCTGGGTGACGTGCGAGGTCGAGGACTCGGGGCCGAAGAAGCGAGCCCGCATGTCGTTCTCGATCCCGACCACGTCGAAGCCCTCGCTGATGAAGTGGTCCACTGCCTCGGAGCCGATCAGGCCCCCGGCACCAGTGATGATCGCGACCGGCATGCGTTCAGTTGCTCCTTCCTTGATGGCTATTGATCACGTGTCGATTCCAAGCGCCTGGGCGATGCGCTCCTCGTCGGCGGCGATCCACTCGTTGATGTCGGCGAGCACCTGTTCGGCGCTGCGCCGCGGCCGCCACTCGTCCAGGCCGAAGAGTCTCGTGCAGTCGGAGAGGTATATCGGGACGTCGCCCTGCCGCGTCTCCTCCACCGGCGTCATCGGCACCTCGTTGCCGGTCAGCCGTTGGCAGATCTCGGTCGTCTCGCGCAGCGAGAGGCTGCACTGGCGGCCGCCGCCGACGTTCACCGTGCGCCCGTCCCAGCTCTCGGGGTCGAGCAGTTGCCGCTCGACCAGGTCGACCAGGTCCTCGACGTGGAGGAGGTCCCGCACCTGCTTGCCATGCCCCCCGAACCCGATGTAGCTGAGCGGGTTGCCGAAACGGTGGGCGAGCATCCAGTGGGTGAACACCCCCTGGTCGACCTTGCCCATCTGCCAGGGGCCGGCGATGACGCCGCAGCGGTCGATCACCGCGGGGACGCCGAGCGCCTCGCGGTACTCCTCGATCAGCATCTCGGCGGCGAGCTTCGTCGCCCCGTACAGGGTCCGCGCCCCCTCCAGCGGGAAGTCCTCGGAGATGCCCTTCGGCCCCACCCCCCGCACCGCCTGCTCGGGGGCGATCTCGAAGCGGGTCTCGGTCTCCTCCAGGTTCAGCTCCACCTGCGGCGCCACCGGGTAGACGCGGCTGGTCGAGAGGAAGACCACGAAGGCGCTGTCGCGGCGCGCCAGCTCGAGGCAGTTGTAAGCGCCGGTGAGGTTGGTGTGGACGAGGTAGCCGGTGTCGCCGTCGATCCCGCTCATCACCGAGGGCTCGGCCGAGCACTCGATCAGCGCCGTCAGCCCCGACAGCGCCTGCAGGTCCTCGGGCTCGCGCACGTCGCCTTTGACGAACTGGACGCCGGCCTCCTCCAGCCGCGGCAGGTTCAGTTCCGAGCCCTTCCGGTAGAGGTTGTCCAGCACCAGGACCTCCCACTCGGGATGCCGCGAGGCGAGCGAGACGGCGAGGTTGGAACCGACGAACCCCGCGCCGCCGGTGATCAGGAGGCGAGTCAAGGGCTGCGAAACTATCAGTTGGATTCAGGTGATCGACGGGGTCCACATCTGGCGCGCGGCGCTCGACGAAGCCGGGTGGCCCGGCCCGCAGGAGCTGCCCCCGCAGGAGCGGGAGCGGGCCGAGAGCTTCCTCCGCGAGGGGGCCGGCAGGCGCTGGGTCGCCGCCCGCTGGGCGCTGCGCCGGACGCTGGCCGGCTACCTCGGGCGGGAGACGGTGGAGATCGCCCTGGAGACGGATCGGCAGGGCAAGCCGCGGCTGCGGGACGGGGACGGCGGCGGGCTCCGGTTCAACCTCTCCCATTCCGGCGGCCTCGCCCTCGTCGCCGTGACCGAGCGGCGCGCGGTCGGGGTCGACGTCGAGACGATCGCGCCGCGGCAGAACCTGGTTGCCCTGGCGGAGCGGTCCCTCCCGGCTGAGGAGGCGGCGGCGGTGCGCGCCGCCGCCCCCGAACGGCGGCTCGATGCCTTCTACACGGCCTGGGTCCGCCACGAGGCGCGCTTGAAGTGCCTGGGAACCGGCCTCGGCGCCCCCGCCCCGCCCGCCGCGACCTCGATCGCCCCGGTGGACGCCGCCCCGGGGTACGCCGCCGCGGTCGCGGTGCTGGACTCGGACATCGGTCCGCTGCGCTGCCGAACCCTGCGCGCCGGCTGAGCCGCGACCGCTACTCGGCGGCGGGGGACGGGTTAGCTACCTTGTCCTCGTGTTTCGGTCAGCGGGAAAACTCCTACCGGCGATAGTGCTGGCGGCGGTGCTCTGGGCGGGCAGCGCCCAGGCCCTGACCCTGCAGCAGATCGGCTCCAACTTCGAAGAACCGATCTACGTCACCTCCGATCCCGGCAACCCTGAACGGCTCTTCGTCGTCGAGCGCCGCGGCTCGATCCTGCTCATGCAGAACGGGGAAACGAAGCCGTTCGCCGACATCAGCGCGTTCGTCGGCGAAGGCGGCGAGCGCGGCTTGCTCTCGATCGCCCCCTCGCCCGACTTCGACTTCAGCGGCCGCCTCTTCCTCGACTACGTCGATGCCGCGGGAGCGATCCACGTCGCCGAAATGACCGCCGGCGGCAGCAGCGCCGCCAGCTCGACCCTGCGCGACGTGATCCCGCCGATCCCCCACCCGGGCGAGAGCAACCACTACGGAGGCCAGCTCCAGTTCGGCCCCGAAGGCGCCCTCTTCATCTCCACCGGCGACGGCGGCGGCCAAGACGACGAACACCACAACTCCCAGAACCCCGACAGCAAGCTCGGGAAGATCCTGCGGCTGCCCTCGCCCGGGCCGCTGAAGGAACCGGAAGTCTGGGCGCTGGGGCTGCGCAACCCCTTCCGCTTCTCCTTCGACCGCACCGCCGGCAGCCTTTGGATCGGCGACGTGGGACAGGACGAACGGGAGGAGGTCGACACCGCGGACCCCGCGCTCAACAAGGGGATCAACTACGGGTGGAACTGCTTCGAGGGGAGCATCCCCGGGCCCGGCGACGACGAAGGCTGCGCGGGCGCTCCCGCGGACGCCTACGCGCTGCCCGTCTTCGAGTACGCGCACTCCCGCGTCGGCAGCACCGGCGCCGGCGCCTGCGCGATCATCGGCGGCTACGTCGCCCGCGGCCCCGGCATGGGCGGCGTCTACGGCCGCTACGTCTACGGTGACCTCTGCGAAGGGGACATCCGCTCCTTCTCGCCGACGTCGCCCTTCTCGAGTGACCGGCTCGAGGGTCCGCACGTCAACGACCTCAACTCCTTCGGCGAGGATGCCTGCGGCCGCCTCTACGCGGTCTCCGGCAACGGCCCGGTGTATCGCCTCAACGGGCCGGAAACCGCTTCCTGCTTCACCGGCACGGGGCCGGACTACACGACCCCGCAGAAGGCGCAGGTGCCTTCCTTCATCGGCATCCGCGCCGTCAGCCGCAAGGTCCGCCGCCACCGCCGCGGGCTGGTCACCGCCTGGGTCACCCCCTGCGAGGGTCGCCGCGGCGACCCGGTGACGCTCTGGCGCGGGCGCCGGAACCTCGGCACCCGCTACCTCGACCGCGCCTGCTCGGCCCGCTTCCGCCCCCGCATCGACCGCCGCTCGACCTTCCGCACGACGGTGAGGGCGGACGAAAAGTACCTCTCGGCGATCTCGCGCAAGCTGACGATCAAGCCGGTCCGCCGCCACCGCTAGCGCGAAGCCGCGAGGAACCGGAATTATTCCGGGTGTCCGCGGTCTCGCGGCGCTAGTAGGTGCCGCCGAGCTTGCGGTGGTCCCAGGTCGCGGTACGCAGGGCCGGGAAGCTGATCGCGACCCGCTTCGGCGCCTGCGCTTCCAGCGCCGCTTTGGCATCGCCCTCGACCGCCGAGATCCCCTCCGCGTAGCGGACCGTCAGCTCTTCGGCGAAGCCGAGCACGGTCTCGAAGTCGCGGTGGATCACCGCCTCGGATTCGACCATCGCCCCCCGCAGCTCCTCGTAGGAGCGGCCGGCCTCGACCAGCACCGTCGCCCGCGGATCGCGTTCGAGGTTGCGGACCTTCTGGGACTTCGCGTAGGTCCAGATCCAGACGACGCCGTCCCGCGGCACGAACCACAGCGGCATCGAGTGGGGCCAGCCGCGCGGCCCGAGGCTGGAGACGACCGCGATCCGCTCCTCGGCCAGCAGCTCCCGCAGCTCCTCGTCGCTGAGCTTGATCTGGTCGCGCCGGCTCACCGCCCCCACTTTACGGCCGCCCGATCCCTCCATGGGTCAGTTGGGCACACCATCCTGTGCTTAAACGACCAACCGCGCGGCTGGAGACCTAGGCGGGCTGGAAGGAGCGGCGGTAGGCGGTCGGGGTGGTGGCGGTGGCGCGCCGGAAGTGGTCGCGGAGCGAGGCGGCGGTGCCGAAGCCGACGCGCCAGGCAACCTCCTCGACCGGCAGATCCGTCGCCTCCAGCAGCCGCCGCGCCTCCAGCACCCGCTGGGCGAGCAGCCACTGCAGCGGCGTCGTCCCGGTCTCGGCGCGGAAGCGGCGGGCGAAGGTCCGCGGCCTGACCCCGGCATGGCGCGACATCGCCGCGACGTCGAGCGGCTCGGCGAGGCGCTCGAGCGCCCAGCGGCGCGTCGGCTCCAACGAGCCCGAGGCTGACGGCAGCTCGGGCTTGAAGAACTGCGCCTGGCCGCCCTCGCGGTGAGGGGCGGCGACCATGTGCCGGGCCACCCGCTCCCCCGCCTCGGCCCCGAAGTCGCGGCGGATCACGTGCAGGCTGAGGTCGATCCCGGCGCTGAGCCCGGCCGAGGTGAGGACCTCACCCTCGTCGACGAAGAGGGCATCGGGATCGACCGCCACCGCGGGGAAGCGACGCGCCAGCTCCCCCGCCCAGGCCCAGTGCGTGGTCGCCCGCCGTCCGTCGAGGACCCCGGCGTGGGCGAGGCCGAAGGCGCCGGTGCAGACCGAGAGCAGCCGCGCTCCCCGCTCCGCCGCCGCCCGCAGCGCTTCGAGTGCCTCGGCCGGCGGCGGGTCGAGGACCGCCGCGTAGCCGGGAACCACGACGGTGTCCGCGCGGCTCAGGGCCCCGAGATCGCGATCGGGGGCGACCGAGAAGCCGCTCGTCGTCCGCACCGGCTCGCCGCCCGGAGAGCAGGTGGAGAGCTCGTAGAGCGGGACGCCGGAAGGCTTCGCCGCGAGCTGGAAAGCCTGCGCGGGCGCGGTCAGGTCGAAGGCGACGAGACCGTCGAGACAGAGGACCGCGACTCGATGGGGCATGGCAGAAATCTAGCGAACATTGTCATTCCTGCCGCTGGCGCTACGGCTGCGGGGCCGCCAAGATCGACGCATGGAAATCGCCCTGCTGATCTACGACGGCCTCGCCCCGCTCGACGCCGTCGGCCCCTACGAAGTCATGCGCAACGTCCCCGGCTGGACCGTCCGCACCGTCGCCAAGGAGCGGGGGGCGGTGCGCGACGAGAGCGACACCCTCGGCCTCGTCGCCGACCGCTCCCTGGCCGAGGTCACCGCCCCCGACCTGGTGCTGGTCCCGGGCGGTGCCGGCAACCGCCCCCTGCTCGGCGACGGGGAGCTGCTCGAGTGGCTGCGCGAGGTAGACCGCGCCACCAAGTGGACGACCTCGGTCTGCACCGGCTCCCTCCTGCTCGGCGCCGCCGGGCTGCTGCAGGGGCGCCGCGCGACCACCAACTGGCTGGTCCTCGACGCCCTGCGCGAGTACGGCGCCGAGCCGGTCGGCGGGCGCTTCGTCGAGGACGGCAAGATCGTCACCGCGGCGGGAGTAACCGCGGGCATCGACATGGCCCTGCACCTGGTCGCGCGCGAGCTCGGTCCGGAGGTTGCGCAGGCGGTTCAGCTCGGGATCGAGTACGACCCCGACCCGCCCTTCGACTCGGGTTCGCCGGAGAAGGCGGCGCCGGAGATCGTCGAGCTGGTGCGCAGCGTCGCTACGCCTGCTTGATTTCAGCGGGCGAAGCTGACGAAGGCGTGCCAGGCCGGCTTCGGCCGGAAGGCGCCACCGCGGCGGAAGAGGCCGGTCGAGTCGCAGAAGCTGCAGGTGCCGGTCGCGTCCTTCCAGGTGAACCAGTCGACCTGCTCGAGGTTGAGCCGGTGGCGGCGCGAGAGCAGGTAGCGGTAGGCGCGCCGCAGTTCCCGCGCCTGGCCGTGGAGGCCGACCTCGAAGGAGACGACCTGGGGGTCGTTCTGGGAGCCCCATCCCAGCTCGGTCAGGTAGAGGCCGGCGCGGCGGTCGCCGTGGCGGACCATCGTCCGGCGCACGCCCTCGACCAGCGAGGCGAGGACGCCGGTGTCGGCGGCGTAGGGATGCAGGGCGACCCCGTCGAAGTCGGCCTTGACGCCGCGGACGCGGTAGAGCCGGTCGAGGAAGTCGACCGCGTCGTAAGCCCGCGGCGGGCTCTCGCCCGGGTTGCCGAAGAGGCCGCCGAGGACAAGGTCGGCGCGCGGATCGGCGCGGTGCACCGCCCGGTGGGTGATCGCCAGCAGGCGCGCGTAGCGGGTCGGCGAGGGCGGCTTCGCGAAGTAGAAGAAGTTCTCCTCGTTCCAGATCTGCCAGGCGCGGATCGGCAGCTTCGGCAGCGGCCGCTGCGAGAGCGGGCCGTGTTCGGTCCAGAATTCCCCTCGCGACCCGTAGCGTTCGACCGCGGCGGAGACGAATTCAGCCCAGGCCTGCCGCTGGGGGCGGCTGTCGACCGGCAGCGTCCGGAAGTCATGGGCGAGCCAGTGCGGCGTCGCGAAGAGGAAGGGAAGGATTTCCAGGTGCTCTTCGGCGGCAAGCGCGACCTGCCGGTCGAGTCCGCCCCAGTCGTAGCCGCTGGTCGGCTTCGGCTGCACCGCCGCCCAGGAGACCATCGTCCGGATCGTCTCGACGCCCCCGCTCCGCATCCGCGCCATGTCCCGCTTGCCGATCGAGGTCTGCGGCACGATCCCGAAGAACCCGCGCGGCAGCGCCTGCGCCGCGGCGGGCGTCAGCGCGAGGAGGACCAGGCAGACGGAGATGAGCGGGGCGGCGCGGCGCACTCCGACTCCTAACCCGGCAACCGCTCTGAAGTCTCGGCTCAAAGCGTTCCGGGCTCAGCCAGCCAGACGCTCTCGAAGCTGAGGCGGGTGTGCGCGGCGATCAGGTCGTAGTCACGGTCGTAGTGCAGCACTCCGCCGCTGACGAGATGCGCACAGGCGGCGATGACGAGATCCGTCGGTGCGAGCCGGTGATGGCCGACGGTCGCCAGCTCGCGCTGGGCATCGAGGGCGACCCGCTCGACCGCCTCGTCGACGGGAAGGCGTGGGAGGTGCTCCAGGCGGCGCATCAGCTCCCCGTGGTCGGGCGCAGAGCGAGCCGAGTAGCCCGCCTCGAGCAGGAACGGCAGGCAGACCGCCAGCCGTTCCTCTTCGACCCAGCGAACGACCACCTGCTCGCGATCCTCGGGCAGGCCCCCGATCAGCAGGCGCGACCAGGCGGAGTTGTCCAGCAGCAGCAACCTACTCGTCGTAGTTGGCGACCAGGCCCAGGTGCTTGACCTCTTCCGCCGCCGCGAGGTCGATCTCCGGTCCATCGCCGCCGCGAATCCACTCTGCGATGTCTTCACGGGCTTGCCGTGCCGGCTCGCTCTGGGCTCTGAGCTCGCGGATCTTGTCTTCGGCGCCACGGATGACCAAGTCCGCCAGCTCGATCTTCTCTCCCCCCTGCAGGCTCCGCAGTTCGTCGAGCACCGCCTGAACGGGCTCGGTCTCGGTGATCATGTGGCGTGGCTTGGTCGTAGGCACCGACCTAGTGTAGCACCGTGCAACACCGACCTCTCTGCCTCAACCCGGCGGTACCAGCTCCAGCTCCGCCCACGGCCCCTCGCCGCTCATCGACTGCGTGCGGCCTTCAAGCCAGTCGGGCTGGAGGTCGTCGTAGTGGGGACTGGCGGGGTGACCGGACTGGCCGGTGAACATCTGCCAGCGCGAGCTGTCGGGGTCGGTCGGGTCGGCGATCATCCGCCAGCTCGGCGCCCAGACGGCGTTGTAGGGGTCGTTGGGGTCGTAGGCGATCTGGCTGACCGTCTCCTGGGCGCCGCCGGCGCGGAGGCGGCGGTTGAGCAGGCGGTCGAAAAGCGGGTTGGCGTCGCCGAGCGCGTGCGGGAACTTCATCTCGTGGACGCGGCCCCAGCGCCAGCCCTCGGGGTCGGGGCCGAAGCGGTCGGAGAGGTCGTCGAGCGCCCCGGCGAGCGCCTCCAGGACCAGGTCCTCCCAGGGCCGCCCGATCAGCCGTGGGTCTTCCTCGGCCCAGAGCGCCATCAGGTGCGAGTGCCAGCGCCAGGGCGAGGTGCTGTGGGCGGTGAAGCCGTTGTCGTTGCGGTCGAGCCAGCGCTCGCAGAGGTCACGGTCGCCGATCGCCGCCCGCGCCACCTCCCGCGCCAGCCGCAGCAGGAAGGCCTGGTAGATCGTCCCGGCGATCGTCTCGCGGTCGAGCCGGCCGTCCCAGCTCCGCAGCCGCTCGATCGCGCTGCGCTCCCGCTGCCCGCGCGGGTGCAGACGGCAGAGGCGGCGCGCTGCCTCGACCCCGGGGATCGAGTAGTTGTCGGTCTGGATCGCTTCGAAGCTCTCGTGGTCGTGCTTCTCGCGCGCCTCCAGCAGCTCCTCGATCCGCTTGGCGCGGTAGCCGTCGAGCCATTCGCTGGTGATGTGGTGCGGGTACTCGTCGCCGACGATGCGGTTGTTGGCGGTGACCAGGTAGCCGCTCTCGGGATCGACCACCTCCGGCAGCTCCTCGTAGGGCACCGTCCCCTCCCACTCGAACTCGCCGGTCCAGCCCGGCTTCGGCAGGTCCGGGGAGCCGCCGCGGCGGATCGGCAGGCGGCCGATCAGCTTGTAGCCGATCGAGCCGTGGCGGTCGGCCCAGATCATGTTCGAGGCGGGCGAGGTGTGGCCCTCCAGCCGCGCTACCAGCTCCGGGCCGGAGTCGATCTCGAGCAGCTCGAAGATCGCCGAGAAGGCGGTCGGTTCGGAGAGCGTCTGCCAGGCGAGCGCCAGCGGCTCCCCCTCGTCGGCGCCGAGGGCGGCGTTGACGATCGGGCCGTGGTGGGTGCTGCGGACCTCCAGCTCGACCGGCTCGCCGCCCTTGACGAGGATCTCCTCGCGCTCGACCTGCAGCGGCCGCCACTCGTCTTCGAAGAGGTAGTCGTCACCCTCGATTCTCTCCACGAAGAGGTCCTGGACGTCGGCCATCACGTTGGTGATCGTCCAGGCGACGTCGTTGTTCTGGCCCATGTAGATGCCGGGCATCCCGGGCATCGAGGCGCCGCGGACGAAGCGGCCGTCGTGGCGCAGCTCGACCTCGAACCAGATGCCCGGCATGCTCGGCGGCAGGTGCGGGTCGCCGGCGATCAGCGGCGCGCCGGTGGCCGAGCGCTCCCCCTTGACCGCCCAGTTGTTGGAGCCCGAGGCCTCGGTGGCGAGGCCGATCGAGCGGCGCACGGCGTCGATCTGCTCGACCAGCGGCAGCCCTTCGCCGCTGAACGCCGTCTGGTCGACGACCGGGTTGTCGGCGGGATACACCGGGTCGAGGCGCGCGGCCAGCTCCGGCCCCAGCTCGCGGACCATGTCAGAGCGCAGCAGCTCCCGCTCCCAGTTGGTCGAGAGGCCGAAGGCGAGCAGCTTGCCCAGGCTGAGGATGTCGACCGGGGTCCAGGGCTCCCAGCCCAGGCGCAGCACCTGCATCTCGAACGGCAACGCCCGCGCGTCGGCGGCGGCCCGGTTGACGCCGGCGCAGAAGCGCTCCAGCCGCGCCCGCAGCTCGGAGTCCAGTTCGGTCTCCTCGCGCCGGGCGACCCGCCGGATCCCGAAGGTCCGCATCAGCCGGTCGACCGCGAGCCCCTCCTCGCCCGCCATCTCCGCCACCCGGCCCTCGACCACGCGCCGGTAGAAGTCCATCTGCCAGAGCCGTTCCTGGGCGTGGCAGTACCCCTGGGCGAAGAACAGGTCCTCCCGCACGTCGGCCTCGATGTGCGGGACGCCCCAACGGTCGCGCCGGATCCGCACCGGCCCGTGCAGCCCCTCTACCTCGATCGTCCCCTTCACCTTCGGCAGCGGCCGGCGCATCAGCCGGTGCCAGAGGACGGCGGCGGCGGAGCCGGCGACGCCGAGCGAAACGGCGCCGCCGATCAGGCCTGCTTTCTCGATCGTCCGCGTCCCGCGCCGCCTACCCATGAACCATTGTGTATCACGCCTGGCCGGCTGGCCAGGACTTGTCGTAGACGCTCGCCAGCCGCGCCAGCGCCAATGCCCCGATCAGCAGCCCGAAGTCCCGCAGGGCGATGTCGTAGTAGCCGGAGTAGGTGAGGAGGTCGACGATGATCCCTCCGAGCCAGGCGGCGACGAGGTAGGCGCCGAAGCGCGGCTTGGCGAAGACGAGGACGCCGGCGGAGATCTCGATCACGCCGACCAGGTGCATCGCGGTCGAAGCGCTGCCGGGGACGATGCCGTCGATCCAGGGCGCCAGGTACTGCTCCCAGTCGACCATCACGTTGAAGAACTTGTCGAGGCCGAAGAGGATCGGCGCGACGGTGAAGGCGATGCGGAGGAGCGTGAAGGCCTGGAAGGCAGGGTCGGTCTTCAGGCGTTCGCCGAAGCTCGGCGCGAGCGTCGCCTCGCGCGGATCGAGAGTTGCGGTGGTTGACATGGGACCTCCTTGGTCGAGGTGGGAGTTGATCTGTGTCCCATCTGCGTCACCACCCGCGCGCTTCTTACTTCCACCGTCCAAGTCGTGGTTCCTTTGTCCTGTATATCCGGACAAAGGAACCACGCGATGAGGTAAGAACCTGGCGCGCGGCCTCGCTAACAATCCATGGCAAGCGCGCTGATGACTGCACCCTCCGAGATCTCCTGGGTCGACCGGCTGCGCGCCGAGGGTGCCGACGGGCGGGCCGCCGTGGCCGAGCTGCACGCGCTGCTGCTGAAGGCCGCGCGCTTCGAGATCGGCCGGCGCGCCACCCAGCTCCCGCACCTGCGCGGCGGCGACCAGGAGGACCTCGCCCAGCAGGCCGCCGACGACGCGCTGATGGCGGTCCTGCGCAAGCTCGACGACTTCCGCGGCGAAAGCCGGTTCACCACCTGGGCCTACAAGTTCGCTCTCCTCGAGGCGGCGGTGAAGGTTCGCAAGCGCGCCTGGCAGGGACGCGAGATCCCGCTCGAGGACGATGCCTGGGGCGCGCTCGCCGATGCGGGCGCCGGCGCCGGCCGCGGCGCCGAGGACGCCGAGCTCTTCGTCGCCCTGCGCGAGGAGATCGAGCGCCTCGGGGAGCGCCAGCGCCAGGTCCTGGTCGCGGTCGCCCTCAACGGCGTCCCGATCGACGTCCTCGCCGAGCGCCTCGGCTCCACCCGCGGCGCTCTCTATAAGAACCTGCACGACGCCCGTCGCAAGCTGCGCGCCGCACTCGCCGCGCGCGGCCTGCGGGTAGGAACGAGCGGAGAGGAGGAGGCATGAAGTCAGACGAGAAACGCGACGCCGTCCTCGGGCGGGTGCTCGGCCCCGGCAGGCCGGAGCTGACCTGCGAGCAGTGCTTCGAGGAGCTCGACCGCTACGTCGAGCTGACCGTCGGCGGCGACGCCGCCGACGCGAGGATCCCCGGCATGCGCGCCCACCTCGACGGCTGCCCCGCCTGCGCCGAGGACTTCGCCGGCCTGCGTGACCTCGTCACCCAGGAAGGGGATTGACTCCGGCGCGCGAGTCTTTAACGTGAATCCCATGAGCGATCAGGGTCTAGCCGCATGGAAGCTGCCCCTGATCGTGGCCGGGATCTGCGTCTCGATCGTCGCCGCCTTCTACGTCGGCGGGCCGGGGATGGGGATGGCCGAGGGATCGATCGTCGCCGGCATCATCGTCGTGATGGCGGCCCGCAACCCGCCGCTGCACCCGATCGTGCCGCCGGCTCCGCGTGACCTGCGCGAGCACCTGCTCGTCGTCGTCGACGAGCCGCTCGAGGACGGGACCGCGGTCGAGCGGATCGCCGCCGCCTCCGCCCCGCTCGACCCGGCCGAACCCGAGCCGGAGGTGCGGGTCGTCGCGCCGGCCCACAACCGCTTCCTCGATCGCTGGGCCTGCGACGTCGGTCCCGGCCGCGACCCCGCCCAGCGCAGCCTCGTCCTCTCCCTCGCCTCACTCGCCCGCGCCGGGGTCGCCGCCGGCGCCCGGATCGGCGACGAGGACATCGTCCAGACCGTCGCCGACCAGCTGCAGACCTACCCGGCGACCGAGGTCTTCCTCGTCACCGGCCTCGGCGAAGACGCCGCGGCCGCGGCCGAGCAGCTGCGCTCGCGCCTGCACGCCCCCTTCCACCATCTGCGCTGTGCGCGGGAGTACCGGAAGACGACTGTTTTAAACAGTTCTGCCGGTTCAACCTGTTAAAGCATTAATGCTCTAACAGTCGAGTTCATTAACCGGGAGGCTGCGGGGCGCCGTGCCTCCCCGCCGCCGCAAAGAGCCCCGCTCCCCCGAGCATGCCGCCCTCGGCGAGGCCGTCCGCACCCTGCGCGGCGAGGTCGGCATGAGCCAGGAGCAGCTCGCCGAAGGCGCCGGCACGGATCTCACCCAGGTCGGCGGCATCGAGCGCGGGGTGAGGAACCCGAGCTACACGACGCTGCTGCGCCTGGCCGGCGCCCTCGACACCAGCGTCGGCAAGCTGACCACCCTGGCCGACGAGCTCCGCGCCAAGGCCTGAACGACGCCCGCGCCGGTCTCCTTCGTTCCGGTTGGCGGGATGCGCTCGCGTCCGAGCGCATCCCGCGGGTCCGGCTCAGCCCTGCTTGACCACCGAGCTCACCAGGCAGACCGGGTCGGTCTTCTTGATCACCATCGTGGGGCTCACCCCCTTCCCTGCGTTCGAGTTGCGCTTGAACGCAAGGTTGGTCAGCAACGCTTACCGGTCAATTGACCGACTGAACGAGTACTCCCGTAATGGGTTGCGTTTAGCTCCAAGTACGAATAGCCTCGACTGCTCAAACTGAGGCACGACAATGGAGGGACTTCGGTGGCAGAGAGCGGCGATGGCAAGGATCGCGATGGCGAGAGCGTGGGTCACCGGCTTCCGCGACTCCCGGAACGACTTGCGAAAGTCTTCTCTCATCCCCTGCAGGCGCAGCTTCTGGCCTTGCTGAACGAACGCCCCGGCAGCCCCCTCGACCTGATGGAGCGGTTGGAAGAACGGGGCGAGAAGCAGAGCCTGAACCTGATTGCCTACCACGTGCGAGTCCTGCAGCGCTATGACGCGATCCAGCTCGTCGACACCGAAGCCGTGCGGGGGGCGACGAAGCACATCTACGCCGCCAACCGCAAGATGCTGATCGACGGCGACGATTGGCTGCGCCTCCCCGACGAGGCCCAGATCGGCATCTGCGCCAACGCGATCGGCGAAGCAGTCGAACGCGCCCAGGCCGCCCTTGAACAAGGCACGATGCAGAAGGACGACCCGGTCATCGTCAACCTGCGTCTGGACCTCGACGACGAGGGCTGGGAGCAGATCCGCGAGCACGTGACCGCCGCCTGGGACGAGATCGAGAAGGCCCAGCCCGGCGCGATCGACCGCACCCCCGACCCGGCGGAGCGCTTCCCGGTGACGGTGTCCCTGCTGGCTTACAAGTCTCCGCCCGCGGCTTAGCGCCGCAAGTCGATCGCACAGACGGCGCGCCTCCCGCGCCCCGCCAAATCGATATGAAGAAGTGGTGTCTATCTATCTGGCCACATTAAGATAAAATGTGGCTATTATGGAGAAGGCAACGGTAGGCATCCGAGAACTGAAGGACAAAGCCAGCTCGATCATCGACCGAGTGGAGGAGGGAGAGGCGATCACGGTGACGAAGCACGGTCGCCCGGTTGCGAGGATCGTCTCCACCACCACCCCGCCGCACCTCTCCGCCTTGATCGCAGACGGCACGGTGCGACCGCCCGAGGGGCCTCGCTACCTGCCGGCGAAACCAGCCAAGCTCCGAGGCACTGGCAAGAGCGCCGCGGAGTATGTATCCGAGGGTCGGCGCTGAGCCTCTACCTGGATACCAGCGCGTTGATCAAGCTCCTGGTCGATGAGCCAGGGGCCGAGGAGGCGCGAAGCGCATACACCGAGGCAGACGGTGTCCGCACCACCGCGATCGCCCATGTCGAGGCGACCGCGGCCCTGACCCGAATGCGCAAGGCCAGGCGTCTGACCCCGGCACAGCTGAGCCGGGCACTCGGTGATCTCGAAAACATCTGGCGCGGGATCTTCAGCCACGCAATCGACGAGGCGCTTCTTGCCAAAGCGGCCGAAAGCGCCCGAACTCACTCACTCCGCGCCTATGACGCCGTCCATCTAGGCGGAGCGCTCTCCTTCGCGGCCGGCGAAAAGCTCGACTTCGCTTGCTGGGACCGAGAGCTTCGAGAAGCCGCGAAGAAGCATGGCTTCCCATTGGTCCCCGGGCATCTCTAGCCGCTCCTCGCGGTATTACCGATCGTACGCTCGACCGCGCGGAAGAACCCGCAGGACGACGATCACCCGGTTCTCGTCATCGAAGCTGAAGCGCACGCGCCAGTCGCCAGCCCGTAGCCGCCATTGGACCGGGTTGAGTTTCCGAATGTCCCCCTCGCGCGGCGCTGCCACGAACTTGTCGAGGGCATCCAGAATCCGCCGCTGAACCGGTGGATCGAGTCGCTTCAGATCACGCCGAGCCGGTGGCGCGATACGCAGTTACCAACCGGTGGTCAATCGAGATCAAGTTCGGCGCGCAACTGCTCCGAGGAAATTGATTCTCCCCGGTTATGGGCAGCGAGCGCCTCGGCCGCGCTGGCGTCCTCATCGGCGTCAGAGGGCTCGTCATCAAGCGGAGCGGCCGCAAGCGCATGCAGCATCGGGTCATCGCGCCGACGCTCGACAATCACCAACGCGGCCTCGGCCTCCTGGTCAGAAAGCTCATCGACCAGCTTGTGAAGTCGCTCCTTCGTGGTCATTGGCCCATGGTACCGCCGACGAGGATCGAAAAAGAGACCTGGGCCACGATTGCCTCAAGGTTGGCCCCTACTGGTGGCGCGTGATCCTGTTCCGCGCTCCAGAGCCATGTTCCGTCAGATTGAAAGGACGGGAGGCGGGCGCTTGGTGGAGCCGCTTAGACGGCCAATGTGACCAAGATGAGACCTGGAATACCAGCTACTCCCTCACGGAAGCGGTAAGAGATCCTCTAAATCGTGGAGAGTCGACTCGATCCGACGCCGAAGAGGATTCTTCTTCGGAACGAGCTTGACAAGCCTGTGGGCTTCCGGGCCGGCGTTCTCCAGGGCTCGTTTGAGCTCCCCCTCGGTCCAACGGGAAGACTCCATGCTTGCGATCAAGGCTCGGTTGAGACGTTTTGCCAAGGACTTCGTCTTAGGGCTAGGCAGTAAGTCCTTAAGCTCGGCCAACACGGATTGAGGGAGATTGCGTCTTTCGAGAGCATTATGAGCAGGACCGAAGCACTCGATTAGAAGCTCGCGGGCAGCAGCCTCCTTGCGCTTATAAGTGGTTGCTATTAAACGGGCCGCGGCGGCCGAACTTGCCTGGTCTTGCCGCTTATGTATTGCCGGAGCCGCTTCCAACCAGCGTTGAAGAGGAACCGCAGCTAAAGACTCGCGAGGAAGGGTCGCTGCAGCGAGTATGGAGATTTCCGGTTCTAGCTTTCGAGAAAGCAGATTCAGCACTTGGTGCTCGCGACCTTTCATTACCTTGGTCCACGGGCGAAGAGAGGCAGGGCTCGATCGGGCAAGATGCTCAGCAACCGACGCGAACGCGTCGGGGTGATCAAGCAGTTGATCAAGTAACCCCCAGTACCCCTTCTCGATCAAGATGGCTGCGACATCGTGATCAGCGACGGCGAGTGCATGCGCTCGAAGATCGGGGCCAGCCGAGAGTTCCAGAAAGCTCCAGAAGCTGGGCTCTCGCAGAAGATCATTGCGTTTTGAGAGCGCAAGCTCGACCAACTCGGAGTCATGCAGTCGCTCTACCAACTCATCAACACTAAGCTCGTCAATCGCGGTATCTAGAAGTAGATCAGCGGCATAATCAGCGAGGTTTTGGCGCTCGTCAAGGAACTCAAGCACCGCTTGTCGGTCGGACTTCCAAGCCGCTTTCAAGCGCCCTACATTCAGCATGTGGAGATACTGAGCGACGGTTGCCTGGAGTAATGCCTTTATCCGCTCTGCTTCCGTGACTCGCCAGACGCCATCATTCTCATCAGCAGGGGCAAAAAGTGCTTCCCCCAAACGGACGGAAGATGCGTCAGGACGAGCCTCAAGGTGTTGCAAGAGAGACGCAGCGTCGCCGTCATCAATTAACGGCCACATCTCTGCGACAAAGCGTGCGTCCTCGACGTTCGAAGCAAAGCGCTCCACTGCAACTCCCAGTGGCTCTTCAGGAGAGTAAGCAACGGACGCAAGAAGAGCCACGCTATTAGCTGGATCAACCTTTTCTGGCCAGATAACCCGCACATCTTGCGATGCAGATCTACCAGCCAATTGCGTGGCAATTTGGAGTCCATAACGACTCGATCCGGTACGCGCCCGACCCCGCGTGCGAAAAGACAGTGACCGCTTCATCGATGATGGAAGGCCGCGCCAGAGAGCTAGGAGTCCAGTCTCGGCCGAAAACTCTTCAGGCCAAATTACGACGCTACCGGACTTAGCAGGTTCATAAACGGCCTCACTTAGGGCAAGCATGAGCTGCCTGGGTACATCCACAGGAGGCTTCTTTCCAGAAATATCGAGAGACAGACTCGCCCGATATTGATCAAGATCAGCACCATCCGGGCGCCGGAAGTAATCGAGGAGAAGCAGAGGATCCATTGACTTGAGGTCGTGTCCATTGAGCAGGAGGGCGTGCGCCCATACAGCTCCGGGGCGAGGAAGCTCGGGCGCAGGCCAGATTCGCGTGAGCATGAACCGCTCCAGCGACGAGATCCACAAGCCAACGAGATAGTGCTCCGAGTCATCCTCAAAGCGCGCATCGGCATGAGGCAGGAGTTCGGCTTCCATGCGGGCATCGATATCGACCGAGCCGGCAAGCATCTCGTGGCCATCTCGGTAACCGAAAAGAAGCTGGTCAATCGCTAGCTGCACCCCTGGATTATCCACCAGCGCGAATCGCCCAGACCAAGGGTGCCACTAGCTCGACCTCGGAACCATCGGCATCAACGCAGGTGGCTCGATCCCAAGGATCAGGCTCAGTGGCATCGATCTCGACCTTCATGGCTTTGGCCTCCTCATCATCCTTAGGCTCAAGGAACTTTGAACCTTGGACCGACACCCCGAAGATGGCCGAAGGAAAACGATGCGCATTCGCATCTAAGTACTGGGCGAGCAGAGGAACACGCGAATGCAGCCATTGAGTAGGCGTCAAATCTTTGACTTCGTCCCAAGCAGAGACGACAACAGCGACGGGAAACACCTCGCGTCCGCTCGCTTGGCTTAATTCCTGGAGCGCATCAACCATGCTTACGTCCGTCGGCATCATTGCGGGTGCCCACGGTCTCTCCTCCTCGTCTTTCACATCTCCACCAGCATCCGAAGTGGGTGGCACTATCGCCGCAAGCTCTGCGACGGGCTCCCCAGGCCTGACCCCGCCAGGACGAATGAAGAGAACCAGCGCATCAGCAGCACCAAGCTCCTCCAATAGATCGGGATCCCAACCGCGCGAATTCCGCGTACCCCGTAGAGCCTCACCAGAGCGGTCTGGAACCCGAAGCTCATGAAGCTCGCCCTCAGCCGTACGTACCTGCAATCCTACGGTCTCAGTTTCCTCGGTATCCGTGCGCCTTACAGTAAGGCGCCTTGAAAGACGGACTAGGCCCGCATTCAGAGTGGCGACTGACTCCGTGACTTTCACCAACTCAAGAGACGAGTAGATCCGGTTGCTCATTCCGGCATACACGCCGACTGCATAGGTGGTCTTACCCGTTTTATGGAGACCAAGGAATGCGATATTCATGGCGCAGTCTTCGGTGCTCGAATGCGCTGGATCCGGGTGGAAGGTGCCTCTTCGACGCGAACATCGCTTTCAGGCGGCTCTGGCGGTGGCCTGAGTAACCATTCCATCAGCGCATTCATGCCATCGTCAGGACTTGGAAGCCCTCGAGCCGCAGTTCGAAGCGCCTCCGCGCTTGGTGAAAACTCACGAAGTGAACTTAGCAATGAATCTTCGCGTTCTTCCCAATAGGAAAGGGCACTCGCGTCTGCGCTCAGAACGAGATCGAGTTTGGTCAACAGAAGAAGAACGTCCATCTTCTCAGCTGGAAGATTTGAGTTCTTTAGCTGGGCAATGAACTGTCGAGCAAAATTTACCGCGACAGACCGCAGCCCATGATCTGCAATTAATGCACCGTCCACAACCACGGCAAGCTTGTCGGCGTGGGTGAGCAGCGGCACATCGCTCACCTCAAGCTCGTAGTCTCGCATCCTCCTAAAGAGTTCGCCAGGTATATCTGCTAGGAGGATATTCTCAATGTCTCCCTCGGCGCGTACCGCAAGGTGAAGTAGTTCCCTTTCTTCCGGGTCCGACTCGGTGCGGATAGTTCTAGGAGTGAGGCGACCGGACTCAAGACGGGACGGGTGGATGCGTTCCTCAAACCCCAGCAAGGTCTCAGATCCAGCAAACACGGTGTTCGCCTGACCCGTACGGTGTCGCTCATATAGTTGTGCGGTTAGCGTCGTCTTCCCGGAGTCCCGCTCTCCTGCCCATATGGCGAGGCGGGTGTCAACGGCTGCGGCAATCCGCGAACCCTCCTCGGGAGTGAGCAGGTCTGGACCCCGAAGGAGCACCGTCTCGCTCTGTTCCTCATGAGACTCCGCTTCCCCTGGGCTGCCATCTTGCTCCGCAGAGGCATCCTCTACCTGGTGCTCTATCTCAGCCATCCTCCAGACTCCTTGCTATCAGAAACTCCCGGAACGCCTGATCCGCCACCTCGCCCTCGGTCTTTTCCGCCAGTTCGCCCCCACCTCGCCTTTTCTTTGCGAGCTCGCGCCAACCTGAGGCTCCTTCCTTCTCTCGCCAGGCGTCTATCGCTGCGCTGAGTGGTAAAAGGACATGACCATGTCCTCCAGGCCATAGAGCTAGAGAGCCGGCGGCTCGTTGAACCGCAGAAATGGGCTTGACATCTTGATCTGGATTGCGCTCTGCCTTCAAGAGCATGCTACGTACCATCGCTCTAGCTTGGGGCAGACTGGGCGTACGAGTAATGGCGGCTAACTCAGCGCCAGCTAGCACTGCAGCCGCCCCTTTCGTCTCGGCCCAAGGCCGGTCAGCCAGCTCACAGTAGTCATCGAGAAGCCAGGCGACTCCATCCAGACCCTGATGAGCAATGCTGGTGACCCGGACCAGTTCCCGTTTGACCGTGTCATGGCGGGTCGCAAGCGTTTCCGTAGCGGCTTTCAGTGCCTGAAGCCACCCCTCCAAACCTGACGCTGCACCTGATTGAGGGGGATCGCCTAAATCAGCAAAGGTCTTGTTTAGTTTTTCGACCGCCGAGGTCGTAGCCGGTTTCGGCAACTCACTGGCGCGCTCAGCCGCTACGGCGAGTTGGCGACTCGCTATGGCAGGAAGGTTCTGGCTACGCGCAGAGGTCCGGTACCCGCGAAACGCTGCACTGTGAATAAGCAGCGAATGGACGGTAGACACCTGTGCCACTGGATCGGTGGCGAGACGATGGGCGATGGCGCATGCAGCCATCACACGGGGCTCGCGATTCGTCGGCTTCGGAGCAAAGTCAGAGTCAAAAGCTTTCCCGTGCTTAGTGATCCACTCGATCAGCAAGGGGCCAAACTCGGGACGCCCATGAGCGTAAGCAACAACTGAGCATGCCGACTTAATCGTCAGGTTGCGGCCCATGGCTTCTATTGCTTGCCGACGTGCATCGAGGAGATCCCCAGTCAGATCGATACTTACTCCTCTGTACCACTCATCAAGGCGCTGCGTCAGTAGATCCTTTGGCAACGGTTCAGTCATCGATCTTCTCCTTCAAGTCCGGGAGCCGGTTCTCTGCTCGCGCTCTATCAAACACATGGCGCATTCGTACTCCTTCCGGCAATGCTTCCTCGGCCTCTCCGATCAGCTCAAGTTCTCTACCGATTCGAAGTCTCGTATCCCTGTCAAGGTCGAGGAACTGCCTGGCAATCTGGCGCTCCTCAATGGAGTCAGCCTCTGGAGCCGCTGCTACAGGCACCGAAGGACTGTCTCCTAGAGGTTCGTAGCCGAGCGAAACAGTCTCTCGTCGAAAATCCTCACCCTCTTCCATGGCACCAAACGTCTGGTTCTCAAGAAGCCGACGCGGGTAAATGTCGACCGTGACCTCGGGTCCGGTTTCCCCCCGGCTCAAAGAGATGACGTTATACGAGGGCTGCCAAGGATCCTCTTTACGGGAAGGATGAACCGCACCTGCATCGACACGTATTCCTTCACCAGAAGCCTTCGAATCGAACGAATGCTCGTGGCCATAGAGTTGCAGATGAGCCCGGTCAAGGAAGGCCGCAATAACGTCATAGTCTCTAAGCCAATTGGGCGGGTGGTGAGAGAGCATGATCGTAAACGTGCCATCGACAAACCGGGGAAATCGCGCCTGCGGGCCGAGGGCAAGGCGGCTTTGGTCAGCACGCTTGACATCATCAGGTCCACACAAAATTGCTGAGGCGAGGCCGACCAAGTGGATCTTGAGATCGCCAAACTCAAGGTTCCACTCCCAACGGTGCTTGTATAAGTCCATCTCGCAGCGATATCTGGCAGCAAACTCGTTGTAGTGCGCAAGGCCCTGAAGCAAAAGGCCAGGGTGCTCCTTATTCGTGAAGAGCGCCTCCAGCAATGGATCGAGTTCCTCCAACGAGCAGTTCAAAAGGGTCCGTTGTGCAACCTTCAGCACAGAATTCGATTCGATTGCTGGACGGTATACATCGTGGTTTCCGGGTACACAGAACACCATCTCAGGCTGAATGTCGAACTCATCGCACAGCTGCTCGATCCAGCGCGTAGCGGCTTCATACTCCTCCTCGCGGCCACCCCCGGCTATATCGCCGCCGATTAGGATCGCATCGAGATTGCCTGCCCGTGCAACTAGGCCGTGCAGATCATGAACAAGCTCTCTCCGAATATCGGAATTGACGTCAAATACAACACCTGGTCCGTAACCAGCGAAGTGGATGTCGGAGAGATGTACGAATCTGAAGGTAGCCGCGGTTTGGGTCTCCCCTGCATTCCCGTTTCCCATTTCGGTCCGGCAGCTTATCTCAGCAATGGAGTTTGCCCTAGCGTTCGATAGGGATCAGGTCAACGGCGACCTCGTGGGGTCATCGATGACTAACCGCACAGAGTCGTAGCTCCCCCTGATGGGGTGCGTGTACCGAGCCAGCATCGTCTCCACACGATGGCCAGCAATCTCGGCCAGGTCGGCGTCGTTGACGCTGGCGGCGCGAAGGTGCGTGACGTAGCTGTGCCGGCACTCGTGGGGGCGGATGTCTAGGCCGGAGGCTTCTTGTGCCGGCTTCCAGAGGTCGCGGTAGAAGGTGCGCTCGCGCCAGAGGCGGCCTCTTGGCGTCGGGAAGAGGAGCTGGCAGTCGGGGCCATTCAGGTTCATCTGGGCTTCGAGCATCCAGGCGAGGGTTGCCGGCACCGGGACGACGCGGCCGGCGTCGGGCTCGCCGTGGTCGGTCTTCGTTCCCTCGAGGATCTGCCCCTCGTGGGCGGTGCGACGGACTTGAAGGGTTTCGCCGTCGAAGTCTTCGCGGCGTAGCGGCAACACCTCGCCCAGGCGAAGGCCGCAGTCGGTGAAGACGCGGACCATTGCCTCGTAGCGACCGGCCGCTTTGGCGAAGCGGTGCATCTCCTCGAAGGTGAAGACGCGGATCGGTCTCGGCTTCTTCTGCGCCCTCGGATCGTTGGCACGGATGCGGACGCCCTTGAACGGATTGAGGTCGCAGACTTCATCCGTGATCGCGTCCTCGGCCATCGCCGAGAGGGCGCGGAGGATGCCGACGGCGCCGGTGGTGGCTCGACCTTCGGTCCTGAGCATGTGGTCGACCAAGGCGAGCGTGTGACGGCGGCGCAGCTCGCGAAGCGGCCAGTCCTTCAGCGGGATGCCCTCGATCTCAACATCAGCGACCCGGCTGATGCGATGGTCGTTCGTCGCGTTGGTGCGTTCGGATCGCGGATGGCGTTCAGTCCAGGTGGCGGAGTAGTCGCCGAGGGTGTCCGGTCGATCCGATAGCCCATATGCCTCGTCGATGGCTTTCTGCGCATCGGCCTTCCGCTTGAAGGTGCCTTTGCCGCGGTTCCAGGTCGGCTTCGCGATGTGACGCTTGCCGTCGCGGCCGGTGTACCGGGCCATCCACACGATCTCGCCGGAGGGGTTGCGCCGTTTGATTGGCTTCTCCCGTCTCATGCTTCCTCATCCCTGTGGCGAGCTAGGAAGTCCTCGACGTCGGCGGGGTCGATCCGCCGCGCCGCTCCGAGCTTGTAGCTGGGCAGCTTCCCGCTCCTGATCCAGTTGCGAACGGTGCGGTCAGAGACAGCTAGGAAGTCGGCGAGGGTGCGCTCGGTGAAGAAGCTCGGCTTGCTGGATTTCCTCTGCATGCCACCTCTGTCCAGACGGAAAGGCGTTTGCATCGGGTGGGGTTCTGGAGCCTCAAAGAGACCGAAGGTCAGACCCCTTCCGGCCCTCCCCACAGGCGGCCTCCGCACGGCGAAGCCGTGCCAAAATCGGCCGCCCGGAGGGTCGGCTGGCTGCTCGTTAAGCGCCTTTTGCTCGCCGCTCGGAAGCTGGCGGCTTAGGCACGAATCCGGAGGGTCGCTCCTATGTCAAGAACACCTCTGAGAATCAACGGGTTGCTGGGGATATAAATCCAGAAATTCTCAGGGAGAAACAGCAACAGCCTGAGGCTCCTGCAGCGCCCTGAAGACGACCCGGACCAGGTGTCGTTTCAGGCA
>DASSMM010000011.1:0-39277 GCA_035688825.1 Solirubrobacterales bacterium | reverse complement strand
TCGCCGCCGCACGTCGGGGCGCCCGGTGCCCGTGGATACACTGGCTCGACAGCGCATGAGCGAGTCCACTTCCCTCTACCGTCGCCACCGTCCCGGGTCCTTTGACGAGGTCGTCGGGCAGACCCACGTGGTCCGCACCCTTCGCAATGCGGTCGAGGGGGGCAAGGTCCACCACGCCTACCTCTTCGTCGGCTCGCGCGGGACCGGCAAGACCTCGATGGCGAAGATCCTGGCGCGGTCGCTGAACTGCGAGCGCGGCGGGCCCACCGTCACCCCCTGCGGCGAATGCGAGTCCTGCGTGACGATCGCCGCCGGCACCTCGGTCGACGTGATCGAGATGGACGCCGCCTCCAACCGCTCGGTCGACGACGTCCGCGACCTGCGCGAGCGCGTCGCCTACGCGCCCGCCGGCGGTCACTGGAAGGTCTACATCCTCGACGAGGCGCACATGCTGACCAAAGAGGCATGGAACGCCTTCCTGAAGACGCTCGAGGAGCCGCCGCCGAACACCGTCTTCGTCCTCGCCACCACCGAGTCGCACAAGGTGATGGCGACGATCGCCGACCGCTGCCAGCGCTTCGACTTCCAGCGCCCCTCGCTGGAGCAGATCTCCGAGGTCCTCAACCGGGTCGCGGCGGCCGAGTCGATCGAGGTCGACGAGGGCGCCGTGGCGATGATCGCCCGCTCCGCCCAGGGCAGCTTCCGCGACGCCCTCGGGACCCTCGACCAGCTCGTCGCCTTCGGCGGCAGCCAGGTCGAGCTGAAGGACGTCCTGGAGATGCTCGGGGCAGCCGACGCCGAGCTCCTCTTCGAGGCGGTCGACGCGGTGATCGCCGAAGACCCCAAGGGCGTCCTCCTCGGGGTCGAGAAGATGGCCCGCTCCGGCCGCGACCCCTCGCAGTTCGCCCGCGACCTCCTCGCCCACCTCCGCCACCTCCTGATCGCCCAGACGACGGGCGAAGTGCCGACTTCGTTCGTGGTCACCGCCACCGACACGGGTCGCATGCAGGCTCAGGCGACGGCGATCAAGCCCGCCAACCTGATCCGCACGATCGACGAGCTGGCGGATGCGCTCACCGCCGTCCGAGAGGGTGACGACGCCCGCCTGGCAGTGGAGATCGCCCTGCTGAAGGCCGCCCGTCCGGATCTCGATCCGGACACCGCCGGTCTCCTCAGGAGAATCGAGCGGCTGGAGAGCGGGGCCGCCAGGCCCGCGGGTCCTGCCGCCGCAGGGGCCGCACCGCCTCCTGCAATTGCGCAGGAGGCGGTCCCCCCTACGACGTCACCCGCGGGAGATGCCAATTCTCAGGACGACCCCCCTCCAGCGGAAGAGGAAGAGGCCGAAGCGGCTCCGGATGAGGCAAAGCCCGAAGCGCAGGCGGAGCTTTCTTTCCAGGAGATTCAGAGAGTTTGGCCGTCGGTATTGCAGAAGCTCGCGGAGACCGCACCTGCCCTCGCTGCCACTTTCGACGGAGCTCGGCCCGTCAGCTTCGACGGCGCCGGCCTGCAGATCGGGTTTCCGGCGGAGATGACCTTCAACAAGAAGAAGGCCGACAGCCCCGAGCGGCGGGACACGCTGGCGGCTGCTTTCGCCGCGGTCACCGGAGTCGGGCTGCGGCCGACCTACGTGACGCTGTCGGGCGAGGAGCCGGCGCCGCCGGATACGCCGGCGCCGGGCAGCGACGAGGTTGACGAGAAAGAGCTGCTGGAGCGGCTGAAGAGCGAGTTCGACGCGGAGGAGGTCGGTTAAGTGGCGCGAGGAAGCGGACCGGGAGGCTTCGACATCCAGGGCCTGATGAAACAGGCGCAGCAGATGCAGGCCGACATGCTGGAGGCGCAGGAGAAACTGAAAGACGAGGTCGTCGAGGCGAGCGCCGGCGGCGGCATGGTCAAAGTGAAGATGGGCGGCGACCTGACCCTGCGCGAGATCGTCATCGACCCCGAGGCGATCGACCCCGAGGAGGCCGAGATGCTCCAGGAGATGGTGCAGGCCGCCGTCAACGAGGGGCTGCGCGCCGCCCAGGAGCTGGCCAGCTCGAAGATGGGCGGGATCGCCGGCGGCGACATCGGCGGTCTCGGCGGGATGCTGGGCGGTTGAGCGAGGGCCCGGCACCGCTGGCTCGGCTCGTGACCGAGCTCTCGCGTCTGCCGGGCATCGGCCGGCGCACGGCGGAGCGCCTCGCCTTCCACCTGCTGCGGGCCCCCGACGAAGAGGCGTTCGCGCTCGGCGACGCGATCCGCGAAGTGAAGGAGAAGGTCGGCCTCTGCGAAGAATGCTTCAACCTCGCCGAGGGGCCGCTCTGCCGCATCTGCGCCGACACCAACCGCGACCGGACGACGATCTGCGTGGTCGAGGAGCCGGCCGACGTGATCCCGATCGAGCGCACGCACGAATACCGCGGCCTCTACCACGTGCTGGGGGGAGCGCTGTCGCCGATCGACGGCGTCGACGCCGAAGACCTGAAGATCGGCGAGCTGCGGCGGCGGGTCGAGCGCGGCGGCGTCGCCGAGGTGGTGCTGGCGACCAACCCCACGACCACCGGTGAGGCGACCGCCCTCCACATCGCCGACCTCTTGCGCGGACAGGTGACGGTCACCCGCCTGGCCAGCGGCCTTCCGGTCGGGGCGGACCTCGAGCACGCCGACGAGGTCACGCTCGGCAAGGCCCTGGCCGGCCGAAGAAGCCTGGAATAAGCGGCACCCGACATCCGTCCTGGACACACGTCAGTTCGCAATTAGCGGCTTTTTGAAGATCCGGCGTCCGCCGCTTTCGCCAAGGTCATTCTGTGGCAGACCAGTCGAAAGCCGACCCGGGCGCAAACGGAGGATCGTCGGCGGCGCGGATCGCCCTCAAGGTCTCGGCGATGCACGCCGATCTCCTAGGCAGCTTGCACGAGGAGATTGGAACCAATGGGGAGAGTTTTGCCGACGCGGCCCAGCGGTTGGCGACGGAGTTCGGATCCGTTACTGCCGCGGCAGTCGAATCGGCTCAGGGCGTGGAGGGGCGCCTGGGTGACGTTCGGCGGCCGAACAGCGGGGAGGGGCCGGCGAACGTCACCCAGGCGCCCTCTAACGGGAGCGCGGCGCTGGCTCCGGAGCAGGCTGAAGAACTGCCAAGCCTTTACCGGCCGGGACATATGCGTCGGCGGTTGGAGCAGTTGCTGGAGACCAACCGCCGCTACGGGCATCCGTTCGGGCTGGCTGTCTTCGATGCCTCCGGGCCCGGCACTCGCCCTGGCGACGTCGCCGGCGGTCAGGAGACGGTGCTTTCGATAGTCGGCGCCGCCCTGCGGGACAGCATCCGCATCGTCGACGAAGCCTTCCGCCTTGAGGAGGACGCGATCTGCGTCCTCGCCCCCAACATCGGCACCGTCGAAGGCGTGCAGATGTGCGAGCGGCTGCTGGCGCAGCTCGAGGAGCTGGAGCGGGCGGGGGGGCTGCGGATCTGCGTCTCGGCCGGCGTCGCCGCCTGCCCCGAGCACGGCACCAACGCCGACGAGCTCCTGCACAAGGCCGACGCGGCGATGTGGCGGGCGCGTGCCGTCGGGCAGCCGGTGGGCGTCGGCGCTTTGCAAGATCGCTGACAGATTCCCGGAAATCTGTCCAAAAGCTTCATCCCTGGTGGGAGAATCGGCGATGCAGTCGAAGTAGACGCGCAGTCCACCCACATCGCCACTCTTAACCAATGCCCGGAATCCGCACCAACGCCGCCGCCGAAGTCCTTGGCGTGAGCCCCAACACCCTGCGTAGTTGGGAGCGCCGCTACGGCTACCCGACCCCGAAGCGCACCGCCGGCAACCATCGCAACTACGAGCTGGTCGAGCTGCAGGCGCTGCGTGACGCGCTGACCGAGACCGGCAACATCTCTTCGGCGATCGAGCTGGCGCGCCAGCGCCAGGCGGCTCCGGCCAGCGACGACAGCCTGCTCAGCGCCTTCGAGAGCTTCGACGAGGCCGCCGCCGACCGCGCGGTCGAGGAGAGCCTCGCCCTCCGCTCGCTCGAGCGCACGGTCGAGGAGCTGCTGCTTCCGGCGATCGACAAGCTCGCCGCCGACTCCGAGCGCGAGGCCGAGCTCGAGTTCGCCTCCCGCTGGGCGACCGGCTGGCTGCACGGCGCCCGCCGCCTCGCCTCCACCGCCGCCCGCCCGGCCGGGATCCTGTTGCTCGACTCCAGCCACGGCCAGGACGCCGAGGAGGTCTACACCCAGGCCCTCGACCTCGCCCTGCGCCGCGCCGGCTTCCGCGTCCTCGTCCTCTCCAACGAGCTCGGCGACGAGCGACTCGGCCGCGCCCTCGGGGCGCTGGACCCGACCGCGATCGTCCTCTGCGGCCCCGGTGCCGACACCCAGAGCGCCGTCAAGCTCGTCCGCAAGATCCGCGAGCTCGGCTTCGTCGCCCCCCTCTACGGCTTCCGCGCCGACGGCCTGATCGGCGCCGCCGTCCCCTCCGCCGGCGACCGCCCCAGCGAAGTCACCGGCATGCTCAACGCCGATCTCCGCCGCCGCGCTTCGCAGGCATACGCCTGAGGCGCCCTGACCGGCGCATATCGGCTTCCTCGGTCGCTCGCGTGCAGAGCACGCCACGCTCCCTGCGTCCTCGATCTGCTTGGTCAGGTCACCTCAGGATCTAATCGAGCAGGATCAGCAGCGCGGTCAGCAGGCCGAGGACGATCGCGCTTGCGGTGAGGGCGGTCAGCGGCCCCGGGGAGGCTTCGTGGAAGCGACCTTCGCGCAGCGCCTTTTCCATCGCGTTGCGGTTGGCGGTCCCGTAGCCGAGGGCGAAGATCCCCCAGAGGGCGAAGCCGACGCCGGCGACCACGTAGGGCCAGCTCGAGGAGGTCCTGCTCAGCTCCGGCACCACCCGCCCGACCCCGAGCGCGACGGCCATCGCCGTCAACCCCGTCCGCCACCAGGCAAGCTGCGTCCGCTCCCCCGCCAGGTAGGTCCGCCGCGTAGCGTCAACCAGCTGCGCAGGGTTGGGATCAGGCCGTTTCGGCTGCTCTGGCGTTGCCATATCCGAACTGCATCAACTTAACCACCTGCTGGGTAGGAAAGTTGATGCAGTTCGCCCTAGCGCGGCTGGGGGACTGGGGTCGACTCGCCGATTCCCCAGCGTTCGTGGAGCCGGCGGAGGGGGCGCGGGGCCCACCAGTTCCACTTGCCGAGCAGCTCCATCAGAGCGGGGACGAGGAGGGCGCGGATGATGCTGGCGTCGATCAGGACCGCGAGGGCGACGCCGACGCCGTTCTCCTTGATGAAGATGATCTGCGAGGTCGCGAAGGCCGCCATCGCCACCGCGAAGAGGAGGGCGGCGGCGGTGACGATGCGGCCGGTCCGCTCCAGCCCCATCGCCACCGACTCGGAGTCCGAGGCACCGTTGTCCCGCGCCTCCTTGATCCGCGAGAGCAGGAAGACCGCGTAGTCGGTCGAGAGGCCGAAGGCGATCGCGAACATCAGGATCGGCATCGTCTGCTCGATCGCACCCGGGCTGGTGTAGTCGAGGAAGCCTTCGAGCCGGCCGTCCTGGAAGATCAGCACCAGCAGGCCGAAGACGGCGCTGAGGTTGAGGAAGTTCATGATCAGCGACTTGATCGGCAGCACCACCGAGCCGGTCATCAGGAAGAGGATCACCAGCGTCGCCGCGATCACGATCGCCAGCGCGTAGGGGAGGTGGTCGGAGAGGCTCGCCTGGAAGTCGACGAAGTCGGCGCTGGCGCCGCCGACGAGGACGGTCGCGCCGCCCGGCTCCGGCAGGTTGCGGATCGCCTTCACCGTCTCCTTGCTCGCCTCCGAGGCGAAGGGGTTGGCGGAGATCGCCTGCACGGCGGCGACCTCGCGGCCGAGCCGCTGCGGCGGCAGCACTTCGGCGACGCCTTCGACCTTCCTCACCTCGGCGGCCACCTCGGCCGCTGCCCCCGGGCCGCCGCCTTCGACGTCGATCCAGATCGGCGTCTCGTGGTAGGGCGGGAACTGCTCGCTGACCGTGTCGTAGGCCTGCCGCGCGCTCGCCGACTCCGGCAGCACCGTCGGGTCGACGACATTGAACTTGATCCCGAGGAAGGGCAGCCCGAGGACGATCAGCAGCAGGGCCGAGCCGGTCGCGACCGGGATCGGCCGCCGCATCACGAAGCGCGAGAGCCGGTACCAGAAGCCCTCCTGCGCGGGGCGCGCGTCGGCCTCCGCGCGGCGCTGCAGGAACTTCGGGGCGCCGGCGTTGACCCGGTTCCCCAGCAGCGTCAGCACCGCCGGCAGCACGGTCAGCGAGATCAGCGCCGCGAACAGGGCGACCAGGGAGCCGCCGAGGCCCATCGAGTAGAGGAAGCGCTGCGGGAAGACGAGCAGCGAGGCGAGTGCCGCCGCCACCGTCAGCGAGGAGAAGAAGACAGTTCGCCCGGCGGTGGCGAGCACCCGCCGCATCGCCTCCAGCCCCGGGCCGCTCTTGGCGATCTCCTCGCGGTAGCGGGAGACGACGAAGAGGCTGTAGTCGATCGCCAACCCGAGCCCGAGCGCGGTCGTCAGGTTGAGCGCGAAGATCGAGATCGAGCCGAATTCGCTGGCGAGGCGCAGGATGAGGAAGGTGCCGACGATCGCGAGGCCGCCGATCAGCAGCGGCAGCAGCGAGGCGACGAGGCTGCGGAAGAAGAGCAGGGAGAGCAGGAAGAGCAGCGGGAAGGCGAGCATCTCGGCCTTCTGCAGGTCCTTCTCGACCTGCTTGTTGACCTGCTCCTGGGCGACCGCCGGCCCGCCGGCGACCACGCCCGGGTGGGCGGAGAGCTGGTCGGCGATGTCGGCACCGGTTTCCTGGGCCGCCTTGTCGCCGGTCGTCTTCAGCGCCACCGCGAAGTAGGTCGAGTCGCCGTCGCGGGAGACGAAGGCGGGGGAGCGGGTGTCGTAGTAGCCGGTGACCGAGGCGACGTCGGCGCGCTCGCGCACTTCGGCCTCCAGCGCCTCGACCCGGCGCCGGGTCGCCGGCGCCGCGACCGGGGCGTCTTCGACCACGGCGATCACCGACGGCACCCGCAGCCCCGCTTCCTCGAGCCGGTCCATCGCCCTCACGGTCTCGGTGGCGGGATCGTCGGCGCCGTAGGGGTCGAGCCGGTCCGCCACCGAGCCGCCGAGCGCGCCCGCGAGGACGAAGAAGGCGACGGCGAGGAGGGCGACGCGGCGGGCCTTCCCGTCCGCGAGCCGGGCCAGGGAGTCGAACATCAGCTGCTCCTTTCCTCGGGCGCGGCGGCGGCGAGGATTTCCTCCTCCATCCGCTCGCACCAGTCGGCAAACCACTGGGTGAATTCGATCCCTCCCCGCAGCACGATCTTCGGGTAGGGGTCGTCGATCCCGCCTTTCAGCGCCTCGATCGAGCGAAGCTGCGCGTTGACCTCGAGCCGGTGGGCGCGCATCGCCCGCACGATCGCCACCGCCTCGCCGGGCGGCAACGCGTCGGCGAAGAACAGTTTCAGCAGCCCTTCCTCCCGCATCTCGAAGGTGTGGGGGGGCTGCCGCAGCCAGGCCCGCAGCTCCTCCTCGCCGTCGGCGGTGATCTCGTAGACCGTGCGCCGCCGCCCGCCGGTGGGGGAGTCGGAGCCGATCACCAGGCCCGCCTCGGCCAGGTGCTTCAGCTCGGGATAGATCTGCCCGTAGCTGGCGGCCCAGAAGAAGCGGGTCGAGTTGTCGACGACCGCTTTGATCTCGTAGCCGGAGCGCGGTTCGTTGCGAACCAGGCCGAGGATCACGTAGGCGGTGGGGCTCAGCTGCTCCATGTATCGGGACTATATATCAGATCGATATATCGGCAGGTGCGATCGGTCTGTTCGCCTAAGGTCAGGGATCCACACCGCAACGGACCACCGAAGAGAAGGGAGCACGGATGTCGCTTGACCAGAGCAAGGTCGGCCGGGTCGTCGCCGAACAGATGGAGGCGATCGAGAACGACTACGGCGACGACTGCGAAATCGGCGACGTCTGCACGATCGTCGAGGTGGTCGGCCCCCACGGCTCCCACGTCCGCGTCCGCAGCAGCGACATGCGCCCCCACAGCGGCCTCGGCCTGATCCGGATGGCCGAACAGGCGATGCTGGGAAATCTCGGCGGCGCGGCCGAGTAGCCCGAAGCGCAGCCGATTCTCTACCCACCCGGGTGTGTCGAAAGTCGGATGCGCTCCGAAAGGAGGCGCGGCCCGTCGGCGACTATCCTCAGCACTCGATGAGCGGGGACGGATCTGACATCGTCGTGATGAAGTTCGGCGGCACCTCCGTGGCCGGCGCCGAGCAGATCAAGCGGGCCGCGGGGCGGATCGTCGCCGCCCGCGAGGCCGGCAATCGCGTCGTCGCCGTCCTCTCCGCCCGCGGCAAGACGACCGACGAACTGGTCGAGGCCGCGCACGAGATCTCCGACCGCCCGGTCGCCCGCGAGATGGACATGCTGCTCTCAACCGGGGAGCGGATCTCCTGCGCGCTCTGCGCGATGGCGATCCACGACATGGGCCACGAGGCGATCTCGCTGACCGGCTCCCAGGCCGGCATCGTCACCGACTCCTCGCACACGAAGGCGCGGATCATCGACGTCCGCGCCGACCGCATCGCCACCGCGCTCGAAGAGGACCGGATCGTCCTCGTCGCCGGCTTCCAGGGCGTCTCGACCGAGAGCCGCGACGTCACCACGCTCGGCCGCGGCGGCTCCGACACCACCGCCGTCGCCCTGGCGGCGGCGCTGCGGGCGAGCGTCTGCGAGATCTACACCGACGTCGCCGGCGTCTACAGCGCCGACCCCCGGATCGTTCCCGGCGCCCGCAAGCTGCCGGTCGTCTCCTTCGAGGAGATGCTGGAGATGGCCGCCTCCGGGGCGGGGGTGCTGCAGCTGCGCTCGGTCGAGTACGCGCGCAACCACGGCGTCCAGATCCACTGCCGCAGCAGCTTCGAGGACGGTCCCGGTACCCTCGTCGTCTCAGAGGAAGAGACCATGGAGAACCCGTTCGTCACCGCAGTCACCCATTCGAATTCCGAGGCGCGCGTGACCCTGCACGGGCTCCGCGACGAGCCGGGGGTCGCCGGCCGCATCTTCGGCGCCCTCGCCGACGCCAACGTCAACGTCGACGTGATCATCCAGAACGAGCCCGTCGGCGACGACCAGCTCGCCGACCTCTCCTTCACCGTCGACCGCTCGGACCTGCCGACGGCGAAGGACACGATCGCCGCCTTCGGCGACGTCTCGCTCGAGGTGCTGACCGACGAGCAGATCGGCAAGGTCTCGATTGTCGGCGCCGGAATGCGCTCGCACCCCGGCGTCGCGGCGAAAGTCTTCCAGGTGCTGGGCGACGAAGGGATCAACATCGAGATGATCTCCACCTCGCCGATCAAAATCTCGTGCGTCATCCCGGCCGACCGGGTCAAAGACGCGGTCAACTCCCTGCACAAGGCCTTCGACCTCGGGGACGACGCGATCCAGCCGGAGGACCCCACCGGCCCGGATCACCGACCCACGGTCGCCGGCTGATCCTCGGCATACTCGACCCATGGCCGGCGACGGATACAAGGTCGGAGTTCTGGGGGCGACGGGCCTGGTCGGCACGACGATCCTCGAGCTGCTGGCCGACCGCGAGTTCCCCGTAGCCGAGCTGCGGCCGCTCGCCTCCGCGCGCTCGGCCGGCAGGGAGATCGAGTGGCAGGGCGAGAGCCTGACCGTGCAGGAGGTCTCAGACGAGGCGATCCAGGGCCTCGACCTGGTCCTCTCCTCGGCGGGCGGCTCGGTCAGCGCCGAGTGGACGCCGAAGATCGTCGCCGCGGGCGGCACCGTCGTCGACAACACCAGCTACTGGCGCATGCACGACGACGTGCCGCTGGTCGTCTCCGAGGTGAACCCGGACGCGCTCGGCGGCCACAACGGGATCATCGCCAACCCCAACTGCTCGACGATGCAGATGGTCGTCGCCCTCAAACCGCTCTACGACGAGGCCGGGATCGAGCGCCTGGTGATCTCCACCTACCAGGCCGTCTCCGGCACCGGCAAGGCGGCGATCGACGAGCTGCTCGACGAGTCCCACGCGATCCTCCACGGCCAGGACGCGAACGCCTCGATCTACCCGCACCAGATCGCCTTCAACGTCCTCGCCCACGCCGGCAACTTCCCCGAGGGAGACGACCACACCGACGAGGAGCGCAAGCTGATCAACGAGACCCGGAAGATCCTCGGCGACCCGGAGATCAAGGTCAGCGCCACCTGCGTCCGGGTCCCGGTCGTCACCGGCCACTCCGAGGCGGTCAACGTCGAAACCCGCGAGCCGCTCGATCCCGAGCGGGCGCGCGAGCTGCTGGCAGCCGCACCGGGCGTCACCGTCGTCGACGACCCCGCCGGCGCCGAGTACCCGATGGCGGTCGAGGCCGCCGGCACCGACGACGTCTACGTCGGGCGCATCCGCCGCGACGCCGGCAACGAGCGCGCCCTCGACATGTGGATCGTCGCCGACAACCTGCGCAAGGGCGCCGCCACCAACGCGGTCCAAGTCGCCGAGCTCCTGGTCGAGCGCGGCCTCGTCGGCACCCGGGTCTAGCCGGTGGACATCAGCTTCGCCGAGGCGCTGCTGCTGTTCGGCGGCCTCCTCGCGATCGTCGCCGCCCTCTCGGGCCTGATGAAGGGGACGGTCCTCTCGGCCTCGGTGCTCTCGGTGGCGCTGGGGTTCGGCCTGGCGCTGGCCGGGGTGGTCCACGTCGACGCGACCGACAAGGCGATCGTCGAGCTGGTCGAGCTGGCGCTGATCCTCACCCTCTTCTCCGACGGGATGTTCGTCGAGCGCGAGCTGCTGCGCAGCCACTGGGGGCCGACGGCGCGGGCGCTGGTGATCGCGATGCCGATCACGATGGGGCTGCTGGCGCTGGCGGCGAAAGCGCTGTTCCCCGATCTGACCTGGGCCGAGGCCTTCCTCCTGGCGGCGGTGCTCTCGCCGACCGACCCTGTCGTCACCTCGGCGGTGGTGACCTCCCGGCTGGTGCCGAGCAAGGTCCGCCACACGCTCAACCTCGAGTCCGGCCTCAACGACGGCCTGGCGCTGCCGTTCGTCCTCTTCTTCCTCGTCCTCGCCTCACCCGGCGGCGACGCCGCCGCCGAAGGGGTGAAGCTGGTGGGGGAGGCCGCGTTCGGCGCCGTGGTCGGCGTCGCCCTCGGGGTCGCGGCGGGACGCCTGCACCGCTCGCTGCCCGGCGGCGGCATCACCCCCCGCTACGAGGGGATCTACTCGGTCGGCTTCGCCCTGGTTGCCTTCGGGCTCGCCGAAGTGACCGTCGGCAACGGCCTGATCGCCGCCTTCGTCTGCGGGATCGCGATGGGCGCGAGCGAGCGCGAAGTGCCGGAGGGCTTCGTCGAGTTCGCCGAGAACAGCAGCGCCATCCTCCAGGTCCTCACCTTCTTCGTCTTCGGCGGCCTGATCTACGCGACCGGCTTCCACCACAGCGTGCCGCCGCTGATCCTCTTCGTCGTCTTCCTGCTCTTCGTCGCCCGGCCGGTGGCGGTGCTGCTCTCCTTCCTGCGGACCGGCATCCCGCAGTCGGAAAAGCTCTTCATGGCCTGGTTCGGCCCCAAGGGCGTCGCCTCGATGCTCTTCGCCCTCTTCGTCCTCAAATCCGACGTCCCGAGCAACGACCTGATCTTCGACACCGCCGCGATCGCGATCATCGCCTCGATCCTCGCCCACGGCCTCACCGACACCGTCGGCGCCCAGTGGCTGGCCCGTCGCGTCGGGCTGACGGCGAAGAGCTAAGCAGCGACGCCAGAGGTAAGGCGCTCTTCGACCCAGCGGGTCGAAGCGATGTGCTTGCTCATGCCCAGCTCCTTCGGCTCGGCGCCGAGGGCGAGGCCGACGAGCTGGGGGAGGTGGAGGACGGCGAGGCCGAGGTCGCGGTTGACGACCTTGGCCGCCTCCGGCTGCTGCATGTCCAGGTTCAGGTGGCAGAGCGGGCAGGGGGTGACCAGGCAGTCGGCGCCGGCATCGATCGCGTCGCCGACGTGGGTGCCGGCCTGGCGCAGCGAGGTTTCCCTGCTCATCGTGATCACCGGGAAGCCGCAGCACTTGCGGGCGCCGTCGTACTCGACGATCTGGCCGCCGAGCGCCTCGATCACCTTCTCCAGGTAGATGTCGCGGTCGGGGTACTCGGCGTAGCCGAGGCGTTCCTTCGGCCGCACGATGTAGCAGCCGTAGAAGGGACCGACGCGGAGGCCGCTGAGCGGCCGGACGACCTGCTCCTTGAGCCGGTCGAGCCCGTAGTCCTCGACCAGCAGCCAGAGGAAGTTTTTGTTGGTCCAGCCGCCGTTGCCCGCCTTCTCGTAGGAGAGGCCCTGGCCGGAGAGCGCCTCGTTGACGTGGGCGCGGTAGGCGGAATCCGCATCCAGCCGCTGCTGACACTCCGATTGCGCGCCCTGGCAGGTCGAGCAGATGTTCATCATCGAGAGGCCGGTCTGCTGGGCGAGGGCGAAGGTGCGGGCGTTCAGGGTGTCGGCCAGCTCCTGGTTGTGCTCGGCGATGACCCCGGCGCCGCAGCAGTTGGCGCGGTCGAGTTCGACCAGCTCGATCCCGAGCTTCTGGGCGACGAGCGCCATCGAGCCGTGCAGCTCCGGGGTGAAGCCGCGCGAGACGCAGCCGGGCCAGTAGGCGACTTTGATGTTCTCAGCCATTGGAGACCTCCTCGGCCGCGGTGCCGTCGGGCTGGGCGTCCTCGCCCTCCTCGCCCCGGATGTACAGGTTCAGTTCCTCGTTGTGCTCCTCGGCGTGGCGGTAGATCGCCTTGACGTCGTCCTGGTCGGGGAGCTTCGGGTGGACGCCGGGGATCAGCTTGTGCAGCGAGCGCATCTTGCCGGTTTTGATCCCGCGGATCGCGATCGGGATCGAGCCGATCATTTCGCGGATCGCCCGCCGGTTCGGTTTCAGCTTGCCTTTGACGCCGGGGGCGAAGGACTCCTGCAGGAGCAGGGACTCGTCGAGGGTGCCCTTCTTCTCGATGATCTTGACGAAGGCGATCTCGTGGTCGTGACCGCTGTTGGGGTCTTCGATCCCTTCTTCGCCGGCTTTGCGGCGCAGGCGCATGATCTGGTCCATCGGCGCCACGCCCTTCGGGCAGGCGTCGATGCAGCTGAAGCAGTGGGTGCAGTCGTAGATCCCGTGCGGGTCCTCGGCGAGATCGTGGAGGCGCTCCTCGGTCTCGGCGTCGCGCGGGTCGCCGACGAAGCGGTAGGCCTTGGCCAGCGCCGCCGGGCCGATGAAGCCGGGGTCGGCTTCCATCGAGAGGCAGGAGGAGACGCAGGCGCCGCACTGGATGCAGGCCATCGACTGGGTGATGTCGATCATCGATTCCGGCTCGACGATGTACTCGCGCTCGGGCGGCTCGCCGTGCGGGAGGAGCCAGGGCGTGACGCGGCGGATCTTCGTCCAGTGCGTCGACTCCATGTCCGTGATCAGGTCCTTGATCACCGGCATGTTCCCCATCGGCTCGATCACGATCGGGGAGGTGCTCTCGGTGGTGACGGCGGTCGTCCCCGGGCCGGCCTCCTCCTGGCCGGTGGCGCGGACGGCGTCCTGGGCTTCGGGGGCCTGGGCGCCGATCGGGCTCGAGGCCTCGGCGGCGGTGGCGCCGGTCGCGGCCTTCATCTTGTTGGCCTGCTCCTGGGCCTCGCCGATCTGGGTCTTGCAGCCGAGCCCGGACTGGCCGTTGATCTTCATCCCGCAGGAGCCGCAGATCGCGGCGCGGCAGGAGCAGCGGACGGCCAGCGACCCGTCCTCTTTGTCCTTTGCCTGCAGCAGCCCGTCGAGGACCGAGAGCGAGGGGTCGAGGTCGACGTTGAACTCCTCCCAGTAGGGGCCCTCGCCGCTCTCGGGCTGGAACCGGCGGACTTTGATCGTGTACTCGGCCATTAGTACGTCCTCTCTTGCGGTTCCCACTGGGTGATCGTGACCTCGGAGTAGGAGAGCTCGGGACCGTCGTCGGTCCGCTCGAGGTCGATGTGTTTGAGCCACTCCTCGTCGTTTCGCTCCGGGTAGTCGGTGCGGTACTGCGCGCCCCGGCTCTCCTTGCGCTCCAGCGCCGCGACGCAGGTGCACTCGGCGTTGTCGAGCATGTACCCGAGCTCGATCGCGCCAAGCAGGTCCTGGTTGAAGACGCTGCCGTGGTCGTCGATGTAGGCGGTCTTCGCCTCCTCCTTGAGGCGGCGGACGATTTCCAGCGCCTCCTGGATCCCGGCCTCCTCGCGGAAGACGGCGACCTTGGAGTCCATCGTCTGGCCCAGCTCGAGCTTGATCTCGGAGATGCGGCGGCCGGAGCCCTTCTCGCGGCCGACTATGTCGGCTATCAAGGCCTCCTCGTCCTCGAGGACCTTCTTCGAGGTCCGCGCGTAGTCGTTGCGCTTGGCGCGGGCGGCGGCGTCGCGGCCGGAGCGCTTGCCGAAGATCAGCGTGTCGAGCAGCGAGTTGGCGCCGAGGCGGTTGCCGCCGTGGACCGAGACGCAGGCCGCCTCGCCGGCGGCGTAGAGGCCGGGGATGTCGGTGCGGCCGTCGACGTCGGTCTTGACCCCGCCCATCGTGTAGTGGTTGCCAGGCTTGATGTGGATCGGTTCGCGGGTGATGTCGACGCCGGCGAAGTCGCGGCCGACGAGGACGATCTCGCGCAGCGCCTCGTGCACGCGCTTTTTCGGCACCACGGTGATGTCGAGCGCGACGGTCCCGTCGGGGAAGCCGCGGCCCTCGTTGATCTCGGTCTGCTCGGCGCGGGAGACGACGTCGCGGGAGGCGAGCTCCATCTTGTTCGGCGCGTACTTCTCCATGAAGCGTTCGCCGTTGGCGTTGAGCAGGTGGGCTCCCTCGCCGCGGGCGCCCTCGGTGATCAGGAAGCCCTTGCCCGCCAGCGTCGTCGGGTGGTACTGGATCATCTCCATGTCCATCAGCTTGGCGCCGGCGCGGTAGGCCATCGCGATGCCGTCGCCGGTGCAGATCAGGGCGTTGGTGGTCGGCCGCCAGACCTGGCCGTTGCCGCCGGTGCAGAGGATCACCGACTTCGCCGTGAACAGCTCCATCGAGCCGTCGGCGACGTTGCGGGTGACGACGCCGCAGCACTCCCCGTTCTCGTCGAGTGCCAGCGAGCTGCAGAACCACTCCTCGTAGCGGGCGATCTGCTCGGAGTACTTCATCAGCTGCTCGTAGAGCACGTGCATGATCGCCTGGCCGGTGATGTCGGCCACGTAGTAGGTGCGGGCGGCGGAGGCGCCGCCGAAGGCGCGGGTGCCGAGTTTCCCTTCCTCGTTGCGGTGGAAGGTGACGCCGAGGTGCTCGAGGTGGAGGATTTCCTCCGGCGCCTCGCGGGTCATGATTTCGACCGCGTCCTGGTCGCCGAGGTAGTCCGAGCCCTTGATCGTGTCGAAGGCGTGGGACTCCCAGGAGTCGCCCGGGTTGAGCGCCGCGTTGATGCCGCCCTGGGCGGCGTTGGAGTGGGAGCGGACCGGGTGGACCTTGCTGATGATCCCTACCGAAACGCCTTCCTCGGCGGCGGCGAGGGCAGCCCGCTGGCCGGCGAGCCCGGCCCCTATTACGAGTACGTCATGCGATGGCACGGGCGCGGATGCTATACCGCAGAAAGCCGAGGGCGTAGTCGGGATTCGTCACGTTGTAATTCGTCACAGCCAGCCGCGGCTCAGGCGCCGGACCGCCTCCTGGCAGACGTCGATCGCGCGCTCGACCGTGCCGTACTCGATGTTGGCGGCGACGTCGGTGGGCCAGTGGTAGTTGGAAGCTTGCTTGATGTCGTTGCAGCTGGCCAGGACGGCGGTTTCGTAGCCGGCGGCCAGCGGCTCGAGGCCGTCGGTGCCGTTGCGGAGCCGCAGATTCGGGAAGAGCCAGATCCCCATCTCCGCGGCGATGCCGTCCATGAAGGCGAGCGCGCGCGGCGGGTACTCGTTCATCTTCAGGAACCCCTCGCCGCGGAGGACGAGCAGGTGGTCGGAGCCGGGAGCCTCGAGGCAGACGAAGAGAGTCTCCTCCCTGGGCAGCTCTTGGAAGTGGCGCTCGCCCCACGCCTTCATCCCCTCGCTGAACGACTCCTCCGAGCCGGTCGAGAGGAGGATGACGCGGACACCCTGCGGCGGTTCCCCTTGGAAGCGCCGCGCCAAGCCCAGCAGGACGACGCAGGCGGCGCCGTTGTCGTTGGCGCCGGGGACGACCTCGCGCAGGCCGATGTCGGTCATCGCCGCCACCGTGCCGAGGCCCACGAGGCCGCCGAGCCTGGCGAGCCGGCGCCTCCCCGTGATCGCCCCCAGCGCCGCCAACAGCGGGCCGCCGATGACCATCCACATCAGCGGCGGGCTGGTGTCGCTCTTCTCGATCAGGCCGAGCTTGTCGGCGACTTTCGCCGGCCCTGGATGGAAGACGAGCCCAGAGTGCGGGGCGTCGTGGTGGGCAATGAAGACGATCGTCCGCTCGGCGTCCGGATCGCCGAGCTCGCAGGCGACGTTGTAGGTGGTGCGGCGGGGAAGGATGCGACGCAGTCGCCGTTGGTTCGGCGGAAAGTCGTCGGCGATGCCGGCGGCGCCGACGATCCCGAAGAGAGCGCCGAGGAAGCGCCGTCCGCGCAGGGCCAGCGCGGCGCCGACCGTCCCCAGCGCTGCTCCCAACCCCAGCGGCCACCAGTAGGTGCCGTGTGCGGTCTCCGCCTCGACCCGCGCCTCGGCCCCGAGCTCGGCGAACTGCCCGACCAGCCACTCGGCGGCCCGGCGCTCGCCCTCGGAGGCCGACGGGCGCTCGATCTGCTCGAGTTCCTCGAGCCGTTCCCGCAACCAATCCGCTTCGCCCGGCACGGCAGAGGACGCTAGCCGCTTACCATGGGCGCATGCTCGGTGGCATGCTCGGCGGAGGGTCGATCACCCTCTTCCACTTCCGCGGGATCAGGGTCAGCGTCGACTGGTCCTGGTTCATCGTCCTCTTCCTGGTCATCCTCTACATGACCAACTTCTTCGAAGGGCTGCTGGGGGAGGGCGGGACGACGCCGTTCCTCTACGGCGTCTTGAGCGCGGTCGGGTTCTTCGGCTCGATCCTCCTGCACGAGTTCGGGCACGCGGTGGTGGCGAGGCGCAACGGGATCGGCATCACCGGGATCCAGCTCTGGATCTTCGGCGGGATGGCGCGGATGGACCGGGAAGCCGATTCGCCGGGGACCGAGCTGAAGGTGGCGCTGGCGGGCCCGGCGGTGACGCTGGCGATCGTCGCCGTCCTCTCCGCGATCGGGGTCGGCACCGTCGGCTGGACCGAGTTCCGCGAGGCCGCCGTCCAGGAAACCCGCTCGGACGCCAGCGGGCTGATGGCGCTGATCGCCTGGCTGGTGACGATCAACGCGCTCGTCCTCGTCTTCAACCTGCTGCCGGCCTACCCGATGGACGGCGGCCGGGTCGCCCGCGCGATCTCCTGGTGGCGCAGCGGCGACCGCACCAAAGCGACCCGCTTCGCCGCCAACCTCGGCCGCCTCTTCGGCTACCTCTTCATCGGCGTCGGCATCGCTCTCGTGGTCAGCGGCCGCGCTTTCGCCGGCATCTGGCTCGCCCTGATCGGGATGGTGATCAACGGCTCCGCCCGCGGCGCCGCGATGCAGACGGCGATCAGCAGCCGCATCGGCGACGTCTGCGTCGCCGACGTGATGGATCGCGAGCCGGTGGCGATCCCCGGCGACCTCTCGGTCGAGCAGGCCCTCGACGAGTACTTCCTCCGCTACCGCTGGCCCTGGTTCCCGGTCGTCGACGCCGGCCGCCGCTTCCTCGGCCTGCTGATGCGCGACCGAGCCGACGAGGTGCCCGAGTACGAGCGCGCCGGCTCCCACGTCTCCGACTTCGTCGACCACGACATCGGCCTCTTCGTCCGCGACGACACCCCCCTCGACGCCCTGCTCGCCAACCAGAACCTCCGCCGCCTCGGCGCCCTGATGGCAGTAGACGCCGAAGGCCGCCTCAGCGGCGTAGTCACCATCGAGCAGGTAGGCCGGGCGCTGCGGGACTCGACCGTCGGCGGCTGATCCTCAGCGCGGATCGCTGCCATAGGAGACGGAACGATGCCTGATAGCGACGACTCGCACCATCTTCCCGCCCTCCGTCAGCTGGTAGAGGATCCGATAGGTCCCCACCCTTAGCGAGTACAAGCCGCGGAGTTTCCCGCGAAGCGCATAGCCGGCGAAGGGGTCGCGCTCGAGGAGGCCAAGGGACTCCTCGATAGCGTCGATGAGCGGCCAGTTCAGCTCGAGCAGGTCACGACACGCTCGTCGCGCCAGGACGAGGCGGGCCAATGTCTAGCTGGCGCTGGCGCGCCGTTCGGCGAGCTCGCTTCGAAGCTCAGCAAGGCTGATGGTCTCGCCCCGCTCGATCTCTGCGAGACCCTCCTCCAAGGCGGAGAGGGCATCCGGATCGGAAAGAACCTCGGCGGTCTCCTCCAGCGCCTCATACTCGTCTATGGGGACCAGCGCCGCTGCAGGGGTCCCGTTCCGGGTGACCAGCACGTGGTCGCGCCGGTCGCTCACATCGTCCAGCAGGCTGCTGAGGTTGCTACGGAGCTCACGAACGGGGACGGTCTTGGGCATGAAGTTAGTGTACACAAGAAGGTACACCTGCTCTACTGCTGTGCCTAAATAGCCGGCCGGTGGCGCTCGATGATGCGGGTGAAGTCGGTGGCTGCGGGGAGGGTGCCGAAGGCCTGCCCCCAGTCGCCGGTGAGGCGGGAGGCGCAGAAGGCGTCGGCGGTCGCTTCGTCGCCGTAGCGGACGAGGAGGGAGCCCTGGAGGGCGAGGGCCATCTTCTCGACGAGGCGGCGGGCGCGGGACTCGATCGTTTCGAGGTCGCCGGGCAGTTCGTCGCGGAGCTCGGTGGCGAAGGCGGCCAGGCGGGGCTCGGCTACGGCGCCCTCCTGCACCTCGGCGAAGAAGGCCTCGACCGAGGCCGGGCTCTTGACCATCGCCCGCAGGACGTCGAGGCACTGGACGTTGCCGGAGCCCTCCCAGATCGAGTTGAGCGGGCTCTCGCGGAAGAGGCGCGGCATCCCCGACTCCTCGACGTAGCCGTTGCCGCCGAGGCACTCGAGCGCCTCGCCCGCATGGACCACGGCGCGCTTGCAGACCCAGTACTTGAGGACGGCGTTGGCGATGCGCTTGAAGTTCTGGGCCTCCTCGTCGCCGGCAAGCGCTTCGTCGTAGGCGCGGGCGAGGCGCAGCGCCCCGATCGTCGCCGCCTCCGACTCGACCGCGAGGTCGGCGAGGACGTTGCGCATCAGCGGCTGCTCGACCAGCTCGCGGCCGAAGACCGAGCGGTGGCTGGTGTGGTGGATCGCCTGGGCGACCCCGGCCCGCATCCCGGTGGCGCCGCCGAGGACGCAGTCGAGGCGGGTGTGGTTGACCATCTCGATGATCGTCCGCACCCCGGCGCCCTCCTCGCCGACCAGCCAGGCGGAGGCGGAGTCGAACTCGATCTCGCTGGAGGCGTTGGAGCGGTTGCCGAGCTTGTCCTTCAGCCGCTGCAGGCGGAACCGGTTGCGCTCGCCGTCGGGAGTCCAGCGCGGGAAGAGGAAGCAGGAGATGCCACCGTCGGCCTGGGCGAGGACGAGGAAGGCGTCGCACTGGGGCGCCGACATGAACCACTTGTGGCCCGTGAGCTCGTACTCGGCGCCGGGGCCGCCGCCGTCGACCGGTCGGGCGACGGTGGTGTTGGCGCGGACGTCGGTCCCGCCCTGCTTCTCGGTCATCCCCATCCCGGCCAGCGCCCCCGCCTTCTGCCCGGCCGGCGCGTTGGCCGGGTCGTAGCTGGAGGAGAGGAAGCGCGGCTCCCACTCGGCCGCCAGCTCGGGCTGGGTGCGCAGGGCCGGGATCACCGAGTAAGTCATCGAGGTCGGGCAGCCGACTCCGGCCTCGGCCTGCGAGAAGCACATGAAGGCGGCGCCGCGGGCGACGTGGGCACCCGGCCGCGGGTCCTTCCACGGCGAGCAGTGCAGTTCGTGCTCGACGGCCAAGGCCATCAGCTCGTGCCAGGCGGGATGGAACTCGACCGTGTCGACGCGGTTGCCGTAGCGGTCGTGCGTCTTCAGCCGCGGCGGGTTCTCGTTCGCCAGCGCGCCGAGCGCCTGCACCTGCTCGCTGCCGGCGATCTCGCCGACGGCTGCGATCCGCTCCTCCGCCCAGTCGGCGCCCTCGCGCCGGACCGCCTCGCCGAGGACGCGGTCGGCCGCGTAGACGTTGTAGTCGGTGAGCGGCGGCGGCTGGTTGACCACCGCGTGGGTACCGAAGCGGGGGGTTTCGATCGTCGCCATCGCCGTTGATTCTGTCACGACCCTGGCCGGTCAGCCAAGGCACGGGCGGCGGCGCGACCTAGATAGCATCGCCTCCCGGTGCCCCCCGCCTCCAAGATCAAGGTCCAGAACCCGATCGTCGAGCTCGACGGCGACGAGATGACCCGGATCATCTGGTCGTTCATCAAAGAGCAGCTGATCCTCCCCTACCTCGACGTCGAGCTCGAGTACTACGACCTCGGGATCGAGAGCCGCGACGCGACCGAAGACCAGATCACCGTCGACGCGGCCGAGGCGATCAAGCGCCACGGGGTCGGCGTCAAGTGCGCGACGATCACCCCGGACGAGGCGCGGGTCGAGGAGTTCGGCCTAAAAGGTATGTACCGCTCGCCGAACGGGACGATCCGCAACATCCTCGGCGGCGTCATCTTCCGCGAGCCGATCGTGATCTCCAACATCCCGCGGCTGGTGCCGGGGTGGACGAAGCCGATCGTGATCGGCCGCCACGCCTTCGGCGACCAGTACCGGGCGACCGACATGGTGGTGCCGGGGGAGGGGACGCTGACCCTCACCTACACGCCGAAGGACGGCTCCGAGCCGGTCGAGCTCGACGTCTACGACTTCCCCGGCGGCGGCATCGCGATGTCGATGTACAACCTCGACGACTCGATCCGCGAGTTCGCCCGCGCCTCGATGCGTTACGGCCTCGATCGCGGCTTCCCGGTCTACATGTCGACCAAGAACACGATCCTCAAGCGCTACGACGGTCGCTTCAAAGACCTCTTCGCCGAGGTCTACGAGGCCGAGTTCAAGGCCGAGTTCGAGGCCGCCGGCCTCGCTTACGAACACCGCCTGATCGACGACATGGTCGCCGCGGCGCTGAAGTGGGAGGGCGGCTACGTCTGGGCCTGCAAAAACTACGACGGCGATGTCCAGTCCGACACCGTCGCCCAGGGCTTCGGCTCCCTCGGGCTGATGACGAGCGTGTTGATGAGCGCCGACGGCAAGACCGTCGAGGCGGAGGCCGCCCACGGCACCGTCACCCGCCACTACCGCCAGCACCAGCAGGGCACCCCGACCTCCACCAACCCGATCGCCTCGATCTTCGCCTGGACCCGCGGGCTCAGCGCCCGCGGCCGCATGGACGGGACCCCGGAGGTCTCGCGGTTCGCCGAGACGCTCGAGCAGGTCTGCGTCGAGACGGTCGAAAGCGGGAAGATGACCAAAGACCTGGCGCTGCTGGTCGGCGGCGATCAGGAGTACCAGACGACGCAGGAGTTCCTCGCCTCGATCGACGAGAACCTCCGGCGCGCGATGTCTTAACGACCTTCTAGACCTTCAAACCCCTAACTCCGAGGAGAGGATCAGTGAGCACTCCCGTCAAGGTCACCGTTACCGGCGCCGCCGGCCAGATCGGCTACGCGCTGCTGTTCCGCATCGCCAGCGGCCAGATGCTCGGGCCCGACACGCCGGTCGAGCTGAGCCTGCTCGAGATTCCCCAGGCGATCAATGCGGCCGAGGGCACGGCGATGGAGCTCGACGACTGCGCCTTCCCGCTGCTGCACCGGATCGACATCACCGACGATCCCAAGCAGGCCTTCGACGGCGCCAACGTCGGCCTCCTGGTCGGCGCCCGCCCGCGCGGGCCGGGCATGGAACGCTCCGATCTGCTCGAGGCCAACGGCGGCATCTTCAAGCCGCAGGGGGAAGCGATCAACGACGGCGCCGCCGATGACATCAAGGTGCTGGTGGTCGGCAACCCCGCCAACACCAACTGCCTGATCGCGCTCTCGAACGCGCCCGACGTGCCGCGCGAGCGGTTCACCGCGATGATGCGGCTGGACCACAACCGGGCGAAGTCGCAGCTTGCCAACAAGCTCGGCAAGCCGGTCTCGACGGTCACCAACATGACCTCCTGGGGCAACCACTCGGTCACCCAGTACCCCGACCTGGTCAACGCCAAAGTGGACGGCCAGGACGCCTGGGCCGCGGTCGACGACGAGGCTTGGATCGCCGACGAGTACATCCCGCGGGTAGCGAAACGCGGCGCCGAGATCATCGACGCCCGCGGTGCCTCCAGCGCCGCCTCGGCCGCCAACGCGGCGATCGACCATGTGCGCGACTGGGTGCTCGGCACTCCGGATGGCGACTGGGTCTCGATGGGCGTCCCCGCCGACGGGTCCTACGGGATCGGCGAGGGGATCGTCTGCGGCATGCCCTGCACCTGCAGCGGCGGCGAGTGGAGCATCGTCCAGGGCCTCGACGTCCCGGACTTCTCGCGCGAGCGGATCGACCGCAGCGTGATGGAGCTGCAGGAGGAGCGCGACGCGGTCAGCCAGCTCGGGCTCGTCTAGCGCCCTTCACCCCCACCTACGAAAAGAGGCCGGCGAAAGCCGGCCTCTTTCTTTGCTGCAAGTGGTTGCAGTAACTGTGAGTACCGATCAACCGCCCGCCGGGTAGTACTGGCGGCCGTCCTTTTTCACGCGCCCCTCTTTCTCGAGGTCGCCGAGCACGCGGTACAGGTAGTTCGGCTTGATTTTCATCGTTTTGGCGACGTCCGAGGCGCTGATGCCGGGCTGGCTCTCGATCAGTTTCACCGCCTGGTCGGCGCGGGTGCCGCCGCGGCGTTTACGGCGTTTGCGCGGCGCCGTGGTGCCGCCGGAGGCTTTGTTGGTGCTGCCTTTGGGGCGTCCGGGACCGCGCCGGCGACCGGGACCGCGGCGGGTGGCTTTGCCACCGAGTTTCTCGAGGGCTTCCTCGGCCTGGCTCAGCTGCTCGCGAAGCTCGCGCACTGACCTCTCGAGGGCCTCGCGGGCCTCGTCGAACACGTTAGCGGGGGGCATCTAGTTCCTTTCCATCCAATATGCAGGGTTACCCTGAGGAAGAGTCTGCCAGAGACACACACACTGTGACAGTCCGGTTCGTGGAATCGAACGAATATTTCAGATGTGTGTCTGGTGCACTCAGGGACGGCCCGGGAACTCGACCGGGAACCGCTCCGGGTTGTTGAAGAAGCGCACCCCCTGCACGGCGCCGTCGCCGACCTCGATCGCGACGATGCTGAGGAAGCCTTCGCCGGCGCTGTCCATGCGCACGCCGGGGTCGCCGTTGACGAGGACGGGGGTGTACACGGGGTCGTCGGGGAACTGCGACTTGCGCTGGACGCCGACCATGAAGCGGGCGATCTTGTCGGCGCCGTAGATCGGCTTGCGGGCGGCGGTGACGCCGCCGCCGCCGTCGGTGTACATGATCGCGTCGGCGGCGAGCAGGGACCGGATCCCCTCGACATCGCCGGAGACGGCGGCAGTCAGGAAGGCGTTCGCGAGACGCTCGCGTTCCTCCCCGCTGACCGGCCGCCGGCGGGTCGGGTCGCCGGCGTGCTCGCGGGCGCGCTTGGCGATCTGCCGCACGTTGGCCGGCGTCTTCTCGAGGACGTCGGCGATCTCGGCGTACTCGAGGTCGAAGACGTCGCGCAGGACCAGCACCGCGCGCTCGGCCGGGTTCAGCCGCTCGAGCGCGCCGAGCAGCGCCAGGCTCAGTCGCTCCGCCTCGATCGCCTGCGACTCCGGGGTCTCGGGATCGGTGACGAGCGGCTCCGGCAGCCAGGGCCCGACGTAGACCTCGCGGCGGGCGCGGGCGGAGCGCAGCCGGTCGAGCGCCAGCCGGGTCGTGACCTTGACGAGGAACGCCTCGGGGTTGCGGATCGCGGCGGCGTCGGCGCCGTTCCAGCGCAGCCAGGCGTCCTGAACCACGTCCTCCGCCTCGGTCAGCTCGCCGAGCAGGCCGTAGGCGATCCCGAGCAGGCGCGGCCGGCAGGCGGCGAAGGCGTCGCCGTTCATGCCGGCGCCGGCACCGGCCTGCTCAGGGCCGCCGCGGCCGCGGCGGCGCCGCTGGAGATCGCGGCGTCGACCAGCCACCCTTCGGGGCCGATCCAGTCGCCGGCGAGATAGAGGCCGTCGCCGCGGTCCACCCGCGGCCGCCCGGCGAGGCCGCCGCTAGCCGGCGTGGCGATCGCCGAAACCGGGACCATGCGGGGCAGGAAGCGGTCGAAGAGCAGCCTCTCGCGCCAGCCGGGCTGCACCGTGTCCGCCATCTCCTCCAGCGCCCGGCGCGGTTCGCGGGCGTAGCCGGCGAGGCTGAGGAGGACGCCGCCGCGATGGTCGGGCGGGGAGTGGCGGGAGAGATAGGTGGGGGCGTCGATGCCGAGGGCGAAGCGGCGGGTCCGCTTCGGCAGGCTGCGCAGCCCGAGGTCGAGCACGCTCAGCTCGGCCGCGGGCCCGGGCCGGGCCGGCGCCTTCTCGCCCAGCAGCTTCGCGGCGTCGTCCGGCTCGCCGGCGGCGACGACCAGGCCGTCCGCGTGCAGCGCCTCCTCGTCGAGCGCCACCGTCCAGCCGCCGGCCTCCCGGTGGAGGTCCCGGGCGGCGGCGCGCGTGCGCAGCGCCACTCCCGCCTCCTCGGCCTTGGCCACCAGGGCGTTGACCAGCGACTGCCAGCCGCCCTCCAGATAGCGGACGCCGGGGGCGATGCCCAGCTTGAGCTGCCTGGCGGCGACGTCGGCGCTGAGGCTCTCCTGGTCGGCGACGAAGGTGGTCACCCGCACCAGCGCCGCCGCGGCCGCCCGCGCCTGCTCGGAGCCGAGCGTCTGCCGCAGCCACTCGCTGGTCGAGAGCCCGGCCAGCTCCTCCGGCGAGCGCCGGTAGACCTGCCGCAGCAGCGGCGCCATCCCGAGCAGGCCGCCCGGCGAGCGCCTCGGCTTGCCGCCGCGCAGGAACACCGAGTTCGGCGAGGCCGGGTTCCACCACTCGAGCTCCACCCCCAGCGCCCGCAGCTCCCGCATCGCCGGGCCGCCCGCGTAGAGGGCGTGCGGCCCCTGGTTGAGGAAGAACCCGTCTCGCTGCTCGGAGGCGGCTCGCCCTCCGAAGTGCGACGCCGCCTCGAGCAGCGTCGTCGCGGCGCCGCCTTCGGCAAGCCGGATCGCCGCAACCAACCCCGCCGGCCCACCACCGATGACTATCGCTCTGCGTGAAGTGTCCATGCCCCCTAGACGAAGAAGCATGGCGCCTTGTGACAGGAATGCCTAGCTGCGGTACTTGCTGCGCTTCTTGGGATACGTCCTGAAGACGTGGTCCCAGAGTGGGGAGGAGACGCCGTACCCGTAGCTGTGGTCTTGGAAGTGGTGGCGCATGTGGTGTTCGCGCAGGCGCTTGCCGAAGTCGGTCCTGGGGACGAAGTGGTGGACGTAGTAGTGGGTGTAGTCGTAGAAGAGGTAGCCGAGGATAAAGCCGGCGAAGAGGGGGAAGGCGGCGTTGCCGAAGATCGCCCAGAAGGCGAGGAAGAAGAGGGCGGCGAGTGGGATCGAGACCGACGGCGGCATCACCAGCCGCATCTTGTCGTTGGGGTGGTCGTGGTGGACGCCGTGGATGATGAAGTGCATGCGGCGGCCGAAGGCGTTGTCGGGCTCCCAGTGGAAGAGGAGGCGGTGCAGCCAGTACTCGGTCAGCGTCCAGACCCCGACCCCGCCCAGCGTCAGCAGCGCAAGCTGCCACCAGGCCCAGCCGCGATCGGCCCCCAGCCACTCCATCGCCACCACCACCGGCACGAAGACGATCGCCGGGACCGCGGGGTGGACGCGGGAGAAGAAGTTGAGGAACTCGCTCTTGAAAAGTGGGGGAGAAGCGGAGAGCTTCTCGCTACGGGAATGACCCTCCATCTGGACGCATGTTAGCGCCGGGCGCCGGTGCTCCCGCAAAGCGCGAAGAACCTGTGACGAAGCTGTTTCAAAGTCGTGGCGATTTGCGGAATCGGCCCTCGCGCTTACCCGCCGCCGATGCAAACATGCGCCTCGTGCCGCGCAAGCCCAAGCCCCCCACCTGCGACGACTGCTATTTCCGGAAAAATCTTCTCTGCGCACTGGAGCTGAACGAGACCTGCGCCACCTTCCGGCCGAACCGACCAGAGGGGCTCGTGCCACCACGCCAGCCGGTGCTCCTGATGCGGGCCCCGCGCTGGGCATCGCGCCCCGCCTGAGCCACCGCACCCCCCTTCTTACCGAACCCGCTCCCCGCAGCGGGTTATTTTGTGCCCGATGCCCCAACGCGATCTCTACGTCAACTGGAGCCGCACCCGCTACGTGACCCGCCGCTCCAGCGGCTTCACGCCCAACGTCGACGTCTACTACTGCGGCGACCCGCAGCGGGCGATCGTCAAGGTCGATCTCGCCGGCGTCGAGCTGAGCCAGGTCGGGATCGAGGTCAGCGGCCGCCACCTGGCGATCAGCGGCGAGCGCCACGTGCAGGAGGCCGAGGGCCGCGTCTACCAGCAGATCGAGATCCCCTCCGGTCAGTTCCGGCGGGTGGTCGAGCTGCAGGTCGAGGTCGACGCCGACAGCGCCGGCGCCACCTACGAAGAGGGCATCCTGCGGATCGAGCTGCCGTTGCGAGACCCCGAAGCCACCACCCGACGCGTGCCGATCGACCGCGGCTGATGGAGAGCGCACCCGTCCTCGAGGTGGTCGACGCCCCGCTCGACGTGGAGGAGGCGATCCGCGCCGGGGCGCCGCTGCCCGACGCCCTGCCGGTGCTGCCGCTGCGCGACACCGTCCCCTTCCCGGAGACGCTGGCGCCGCTGGCGGTCGGCCAGGAGCGCTCGATCCACCTGATCGACGACGTCCTCGCCGCCAACCGGATGCTGGTGATGGTCGCCTCCAAGGACCCGGAGAAGGAGGAGCCGGGGCCGGACGACCTCTACGGGGTCGGTGTCGTCGGCGCCGTCGCCCGGATGGTGAAGATCCCCGACGGCAGCCTCCGCATCCTCGTCCAGGGGATGCAGCGCGTGCAGCTCGGCCCCTTCGTCACCGAGCAGCCCTACATGATTGCCCGGATCAGCGAGCTCCCCGATGTCGCCGAGCCGAGCCCGGAGCTGGAGGCGCTCAGCCGCAACGTCCAGCGCACCTTCTCGGAAATCGTCGAGCAGATCCCCTACCTGCCCGAGGAGCTGCAGATGGCGGTCGCCAACATCGACGACCCCGGCACCCTCGGCCACCTGATCGCCGGCGCCCTGCGGATCGGCGTCGAGGAGAAGCAGAAACTGCTCGAAGAGGTCGACGTCGCCAAGCGGCTGCGCCACCTCTCCCGCATCCTCGCCCGCGAGCTCGAGGTCGTCCAGCTCGGCACCCAGATCCAGACCCAGGTGCAGTCGGAGATCGAGCAGGGCCAGCGCGAGTTCTTCCTCCGCCAGCAGATGAAAGCGATCCAGGACGAGCTCGGCGAAGGGGACGAGCAGCAGGCCGAAGCCAACGAACTGCGGGAGAAAATCGCGGCGGCGGGACTGCCCGAGCACGCGCTCAAAGCCGCCGAGCGGGAGCTCTCGCGGCTGGAGAAACTGCCGCCGGCGGCGGCCGAGCACGGGGTCATCCGCACCTACCTGGAGTGGCTGACCGAGCTGCCGTGGTCGAAGGAGACCGAGGACAACCTCGACCTCGCCCACGCCCGCGAGGTCCTCGACGCCGACCACTACGACCTCGAGAAGATCAAGGACCGGATCCTCGAGTACCTGGCGGTCCGCAAGCTCAACCCGGAGTCGCCCGGCCCGATCCTCTGCTTCGTCGGCCCGCCCGGCGTCGGCAAGACCAGCCTCGGCAAATCGATCGCCAGGGCGCTGGGACGCGAGTTCGAGCGGATCTCGGTCGGCGGCGTGCGCGACGAGGCCGAGATCCGCGGCCACCGCCGCACCTACATCGGCGCGATGCCGGGAACGATCGTCCGCGCCCTGCGCGACGCCGGCTCGCGCAACCCCGTCTTCATGATCGACGAGATCGACAAGATGGGCGCCGACTTCCGCGGCGACCCCGCCTCGGCGATGCTCGAGGTGCTCGACCCGGCCCAGAACGACAGCTTCCGCGACCACTACCTCGACCTCGAGTTCGACCTCTCCGACGTCGTCTTCATTGCCACCGCCAACGTCCTCGACACGATCCCGGGGCCGCTGCTCGACCGCATGGAGACGATCGAACTGGCCGGCTACACGCTGGAAGAGAAGCGCCACATCGCCCGCCGCTACCTGGTGCGGCGGCAGATCGAGGCGAACGGGCTGAAGCCCTCGCAGATCGAGATCACCGACGCGGCGCTGACCGCGATCATCGAGGAGTACACCCGCGAGGCCGGCGTCCGCAACCTCGAGCGCCAGATCGGCACCGTCTGCCGCAAAGTCGCCCGCCGGGTCGCCGAGGGCAACGGCAAGGCGAAAGGGAAGGTGCGGATCTCCGGGAAGAAAGCGCGCGAGCTGCTCGGCCGGCGGCGCGTCTTCGCCGAGCAGCGGCGGCGGACGAAAGTTCCCGGTGTCGCCACCGGCCTCGCCTGGACGCCGACCGGCGGCGACGTCCTCTTCATCGAGGCGACCGCGATGCCCGGCACCGGCAAGCTGACGATCACCGGCCAGCTCGGCGAGGTGATGAAAGAGTCGGCCCAGGCGGCGCTCTCCTACGTGCGCGGCCACTGCGGCGAGATCGCGCCGAAGGTCGAGGGCGACTGGTTCGCCGCTCACGACGTCCACGTCCACGTCCCCGCCGGCGCGGTGCCGAAGGACGGGCCCTCCGCGGGGGTGGCGATGACCGTCGCGCTCTCCTCGCTGGTGAGCGGCCGGCCGGTCCGCAACGACGTGGCGATGACCGGCGAGGTGACGCTGACCGGGCAGGTGCTGCCGATCGGCGGCCTGAAGGAGAAGTCGCTGGCGGCGCAGCGGGCCGGCATCAAGAAGGTGATCGTCCCCTCGCGCAACCAGGGCGACGTCGACGAGATCCCCGAGCACGAGCTCGGCAGCCTCGAGTTCGTCTACGTCGACGAGGTCTCCCAGGCCCTCGCCGCCGCCCTCTCCTGACGATGGCGCCGCCGGTCTCGGCGCGCAGCCGATCGCCCGCAGATCCCGACCTTCAATCGCGCGGTTCCTTTGTCCGGAATATCAGGACAAAGGAACCGCGCGATGCGCGCGCCTTCTGGATCGTCGCCGGACTCGTCGCCCTCGGCGCCGCCCTGCGCTTCGCCACCCTCGGCGTCCAGAGCTACCACCACGACGAGATCGTCACCGCCAGCCGGGTGTTGCGGGTCGGCTTCGGCCACGCGATGGACGCGGTCGGCTTCTCGGAGTCGGCGCCGCCCCTCTACTACGCGCTCGCCTGGGTCTGGACCCAGGTCACCGGGACGGGGCCGTGGGGGCTGCGGTCGCTCTCGGCGCTCGCCGGGGTCGCCACGATCCCGGTCGCCTACCTGATCGGGCGGGAGCTGCGGGGGCGCCGCACCGGCCTCCTCGCCGCTGCCCTGGTCGCCGTCAACCCGATGCTGATCTGGTACTCGCAGGAGGCGCGCGCCTACGCGCTGCTGACCTTCTTCTGCGCGCTCTCGCTGCTCTACTGCGTGCGGGCGCTTCGGGTGGGGGAGGCGGGCGATGCGCTCGACGAGAAACGCGACAAACGGAACCTCGTCCTCTGGGGCGTCTTCTCCGCGCTCGCCCTCGCGACCCACTACTTCGCCGTCTTCCCGCTCGCCGCCGAGCTGGCCCTGCTGCTGCGCCGCCGCGGCCGCGCCACCTTCGCCGGCCTCTGGATCGTCGCCCTCGTCGCCGTCCTGCTGGCGCCCCTGGTGATCCACCAGATGTCCTACGGGCACGCCGAATGGATCGGCAGCTTCCCGCTCGGCCACCGGGTCTGGGAATCGGCGGCGACCTTCTTCATCGGCGAGACCGGCGACATCATCGGCGGCCCGGAGCGACCGACGCTGGCCTTCCTGCCGCTGGCACTGGCCGCGGCGGCGTTCGCGCTCCTGGCCCTGCGCGGCGAGCGGCGGGAGAAGCGCGTCGCGGTGGTGCCGCTGGCGGTCGCGGCGCTGACCGTCGGGGTGCCGCTGCTGCTGGCGATCGGCTCGGTCAGCAAGGACTTCGTCATCGCCCGCAACCTGCTGCCGGCGCTGGTGCCGCTCCTCCTCCTCGTCGCGATCGGGTTCACGCTGAGGCGGGCGCGGCGGCTCGGCGCCGTGCTGGCCGGCCTCCTCCTCGCCTACTCGCTCGTCTTCTCGGTCTGGGTCAACTTCGACGAAGAACTGCAGCGGCCCGACTGGCAGGCGGTCGCCGAGCACCTGGGCGAGCCGGAAGCGCCGCGGGCGACGGTCCTCTGGGTGCTGGGGGAGGCGCCGCTGCGCTACTACCTCTCGACCGGCGCGATCCAGCTCAAACCGGTCGAAGGCTACGGCTGGCTGGTCAGTGAGATCGACTTCGTCTCCGACGGCCGGGTGCCGCCGCCGCCCCGCCGCCTGCTCGGCGCCGGCTTCCGCGAAGTCGCCGGCGAAGAGGTCGGGCGCCTCTTCATCCGCCGCTACCGGCTCGACCGGCCGGGGCTGGCAACGCTGCGGTTGCGCCAGATCCGCCAAGCCTCCTTGCAGTGGCGCAACAACGGCGTCCTGCTCGATGGCGTTGGACCTGATTGACCCGGGTAGGGGTTAGAGAGATATTCTGCGTAACGGCCATGGAATCCAGCGAGGAGAAGGCATGAGCAAGACCAAGGCGGCGCGCGCCGGCGACATCTACGAGACGGCCCGTGAAAACCCCTACGTGCAGCGTTTGATCGAAGACGAAGACCTGCGCGAAAGCCTCCAGGAAGCCTTCGAAGCGGCGAAGAACGCCTACGGCCGCGCGACCGGCAACGGCAAGGGCACGGTCAAGGCCGTGACCAGCGACAAGAAGGTCCAGAAGGAAATGCGGAAGGCCGCCGAGAGCATGCAGGAGGCCTCCGAGCGCCTGCGCAAGCCGAAGAAGCGCAAGGGCGGGCTCGGCCGGCTGCTGCTGATCGCGATCGTCGGCGCAGTGATCGCGCTCGCCGTCAGCGAGGGGGCCCGCAAGGCCGTGCTCGACGCTCTCTTCGGAGCCGAAGAGGAGTTCGAGTACACCTCGACGACTTCCATCAACGGGTCCTGAGACCCAGTTGATGGAGGCGGCGGCGAAAGAGCGAGAGCTCAGCGGCGACAAGGCTCAGCGGATCGTCGACGCGATGCGCGAGTCGGTCGCCCGGCGGGGGGCCGCAGGCTCCACCTTCGAGCACGTCGCCCGTGAGGCGGGGGTCAGCCGCGGCCTCCTCCACTACTACTTCGGGACCAAGGAGCGGCTCCTGGTCGAGGTCGTCCGTCGCGACACCGAGCTGCGGGTCGATCGGCTCGACGAGCGGCTGGCGCCGGCGAAGAGCGTCGACGACGTGATCGAGGCCCTGGTCGCCAGCCTCAACGACATGATCGAGAACGAACCCGGCTTCTTCTTCCTCCTCTTCGAGCTCTTCAGCGCCGGCCGCCGCAATCCCGACATCCAGAAAGAGGTCGGCCAGCTCTTCGAGCGCACCCGCACCCACGTCGCCGAGGTCCTCCGCGCCAAGCAGGAGGAGGGCGTCGTCAACCTCCGCTTCCCGGCCGAGGACGTCGTCTCCTACCTCTTCGCCCTCGGCGACGGCGTCGCCCTCCAAGTCCTCTCCGACACCTCCCGCGACAGCGCCGGCACCTTCACGGTCGGCGTTGCCACCGCGCGCTACCTCTTCGGCGCCGAGTAGCGACTACGGGTCGGCATACAACTATTCGCTAATTAGAGATTTTCGTTTCCTGCTGGTTGAGCAGGGAGAGCGTTCCGTCCTCGTTTGGGGGTGCAGGAGGAGGCGTCGACACCACCTTTGGCTGAGGCCGCCGATAGCGTGAGCGGCAGTAATCCTCTACCGCTTCCTTCGTTGAGTGCCATTGGCTTCCTCGTTTGATCGCGCGCAAGCGCCCCCTCTGTGCCGCAAGGTTCAGGGCGTTGTGGCTGAGTTTCGTCGATTCAGCGAGGGCGCTGAGCGGGATCATCTTGTGCGGTCCTGCCAAGGCAGGCAGGATGAATCGATCGATGCTCTGCTTGATCGATCGAGCAAGCAGCTCCGCGAGAGCTCCGCAGTCACCGGTATCGGCCCGCTTCAAAGCCGCCAAGTACTTCTTCCGTTCGGTCTTGTAGATCACCGCTGGGGGGTAGCCGTACCGAACCAACAGCAGGTTGAGGACCAGCCGACCTACACGCCCATTTCCGTCGCGGAAAGGGTGGATGCGCTCAAAAGCAGCGTGGAGTTCGGCAAAGATCTCCATCGGGTGACGTCGGTCCTCCCAGGTATGAGGATCATTCACCTTCTCGCACCAGTCGCTTAGCGCTGCGTGAACCTCTGGCCATTCAGGTGGCTGCATTCCGCTAGTGAACGGCTCGATGTTCTTCCGCCGGAAAGAACCAGGTCCCTCTTTAGGATCGAATTGGTCTGGAGGGAATTCGATCCAGGCCTGTTCGACGACGATCCTGTGAATTTCCCGGATCTCAGTAAGGGAGATCTGGATTGGTCCCCCTCCTCGGACGGCTTGTGCATAGACCCACTGGGCGGCTTTGCCGTAGCCCTGCACCTCGAGGTAGGCCTGCATTTCCTTGCTTCCAACGGCCTTCTGCTGGTCTAGAAGCAACTGCACCTCTCGGAGGATCAACGTGTTCCCCTCGATCGCGGTCGAATGGTGGGCCTCTTGAAACCAGATGTCCTTCCAGATGGCTTCTGCCTCGGCAGGCAGGGGAAGACCGCCAACCGCATGGAGGCCGTCCACGGAGTCCTCCAGACGGGCGTAAACAACATCTCGACTAGGCCGGGGCATTTGACTAGTTTACAGTTCCGTGCCGATATCTAGTCAAATTGCCAGGAGGCCGGTGAAATGGCTCTAGGAAAGGCTTTCCCAATTTGACTAGATTCGGGCTAGCAAACACGTCTAGTCAAACTTGGCACTCCCGGTCTTTTTTCGGCACTCATAATGTTCCGGACGTGGTCAGGAGTGATGCGGCGCACGTAGTGATGCCCCTCACAGACCCGGTCCACGCCGGCGCGAGAGCCTGCCTCTGAGAAATGAGCAGCACCCGACGAGGAGGCCCGGCATGAAAGACGCGATGAACCGACTGGCGCAGTTCTTGGGGAGGCGACGGCGGTTGGTCGTGGCGGCCTGGGTCCTGATCGTGTTGCTGGCGCTTCCGTTCGCCTCCAAACAGACCGAGCATCTGACCGGCGGCGGCTTCGACGTGCCGGGGAGCCAGTCGATGAAGGTGAGCGAAGCGGTGCAGGAAGACTTCGGCTCGCAGGCGGACGGGATCGCGGTGGTGCTGAAGGCGGCGCCCGGGGCGACGGCGGCCGAGCGGGACGCCGCGGTTGCACGGGTGCGCAAGGAGGTGGCGTCGCTCGACGACGTCGTCCTGCCGCCGGCGACGGCGGCGCAGGCGCGGCGCCAGTTACAGGGGAGCGACGTGGCCCTGGCCCCGCTGCGCAGCGATCTCTCCTCGGATGAGTTGATCGATCCGGCGAAGACCCTGCGCGAAGACATCGACCCCGGCGATGCCTCCGGCGGCGTCACCCCCTACCTCGTCGGCCAGCCGACGATCTGGGCAGGGATGCAGGAGATCTCCAAGGAAGACCTGGCGAAGGCGGAGTCGAGCGGCTTCCCGATCGTCGCCCTGATCCTGCTCGTCGTCTTCGGCTCGCTGGCCGCGGCGGCGCTGCCACTGGCGCTCGGCTTCGTCAGCGTCCTCGTCACCGGCGCGCTCATCTACTTCATCGCGCTGCAGATGAACATGTCGGTCTTCGTCACCAACATGGCCTCGATGATCGGGATCGGCGTGGCCGTCGACTACTCGCTCTTCATCCTCGCCCGCTACCGGGAGGAGCGCGAGGCGGGCCTGGGCAAAGCGGAGGCGCGGGCGCGCTCGCTCTCGACCTCGGGCCTTGCCGTCACCTTCTCCGGCCTCGCGGTGATCATCTCGCTGGCGGGGCTGTGGATGGTCGACAACCAGGCGCTGCGCTCGATGGCGCTGGGGGCGATGACCGTCGTCGCGGTCTCGATCCTGACGGCGACGACGCTGCTGCCGGCGCTGATCGCGATGCTCGGCGACCGGGTCCTGCCGGGCGGGATCGTCGGCCGCGTCGAGGGCTTCTTCCGGCGCCGCTTCTACCGGCGCCGCACCGCCGAGGAGCAGGCGGCCGAACACAACCGCTTCTGGCGCGCCTGGACCGCCCGGGTGATGGCGCGGCCGTGGACCGCGGTGATCGGCGTCTCCGCGGTGCTGCTGTTCCTCGCCAGCCCGCTGCTCTCGATGGAGACGGGAACGGAGGCGCTCTCGCAGTTCCCCAAGGACAGCGACGTCCGGGTCGGCAACGAACTCGCCTCCGACCAGCTCGGCGGCGGCACCGACCCGGTGCAGGTCGTCGCCGCCTTCGACGGGGCGCCGGGGGCGGCCGGCAGAGCGGCGGTCGCCGGCTTCCGCCGGGAGCTGGCAGCGACGCCGGGGGTGGCCGCGGTCGGCGCCCCGGCTTTTGCCGGCGACGAGGTCATGGTCCAGGCGACGCCGCGGGCGGGCAGCGAGTCCGACGCGGCGGTGGCGCTGGTCGAACGGCTGCGCGACACCGTCGTCCCCGCCTCGGCTCTGGCCCAGCAGGCCGAAGTCAACGTCGGCGGCGAGACCGCCCGCAGCCACGACGTCCGCGACCAGATCGGCGGCTCGATGTGGAAGATCATCCTCTTCGTCCTCGCCCTCAGCTTCGTCGTCCTGATGGTGATGCTGCGCTCGCTGCTGCTGCCGCTGAAGGCGGTGCTGATGAACCTGCTCTCGATCGGGGCGGCCTTCGGGATCCTGGTGGCGATCTTCCAGTGGGGCTGGCTCGACGGCTTCCTCGGCTTCGAAAGCCAGGGCGCGATCGACACGATCAACGTGCCGCTGATCTTCGCCGTCGTCTTCGGCCTCTCGATGGACTACGAGGTCTTCCTGATGTCGCGGATCCGCGAGCGCTACATGGCCCACGGCGACAACGAACGCGCCGTCGCCGAGGGCCTTTCCTCGAGCGCCCGCACGATCTCCTCGGCGGCGCTGATCATGTCGGCGGTCTTCTTCGTCTTCGTCCTCACCGGCGTCCCCTCGATCAAGGAGATGGGCCTCGGCTCGGCGATCGCGATCGCCCTCGACGCCACCCTCGTCCGCCTCATCCTCGTCCCGGCGGCGATGAAGCTGATGGGCCGCTGGAACTGGTGGATGCCGAGCTGGCTCGACCGCGCCCTGCCCGACCTCAGCTTCGAGCACCCCAGCAACGAGGAGCCCGAGCCGGCCAAGGCGTGAACACGCGCATCCGATTTTTGACCCACCGGGGTGTGGCAAAAGTCGGATGCGCTTAGGATTGGCTGGTGAGCCAGGGTGGAGACGAGCTGGCGTTTGCGGGGGCGGCCCGGCAGGCGGAGATGGTGCGGAGCGGCGAGGTCTCGCCAAAGGAGCTCGTGCAGCTCCACTTGGACCGGATCGCGCGGCTCGACCCCGAGCTGAACGCGTTTCGCAAGGTCTTCGCCGAGAAGGCGCTGCTGGAAGCCGAGCAGGCTGAGGCCCGGGTCAAAGCCGGAGAGGACCGGCCGCTGCTGGGGGTGCCGGTGGCGATCAAGGACGAAATCGACGTCGCCGGGCAGGTGAACACGCATGGCACCGATGGCTTCAGCGAGCCGGCCAAGGCGGACTCCGAGGTGGTGCGCCGCCTGCGCGAGGCCGGCGCGATCGTCATCGGCCTGACGCTGCTGCCGGAGATGGCGATCTGCGGCTTCACCGAGTCGGCGACCTACGGCGTCACCCGCAACCCCTGGAACCCGCAACGAACTCCGGGCGGCTCGAGCGGCGGCTCGGGCTCGGCCGTCGCCTCCGGCATGGTCCCGATCGCCTCCGCCGGCGACGGCGCCGGCTCGATCCGGATCCCCGCCGCCTGCAACGGGCTCTTCGGCCTCAAGGTCAGTCGCGGCCGCGTCTCGCTGGCGCCGAACCTCGAAGGCTGGGGAGGCCTGGCGGTCGAAGGCTGCCTCAGCCGCTCGGTCCTCGATACCGCGCTCTGGCTCGACGTCGTCTCCGGCGGCTCGCGCGAGCCCGAGGCGCCGGCGCCGCCCGAGCGCCCCTTCGTCGAGGCGGCGAAGACCCCACCGGGGAAGTTGCGGGTCGCCTGGTCGACCCTGCCGCCCCGCGCGGCAGCGCCGCCGACGGTCGACGACGACGCCAAAGGAGCGGTGGCCGCCGGCGTCGAGCTGCTGGGCGGGCTCGGGCACGAGGTCGTCCAGCGCGATCCCGACTGGGGAGGCATCGGCAACAACATCACCGCCCGCTTCCTCGGCGGGGTCGCCGACACCGTCAAGGAAGTCCCCCACCCCGAGCGGCTCGAACGCCGCACCCGCGGCTTCGGCCGGCTCGGCGGCATCCTGCCGCGGAGCCTCTACGAAAAGGCACGCGGCGCCGGCCGGGCTGCCGACGCCGCCCGCGTCAACGCGATCTTCGAGGACCACGACGTCCTCCTGATGCCGGTGATGGGGGGGACCGCCCTGCCGGTCCGGCGCTGGGAGGGGAAGGGCGCCCTGCGGACTGTGCTCGGGATGAGCCGCTTCTATCCCTACTGCGTCCCCTGGAACCACCTCGGCAATCCGGCGATGGCCGTTCCGGCCGGCTTCTCCGCCGAGGGCATGCCGCTCTCGATTCAGGTGATCGGCCGCCACGGCGAGGAGGCGACGCTGCTCTCCCTCGCCGCCCAGATCGAGGCCGAGCGGCCCTGGGCGGACAAGCGCCCGCCGATCTCCTGAGTACCGCGCGCGGAGTGCGCTAGCCGAAGACCTTGCGCATCCGCGCCAGGTCGCGGACCTTGCCGCGGGGGCGGATCCGCCGCTGCACGATCATCTTCAGGCGGTCGGCGTCAGGCTTGCCCGAGGCGATCCAGTCGGCCCAGCTTGCCTCGATCGTGACGTTCGGGCTCGGCGCTTCGCCGGCCTCGGCGCGGGTCGAGCCGTTGTCGAGGACCAGGTGCCACGGTTCGGCGTCGGTGAAGCGCCACTGCAGGACGAAGGGGGTGCCGTTGGCGGCGTCGGGGTTAGCGACGCGGGTGAGGATGTCGAAGTGGAGGGCCTGCAGCTCGGGCGAGGCTTCGGGCGTCTTCGCGCCGGGGTTGCCGACGACGCCGCCCATCAGCATCTGCACCTGCTCGGCGGCGATCTCCTCCTCGGATTTGTCGGGGTCGAAGGGGAAGACGCCGGGCGGCATCTCCTCGGTCGGGAAGCCGATCGTCCGCCAGCGCTGGCGGACGAGTTTGAAGCCGAAGGCGATGATGTCCTCGAGCGAGAAGCCGTAGCACTCGGTGTAGGCGCGGTCGAGGCCGGGCGGCTGGAAGACCCCGGGCATGTAGGGGAGGACTTCTTTCAGCAACTCGATGACGGCGGCGCGGTTCTCTGCCCAGCCGGGGGCGCCTTCCTCGAGCAGTTCGGAAAGGACCTTGACCCCGAAGCCGATGTGCCGCTGCTCGTCGCGGGAGACGTTGACCATCCCTTCGCTGAAGCCGGGCATCGTCTCCTCGGAGGCGAAGAAGTCCTCGATGAAGTGCTGGCCGGGCTGGGCGAGGCTGCCCTCGACGATCAGGTGGTAGAGCGTGATCGCCTGCGCGAACTTCGGCACCGAGCGGTCCTTGCGCAGTTCCTCGGCCATCCGGTCGAGGCGGTCGAAGATGCCGCGGTAGCCCCAGTTCAGCTGCGGCAGGGTGGAGGAGAGCGTCTGCTGCACGGACTCGCCGCCGACGCCGATCACCTCCTTGAAGAAGCGATGGAAGAAGATCGAGTGGCGGACCTCGTCGACCTGCTGCGTCGCCAGGAAGTAGGACTGCTCCTCGGTCGGCGCCGCGGTGACGTAGGGCGCGAGGGTGTCGGCGACCCGGTCCTCGCCGTAATAGAACATCGAGTAGATCCACATCGCCGAGCGCTGCTGGATCTCGCTCAGCCCTTCCCAGCCCGCGCGGTCCTTCGACATGTCGATGTCGTAGGCGCTCCAGTTCCCCTGCTCCCAACGCTGGTAGAGGTCCTCGTAGGTGATGTTGTCCATCAGGCGCTGGGAAGCGACGCTCATCTCGTCTCCTTTTGGTGTCGCGTAGAGGGCACCGGGAGACTAGCGCGATCCTGGCCGGCTGGCCAGGATCGCGCCGGGAACTTCAGCTTGGAACGGCTATTTGACGAATTCGCGGACCTGCGAGTAGACGGTGCTGTCCGTCGTCAGGGCCGTGTGCGAGATGCACGCGGTTTTCGTGTTCGTCGCTCCGGTCAGCGCGACGCTCGAGTCCGGGTTGATGATTTCGTCGCACGGCGACCACCAGGTGCCGTAGTTGACGGCGCCCGGCGTCTCGTCGGTCGCGTTCAGTTCTTTCAGGAACGTCGACCCCACCCGCATCTCGACGCAGGAGGTGCTGAAGCAGAAGTTCGCCGTTTCGGTGCCGTGGTTAGGCCCGCCGAGCGAGACCCAGTCGTCGACTTTGGCTTCGCCGCCGAGGTTCTTTATGTAGTAGCGGCTGTTGAGGCTGCCCATCGAGTGGGCGATGATGTCGACCTTGGTCGCGCCGGTGTTTTTCAGCAGCGCTTCGACCTTGGTCTTCACTTCTTCGGCGTCGATTTTGTTCGACTGCGAGGTGTTGTAGCTGTAGGCGCTCAAATACGATTTCGGATAGCCGTCTTTTTCGAAGTTGGCGATCATCGTGTTCCAGAGCGACGCGCTCTCGACGTATCCGTGCACGAACAGGATCGGGTCCTGTGCCGATGCGGTAGCCGGGACCGCGGCGGCGATGCAAAGGGCCATCGCTGCGACAACTGCCATGAACCGTCTCTTCATGGTCTTTCTCTCCTATCTGTTGAGAGCAGGCGCCTCCCATAGCGCTCTGCAACGTGACACGATTATATGCAGAGGTTCTGAGTGGTGAGCAAAAACTACGGGTGACTGCTTTGCTCAGTCGGCGCCGGGACCTCGATCTCGCGCTTGAGGATCTTCCCCGTCGGTCCCTTCGGGAGGTCCTCCAGGAACCAGACGACTCGCGGGTACTTGTAGGCGGCGATCCGCTCCTTCACGTATTCGCCGACCTCCTCGGGCGCCAGCTCCTCGCCCTCGTGGAGGACGAC
>DASSMM010000010.1:0-3444 GCA_035688825.1 Solirubrobacterales bacterium | reverse complement strand
GGGCTGCCGCCTTCCCTCGAACGACGAGGACGTCGGTTCCCGCATGAAGAGTCGCTTCGATCTTCGCGTCGTAGGCACCCTGGAAGCGACCTGGCGGCAGCGCCAGTCGTTCCCGCACCTCGGCGACCGTCTTCATCCTTTCGGCTTCACCGCAGGAGGTCCACCAGCTGCCAGCGTCGACCGTGGTCGCGGCATCGCCATAGCGGACCAGGCATGCCCCTCGGGTGACCCGCTGTTCGATCCGCACGGGCACCCTGAAAGCCCGTAGCACCCGTTCGAGCCCGGCGGTGGATTCCGATGCAGACGCCGAGCCCCCCTCGGTCATTCCTTCGCTCGAAGCGTCTTCTTCGGTCCCTTCTCCTTCCGTGGCCCCTGCCTCGGCACCGGCGCCTTCCTCGGTGGCTTCTTCCGGTTCCGCCGGCGAGGGGTTCCGTTCCCGCGCTTCGACCAGGCGCGCCAGCATGACCCGCGCCCTCTGTCTGGCTTTGGCCTGGCTCTCCAGCGGACCTACGGCGTACATCGCCCCTTCGCGGGGGATGTCCATCATCGCCAGCTTCGAGCTCCCGTCGTCAGTCGGGATCGGCACCGGGCGGGCGATGTAGAGCGTCTTTTCGCCGGCGGCCACATAGATGCCGGTGAGCCCGCTGTCTTCGCTGCCACGCAGCACCGCTACCGCCTGGACGAAGTCCTGCTGTCTGGAGATCAGCAGGGCAGACGCGGAGGCGAAGATCAAGGCCGCCAGAAACACGGCGAAGCCAAGGGGCCAGAACCGTTTGTCGGTCCTGGTACCGACGATGATCGCGCCGACCGCGAGGAACGCGGCCAAGGCGATCAGGCCGAACTTCGGCAACGTGTCGAGGTTCGTCTCCAGCGTGCAGAAGCACGCGACCGCGAAGAGGAAAAGAAAGGTCAGCAGGGTCACGCGGCGGATCTCCCCTCCAGGATCCGCGAAGTAGATCAACAGGGCGGCGACCAAGGCGATCATCAGAACCGCCACCGTCTGCTGCCCTCCCTGGACGAGAGCCTCGTACTTGGGCTGGACGCTGACGGCCTGCATGGCCGGCAGGCCCGCCTCGTTGAAGCGGATCCAGAGCACTGCGGCGCCGACCGCGACAATCGCACCGGTCGCACCGATGGCCGCGGCAGCCGCCCCCGCCACTTTGAGGAGGCCGCTGCCGAGCGGGTCGGAACCCGGCTTTTCCTTCTCGTCGGCCTTGCCTTTGGCCTCGTCCGCGACCGCGCCGGCCTGGTGGTGGATCTCGACTTTGACCTTCCCCCGAGCAGTTGAGACCGATACGTGCTCCCCGGGGGCGGGCGGAGGCTCTTTGGCCTTTTTCGCAGGCTCTCCGGATTTCGAATCCGCGTCGGCTTCCTTGCTCCAGCGGGTGAGAACAGCCAGGATCCGGGGCCTCTCCCGTAGCCACCCGAAGATGCTCTGGGTCGCGCCTCGCTCCTCCGTGCCTTTCCCACCGGCCATGCCCGCAGGCTATGGCTGAGCGCTCACAAGATCTCTACTGCTCACCCTGGTTTTGCCCATATACCGCTAAGAACCGCTATGTCGGCTATGGGCTCGCCTCAGGAAGCGTCCGACTGCTCGGACCGCATGCCGATCGCGTAGACGATCCCGAGTCCGATCAGGGTCCCCGGGATGGCGACGAGTGCCGTCGAGAGGTCGGTGTCGCCGAGGTCCTTGCCGCTTGCCTCCTGCACGATCAGCCCGAAGACGATCGCCCCCAGCACCGCGCCGAGGAAGGCGCCGACGATTCCCTGCCAGAAGCGGTCGGGGAGGAAGACGGTGAAGTGCCAGAGGGCGATGCCCATGATGAAGAAGACGACCAGGGCCATCGCTATCTCCTCCCATGCTTGCGCCGCGCCTGACGCCGCGCTCGCCGTTCCGCATTCCGTTTGCGCCGCTCGGACGAGGCCTCGTCGCCGTCGCCGTCGCCGTTGGTGTGAGAGGCGCCGTTGCTGCCGCCGTCCTCGACCCGCTCCACGGTCGCCACCGCTCCGGGCGCCGCCTCGGCGGCCGGTTCCTCCGCGATCGGGGCGGCTGCCGCTTCGCGCTCGTCGTCGCGGCCGAGTTTCGCCATCTCGATGTCGTCGGCATAGGCCGGCACCCGCCCCCCCTCGACTTCCTCGATCCGCAGCCGGCGGCGGACGAAGCCGGGCTCGCGTTCTTTCCAGGCGGTCAGCACCGGCGAGGCGATGAAGATCGACGAGTAGGTACCGGAGGCGATCCCGACCAACATCGCGAAGGCGAAGTCCTGGAGGGTGGCGCCACCGAAGATCAGCAGCGACATCACCCCGAGCAAGGTCGAGAAGCTGGTCGCCAGCGAACGGGTCAGCACCTCGCTCATCGAGCGGTTGACGATCTGCGAGAAGGCGGCCCGCGGCATCCGCGGCACGTTCTCGCGGATCCGGTCGAAGACGATGATCGTGTCGTAGATCGAGTAGCCCAAGATGGTGAGGAAGGCGGCGACCGTACCGCTGCTCACCTCTTTTCCGGTCAACGAGTAGACGCCGGCGGTGATCAGGATGTCGTGGAAGATCGCAATCAGGACCGGGACCGCGAACTTCGGGTCGAACCGCAGCGCCACGTAGCCGCAGATCACCAGCAGCGAGAAGATCAGCGCCTTCAGCGCGCTGCTCGCCACCTGCTCGCCGAAGGTCGGCCCGACGCTGGTGCTGTCGAAGCCGTTGCTGATGATGCCGTACTCGGCGGCCAGCGCCTCCTCGGCGTCACGCACTTCGCCCGGTTCGAGCTGATGGGACTCGATCTGGAAGACGTTGGAGCCGAAGTTCGGGTCGTCGACCTGCTGCACTTTCTCGCCGTCGATCCCGGCCGCGTCGAGCGTGTCCCGCACCCCTTCCTCGTCGGTCGGCTGCTGCAGCGCCGCGGTGATCCGGGTGCCCGACTCGAAGTCGATCCCGAAGTTGAGCTGCTTCGTCGCCAGGGAGAAGGCGCCGATCAGGAGGATCACGCCGGAGATCGAGAAGAACCAGCGGCTGGCGCCCATGAAGTCGAAGTGCCAGCGTTTGCCCTCGCCGCCGGCGCCGAGGGCAGCCGGCGAGCGCAGCAGCCGCGAGCGGCTCATGCTGCCGAGCAACGCCTGGGTGAAGACGACTGCGGTCAGCAGCGAGACGATCGTGCCGACCCCGAGGGTGAAGGCGAAGCCCTTGACTCCGGAGGTGGCCAGCACGAAGAGGATGAAGGCGGTCAGCAAGGTGACGACGTTGGCGTCGACGATCGTGCTGATTCCGCGTTTGTAGCCGGCGCTGATCGCGCTCGACATCGAGCGCCCGGCCCGCACCTCCTCCTTTATTCGCTCGAAGATGACGATGTTGGAGTCGGCGGCGACGCCGATCGTCAGCACCAGACCCGCGATCCCCGGCAGGGTCAGGGTGATCGGGATCAGTTTGATCAGGGCGAAGAAGATCACCCCG
>DASSMM010000009.1:0-5206 GCA_035688825.1 Solirubrobacterales bacterium | reverse complement strand
GAGGGGTCCCCAGACGCTCCCCGGCTGTTGTCTGGGGACCCCTCCCCCGGCGCCCCCAGCCCCTTGTCCCTGAAGAAGTTCCTGATCCGCTCGACCCTGGCGAGGGATTCCTCCATCTGCTCCTCCCCAAACGCCAACGGCTGCCGGTAGTGCCCGGAGATCAGGTAGGCGACAACTGCCTCCCGTCCATACCGGTCGAGCGCCTCGGAGAGCTGGAAGATGTTGCCCTCCGATTTCGACATCTTGGCGTCGCTGGTCTCGATCATCCCGTTGTGCATCCAGATCCGGGCGAAGGGGCGGCCGGCGGACTCAGACTGGGCGATCTCGTTCTCGTGGTGGGGGAAGACGAGGTCGGAGCCGCCGCCGTGGATCGCGAAGGCGGCACCCAGCTCCTGCTCGGCCATCACCGAACACTCGATGTGCCAGGCGGGGCGGCCGGGGCCCCAGGGCGAGTCCCAGCTCGTGTCCTCGTCGGGCTTGTGGGCCTTCCAGAGGGCGAAGTCGAGGCGCTCCTCCTTGAGCGAGGCGCTGCCGGCGTCCTCGCCCTGATCCATGTCCTCCGGTCGCCGGTTGGAGAGCTTGCCGTAGGGGCCGAAGCTGCGGACCCGGAAGTAGACGTCGCCGCCGGACTCGTAGGCGTGGCCGGAGTCGACCAGCTCCTCGATCAGGGAGACGATCCCGGCGACGGTCTCGCTCGCCAGCGGCTCGGAGTCGGGGCGGCCGACCCCGAGCCGGTCGGTGTCCTCGAAGTAGGCGTCCTTCATCTCGGCGGCGAACTCGGCGGAGGGCTTCCCGGCCGCGCGCGCGGCGACGTAGATCTTGTCGTTGATGTCGGTGACGTTGACGACCAGCTTCGGCCGGTAGCCCGCGCTGCGCAGGAAGCGGGCGAAGAGCGAGAAGACGACGAAGGGGCGGGCGTTGCCGATGTGGATGCGGCTGTAGACGGTCGGACCGCAGGCGTAGATGCCGACGTCGGAGCCGGCGTCGAGCGAGCGCAGCTCGCCGCTGAGCGTGTCCCTGATCCTCACCTCGCGCATTGCGCAGGCGAGGTTAGATCAAAAAGTCCTGTAGCCGGCGGTTGATGCTTTGGACTCGGAGCGCAGCCAGGCGGGGGCCGTCTCCTCGGCGGCGGCTTCGGCCTCGCGGCGGGCCTTGCTGACGCTGGCCTTGATCTCGTCCTCGGTCGCTTCCCGCACCCGCTCCTCGCGCTTGCGCGCCTGCACGCGGATCCGGTCGGACTCCATCCGAAGCTGGTCCTCGGCGCGCTTGCGGGCGGCGTCCTCGGCCTCGCGCTCGACTTTCTCGAGCAGGCGCTTGACGCTTTCCTCGGCTTCGCGGCGAACCTCCGCGGTCCCCTCCATCACCCGCCGTTCGATCTCGGTCTCCAGCCGCACCGCCGCCTCGTGCGACTGCTCCGCCTCGCGCTCGGCGTCGGCAGCCCGCTGCTCGGCGGCGGCGATCCGTTCGTCGGCCTCCGCCTGGATCTGCTTCCGCGCCTCCTCGAGCCGCGACTTGAAGTCTTCCTCGGCCGCCTTCTCCGCCGCGGCGATCGCGTTCTCGGCCTGCAGCCGCGCCTCCTCGGAGGCGCTCTCGGCCTTGGCCTTGGCCCGGGCAGCGTCCTGCTCGGCTTCGCCCCGCAGGCGGTTCGCCTTGGCGACGATCTCTTCGCGTTCCTTCTGCGAGCGCTGCTGCAGCTCCTCGAAGCCCCGCTCGGCCCGGTCCCGCGCCGCCTCGGCGGCGCCGATCCGCGACTCGGCCTCGCTCCGCGCCTTGCGCTCGGCGGCGATCTTCTCCCGCGCCTCGGCAGTGACCTTGCGCAGCGTCAGCAGGGCCCGCTCCTTCACCTGCCCCTTGACCTCGTCGGCCCGTTTCTCGGCCGCGACGACGCGCTCCTCGCTGACCCGCACCCACTCGAGCGCCTGGTCGGCCACACCGCGCATCGCGCGCGTCGCCTCACCGACCTGCTGCAGCTGCCTGGCTGGCTCGCTCATTCCCCTGGAACCTACTAGCGGCGCCGGAGGGGACCGCGACGCGAAAATCGCAAATTCCGCTAAGCGGACTGCTGCTTCTCGCGAGCGTGCAGGTCCCGCTTGAGGACCTTGCCGGTAGCGTTGCGCGGCAGCTCATCGAGGAACTCGACCTCGCGCGGGGTCTTGTAGCCGGCGAGATTGGCCTTGACGTGGGCGGTCAGCTCTCCTTCGGAGACCTCCGTCCCGGAACGGACGACGACGAAGGCCTTCAACCGCTGGCCGAACTCCTCGTCCTCGACCCCGATCACCGCCACCTCCTCGACCGCGTCGTGGTCGGCGAGCAGGTCCTCGACCTCCCGCGGGAAGACGTTCTCGCCGCCGGAGACGATCATCTCGTCGTCGCGGCCGTCGATGAAGAGGCGCCCGTTCTCGTCGATGTGGCCGACGTCGCCGCTCGAGTAGAGGCCGTCGATGATCTCCTTGCCGCCGCCGCCGGTGTAGCCCTCGAAGGCCATCTCGTTGCCGACGAAGATGCGGCCGACCTCGCCCCGCGGCACCTCCTTGCCGCTCTCGTCGTAGAGGCGGATCTTGGTCCCGCGCGGCGGCTTACCGGCGGTGCCGGGAGCGGCGCGGAGGTCCTCCGGGGTGGCGACGGTCGCGTAGGCGACCTCGGTCGAGCCGTAGAGGTTGTAGACGTTGTCGCCGAAATGGTCCATCCAGGCGATCGCCAGCTCGCCCGGCAAGGCCGAACCGGAGAGCGAGGTGATCTTCAGGCTCGGCAGGCTGTAGCGCCGCAGCGTCTCCTCGGGCAGGGCGAGGATGCGCTGGATCATCACCGGCACCGCCGCCAGCACGTCGGCGCGGCTCTGCTCGATCGCCTTCAGCGTCTCCTCGGGGTCGAACTTGCGCCGCAGCACCATCGTCGAGGCGGTCGGCAGGCTCATCACGAAGTGGAAGAAGCCCCAGGAGTGGAACAGCGGCGCCGCGATCATCATCGTCATCCGCGCCCGGAACGGGATCTTGTCGATCAGGGCGGCGATCGGCATCAGGCCTTCGGGGCTGGAGCGCTGGGCGCCCTTCGGGGTGCCGGTGGTGCCGGAGGTGAGGATGACGAATTTCGGCTTCTCCGGCGGCGGCTTGTGATCGCTCTCGTCGCCCGCCTCGATCAGGCTCTCGAGCGTCGGCTCGGAGGCCTCGCCCTCGCACCAGCCGACGATCCGCTGCACCGAGGGGTCGACCTCGGCGAGCAGCTCCGTGAACTCCTCGTCGTAGACGAGCGCCTTCGGGCCCTCGCGCCTGGTCACCTCGGCTAGCTGCGGGCCGGCGAACATCGTGTTCAGGTAGAGGGCGCTGGCGCCGAGCTTGGCGGCGGCGAGCGTGGTCTCGATGAAGCCGCGGTGGTTGCGGCACATCACCCCGACGCCGTCGCCGGGGCCGATCCCCATCTGCGCCAGCGAGTGGGCGAGGGCGTTGGAGCGGCGGTGCAACCGCTCCCAGCTGAGGGCGCCGCGTTCGTCGACGATCGCCAGCTCGTGCGGGTGATGGATCGCCGCGGTCGTGACTCCGGTCGCCGGCGAGGCCCCCCAGCGCAGGAAGGTGCCGCCGATCTTCAGCGCCTTGTCCGGGCGCATCGGCTCGACGATGCCGGCTTCGTGCAGGACCTTCCCCTGGAAGGCCAGGTCGGAGATAGAGCCGCGCACGGCCGCCGCACTGAGACGCGAGTTCGCCATTCCCAGCCGGAAGACTATTCGGATTCGACGCCGGCCACCGCGATGCAGGCGATCCCCTCGCCGCGGCCGACGAAGCCCATGCCCTCGTTGCTGGTCGCCTTGACGCTGACCCGGGCCGAGGTGGCGTCGGCGAGTGTGCGCTCCATCTCCGCCTTGTAGGGGCCGAGCCGGGGCTGCTCGCAGACCAGGGTGGCGTCGATGTTGACGATCGGACCGGCGATCGTGCCGACGACGGTGCGCAGGAGGTCGATCGAGTCGGCGTCCTCGAAGGCCGGGTCGTCGTCGGGGAACATCTCGCCGATGTCGCCGCCGCCGACGGCGCCGAGCAGGGCGTCGATCACCGCGTGGGTGAGGACGTCGGCGTCGGAGTGGCCTTCGAGGCCCTGGTCGTGCTCGATCCGCACGCCGCCGAGGATCAGCGGCCGCCCGGGGGCGAAGCGGTGGCTGTCGTAGCCGAGGCCGACCACGATCAACGGACCCGGCTGCCCAGGGGCGCGAGACTCCGCTGGCGCTGCTCGAAGACGCATAGCTCTCCTATCCCCAGCTCGTCCATGAACTGCACCGCGCGGTCGTATTCGAAGCCGATCTGCTCGGGCAGGTGGGCGTCGGAGGAGAGGGCGAAGGCAGCGCCCGCCTCGACGCACATCTCGGCGAACTGGCGCGAGGGGTAGAGCTCGCCGACCGGCTTGCGGATCCCGGCGGTCGAGATCTCGACGGCGATCCCGCTCTCGGCGATCGCTTCGACCGCCGGCTCGTAGAAGGGGCGCAGGTCGCGATCGGGCAGCGGCGTCGCCCGGCCCCAGACCTTGACCAGGTCCGGGTGGGCGAGGATGTCGAAGAGGCCCGAGCGGGCGGCGTCGGCGAGCATCGCGAAGTAGCGCCGCCAGATCTCGTCCGGGTCGCCGTCGCCTTCCCAGACGTCGAAGCCTTTGTGATCGATGGCGGCGTCGCCCTCGCCGATGAAGTGGACCGAACCGACGACGTAGTCGAAGTCACGGGCGGCGAGCAGCGCCTCGATCCGCTCCTCGGCGCCGGGGATGTAGTCGCACTCGATCCCCAGCCGCAACGGCGTGCCACGGACGAACTCGCAGTAGGCGTCGACGTCGTCGACGGCGTTTTCGACCCAGAGCGGGTGCTGCCAGAGGTCGAGCGCCTGGCGGAAGCGGTAGACGTGCTCGGAGACCCCGAGCTCCTCGATCCCGGCGGCCGCGGCGGCGTCGAGGTAGCCCTCGACGTTCTCGGCCGTGAAGTAGCGCTCGAACGTGGTTCCCTCCTCGTCCGGGCGCAGGTGCAGGTGGTAGTCGGTCAGCATGGGGCGAGCATAGACTTCGCGCCGAATGCGCCGTCAGCTCGCGCTCCTCCTGCTCGGTTTCGCCGCCGCCACCGTCATCGCCCTCCTGGCCGGGGCGAAAAACCTCGGCACCGCTTTCGGGGTGGCGCAGGTCTGCTTCGCGGCGCTGCTGGTCTACGTGCTGATGCGGGATTGAAGTCGGGGGAGTGCCTCCC
>DASSMM010000008.1:0-6622 GCA_035688825.1 Solirubrobacterales bacterium | reverse complement strand
AACCGCGTCAACGCCGACGGGCTGCAGGGCGAATGGGACGTCGTCATCGTCCACGACCCGCAGCCGATCCTGCTGCGGCGCGACGCCAAGGAGAAGGGCAAGAACTGGATCTGGCGCTGCCACATCGACCTCTCGACCCCGAACCCGGCCCCGATCGAGCGGCTGCTGCCGATGATCGAAGAGTACGACGCGAGCGTCTGGCACATGGAGAAGTACGTGCCCAACGACATGGGGCGCCACCGCGAGGCCGTCAACATCATCCCGCCGGCGATCGACCCGCTCTCCCCGAAGAACATGGCCTTCTCCCCCGAGGACGCGGCCTTCGTCTGCCGTCAGTTCGGGATCGACGTCGACCGGCCGCTGATCACCCAGGTCTCGCGCTTCGACCCCTGGAAGGACCCGATCGGCGTTATCGACGCCTACCGCCAGGTGACCGAGCAGGTGCCCGAGGCGCAGCTGGCGATGGTCGGCTCGATGGCCACCGACGACCCCGAGGGGATGGAGTACTTCCAGAAGACCTTCGAATATGCGGGCGGCGACGAGGACATCAAAATCCTCAGCAACCTCAACAACGTCGGCGCGATCGAGGTCAACGCCTTCCAGTCGCAGTCGGACATCTGCCTGCAGAAGTCGATCCGCGAGGGCTTCGGCCTCACCGTCACCGAGGCGCTCTGGAAGGGACGGCCGACGGTGGCCGGCAACGTCGGCGGCATCCCGCTGCAGATCGAGGACGGGGTCAGCGGCTACCTCGTCAACTCGCCGGGGGAGTGCGCCGAGCGCTGCCTGGAGATCCTCCGCGACCCCGAGCTCGGCAAGAAGCTCGGTCGCGAGGGCAAGGAGCACGCCCGCCGCGCGTTCCTCACCCCGCGCCTGCTGCGCGACTGGCTCCAGCTCTTCACCGACCTCGACTAGAGCTCAGTGCGGCGCGAACTCCTCGGACCCGTCGCCGGCGGGCGGCGGCGCTGAGGGCGCGGGCGCGGGAGCGACCGGCGAGGGTTCGGGAGCAGGCGCAGGTTCGGGCGCCGGGGGCGGAGGCTGAGCGGAGGAAGACGTTTCAGGCGCTGGCGGCAGAGGTCCGGTGATCAGGGCTGGACGCTGGGGGCGGCGATGCTCGCGCTGTCGGCGCGGCTTGCTGCTGATCAAAGCTCGCGCCGGATCCAACGCCGCCTCCCCACGCACCCGCTCCGGCGCTCGTCTCCGAACTGCATCAACTTGACTATCTACCGGGTGGTCAAGTTGATGCAGTTCCGGCTCGGGACCCCGGGCCACTGGCCGGGGCAGGCCGACATCGGGGGCCAGCGGGGGTGGCTCGGGGGGCTTGAGCAGGGACGGGAGCGTTTGTAGGGCCAATATCGCTACGGCGACCGCCGCCGCCGCTTTCGCCGCACTTGCCCATCGCACTCGAACTCCGCGCACGGGCCCCTAAGGAGCCGGCGGCCAGGAACTCTCCCCCTCAGGCGACCGATTGGCGGGCGGCCTCGATGTCCTTCAGCTGATCGTCCACCCAGTCGCCGGGATTGCGGGAGAAGATGATCTCGCGCAGGCCCTCCGCCCAGCGACGCTTCTGCTCGGGGTCCATCGTCAGCGCCCGGTAGATCGCGTCGGCCTGCTCCTGGATGTCGAAGGGGTTGACCGAGAGGACGTAGTCGATCAGCTCCTGGTGGGAGCCGGTGTTCTCGGAAAGCATCAGGACGCCGTCGCGGGTGTTCACCGCGGGCGCCTCCTTGGCGACCAGGTTCATCCCGTCGAACAGGGAGTTGACCATCAGCAGGTCGAAGTGCTTGTAGCGGGCGACCGCGTCGTAGAAGTTCTCGTAGATCTTCAGGTCGATCGGCATCCAGTCGGTCGTCCCGTGGCGGTGGTTGACGACGGCGACGAGCGCCTCGATCCGCTCCAGGTACTCGGCGTACTCGGGCACGTCCTGGCGCGAGGGCTGCAGGTGGGCGATGAAGGTGACCTTTTCGCGGAACTCGGGGTGCTGGGTGAGGAAGGTGTCGAAGGAGGTGAAGCCGCGCAGCACGTTCTTCGAGAGGTCGGCGCGGTCGACGCGGATGATCAGGTGCTGGCGCCGGCGCTCGAGCACCTCACGCTCGGCCTCGGCCACCTCGGGCGAGGCCGCCGCCCGCTTCAGCCGCTCGGCGTCGATCCCGAGCGGGTAGGCGCGGGCGATCGTCTTGCCGCCGGCGTGGCGCACCTCGGCCGCGTGGTAGTCGACCTCGACGTCATCGAGCAGTTCGTCGCAACAGCGGAGGAAGTTGATGCAGTAGGCGTGGGTGTGGAAGCCGATGATGTCGTTGGCCAGCATCCCCTCGTAGATTGCTTCGCGGATCCGGTTCGGGAGGATCCGCCAGCTGTCCGGCTGCGACCAGGGGATGTGGACGAAGTGGTGGAGGAAGGCGTCGGGCCGCTCGGCCCTGATCATCCCCGGGGCGGTGTAGAGGTGGTAGTCGTGGAGCATCACCAGCGGCCGCTCCTGCCCCTCGATCTCGGCGAGCACCGCCTTGGCGATGTCCTGGTTGACCGTCTGGTAGCCGTAGTCCCAGGCATCGAGCTCCTGCTGGCGGATGTCGGGAGCGTTGGAGATGTCCCAGAGGTAGTGCTGGATGAACCAGAGGATCGGGTTGGCGATGACGTTGTAGAAGCGGTCGTAGGCATCCGGATCGCTGCCGACCAGGCGAACGCGGTACTCGACCCCGTCCAGCTCCTGCTCGACCGGCCCTCCGGCTTCCTCTGAGACGGCGACGTCCTCGTCGCTCATCGCCGAGGCGATCCAGAGCGCGTCGCGGTGAGAGACCAGGCCCGAGAGCGCCGTGACCAGACCGCCGCCGCCGCGGCGCACCGTGCGCTCGCCGTTCTCGTCGCGATCGAACTGCAGCGGCCCCCGGTTGGAGACGATGATCAGAGGCGAGGAGCTCACGCCTCAGAGACTAGAGCGTCGAATGAAGCGCGGAGGGGGCGTCCTCCGGCGGCTGCTCGCCGCTATAGTCCTTCGCCGTTTTGGCCGCTCCCCGTGAATACGAGCTCGTCCTGATGCTGGACCCCCAGCTGGACGCCCCCGCCCGCGACGCGCTGGCGCAGGAGGCACGTGGTCAGATCGAGGGCTCCGGCACCCTCAAGCACGAGAACAGCTGGGGCCTGCGGAAGATGGCCTACGAAATCAACCGCCGCACCGAGGCGGACTACCGCTGGATGCGCTTCGAGGCCCCGAGCGAGCTGCTCGACGCGCTCGACCACAACCTGAAGATCGCCGACGGCGTCCTCCGCTTCCGCATCTTCAAGGTCGATCCCGCCGCCCCGGTGATCGTCCCGCCCGCCGCCACGGCCTCGCCGGGCCCGCGCGAGCGCAGCGCCCAGGGAGCCCGCGAGGATCGCGGCGACTCCTTCGACGATTCCGACGAGTAAGCGCCCTCATGGGCCGCGCTGTTTGCGGAAACCCCGCCGCAAGGGGGGAGAGTCGCGCCGTCCACCTCCTTAGACTGGAGTCCAGACAAGCGAATGCGCAAGGAGTGAGTGATTTGGCAGCTTCGAATGTGAACGTGGTGGTCATCACCGGGAACCTGACCCGGGATCCGGAGCTGCGTCATCTCGGCAGTGGCACCGCCGTGTGCAAGCTTCGGGTCGCGGTGAACAGTCGCCGCAAAGACCAGAGCGGCAACTGGGTCGACAAGCCCAACTACTTCGACGTCACCGTCTGGGGGGCGCAGGGCGAGAACTGCTCCAACTACCTCTCGAAAGGCCGCCCGGTCGCGGTCGAAGGCCGGCTCGACTGGCGCGAGTGGGAAGACCAGGGCGGCAACAAACGCCAGAGCGTCGAGATCATCGCCAACACCGTCCAGTTCCTCGGTTCCCGAGACGGCTCCGGCGGTGGCGGCAACGGCAACGGCGGTGGCGGCTACTCCCCGCCCCAGAGCGACGTCCCGGCCGACATGGGCGACTTCGAAACCGCCCCGGCCGGCGGTGCTGCGTCCGAGGACGATATTCCGTTCTGAGGCACCTCTCTAAAGGAACCTCACAGAGCGCCGCTCAGCGGCGCTCTGTAGCATGGCCGCCCGATGGCACGTACTGAGACTCCTTCACGCGGAGGCGCGCGGCGCGGCAGGCGCGGCGCCGATCGCTCGCGTCCCCGCAAATACACGCGGGTCAACTCCGAGGTCGTCGACTACAAGGACCTCAACCTGCTGCGGCGCTTCCTCTCCGACAAGGGGAAGACGCGCGGCCGCCGAGTCACCGGACTTTCCCGCCGCCACCAGCGTCAGCTCTCGGTGGCGGTGAAGCGGGCGCGCGAAATCGCCCTGCTTCCCTACGTCGGAGAGCGCTGATGGCACAGGCGATCCTGCTTCAGGACGTCGAGTCCCTCGGCGAGCGCGGACACGTCGTCGACGTCGCCCCCGGCTACCTGCGCAACTACCTGGTTCCGCGCAAGCTGGCCCAGCCCGCCACCGCCGGTGCGCTGGAGGAAGCCAAACGGCGGATGGAGGCGGCCGAGCGCGCGGCCGAACAGCGGCGCGAACGCGAAACCGAAGCCGCCGGGCTGCTCGGGAAAACGGTCCTCACGATCCACCAGCGGGCGGGCGAGGACGGCAAGCTGTTCGGCTCGGTCGGGCCGAAGGAGATCGTCGACGCGCTGCGCGAGGCCCGCGACCTGCGGATCGAGAAAAAACAGGTCCAGCTCGAGCAGCCGCTGCGCGAGCTCGGCACCTTCATGGTCGAGATCCAGCTCTCCGACGGCACCACGGCCGCCGTGAAGACGATCATCAGCGAGGAGAAGTAGTCCCCTTCCGCTCTCGCAGGTCAGGCTGGGCTCGCTCGGAGCGAGCGACGGTCGGCCTCGCCGCGGTCGCTCTCGGTGCCGCCGGCGCCGTAGTCGCCGGCCAGTTCAGCCGCATGCTCGCCCGCCGCGCCTCCGAGGTGCAGGACCACGAAACTGTCCTCGACCCCGAAGCCCTGATCGAATCGGCGCCCGCTGCGGCCGCGGACACCGTCGGCGTCGCCGTCCGTGGCTACACCGAGGCCCCGCGCAGCGAAGCGGTCCTCTTCAACCTGCTCGCCGGCTTCCTCGGCTCCTTCGCTCTCGTCCGCATCTCGACCTGGGCGATCCGCGACGGCCGCGGCCCCTTCCGCAACGTGCACATCGGCGGTCGCCACATCCACCACTTCGTGCCGGGCATCCTCCTCGCCTTCAGCTCCGGCACCGCGGCACTGCTGACCGACAACGACGACCTCGAGCAGCGGCTGGCGATCCCGATGGGCGCCGGCATCGGCCTCACCTTCGACGAGGCGGCGCTGCTGCTCGACCTGCGCGACGTCTACTGGAGCCGCGAAGGCCTGCTCAGCGTCCAGCTCAGCCTCGGCGCCACGGCGATCCTCAGCATCGCCATCCTCACCCTGCGGATGCTCCGGCGCGGCGAGCTGCGCCAGGAGCAGGAGGGGCTGATCCCGCCGGCGCACCCCCACCAGCTCTCCTTCGGAACTGCCGGATAAAGGTCAACGAAGCGTCAAGTCTTTTTGACGGCGTTTGCACGGAAGACGCACGCCTCTGTGACTTCCCTCTGGTCTACTTGCTGAAGCGTCCTGACTCGCTCCGAATCCGCCGCCGGGACGCCTTTACTAGAGACCCATGCCGCAGCCGTCGTCGACCCACGTCCCCCCGCAGAACATCGAGGCCGAGGAATCGGTCCTGGGGGCGATGCTGGTCGCCGAGGCGACGCTGACCCGGGTGATCGACGAGGTGAAGCTGAACGCCGCCGACTTCTACCTCGACAAGCACCGCGAGATCTTCGGCGCGATCCACGACCTCTACGCAGCCTCGAAGCCGGTCGACGAGCTCAGCGTCAGCGAGGCGCTGACCCAGCGCAACAAGATCGAGGAGGCCGGCGGCAGGCACTACGTCTCCGAGCTGGCGGCAAAAGTCCCCGCCGCCGCCAACGCCAAGCACTACGCCGAGATCGTCCAGCAGAACTCGCTGCTACGGCGGCTGCTCGGGGCCGGGCAGGAGATCCAGGGTTGGGTCAACGAGCGCGACGGCGAACCCCGCGAAATCTCCGAGCGGGCCGAGAAACTGCTCTTCGAAGTCGCCCACAAAGAGCAGGCGAGCGACTTCCGCGTCCTCGGGGACATCCTCCACGACGAGGTCGACCGGCTGGAGAAGCTCTCCACCGGCGAGATCGAGCTCACCGGCACCCCCTCCGGCTTCCGCGACATCGATGCGATCACCGGCGGCTTCCAGCCGGGCAACCTGATCATCGTCGCCGCCCGCCCGGCGATGGGTAAGAGCGCCTTCGTCGCCAACATCGCCGAAAACGTCGCCGTCAAGCAGGGGCTCCCGGTCGCCTTCTTCTCGCTTGAGATGTCCGAGGTGGAGCTCGCCCAGCGCTTCATCGCCTGCCGCGCGCGGATCTCGGGCGACAAGCTGCGCAAGGGGCAGGTCAAAAAGGACTTCTCCAAGGTCATCCGCGCCTGCAACGAGTTGGCGGAGGCGCCGCTCTGGTTCGACGACTCCTCCGACCTCGGCATCCTCGACCTGCGGGCGAAGGCGCGGCGGCTGCACGCCCAGGAACAGGAGCGCGGCGGCCTCGGCCTGATCATCCTCGACTACATGCAGCTGATGCGCTCCGACGACCAC
>DASSMM010000007.1:0-9861 GCA_035688825.1 Solirubrobacterales bacterium | reverse complement strand
GGCGAAATCCTCGGCGACGGCGGCGTCGATCAGCAGCGTCTCGGCCGAATTGCAGACCCCCGGGCGCTGCGTCTTGGCGTTGACGGCGATCCGCCGCGCCATCTCGAGGTCGGCCTCGGCGTGGACATAGACGTGGCAGTTGCCCGCCGCCGCGTACATCACCGGCACCGTCGCCACCGCCTTGATCGCCGCCTTCAGGCCTTCGCCCCCCCGCGGGATCAGCAGGTCGACGAGGCCCTCCTGGGTCGCCAGCTCGGCGAGCTCCTCGTGGCCGCCGCCGCCGAGCGAGAGCACCGCGTCCTCGGGCAGCCCCGCCTCGGCCAGCGCCTCGCGCACGACCCCCGCCAGCGCCGCGTTCGAACGTTCCGCGTAGGAGCTGCCGCGGAGGACAATCGCGTTGCCGCTCTTGATCGTCAGCGCCGCGCAGTCGATCGTCACGTTCGGCCGCGCCTCGTAGACCACGGCGACGACGCCGAGCGGCACCCGCACCTTGCGTAGGTCGAGGCCGCTGGCCAAGGTCTTCCTTTCCAGCTCCTCGCCGACCGGGTCCTCGAGGTCGCGCACCACCCGCACGCCGGCGGCCATCGCCGCCACCCGCTCCGGGGTCAGCCGCAGGCGGTCGCGCAGCGCCTCGGTCAGCCCGGCGGCGCGCTCGTCGGCGAGGTCACCCGCGTTCGCCTCCAGGATCGTCTCCGCCTGCTCCTCGAGCAGGCGCGCGGTCGCCTCAAGAGCGGCGTTCTTCGCCTCGGTCGAGGCGGTCGCCAGCGAGCGCGCGGCGCGCTTGGCGGCAGCGCAGCTCTCGGCGACGGTGGTCTCGGTCACAGCCATCGGACAAGGGTAACTGGATGGGCCACCTCGACGGTCACGATTGGCGAGTTAGCCCTCCTATAGCCAGGTCAACTCGCCAATTGCTAAAGCAGCACGAAGCGGTCGCGATGGACGACCTCATCAGCGACGTGCGGCAACAAGTCGCGCACCTGCTCGCTCTTCATGCCTTTGACGGCATCGAGCTCTTGGGATGAGTACGAAGAAAGTCCTTTGCCGATGCCTTCTGAATCAGTCACGACCTCTACGGTGTCCCCCACCTCGAAGGCCCCTCGCACCTTGCGCACTCCCACAGGCAGCAAGCTCGAGCCAGATTCGCGCAGGACTCTCGCCGCGCCCTCGTCAACAACGATGGTGCCTTTAGCCGCTTTTGCATATTTGAGCCAGAGCTTGAAATTCGAAAGCCGTGAAGGATGGGGGATAAACCGAGTGCCCACATCCTGGCCTTCGCCGGCGGCTTTCAGCGGCCCGTAGATAGTCCCGTTGCAGATCACAGCGGGAATTCCAGCCTCACTGACCATGTTCCCTGCTGCCACCTTGCTCGGCATACCTCCCGAACCGAAGGCGGAGGTTCGGTCATCGATATCGAGGTTGCCAGCGTCTCCAGGCGTCCGTATCTCGTGGATCAGTTCGGCATCTTCGACATACCGGGGGTTCGCGGTGAAGAGGCCATCGGTATCGGTAAGCAGCACAAGAGCCTTCGCCCGTAGAAGGATCGCAACCTGCGCGGCAAGAAAGTCGTTATCGCCGAAGGTGATCTCGTCCGTAGCAGTCGTGTCATTCTCGTTGATCACCGGGACCACTTCCCAATCGAGCAGCCTGCGGAGCGTCTGGCGAGCGTTAAGGTAGGTGTTCCGGCTGGCGAAGTCGCCGGCAGTGAGAAGAACCTGGGCCGCACGCAGACCCCCTCTACCCAGCCTCTCCTCATACGCCCTGAACACGCTGCCTTGCCCCACCGCAGAAGCCGCCTGTAGCTCATCCATTGCTTGCGGCCGGTTTGCGATCCCCATCAGCCGCATCCCCCGGGCGATCGCGCCGGAGGTGACCATCACCACCCGCTCTCCCCCCTGCTCCAGCGCGCTCACCTGGGCGCAGACCGAATCGAGAACGTCGGTGCGCAGCTCGCCGTCGTCGGCGGCGACTATTGAAGATCCCAGCTTGACGACCAAGGTCATGCCGGGGAAAGTAGCCCAGATGGGCGAAGCGATCGGGTGGGGAACGCTGGCGGCAAGCTCGCTCGTCATCGGCGCGCTGCTCAGCTTCGGCCGCCGCTGGCCGGACCGCCAGGTCGGCTACGTGCTCTCGTTCGGTGCCGGGGCGCTGATCAGCGCCGTCAGCTTCGAGCTCGCCGCCGAGGGGATCGAGGTCGGCGGCGCCGGCATCACCGGCGTCGGGCTCGGGGTCGGGGCGCTGACCTACTACTTCCTCGACGGCCTGATCGCCCGCCGTAGCGCCACCGGCCGCGGCCGCCAGGGCCGCGCGGAGGGATCGGGCAGCGGCACCGCGCTCGCCCTCGGCGCCTTCCTCGACGGCATCCCCGAGCAGCTCGTCCTCGGAATCAACATCGCCGCCGGCGCCGGGGTCGGGGTCTCGCTGCTGGTCGCGATCTTCGTCTCCAACCTGCCGGAGTCGCTCGGCTCGGCCACCGACATGCGGCAGGCGGGGAGTCCGCGGGAGGCGATCCTGCGGCTCTGGGTGCTGGTCGCGGCGATCTGCGCGGTCGCCACCGTCGTCGGCTACCTCGCGGCCGACGCGGTCTCCGGCCGCCCGAAGGCGGCCATCGACGGCTTCGCAGCCGGCGCCCTGCTGGTGATGCTGATCGACTCGATGATCCCCGACGCCCGCAGCGACGCCGGTCGCGGAGCGGGCCTCGTCACCGTCCTCGGCTTCGCGGTCGCAGCAGGGCTCTCGAGTCTTTCCTAGAAAGTGCTCCGGTCATTTGCTCCGCATAGCGGTTGAAATGACCGGAGCACCTCAGGGAAACAGTTCGAACTCGTGCTCTCCGATCCTGACCTCATCGCCTGGCTCGAAGCCGGCGCGGTCGAGGGCGGCGATGACGCCGATCTCCTTCAGCCGCTGCTCAAGGTAGGCGAGCGCTTCCTCGTTTTTGGTGTCGTGGCGTTCGAACAGCACCTCGACGCCGCGGCCGAGAACCCGGAAGGCGCCGTCCTCCTCGCGCTCGACCCAGTACCCGCCCTCGCCGGCGGGACGGTAGACGCGGTGCTCGGCCTCGAACTCCTGGTCCACCTCCGGCGCGGCCGACGCGGCGGCCGGGGCGATCTCGGGCAGCTCGGAGAGGATCCGCCGGCGCAGCTCGTCGAGCCCCTCCCCGGTCGCCGAGGAGACGGCCATCACGCCCAGCGCCTCGGCGCCAACTTGCTCCTCCCACTCCCGCAGGGCCTCCTCGACCTGCTCAGGCGGCAACAGGTCCCGCTTGCTCAAGACCACCAGCTCGGGCAGCCGCTCAAGGCCGGCGCCGTGCGCCGCCAGCTCGCCCCGCACCGTTTCGTAGTTGGCGGTGGGATCGCCTTCCATCGGCGCCACGTCAACTAGGTGGACCAGCATCGAGCAGCGCTCGACGTGGGCGAGGAACTCATGGCCGAGACCCGCCCCTTCGGCCGCGCCTTCGATCAAGCCGGGGATATCGGCGACGACCGCCTGCCGGTCCTCGCCTTCGATCGTTCCCAACGCCGGCGAGAGCGTCGTAAAGGGATAGTCGGCGACCTTCGGCGCTGCCCGCGTCAGCCGCCCCAGCAGCGAGGACTTGCCGGCGTTCGGCAGCCCGACCAGCCCCACGTCCGCCAGCAGTTTCAGCTGCAGCTCGATCCAGTCCGCCTCCCCGGCGCTGCCGTTCTCGGCAAACCGCGGCGCCTGCCTGGTCGAAGTCGTAAAACGCCTGTTCCCATGGCCGCCGCGACCGCCATGGGCGACCACCGCCCGCTGCCCCGGCGCCACCAGGTCGATCCGGCTGCCGTCGACCGCCATCGCTTCGGTCCCCGGCGGTACCGGGATCTCCCGGTCCTCTCCTCGTCCCCCTTGTCGGTTGGACCCTTCCCCGTGCCGCCCCCGCTGCGCCCGGAAGTGCTTGCTCCCCTTCAACGCCCCGAGATCCCGCTTCGACGGATCGCAGACCAGCACGACGTCGCCGCCGTGGCCACCATCGCCGCCGTCAGGGCCGCCGCGAGGCACGTGAGCCTCGCGGCGGAACGAGATCGAGCCGTTCCCGCCCCCACCCCCCTCGACCCAGATTTTCGCCTTGTCGTACATCGGCCGCCTGAGCTTAGAGAGGTGCCTCGGAACGAAGAACGGGAGGGCCGAAGCCCTCCCGTCGTCCTGCCGTCGTGTCGGCTGTGGCCTAGCCGATGACCTTGACGGTGGCCTTCACGGCTTTGCCGGCACTGCCCTTGACCTGGAGCGTGACCTTGTAGTTGCCCGCGGCCGCGGTCGGCTTCACCTTGATCTTGACCTTGACGGTCTTTTTCGCCAGCGCACCGACGACGCCGACTTTCTTGCACTTCGGCGCCTTCAGGGCTTTCTTCGCCTTCTTCGACAGCTTGACGCAGACTTTGGCGTTGCCGGTTGCGAGGTCGCCCTGATTGAGGGCCTGGACCTTGAAGGTCGCGGCCTTGCCGGCTTTCGCCTTCGCCTTCTTCGGCTTCACCGTCAGTTTCACGTTTGCCGCGTTGACGGTGGCAGCCGCAGCGCTCGTCTGGCCGGCGGAGCCGGTCTGATTCGTTGCCGTGACCGTGCAGGTGTACGAGCCGGCCGCGGTTACCGTGAGGGTGCTCGAAGTGGCTCCGGCGACGGCGGCCCCGTTTAGCAGCCACTGGTAACCGAAGCTCCGCGGCGCCTGGTATACGAACGAGCCGGGGTAGTCGGCAGCCCAATTGCCGGTCGAGCAGGAGAGCGCGGCCGGGTTGCTCGCGTCACGGGTGATGGTCGGCGCGCCGGTGCCCGTCGGGCTCTTGAGGATCACCGGATCCTGCGGGTTGTCCACCGGCGCAGAGGCGATGGTGATCCCGCCTCCGTTGGAACCGTCGGTGTTGACGGCACCGATGGCATTGGCCCGTTCGTTTTCACCGTTCGACTCGTTGCCCCAGTAAAGGCGGTTGATCGAAGGATCGAGAGCCAGGCCCCAAGGCCCGTTGAGGACAGCAGATCCGAGCGGGACGTCTCCGCCGCCGGTGCCATTCAGGTTCGCGTAGCCGATCGCTTCGCTGCTTCCGCTGCTACCGACGAAATAGATGCGACCGGTTGCCGGGTCGACAGAGAGGCCCTCCCCGCCGGGTTCGACAGTCGAGCCGGTCAGGTTGAGTTCACCGCCCCCGGTGTTGTTCACGTTCACGTAGGCGATGGAATTTTCCGCCGGGGGATAGTTGACGAAATAGATACGCCCGCCGACCGGATCGAGAGCGATGCGACAGCAGGGCCCTTCCATGGTGACTCCGGTGGTGTTGAGCAACCCGCCTGCGCTGCCGTCGAGCTTGGCCCAGGCAATGGATTCACCGTCGACGTTCTCCCAGTAGATGGTCCTCGTAACCGGGTCAACCGCCACGCCTTCGGGTTCTTCGATCGGGGCACCCGGGGCCGTGAAGGGACCGGCACCGCTGCCGTCGAGGTTGATGGCAAGGATCTGGCCATTGGTTCCTTCTTCGTTTGCGACAAAGAGGCGGTTGGTGACCGAGTCGTAGGCCATGCCTTCAGGTGATTCGATTTTCTCGTTACCGAGATTCAACACACCGCCGCCGCTGCCATCGATATTGGCGAAGGCGACGTTGTCGGGATCGGCTCCGTAGTTGTCCCAATAGACGGTTTCGGCCGCCTGCGCACGGGCCGCGAATGCGAACACCGCCACGAAGGCAAGGGCAATCGACGCACAGGCCACGGCGGCTAGCCGGTGGTCCCTGCGCACAGAGACAGAACTCATGAACTCCCCCTTGGTCGGGTTTTAATCCTGCAGAACGCTGATCGTGCGGCCCTTGCGGGACGGCTTGAAATCGACGACGCCTTCGCGGGTGGCGAAGATCGTGTGGTCGCGGCCGATGCCGGTGCCGTCGCCGGGCCAGAAGCGGGTGCCGCGCTGGCGGACGATGATCTCGCCGCCGGTGACTTTCTGGCCGGCGAAGACCTTGACCCCGAGCATGTTGGGGTTGGATTCACGGCCGTTGCGGCTGGAGCCGAGGCCTTTCTTGTGCGCCATTAGCTTTTGCCCCCTTTGAGCGTCGTCACCTCTAGCCGGGTCAGCTCGGAGCGATGACCGGCGCGGCGGCGATAGCCCTTCTTCGCCTTGTATTTGAAGACTTTGACCTTCGGGCCGCGCAGGTGCTCGGCGACTTTCGCCTCAACTTTGACTTTGCCGAGCTCTTTGCTCCCGGTGAGGACGTCGTCGCCGCGGAAGAGCACCGGCCGCAGGGCGACTTTGTCGCCCTCTTTGGCGTCGAGCCGATCGACGAGGAGGGAGGTTCCTTCCTCGACTTTGTACTGCTTACCGCCGGTTTCGACTATCGCGTAGGTGCTCATCAATCTTTCTCGCTGCCTTGCTTGGCGCGCGAACGCCCTCGGCCGCCCCGGCGACCACGGCTACGTTTGCGCGAAGGAGCGTCGGAGTCTAGCTGGGAGCCGTTTTTCTCGCCTCCCGAAGAGCCGTTCGGCGACTCGCCGCCCAGCAGCGAGGCGATCGCCGCCGAGCGCTCGACCTCGTCGATCCGCACCATCTTGCGCTCGCCGACGAAGGGACCGCCGCCGGTGACGCTGACGATGTAGGAATCGATCCGGGCGACGGCGTCGTCGGCGTTGTACATGTGCGGCTCGTCGATCTCGACCAGGACCTCCTCGCCGACCTTGAACGGCAGCGCCCGCTCCTCGATCTCGGCGCGGCCACCCTGCTCGACGACCCGGAAGGTCTCGATCGGCAGCGCCTCGCCGCCCTCGAAGTGGAACCGCTTGTCGGTCTCCTCCTCGAGCTCGGCCAGGCCGCTGTCCTCGTCGGTCAGCTCGTGGGCTACCTTGGGGTTGACGCGGATCAGGAAGGCCTCGCTGTCGGGGTTCTCGGCGACGATGTCGCGCATCTTCCGCAGCCCCTCCAGGGCAACGGTCTCGGCGGAGAGGACCACTCCCTCCCCCTCGCAGGTCGGGCAGGGCTCGGTGAGGATCTCCCGTACCCCGTCGGTGACGTTCTGCCGGGTCATCTCGACCAGGCCCAGCGGCGAGACCTCGACCACGTAGCTCTTCGACTTGTCGGCGTCGAGCGCCTTGCGCATCGTCTTCAGGACCTTGTCGCGGTTGCTGGCCCGGGCCATGTCGATGAAGTCGATGACGATGATGCCGCCGATGTCGCGCAGCCGCAGCTGCCGCACCGCCTCCTCGGCGGCCTCGGTGTTGACCTTGGTGATCGTCTCCTCGAGACCGCCTTTGCCGCGGCCGGTGAAGGAGCCGCTGTTGACGTCGATCACCGTCAGCGCCTCGGCGTAATCGATGATCAGGTAGCCGCCCGAGGGCAGGTCGACCCGCCGGTTCAGCGTCGACTCGATCTCCGCGTCGACCTTCCATTTCTCCAGCAGCGGCTTCTTGCCCTCGTAGAGCTCGACCCCCTCGACCAGCTCTGGTGCGGTCCGCTGGAAGAAGTTGGTCACCCGCTCGAACTGCTTCGGCGAATCGATGATCGCCTTCTCGAACTCGCTGAGGAAGACGTCGCGGAGGACCCGGATCGAGAGATCTGCCTCCTGGAAGACCAGCGAGGGCGCCTTGGTCGAGCCGGCGCGGCGCTCGAGCACCTCGTTCAGTTTCTGCAGGTACTTGATCTCCCGCACGAAGTCGGCTTTTTTGGCGCCGTGGGCAGCGGTGCGGACGATCAGCCCGCCCGGGCCCTTGTAGGTGCGATCGACCATCTTGCGCAGGCGGTCGCGCTCTTTGTCGGCGAGCCGGCGGGAGACGCCGACCCCGCTCCCGTTGGGGGCGAAGACCAGATAGCGCCCGGCGATCGAGACGTTCATCGAGAGCCGCGCGCCCTTCGTCTTCAAGGGGTCCTTGACGACCTGGACCAGGATCTCCTGGCCGGGCTTGATCAGCTCGTTGATGCGGCGACCGCCGCCGCGCCCGCGGCGCGGCGCCTGCTCGCCGTCGGGGGTGAGGATCTCGTCGACGTGGAGGAAGCCGTTGCGCTCGAGGCCGATGTCGACGAAGGCGGCCTCCATCCCGGGCAGGACGTTGTCGACCTTGCCCTTGTAGATGTTGCCGACGATCGACCGTCGGCCCCGACGCTCGATGTAGAGCTCGGCAACGTTGCTCTTGCCGCCTTTCTGCTTTGCCTCGAGGACGGCGACACGGGTCTCGCCGCGCTCGGCGGAGACCAAAATCGTTTTTTTCATTTGTTGTTCAGCTCAGTTCGGATAGGTACGCGGTGCCGGGCCTCATTCTGCGAGTCACCAGGCGAACCTGCCTCTCTGACTGAGATGCGCTTGGACGTTGATGCTCTGAAGAACGCCGACCGCCAGGAAAGTAGCGAGCACGGAGGACCCTCCGTAGCTCATCAACGGCAGGGGGATCCCGGTGATCGGCATGATCCCGAGGTTCATCCCCACGTTGACGAAGGTCTGGAACAGCAGCGAGACGGCGATGCCGCCCGCTACCAGGGTCCCGTATGAGTTCTTCGAGAGCGTCGTTATCCGCAGCGCCCGCCAGAAGAGCAGGGCGTAAAGGGACAGGACGAACGCGGCGCCCATGAACCCGTAGCGCTCACCGATCACCGCGAAGATGAAGTCGGTGTGCCGCTCGGGTACGAAGTCGAGCCGCGTCTGAGTGGCTTTCTCGCCGCGGCCGGAGAACTGACCGGCGCCCACGGCGGTGACTGATTGGTTCTGCTGATAACCCGCGCCGGCTTCGTGCTCATGGGGGCTGAGGAAGGACGTGAGCCTTTCCTCCTGGTAGCCCTTGAGGATCGGGGTCCCCACCGCCGGTGCGACGACGAGGACCAGCGCGATCAGCGTGACGAGGGCGCCGCCGATGACCGCGAAGTGCGTCCAGGGGACGCCTCCGAAGTACATGACGGCAAGGGTGGCGACCACGAACACCATCGAGGTGCCGAGGTCGGGTTGTAGGAAGACGAGTGCAGCCGGTGCCAGGCCGAGGCAGAGATAGCGCACGGTCCGCTGGACCGGCGAGCCCCGCCTGGCGCCATCGATCACGAACCCGGCAAGCGCAAGCACGAGCAGGAGCTTGCCGAGCTCCGATGGCTGGAAGCTGAAGAAGGGAAGTTCGAAGGCGCGCCGCGAGCCGCGGGCGGCGAACCCGAAGACGAAGACGAGGGAGACGCTGGCGCAGAGGAAGGTGTAGATGCCGACCCGCAGCTCGCGGAAGCGCGAGTAGTCGATCCGGGTCAGCAGCAGCATGCCGACGACCCCGAGCACCGCGTAGATCGCCTGCCGGTCCAGGTAGTAGTGGGGGCTGCCGGGAACGTCGTTCTGGGTCGCCTGGCCGAGGGTGAAGACGCTGAAGGCGACGAGGCTCACCGCGGCGATCGTCAGCGGCCAGTCCATGTGGGCGAGGCCGAGCCGCTCGCCGATGCCGATGTGGACCGCGAAGGGCTCCGGCCGGGCTTGTCTGGTTCTGGTCGCGTACATCATCCGGTTGCGCCGCTTTCTTCTACGCCTTCGCTTCCTTCGGCCGCTTCGCGGCTTTCGGCCGCGATCTGGTCGTGGAAATAGGCTTCGAGGATCGTATGGGCGGCGGGGGCGGCGGCCTGTGCTCCGAAGCCGCCTTCCTCAATAGTCACACAAGTGACGATCCGGGGGTTCGGATAGGGGGCGAGGACGCAGTACCAGGACTGGTCCGCGTGCCCGGGACGTTCCGCCGTACCCGTCTTGCCGGCGACCGGGATCGGGAAGCTGCCGAAGACCGGCTCCGAGGTACCCCCCGGTCCCTGCGCCGCGTCGTGCAGGCCTTCCATGATCACGCTGCGGGTGCCCGGATCGATCTTCACCTTGCGCCGTGGCTTGGGGTCGAATTCCCTCAGCACCCGCCCCGCCGCGTCCTCGACTT
>DASSMM010000006.1:0-5112 GCA_035688825.1 Solirubrobacterales bacterium | reverse complement strand
CGCCGGGGGCCGGGTGCCCCTCTCCCAGAGGCTCCAGAGACCACAACCGCGCCCAGCGGGCCGCCCCAGCTGCGCGACGGTCTCTGGGAGAGGGGCACCCGGCCCCCTTTCATCGCGCTACTTGACGCCGACGATCAGCTTGGCGGTGGCGAGGTCGCCGGATGCTTCGGAGCCGAGGGCGAGGTAGTCGACCTTCTTCAGGTACTGCTCGGCTTCTTCGAAACCTTCGTCGCCCGCCGGGACCATTGCCTGGGCGAGGTTGAGGGCCGAGGGCCCGTCGACGAAGGCGGTGATCGGGGTGCCGCCGAGGGCGCTTTCGGCTTCCTGGAAGGCCGGGTTGTCGCTGAGCGCCTTGTTCGATTCCTCGAAGGCCGAGAGCGCCGAGGCGAGGCCGTAGCCGATCACGATGCGATCGCCCTTGGCGGCGACGACCACCGGCTGGCGGCCCAGTTCCGGGCTGCGGATCGAGAACCCGGTCGCGCCTTCGCTGATCTTGGTCACGCCGGAGACGCCCGCTTTGCGGAGGAAGAGGCCGATGTTGGAGACGGTGTTGGCCGCCTGGGTCGCGTCTTCGGCTTCCATCACCAGCGCCCCCGCGAGGGTCTTTTCGCTGTTGCCGGTGACGTAGACGCCGACGTCGCCGATCGAGCCGGCGATCGCTTCGAGGTCGACGCCGGCCTGCTTCAGCGACTTCTTCAGCTGGTTCGGCGGCACCTCCCCGGGGATGCCCTGTTCGTCGATCTTGTCGATGCCTTCGTTGAAGCGCTTGCCGAATTCGTCGGCGGCGAAGGCGCCGACGGCGGTCCCGGGCAGCGAGCCGAGCAGCTCGGAGGCGTCGCCCGAGGGCGGGTTGTCGCCGCTGATGTTGCTGCTGAAGTCGATCTCGACGTCGTCGGAACCGGGCACCAGGCTGGCCACGGCGGTGGCTTCGTGCGGTTCGATCCCGGCGCTGTCGAGGAAGGCCTGGGTGTCGGAATCGATTTCGTTGCCGGCTTCTTCGATCAGACCGCCGATGTCGACGAACACGTCGGCCGCGCTGTCGTCGGGAACGCTGCCCATCGCGTCGGTGAAGGTGGATTCGCCGGCGAGGTTGTCGCCCTTCGAGGCGTCGACCATCGATTTGAAGATCGCTTCGTTTTCGGCGAAGACGACGAAGCCTTCGAAGACGCCGATCGTCGTTTCGTCTTCCTGAACCTTGAAGTCGACGTCTTCGTAGGAGCCGTCTTCGACCGCTTCGTCAGACGATTCGACCTGCTTGTCGACGAACTCGCGCGCTTCGTCTTCGTCTTCGGTCTGGATCGCCGCGCCGTAGCCTTCGAAGTCTTCGTCTTCGTATTCCTGCAGGAAGAGACCGGCGCGTTCACCCAGCCAGGGCTCGACTTCCTTTTCGAAGTCGAATTCTTCGCCGTCTTCGGAGGCCGAGCTCTCAAGCTCTTCGACGACGAGGCCGCCGAGGTCGTCTACCCCCGCGAGCTTCTTCGCCAGGTCCTCGATGTTGGTCTTCGTCGCCCCTTCCGGGCGGATGGTGAAGTCGATGAAGACGGGCGCCGTGGCCGGGGCCAGGGTGGCCGCGTCGCTGCTGCCGCCGCTGCTGTCGCCGCCGCCGCAGCCGGCGACGAAGGCGGCCAGAGCCGCGAGAAGCGAGAGGAGGACGAGACGGAGCTTCACGAGGGCGGGCACTCTAGCGCGCCGTTTGGACAACTTCACTCAACCGTGACCGTCTTGGCCAGATTGCGGGGCTGATCGACGTTGAGGCCGCGGCCGCGGGCGATCCCGTAGGCCAGCAGCTGCAGCGGCAGGACGGCGAGGATCGGCTGCAGGATCCAGTCGCTCGCCGCCACCTCGACGGTCTCGTCGGCGACCTCGTGTACCCGCTCGTCCCCCGCGGTGGCAACCGCGATCGTCTGGGCGCCGCGGGCGCGGACCTCCTCGACGTTGGAGAGCACCTTGTCGAGCACCGGGCTCGCGGTGGCGATGCAGACCACCGGCGTCGACTCGTCGAGCAGGGCGATCGGCCCGTGCTTCATCTCGCCGGCGGCGTAGGCGTCGGTCGGGATGTAGCTGATCTCCTTCAGCTTCAGCGCCCCCTCGAGGCAGACCGGCAGGCCGATGTGGCGCCCGAGGTAGAGGAAGAAGTTCTCCTTGCCGTGCGCGGCGGCGATCGCCCGGATCGGCTCCTCGGTCGCCGCTAGCGTCTCCTCCATCTTCGAGGGCAGCGCCTTCATCTCGGCGACCAGCTCGGCGAGACGTTCGGGCGGCAGCGTCCCCCGCAGCTCGGCGATCCGCAGCCCCAGGAGGTACATCGCCGCGACCTGGGCGACGAAGGTCTTGGTGGCGGCGACGCCGATCTCCAGGCCGGCCCGCGTGTAGAGGACGGCGTCGGCGTCGCGGGTCACCTGGCTGCCCATGATGTTGGTGACCGCCAGCACCGTCGCGCCGGCCTCGCGCGCCAGCCGCATCGCCGCCAGCGTGTCGGCGGTCTCGCCGGACTGGGTGATCCCGATCACCAGGTCCTTCGGCCCGACCACCGGGTTGCGGTAGCGGTACTCGGAGGCGATGTCCATTTCCACCGGCACCCGCGCCCACTCCTCGATCGCGTAGCGACCGACGAGGCCGGCGTGGTAGCTGGTGCCGCAGGCGACGATGACGATCCGGCCGACGTCGCGCAGGAGCTCGTCGGAGAGCTCGACATCGGAGAGGTCGACGCCTTCGGTCCCCGGCAGGCGGTCGGTGATCGTCTCGGCGACCGCGTCGGCCTGTTCGTGGATCTCCTTCAGCATGAAGGTCTCGTAGCCGGCCTTCTCGGCGGCGTCGGCGTCCCAGGTCACCTCTTCGGTGCCGCGCTCGATCGGGTTGCCCTCGGCGTCGGTGATGCGGATCGCTCCCGCTTCGATTTCGACGATCTCGCCGTTTTCGATCGGCATCGCGGTGCGGGTGTCGGCAAGGAAGGCGGGGATCGCCGAGGCGAGGAACGCCTCCCCCTCGCCGAGGCCGGCGATCAGCGGGCACTCCTTGCGGGCACCGATCAGCCGCTGCGGCTCGTCCGCGTGCATGGCGACGAAGGCGTAGTGGCCGCGCAGGTCGGCGTAGGCGGCGCGGACGGCGGCGGCGAGGTCGCCGTCGTAGTGCGATGCGATCAGGTGGGCGACGACCTCCGCGTCGGTTTCGGAGCTGAAGACCTGCCCCTGCTCCTGCAGTCGGCGGCGCAGCTCGCTGTGGTTCTCGACGATCCCGTTGAGGACGATGTGGACGCGGCCGGAGCTGTCGTCGTGCGGATGGGCGTTGGCCTCGGTGACGCGACCGTGGGTGGCCCAGCGGGTGTGGGCGATCCCGGTCGCCGAGGGCGGCAGCGGCCCGGCGCCGTTTTCGGCCCGCGCCTGCACCGCGGCGCGCAGGTTGCCGAGGTTTCCGACCGCGTGGACGCTCTCGACCTCGCCGTCGGCGAGCACGGAGAGACCGGCCGAGTCATAGCCCCGGTATTCGAGCTTTTCCAGGCCCGAGAGCAACAGCTCCTCGCAGGGCCTGGCGCCCACGTATCCGACGATGCCGCACAAGAGACGGGTAAGGCTAGCTGGAAGCCGGCGGCCGGCCGCTCAGGAGAGCTCGCGCCGCACGACCCCGACCAGGCGCTTGCAGACCGCCTCGGCCTCCTCGTCGCTCGGCGCCTCGACCATCACCCGCACCAGCGGCTCGGTGCCGGAGGGGCGCAGGAGGACGCGACCGCGGCCCTCCAGTCCCTTTTCCTCCTGCTCGACCGCCTCCCAGACAGCGGGAGCGTCGTTGATCGCCGATCGGTCGGCGACCTCGACGTTGACCAGGACCTGGGGCAGCTTGCCCATCGGCACTGCCTCGGCGAGCGGGGCGCCACCGAGCTCACGCATCGTCGTCAGCGCTGCGGCGATGCCGTCGCCGGTGGAGACGAAGTCGCTGCAGATGATGTGGCCCGACTGCTCGCCGCCGAGCTTCCAGCCGCGCCGCAGCATCTCGTCGATCACGTAGCGGTCGCCGACCTGGGTGACGGCGACCTCGATCCCCTCCGTCTCCATCGCCTGGTGGAAGCCGTAGTTGCTCATCACGGTGACGACGACGCCGCCTTCGAGCTCGCCGCGGGCGGCCATCCCCCGGGCCGCCAGGGCGATCAGCTCGTCGCCGTCGTGGACGCGACCGGCACCGTCGACGGCGAGGACGCGATCGCCGTCGCCGTCGAAGGCGAAGCCGATCTCGGCCTCGGAGGCGGCGACCCGCGCGGCCAGGGCCTCGACGTGGGTGGAGCCGCAGCCGGCGTTGATGTTGCGGCCGTCAGGCTCGACTCCGATCGCCTCGACCTCGGCGCCGAGGCGGGCGAAGATCGCCGGCGCCGCCTCGAAGGTGGCGCCGTTGGCGCAGTCGAGGACGACGCGGCGGCCGGAGAGATCGAGCCCGAAGGCCGACTGCAGCTCCCGCAGGTAATCCGCAAGGCCGCCGTTCAGCTCGCGCACGCGGCCAGGGCGCTCGGCGCTCGGCGCCGACTCGATCTGCGCCTCGATCTCGGCCTCGACCTCGTCGGCGAGCTTGACGCCGCGGCCGTCGAAGAACTTGATCCCGTTGTCGCCGAAGGGGTTGTGGGAGGCGGAGACGACGGCGGCGAGGTCGAGCCCGAGGCGCTTGACGAGGATCGCCGCGGCGGGCGTCGGCAGGACCCCGGCGAGCAGCGCGTCGCCGCCCGCGGCGGCGATCCCGGCCGCCAGCGCGGCCTCGAGCATCGGCCCCGACTCGCGGGTGTCGCGGACGATCAGGACCTGCGGCCGCTCCGCCTCCAGCGACCAGGTCGTGGCGCGGCCGAGCGCCGTCGCCAGCTCGGCGGTGAGGAAGGTGCCGGCCTCTCCCCGGACCCCGTCGGTTCCGAAGAGCTTGCGCGCGGTCTTCACCCCGTCCAAATCAGCGCTTGCTGAACTGCGGGCGCTTGCGGGCCTTCTTCAGCCCGGCCTTGCGGCGCTCCTTGACGCGGGCGTCGCGGGTGAGGAAGCCGCGGCGCTTGAGGTCGCCGCGCAGCTCGGAGTCGACCTCGGTCAGGGCGCGGGCGACGCCGTGGCGGACCGCCCCGGCCTGGCCGCTGATGCCGCCGCCGTGGAC
>DASSMM010000005.1:0-18862 GCA_035688825.1 Solirubrobacterales bacterium | reverse complement strand
ACTCACGAGGACTCCTCAGCTTTCTCCTCAGCGACCGGCTCCGCAGCCGTCTCGTCAGCGGGACTCTGCCCCTCCTCGGACGGCTCACCAGCCTCTGACGCAGCGGCGTCTGCAGCGGGTGGCGACGATGCGGGACCCTCGCCTTCAGGCGAGGGGGTCGTATCGGAGACAGGACCCGCAGCCTCAGCGCCTTGTCCCTTGCCGTTGCCGCTCATCCCCAACACCTCGGTAACCGTCAACCCACGAAGCTCCGCAACCTCCTCAGGACGTCGCAGACGAACCAAGCCGTCCATAGTCGCCTTGACCAGGTTGATCGGATTCTGAGTCCCAATGCTCTTGGTCAGCACGTCGCGCACCCCACCGAGCTCAAGCACGGCGCGGACGCCGCCGCCGGCGATGACACCGGTACCAGGGCTGGCCGGACGCAAGACAACGTGGCCGGCGCCGAAGCGACCGATGATGCGGTGGGTGATGGTGTTCCCGTATTTGGGCACCCGGATCAAGTTCTTACGGGCGTCCTCGACGCCCTTCTGGATCGCGAGCGGGACCTCGCGGGCCTTGCCGTAGCCGATCCCGACCACGCCCTCCTCGTCGCCGACGGCGACGAGCGCGGTGAAGGAGAAGCGACGGCCGCCCTTGACCACCTTGGCGACGCGGTTGATCTCGATCACCCGCTCCTGCAGGTCCAGCCCGCGGGGGCTGACGGTTTCGACGTTCTGTGCGTTCATGCCCTTCATAAGCAGCGGCTCACCGTAGCGGAACTACGGCCCTAGAAAGCCAGTCCCCCCTCTCGCGCGCCGTCGGCAAGCGCCTTGACGCGGCCGTGGTACTGGTAGCCGCCGCGGTCGAAGACGCAGGTCTCGACGCCGGCGCCCTTGGCCCGCTCGGCCAGCAGTTCGCCGGCCTTCTTCGCCTGCTCGGTGGCGCTGAGCTGGCGCAGCTCCGGCTCGATCCAGTTGACCGCGGCCACCGTGTGGCCCTTGGTGTCGTCGATGAGCTGGGCGAAGACGCCCCTGTTGGAGCGGTAGACCGACAGCCGCGGCCGCTCGGCCGTGCCGTTGACGCGGGCGCGGACCCGGCGCCGCCTTTTCAGCCGGCGCCGGCGGTTGGTGAGGACGGTCATGCGCGCTTACCCACCTTCCGCAGGACCTGCTCGTCTTTGTAGCGGATGCCCTTGCCCTTGTAGGGCTCCGGCGGGCGGCGCTTGCGGATGTCCGCGGCAACCTGTCCGACAAGCTGCTTGTCGATGCCTTTGATCACGACCTCGGTCGGCTGCGGGACTTCGAAGTCGATGCCCTCGGGCGCGTCGATCGAAACCGGGTGCGAGTAGCCGAGCGCCAGCTCCAGTTTTTTCCCTTTCAGGGCGGCGCGGTAGCCGACGCCCTGGATTTCCAGGCGCTTCTCGAAGCCGTCGGTGACGCCCTCGACCATGTTCGCGATCAGGCTGCGGGTGAGCCCGTGCAGAGCCCGGTGCTCGCCGCGGTCGGTCGGGCGGCTGATCGTGACGACGCCGTCTGACTGCTCGACCTTCATCTCGGGCGAGAGGCTCTGGCGCAGCTCCCCTTTCGGGCCTTTGACGGCGATGTTCCCGGGCGCGATCTCGACCGAGACGGCCTCGGGCACGGGGACGGGCTTTCTTCCGATGCGGCTCATTCAGATCACCAGACGTAGGCGACAACCTCGCCGCCGACTCCCTTGTTGCGAGCTTCGTGGCCGGTCATCACGCCGACCGAGGTGCTGACGATCGCGGTGCCGGTCCCGCCCTGCACGCGGGGGACGTTCTTGTGGTCGACGTAACGGCGGCGGCCGGGGCGCGAGACCCGTTCGATCCCGAGGATCACCGGCCGGCGCTCCTCGGTGTACTTGAGCTCGACGTTGATCGCCTCGCCGACGGCAGCCGGCTTGCGGCTGAAGTCCTTGATGTAGCCCTGCTCCTTGAGGATCCGGGACAGCTCGAGCTTGAGGTTGGAGTACGGGATCTCCACCTCGTCGTGCCCGGCGCGGATCGCGTTGCGGATCCGGGTCAGGTAATCGGCGATCGGGTCGGTCAGCATCGTCCTCGTCCTACCAGCTCGACTTGGTCATTCCGGGGATGTATCCCTCGTGCGCGGCGTCGCGCAGGCAGATCCGGCAGAGGCCGAATTTGCGGAAGTAGGCACGCGGACGACCGCAGCGCCGGCAGCGGTTGTAGCTGCGCGATTTGAACTTCGGCTTCCGCGCCTGCTTCACCTTCATCGAAGTCTTAGCCATTCTCAGAACTCTCCTCGGCCGCACTTCCGGCCTCTTCGTCTCCGCCCTCGGCGCCTTCGTCCTCACCTTCCGGCTTGGCGTAGGCCTCCGGGTTCTCCTCTTTCAGCTGTTCAAGTGCCGCCTGCTCGACTTCGGCCTTCTGGCGGGCTTCCTCTTTGAGCTGCTCTTCTTGGGCTTCTTTTTCTTCGGCTTCCCGCTTTGCCTGACCGGGCCGTCCCTCCTGGGCGAAGGGGAACCCGAGACCGAGCAGCAGCTCGAAGGCCTCGATGTCAGTTTTAGCGGAAGTCGTGATCGTCACGTCCAGCCCCCGCACGACGTCGATCGAGTCGTAGTCGATTTCGGGGAAGATCAGCTGCTCTTTGACGCCCATCGAGTAGTTGCCGCGGCCGTCGAAGGAGCGCGGGTTGAGGCCGCGGAAGTCGCGGATCCGCGGCACCGCGATCGAGATCAGGCGGTCGAGGAACTCCCACATCCGGGCCCGCCGCAGCGTCACCGAGACGCCGACCGGCATCCCCTCACGCAGCTTGAACGAGGCGACCGACTTGCGGGCGCGGCGCACGTTCGGGTGCTGGCCGGCGATCGTCGCCAGCTGCTCCTGGGCAGCTTCGAAGGAGCGTTTGTCCTGTTTCTCGGTGCCCAGCCCCATGTTGAGGGTGATCTTCTCCAGGCGCGGAGCCTCCATCGGCGTCGAGTAGCCGAATTTCCCGGTCAGCGCCGGCAGGACGTCCTGCTCGTATTTGTCGCGCAGGCGCGGCGGCGGCGCAGCCTGCTGGGTCGGTGCCACGGTCGCCTCCATCAGCCGATCTCGTTTCCGGTCCGCTTCGCGTAGCGGACGCGCTTGCCGCCCTTGTCGACGCGGACGCCGATGCGGGTCGGTTTGTTGTCTTTGGGGTCGAGCAGCATCACGTTGGAGACGTCGATCGGCCCCTCCTTCTCGACGATGCCGCCGGCCTGGGCGTTTTTGAGGTCGCCCTGGGAGCGCGGCCGTTCGTGGCGCTTGATCATGTTCAGGCCCTCGACGTAGACGCGGCGCTTTTTCGGGTCGGTGCGGACGACGCGGCCTTTCTTGCCCGCGTCCTTGCCGCCGATCAGCAGGACCTGGTCGTCGGTGCGGATGCGCATCCTCTTCGCCATCAGAGGACCTCCGGCGCCAGCGAGATGATTTTCATGAAGTTGCGGTCGCGGAGTTCGCGCGCGACGGGGCCGAAGATGCGGGTCCCGCGCGGGTTGTTGCTGGCCGGGTCGATCAGCACCGCGGCGTTCTCGTCGAAGGAGATGTAGGTGCCGTCCGGTCGGCTCAGCGGCTTGCGGGTGCGGACGACGACGGCCTGCACGACCTCGCCCTTGCGGACGCCGCCCTGCGGGCTGGCCGATTTCACGGTCGCGGTGATGACGTCGCCGACGCTCGCGTAGCGGCGGTGCGAGCCGCCTTTGACGCGGATGCAGAGGATCTCCCGCGCGCCCGAGTTGTCGGCGACCTTGAGCCTCGACTCTTGCTGGATCATCTCGCGCTACCTCGCCTTCTCCACCACGTCGACCAGGCGCCAGCGCTTGGTCTTGGAGAGCGGCCGGGTCTCGATCACGCGGACCACGTCGCCCTCGCCGGCCTCGTTTTTCTCGTCGTGGGCGTGCAGCTTGGTCGAGCTGCGGACGATCTTCTCGTAGGTGCGGTGACGGCGGGCGATGTCGATGCGGACGGTGATCGACTTGTCGCCCTTGCTGGAGACGACGATGCCCTGGCGGACCTTGGCCGCGTTGGACTCGCGCTCGGCCGGCGGGGTGCCGGTGCCGGGGGTGCGGTCGGTCTTCGCGGCCGCGCGCTGCTTGCGACGCAGCTCGGCCTTGCGCTTGCGCGCGGTGAGACGTTCGGCTTTGCGCTCCTCGGGGCTGGAGGCACGGGCCTTCCGCGGCCGCCGCGATTTCTGCAGCCGGCGGCGCTCCTTCCAGGGAAGCTCGTCCTCGGGATTCGGCTCCGAAGCCTCCTCGGCGGCCGGAGCAGCCTCAGCCGCCTCCTCCGCCGGAGCTTCAGCGTCAGCCTCCTCGGCCTCTACCGTGGGTGACGTCGTAGGGGGGATCTCCTCCTGCGCAGTTGCAGGAGGAGGTGGGTCCCCTGCGTCGGCAGGACCCGCGGCCCCGGCGCCCTCGTCCTGAGGCGTCTCGTCCTGAAGCTCTTCTTTTTTCTGCTCGTCGTCGCTCATATCCGTCGCGTCTCTTTCTCGACATCGATGCCGCGGGCCTTGGCCACGGTCAGCAGCCGGGCGATGTCCTTCTTCGCCTGGCCCAGCCGGGCGGTGTTCTCGAGCTCTCCGGTGGCGTGACGGAAGCGGAGGTTGAAGGCCTCCTGCTTGGCGTCGATCAGTTTCGCCACCAGCTCGTCGTCTTTGAGGTTATGCACCTCAGCGGCCTTCATCACTCGCCGGCCCCCTCGCGCATGACGAATTTGGTTTTCACCGGAAGCTTGTGCCCGGCCAGGCGCAGCGCTTCGCGCGCCAGGTCCTCCGGCACGCCGGCCAGCTCGAACATGACCTTGCCCGGCTTGACCACCGCGACCCATCCCTCGGGGTTGCCCTTGCCCGAGCCCATCCGCGTCTCGGCGGGCTTCTTCGTGTAGGGCTTATCGGGGAAGACGTTGATCCAGACCTTGCCGCCGCGTTTGATCTTGCGGGTCATCGCGATACGGGCAGCCTCGATCTGGCGGTTGGTGATCCAGCCGCGCTCGAGCGCCTTGATCCCGTACTCGCCGAAGGCGACGGTGCTGCCGCCCTTGGTGTTGCCGCGCATGCGGCCGCGGAACTGTTTGCGGTGCTTGACCCGTTTCGGCATCAACATCAGCGACCACCTCCGCGCTGTCCGCCGCGCCCACCGCGATCGCCGCCCGGCCCGCGGCCACCGCCGCGTCCGCCGCGGTCGCCACCGCGCCCACCGCGATCCCCGCGCCCGCGCCCACCGCGGTCGCGATCGTCGCGCCGGCCGCCGCGGCTCTGAGCCTGGCTGTCGCCGTCGCCGGAGACGAGATCGGAGCGGAAGCCCTCCGGCATCACCTCGCCCTTGTTGATCCAGCATTTGACGCCGATCCGGCCGGTCGTCGTGCGGGCCTCGAAGAAGCCGTAGTCGATGTCGGCGCGCAGCGTGTGCAGCGGCACCCGGCCATCGGAATACTGTTCGGTCCGCGCCATCTCAGCCCCGCCGAGGCGGCCGGAGACCTGGACCTTGACGCCCTTGGCGCCGGAGCGCATCGCCGAAGTCAGCGCGCGTTTCATCGCCCGCCGGAAGGCGACCCGGTTCTGCAGCTGCTCGGCGATCGACTGGGCGACCAGTTTGGCGTCGAGCTCGGGGCGCTTGACCTCGCGGATGTTCACTTTCACCGGGCTGCCGGTGAGCTTGTGCAGCTCTTTGCGCAGGGCGTCGACTTCGCTGCCCGACTTGCCGATGACGATCCCCGGGCGGGCCGTGTGGATGTCCACGGCGACCTCGCCGCGGCGCTCGATCGTAATGCTCGAGAGGCCGGCGTGCGAAAGCTTGGTTTCGATGTGGTCCCGGATCTGCAGGTCTTCCTGGAGGACGTCGGCGAAGTTTTTGTCCTCGTACCAGTTCGACTTCCAGTCGTGGATGTAGCCGACGCGGAAACCCTCGGGGTGGATCTTCTGTCCCACTTGCTCAGTCCTCCGCCGGGGTTAGAGCCACACGGATGTGGCTGGTTCGCTTGTTGATCGGGGTCGCGCGTCCCATCGCCCTCGGACGGTAGCGGCGCAGGGTCGGACCCTCGTCGACGGTGATCGAGGCGATGCGCATCTCGTCGCCGATCAGGTCGTGGTTGTTTTCCGCGTTGGCTGCCGCGGAGTTGATCAGCTTGTGGATCGGGTGGGCGGCGCCGCGGGGCGAGAACTGCAGCAGTGCTCGGGCGCTCTCGATGTGCATGCCGCGCACCTGGTCGGCGATCAGCCGCGCCTTGCGCGGGGCGATCCGCACGTAGCGGGCGCTGGCTTTGACGACCGGCGGCGCCGCCGGAGCTTTCGGAGCAGCTTTTTTGACCGGCTCTTTTTTGGCTTTGGAGTCTTTTTTCGTCGCGGCTTTCTTGGTCTCTTTGCCTTTGGCTTTCGACTCTTTTTTCGCCGCGGGTTTTTTCGTCTCTTTTTTGGCAGCCGGTTTTCTCGCCGTTTTTTTCGCCGGAGCTTTTTTCGCTTTGGCCTCTTTTTTGGCCGCCGGTTTTTTCGCCGCTTTTTTGTCTTTTTTCTCGTCAGCCATTAGTTGCTCAGTCCTTGCCGCCGTGCGAGCGGAACGTGCGGGTGGGAGCGAACTCGCCGAGCTTGTGCCCGACCATCGACTCCGAGATGAAGACCGGGACGTGTTTTTTGCCGTCGTGAACGGCGATCGTGTGACCGACCATCTCCGGGAAGATCGTCGAGGTCCGCGACCAGGTTTTCACCATCTGTTTTTTGTTGGCCTCGTTCAGCGCCGTGATCCGCCCCATCAGGCGCTCCTCGACCCACGGACCCTTTTTCGTCGAACGTCCCATCTCTAACGGCCCTTCTTCTTGCCGCGGCGACGGCCGCGGACGATGTAGCGGTCGGACTGCTTGCCCTTCTTGCGGGTGCGGTAGCCGAGCGTCGGTTTGCCCCACGGGGTGACCGGGTGGCCGCCGGGGGTGTGGTGCGCCTCGCCGCCGCCGTGCGGGTGGTCGACGGGGTTCATCGCGACGCCGCGGCTCTGCGGGCGCTTGCCCTTGTGGCGGCTGCGGCCGGCCTTGCCGACCTTCATGTTCTGGTGCTCGGCGTTGGAGAGAACGCCGATGCTGGCGCGGCACTCGGCGCGGACCATCCGCATCTCCGAGGACGGCAGCCGCAGGGTGACCATCTCCCCCTCCTTCGCCACGAGCTGGATCGAGGTGCCGGCGGAGCGGCCGAGCTTGCCGCCCTGGCCGGGGATCAGCTCGACGTTGTGGACGATCGTGCCGGTCGGCATCTGCCCCAGGGCCATCGCGTGGCCGGGTTTGATGTCGGCCTCCGGACCGGATTTGACGGTGTCGCCGACCTGCAGCTGCGCCGGGGCGAGGATGTAGTCCTTGGCGCCGTCGGCGTAGTGGATCAGGGCGATGTAACAGGTGCGGTTGGGGTCGTACTCGATCGAGGCGACCTTCGCGGGCACGCCGTCCTTGAGGCGCTTGAAGTCGATCTTGCGGTACCGCCGCTTGGCGCCGCCGCCGCGATGGCGGGCGGTGACCCGGCCGTTGACGTTGCGGCCGCCGGACTTTTTCAGCCCCTCGGTCAGCTTCCGCTCCGGCTCGGAGGCGGTCACCTGCTCGCGTAGCGGGTAGGTCGCGAAGCGGCGGCCGGGGCTGGTCGGTTTGGTTTTGCGGTTCGGCATCGGTCTCTTCTTCCTAAGCGGTCTCGGCGCCCTCGAACAGCTCGATCCGCTCGCCGGGGGCGAGCTGGACGATCGCCTTCTTCCAGGCGCGGGTCTTGCCTTTGGTCAGGCCGCGCCGCTTCGGCTTCGAACGCACCTTGGCGGTACGGACCCCGGCGACGTCGACGCCGAAGACCTCTTCCACGGCCTGGGCGATCTGCGTCTTGTGAGCGCGGTCGTCGACCCGGAACGTGTACTTGCCCTCGGCGATCAGCGCATAGCTCTTCTCCGAGATCACCGGGCGGATGAGAATCGTGCGGGCGTCCATCAGCCGAGCCTCTCCTTCAGGGCCTCGAGAGCGGTTTCCGAGATGACGACCGCGGCGGCGCCGATCACGTCGGCGACTCCGGCGGCGCCGACCTCGACCACCTGGGTCCGGCGCAGGTTGCGGAAGCTCTTCATCGCCCCGACCTCCTCGCCGGTGACGATCACCAGCAGCGAACCCTTGGCACCCCATTTCTCCAGCGCCTGAGCGGCGGCCTTCGTCGAGGGGGTGTCGAAGGTGGAAGCATCGAGGACGGCGACCGAGCCGCGCTCGGCGTGGACCGAGAGGGCCGAGCGCATCGCCCGGCGGCGGGCTTTGCGGTTGACCTTGACCGTGTACTTGCGCGGCTTCGGGCCGAAGGCGACGCCACCACCGAAGCGGTTCGGGACGCCGAGCGTGCCGACGCGGGCGCGGCCGGTGCCCTTCTGGCGCCAGGCCTTGGCGGTGGTGAAGGCGACCTCGCCGCGGGTCAGGGTCGAGGCGGTTCCACGCCTGCGCGCGTTCAGGTCCGCGCGCGCGGCCTCGTGCACCAGCGACTGGTGGAACGGCTCGGCGAAGAAGTCGGGCAGGTCGGCTTTGCCGCTCTTGCCGAGGACGGTCGCTTTGGCGCTAGCCATCGGTCCTCACCTCGACGATCCCGTTGCGCGAGCCGGGCACCGAGCCCTTGATCAGGAGCAGGTTGCGGTCGGCGTCGACGTCGGCGATTTCAAGCCCCTTCTGGGTGACGCGCTTGTTGCCCATCTGGCCCGGCATCCGCATCCCTTTGAAGACGCGGGCGGGGAAGGCGCTGGCCCCGATCGAGCCGGGGGCGCGGACGTTGTGGGAGCCGTGACTGACGGGGCCGCGGCTGAAGTTGTGGCGCTTGATCCCGCCCTGGAAGCCCTTGCCGATCGAGATCCCGGCGACCTTGACTTTCTGGCCGGGCTCGAAGCCGGCAACGGTGACGTCGTCGCCCACCTTCGGGCCCTCCTCGGCGCCGAGGTCCTCGTCGCGGAACTCGACCAAGTGGCGCGACGGAGCGGCGCCGGCCTTCTTCAGGTGGCCTTCCTCGGCCTTGCTCAGCTTGCCCTGCTTGACCTCTCCGAAAGCGAGCTGGACGGCGCTGTAGCCGTCACGGTCGCCGTCTCGGACCGCGGTCACCTTGCAGGGGCCGGCTTCGATCACGGTGACGGGAACGACGCTGCCGTCCTCTTTGAAGACCTGCGTCATGCCGAGCTTCTTGCCGAGAATCGCAGCCATCCCACATCCACCTAGAGCTTGATCTCGATGTCGACGCCGGCCGGCAGCGAGTCCAGGCGCTGCAGCGAGTCGACGGTTTTCGGCGACGGCTGGAGGATGTCGATCAGCCGCTTGTGGGTGCGGATCTCGAAGTGCTCGCGCGAGTCCTTGTCCTTGAACGGGGAGCGGATCACGCAGTAGACGTTTTTCTCGGTCGGCAGCGGCACCGGACCGGAGACGCTGGCGCCGGTGCGCTCGGCGGTCTCGACGATCTCTTTGGCAGCCCGATCGATGGCGTCGTGGTCGTACGCCTTCAGTCGGATTCGGATTTTCTGTGCCGCGATGGTGGCCACTTCAGTTGCTTCTCTCTCTTCTCGTTCTTCGCTTTACCGCGCAAAGAGGGCGGGGCCCCTTTTGCTGGGGCGCCGCCCCGGTCGTATGTCCTTGCAGTTGTCAACCCGCCCGTGGGCGGGGTTGGGGCGGGTGGAGGACCCGCCCCTGGGAGTCGCTACTCGATGATCTCGGAGACGACTCCCGAGCCGACAGTGCGGCCACCCTCGCGGATGGCGAACCGCAGACCCTGATCCATGGCGATCGGCTGGATCAGCTCGATCGTCATCTCGACGTTGTCGCCCGGCATCACCATCTCCGTCCCCTCGGGGAGGTTGGCGATCCCGGTCACGTCGGTGGTCCGGAAGTAGAACTGAGGCCGGTAGCCGGAGAAGAACGGGGTGTGACGACCGCCCTCCTCCTTCTTCAGGCAGTAGACCTCGGCTTTGAATTTCGTGTGCGGCGTGATCGAGCCCGGCTTGCAGAGAACCTGGCCGCGCTCGATCTCCTCGCGCTTGGTGCCGCGGAGGAGGCAGCCGACGTTGTCGCCCGCCTGACCCTCGTCGAGGATCTTGCGGAACATCTCGACGCCGGTGACGGTGGTTTTGCTCGTCTCCGGGTGGATGCCGACGATTTCGACCTCGTCGCCGGTGTTGACGACGCCCTGCTCGATGCGGCCGGTGGCGACGGTGCCGCGGCCGGTGATCGAGAAGATGTCCTCGATCGGCATCAGGAACGGCTTGTCGAGCTCGCGGACCGGCTCCGGGATGTAGGAATCGAGCGCCGCGGCCAGCTCGAAGACGGCTTTCTGGGCCTCCTCGTCGCCTTCCAGCGCCTTCAGCGCCGAGCCTTTGATGATCGGCGTCTCTTCGCCCGGGAAGTCGTACTCGTCGAGAAGTTCCTTGACCTCCTCCTCGACCAGCTCGACCAGTTCCTCGTCGTCGACCTGATCGATCTTGTTGAGGAAGACGACGACGTGCGGGACGTTCACCTGGCGGGCGAGGAGGATGTGCTCGCGGGTCTGCGGCATGACGCCGTCGGCAGCGGAGACGACCAGGATCGCGCCGTCCATCTGGGCGGCGCCGGTGATCATGTTCTTCACGTAGTCGGCGTGGCCCGGGCAATCGACGTGGGCGTAGTGCCGGTTCTCGGTCTGGTACTCGACGTGCGAGGTCGCGATCGTGATGCCGCGTTCCTTCTCCTCCGGAGCGTTGTCGATCTCTTCGAAGCTGTGTGCTTCGGCACCGCCCACGGTGGAGAGCGTTTTCGTGATCGCAGCCGTCAGCGTCGTCTTGCCGTGGTCGATGTGACCGATGGTGCCGACGTTGACATGCGGCTTATCGCGCTCGAATTTCTCCTTCGACATTCTCTCCGTTCGCCTTTCGAAAGTTGTGTGTGTTCTGTCTGGTCTGGTTGCTTGAGTCTTGTGGGCGGCTCGTCCGCGGCAGCCTCACGCTGCCTGCGGGCAACCCGGGAAATATAGCCAGGTTCAGCGCCCGTCCGCGGTTGGGCTCATGAGGCTGCACCCACCGGGTCACCCGAACGGTGCTCGACGATCTCCTCGGCGATGTTCGAGGGGACCTCCTCGTAGCGCTCGAACTGCATCGTGTAGGTCGCCCGGCCCTGGGTCATCGACCGCAGTTCGGTCGCGTAACCGAACATTTCGCCGAGCGGGACGAAAGCCTGGACGGCAAGGGCGTTGCCGCGCTGGTCCTGGCCCTGGACTTTGCCGCGGCGCCGGGAGAGGTCGCCGATCACGTCGCCGAGGAAGTCCTCGGGAGTGACCACCTCGACCGCCATCACGGGCTCGAGCAGGACCGGGTTCGCCTTCTTGGCGCCTTCCTGGATCGCCATCGAACCGGCGATCTTGAACGCCATCTCCGAGGAGTCGACGTCGTGGTAGGAGCCGTCGACGAGTTCGGCTTTGACGTCGACCATCGGGTAGCCGGCCTTGACGCCGTTTTCCAGCGCCTCGCGCATCCCCGCTTCGGCCGGGCCGATGAACTCGTTGGGGATGACGCCGCCCTTGATTTTGTCCTCGAAGACGAAGCCTTCTTCGGGCGCCGGCTCGAGGTTGATGACGACGTGGCCGAACTGGCCGCGGCCGCCGGTCTGGCGGACAAATCGCGACTCGACCTTCTCGACCCGCTTGCGGATCGTCTCCCGGTAAGCGACCTGCGGCTTGCCGACGTTGGCCTCGACTTTGAACTCGCGCAGCATCCGGTCGACGATCACCTCGAGGTGGAGCTCGCCCATCCCGTGGATCAGGGTCTGGCCGGTTTCCTCGTCGGATTCGATCCGGAAGGTCGGGTCCTCTTCGCCGAGCCGCTGCAGGGCGTTGCCCATCTTCTCCTGGTCGGCCTTCGTCTTCGGCTCGATCGCGACCGCGATCACGGTCTCGGGGAATTCGATGCTCTCCAGCGCGATCGGCGCGTCGGGCGCAGCCAGGGTGTCGCCGGTGCCCGTTTCTTTGAGGCCGACGCCGGCGCAGATGTCGCCCGCGTAGCACTCGTCGATCTCCTCGCGGCTGTTGGCGTGCATCATCAGCAGCCGGCCGATCCGCTCGGTCTTGCCGGTTTTGACGTTGAGGACGCGGCCGCCTTTCTCGAGCTTGCCCGAGTAGACGCGGAAGTAGGTGAGCTTGCCGACGTAGGGGTCGGACATGACCTTGAAGGCCAGAGCGGAGAAGGGGGCGCTGTCTGAGGCTTCGCGCTCGGCCTCGACGTCCTCGGGCTGGCCCTTGCCTGCCGGGACGACGCCGGTGACAGCCGGGACCTCGAGCGGCGAGGGCAGCAGTTCGACGATCGAGTCGAGCAGCGGCTGCACGCCCTTGTTCTTGAACGAAGTGCCGCAGAGGACCGGGGTGATGCTGGTCGAGAGCGTCGCCTCGTGCAGCGAGGCGATCAGCTTCTCCTCGGGGATCTCTTCCTCGCCGAGGAAGGCTTCCATCAGCTCTTCGTCGTAGTCGGCGCAGGCTTCGATCAGCGCCGTGCGGTATTCCTCGGCCTGGTCGGCGAGATCGTCGGGGATCTCGATCTCCTCGTAGGCGGCGCCGAGCTCGTCGGTCCAGACCAGACCCTTCATCCGCACCAGGTCGACCACGCCTTTGAAGTTCTCCTCGGCGCCGATCGGCAGCTGGATCGGCAGCGGGTTGGCGCCGAGCCGGTCTTTCATCGTCTGCACCGAGTTGAAGAAGTCGGCGCCGGTGCGGTCCATCTTGTTGATGTAGGCGAAGCGCGGGACCCCGTACTTGTCGGCCTGGCGCCAGACGGTCTCCGACTGCGGCTCGACGCCGGCGACGGCGTCGAAGACGGCGATCGCGCCGTCGAGCACGCGCAGCGAGCGCTCGACCTCGACGGTGACGTCGCCGTGGCCGGGCGTGTCGATGATGTTGATCCGGTGGCCCTTCCACTCGCAGGCGGTCGCAGCCGAGGTGATCGTGATCCCTCGCTCCTGCTCCTGTTCCATCCAGTCCATGACGGCCGCGCCCTCGTGGACCTCGCCCATTTTGTGGGTGCGCCCGGTGTAGTAGAGGATGCGCTCGGTCGTCGTCGTCTTACCGGCGTCGATGTGCGCCATGATCCCGATGTTCCGGGTTTTCTCCAGTGGAAAGCTGCGTGCCATGAGTCCTAAGTCCGATAGTCGTAGTAAGCCGCAAAAAAAGGCCCCAGGGGGCCCGGCGAAGCGTCCTGCGAAGAAACAGCGAAAACTGCCTGAGCGACGGGCGATGATAGCAGCGCTTCGCCGCTGGTCGCGACAGGTCGATCGGCTCGGCAACCGCGGCTTGGAGCGGGCCCATCCGGGGGTTGCGCGGGGGCGGCACTACGCAGCGCTGGCCTGGGCTCGGCTGTGGCCGCGCCTGCGGCCGCTGCTCGCCTTCCTCTTCCACGCCGTCGCCCTGCTGGAGCGCGGGGCTCGCCGGCTCTGCGGCCTGCTGGTGCGGCTGGCGACCGCCGCCGCCGAGGTGGTGACGCCGGCGCGAGCCGCCGCCGTGCTCCTGATCGCCTCCGGGGGCCTGCTCGCCGCCTCCCAGTTCATCGACTACCGCGCGGTGGAGATCGGGCAACCGGGCTATGCCGGGCTCCCCCAGGTCGCGGCCGTGCCCACCGAAGCGGCCCGAACCGCCGGGGACGCCCACGCCTACCTGCTGGTCCCGGTCGGGCTCGCCGCGATCGCGGTCGGCCTCCTGGCGCTGGTCCGGGAGCGGCGCAACCTCGGCCTCCCGATCGCCGCCCTCGGCCTGCTCTCGATCGCCGTGATCCTCCTCGTCGACCTGCCCGCCGGCCTCGACGAGGGCGCCCAGACCTCCCGCTTCGCCGGGGCAACCGCAGTGCTCGAGGACGGCTTCTTCGCCGAGCTCGCGGCAGCCGGGGGGATGGTTTTGGCCGGACTGCTCTACTATGCGCGGCCGTGCCGAATACGAATCAGCTTGTCAGGAAGGGCCGCAAGAGCCCGAAGAAGAAGACCGCGACCCCGGGCCTCAAGTCGGGCCAGGGCCGCAAGAAGCGCGTAGCCGCCCCGCAGAAGCGCGGCGTCTGCACCCGTGTCGCCACGGTAACGCCGAAGAAGCCGAACTCGGCGCTGCGCAAGATCGCCCGTGTTCGTCTCACCAACGGGATGGAGGTCACCACCTACATCCCGGGCGAGGGCCACAACCTACAGGAGCACTCCGTGGTCCTGATCAGGGGTGGTCGCGTCAAGGACCTGCCGGGCGTCCGCTACAAGGTCGTGCGCGGCACGCTAGACGCGGCCGGGGTCTCCGACCGCAAGCAGGCCCGCTCCCGCTACGGAGTCAAAGCTTCCTGATGCCGCGCCGCTCCGCAGCACAGATCCGGCCGGTCGAACCGGACGCCAGGCACCGCAACCGCCTCGTCCAGCAGCTGATCAACAAGGTGATGAGCGACGGCAAGAAGAGCCTGGCCGAGCGGATCGTCTACGACGCCCTGGCGATCGTCGGCGAGAAAACCGGTGAGGACTCGGTCGAGACGCTGGAGGCGGCGATCAAACAGCTGACCCCGGTGCTCGAGGTCCGCTCCCGCCGGGTCGGCGGCGCCACCTACCAGGTGCCCGTCGAGGTTCCGGCCCGCCGCGCCCGCACCCTGGCGGTCCGCTGGTTGGTCCAGTTCGCCCGGGCCCGCCGCGAGTACTCGATGGCCGAGCGCCTCGCCGGAGAGATCCTCGACGCCAACCAGCAGCAGGGCAGCGCCTGGAAGCGGAAAGACGACATTTACCGCATGGCGCAGGCCAACAAAGCCTTCGCTCATTACCGCTGGTAGGTGGTAGGGCGGGGGATGGCCCACGTTCTGACAAATGCCGGCCTAATTAGGCCGGCATTTTGAGTATCCGCCAGCCCGAGGGCCATCCCCCGCCCCTTGCTCGGCCGCTACTGGCTGTCGACATTGACGGGGTCATCAGCTTGTTCGGGTGGGAGGAGCAGCCGCCGCATACGCGTCTCCAGCTGGTGGATGGAGTTCCGCATTGCATCTCTTTGCCGGTCGGGGATCGGTTGATGCGGCTCTCGGCGTACTTCGAGTTGGTGTGGGCCAGTGGGTGGGAGGACAAGGCGAATTTTTACTTGCCGCAGCTGCTGGGGGTGCCGGAGTTGCCGCATATCGGCTTCGACGTGGCGCCACGCAGCGGCGGCGCGCATTGGAAGCTGGGGGCGATGGAGGCTTATGCGGGGGAGCGGGCTATCGCCTGGGTCGACGACAACTTCGACGAGAGCTGTTACGAGTGGGCCGAGCAGCGACAGTGGCCGACCCTGCTCGTGCCGACCGAGCCGCATATCGGGCTCGAGGAGGGGCACGTCGCCGCGCTTGAGACTTGGGCGGGGTCGCTGGACTGAGGTCCGTGGTTCCTTTGTCCTTATATGGCGGACAAAGGAACCACACCTCTACACTGCTCTGGATGACGGGGTTCTGGCCGATCTTCTTCCTCGCCGTGGTCCTCAAGATCCCGGTTCTGGCGTCGATGTGGCTCGTCTACTGGGCGGCCAAGCAGCACGACGAACCGGAGGCAGCGACCGACGAGGACGGCGGCTCCAAGCGGCGACCGCGACCGCGCACGCCGCGGGGACCTCGGCGTGGCGGCCCGCACGGCGGCGGCGCCGCGCTGCCGGTGCCGGACTGCCCGCCCGGCGGGCGCACCCGCGTCGTCAAGCCGGCTGCACAGCCCGCTTTCGCTCGCGCCGGATCTCGCGCAGGTAAGGGTGGAAGTCGACCTCGACGGTATGACGCTTAGAGGCAACGAAACGCTTCGCCTGCTTCCGTTCCTCCTTCGCGATCTCCCGCTTCATCTCCCCCGCCGGCGGTAGCGTCGCCCGGCCGCCGAGCAGGTCGGCGATCCATTCCGCCTGCGCCTCGGCCAGCGGCATGATCGGCCCGAGCGGCTGGATGAAGCCGATGAAGTAGAGGCCCGGACGCTCGACCGAGACCACCCGCCGGAAGAGCGGCAGGCGGTTGTCGGGGGCGGAGAGGACCTTCGGGTCGAAGAAGGGGAAGGTGATCTTGTAGCCGGTGCAGTAGACGACCAGGTCGATTTCCTCCTCGGTGCCGTCGACGAAACGGACCGTGCGCCCTTCCGTAAAGCGGGCGATGTTGGGCTTCGGAGTGATGTCCCCGTGGCCGAGCCGGGGGAGCAGCTCCGAGGAGACCGTCGGGTGCGCCTCGAAGAGCTTGTGGTCGGGCTTCGGCAGTCCGTATGCGGTGGGGTCGGCGGCGGAGGCGACGGCCAGGGCGCGCATCGCGAAGAAACGCTGCACCGCCAGGGGGGTCATCGAGGTGATCGGATTCGAGAGCTCGTCGATCGGCTTGCCGTTGACGTACTTGGGGATCACGTAGGCGCCCCGGCGGGTGGCGAGGAAGGTCTTGTCAGCGATCCGCGAGGACTCGACCGCGATGTCGGTCGCCGAGTTGCCGAGGCCGAGCACGAGCACGCGCTTGCCGCGCAGGACGTCGGGCTCGCGGTAGTGGTGGGCGTGCAGCTGCTCCCCCTCGAACTCGTCGGCGCCGGGGAAGGCCGGTTCCGGCCAGCGTGGGTCCCAGTGGTGGCCGTTGGCGACGAGGACGGCGCGGTAGCGCTCGGTTGCCTCCGCCCCCCTCTCGGCCTTCGTCGTCACCGCCCACTCCCCGTCGGCCGGCTCGACCTTCGTCACCTCGGAGCGGAAGCTGATCTTCTCCCGCAGCCCGAAGTGGTCGGCGAATTCGTCGAAGTAGGCGGCCATCTGGAAGTGGTCGGGATAGTCCGGGAAGTGATCGGGCATCGGCAGGCTCTTGAAGGCCATCACCCGGCGCGAGGTGTTGATGTGCAGCGAACGGTAGGCCGACGACATCCCGTTGTCGTTTTCGTAGCGCCAGTTGCCGCCGATATGCGAGCCCTTCTCGAAGCAGTCGAAGGGGATGCCGCGGACATCCAGCACCTGCGAGGCGGCGATCCCCGAGCTGCCGGCGCCGATGATGCAGACCTTCTCCGTCGAGGACATGGACGGCAATCTAACGAACTGGCTGCCTGGCCAAAGCGGAGGTCTAGGAGCTTCTTGCCTTCTTCGGCAGCTTCACGGTGTAGGTCTGGCTCCGCGTCTTGGCACTGCCGCCGGTCGGCGTGAAGGCGAAGCGAACGGGGAGCTTCAGCTTGCCCTTCTTGTTGAGCATGGCGGATCGCGGGGCCGGTGAGCTTCAGCTTCAGGATGTTCGGCCCGACGCCGACCCCCTTGCTCAGCTTCTCGATCAAGGTCTTCGGGATGCTCTCGCCGGCGACGCTCCCGGCGCTATCGAAGGTGGCCTTCACGAAGACCGCCCTGCACCCTTTCGAGCAGCTGATTCGTGGCTCGACCTTGAAGTTGTTCGAACGTGAGGATGGAGGCGGGGGCGATAGCGGAGGCGGAGGGGAAGACGGAGACGTGGACGGCATCTCGGAAGGCGGCGTCACGCACAGCTCGCCGGGGTCGAGAACCTGGCCCGCAGGACAGGACGGCGTCACTACACCCGCCCCTGCTTTGACTGCCTCGACGATCTCTTCGGCCAACCCGAAGCTGCTCGCTTGGAACACGCTTCCACCCGTGCGAGCCGTCCAGCTTTGCCAATAGAAGAGGTACTCCGCATCCCCCAGGTAGTCAACGTACTCGAGCGACTTTTCTGCGCTCACGAGGGCCTGCAGGACGGCGTCCTGCCAGTCGAGGTCGTCACTACTGCCCACCATCTGGTCCGCGCCCGGATCGATGCCGGTATTGAACGGCGACGGACGGACGAAGGCGGTCGCTGGGATGCCCTCGTTCAGGTCGTCGTCGTGCGGCACGTTGTCAGCGACCAGGACGATCATGCCGCGGGCATCGGCTCGCCAGCCGATCGCAGGGTTCGTCGCGCTCTCGAAGAGCGCCCTGCCGTAGGCCTCCGGGCTGTCGCCGCCGCCGTCGGCCGACAGTTTCAGCAGGCCCTCGGAGATCTGCGACTGATTCGCGGTGATCGGCACCTGCAGCTTCCAAGCCGCGTGCCCTTCGCCGATGCCGTATTCGAAGCCGCCCGGTTTGAGGACTTCGTCGTAGTCGTTGACCTCGACCAGCCCGAACTGGGGGTCGGGCACGGCCGCGGCGATTTCGGCCATCGCTTCCTCGATCTGCGACTGGCCTTCGCTGATCGCCGCTTTCATCGACGTCGTCGTGTCGAAGACGAACAGCACGTCATGGTGGGCGGCTGCATACGCCTGCGCGCCCGGTGGGGCAGCCAGCGCGAGCAGACCGGCGCAGAGACAGGCCGTGGTAATACCACGAGCGCGCCGGTTGATGATTGGGAATCCCACGCACATAAGAAACGCGGTGGGGAAAGGCCTTTTTCCGGACACAGCTGTAGAACTTGAAACGCCGAGAGGCCGGAATTGGGGTCCCGGCCACTCGGCGCTCAAGGAGAAATGAAGTACCTCAAGATGCGGAAGCTCTGTTCGTTGTCTTGGGGTACCTCCCATTTACCCAGGTTTGGGGGTGGGCACACATCCGTACCCACCCCCACGCGGGCTACTTCGAACTACTTATTGCTTCTTCGGAGCTCTGTCCGGCGTCCACCCCGGACGCTGGGCTCAGGGAAAGCCTCTGCGCCCGGGGTCTGCCGGCCTTCCGCAGCGTCCGCGGGGCGGGGAACCCCTTGCGGCAGCGACTGCTTCCGGTTGCTCGGGGAGCCTTTGAGCCAGGGTCTGCCCTCAGACTCCGTACCGCCGCACAGGGAGAGCGGCGTAGCCATCGTAGGAAATCAGACTCTGAGCTGAAAGGCAAATGAACTTTTCTGAAGATAAGCTACCTGGCTGAGATGATGGGGCCGGACACCGCTGGGGGTCCAGCCGTGGAGCGAGAAAGACGACAAGGAACGGACGCCACTTGACAGTCGAGGCCGCCGTCGACACCCCGTGGGG
>DASSMM010000004.1:0-2733 GCA_035688825.1 Solirubrobacterales bacterium | reverse complement strand
GTTGATCGCGACCCGCTCCTGCGGCACCTTCGCGAGCTCGTCCTGGAGCGCCTCCAGGGAGCCGGCGACGTCGGCCTTGAGGACGATGTTGAGCTCCTTGATCTCGCCCTCCTGGGCGCGGGCGAAGACCTCGTCGAGGCTGACCTTGCGGCCCTGGCGGCGGGCCAGCGCCTCGGTTTTCAGCCGGTTGGCGCGCTCCTGGGCCATCGAACGGGCGCGGCGGTCGTTCTCGACCGCCTGCACGAACTCGCCGGCGTCGGCGACGCCGTCGAAGCCGAGCACCTCGACCGGCATCCCGGGAACGGCCTCTTTGACGACCTCGCCTTTGAAGTCGTGCATTGCGCGGACGCGGCCCCACTGGGGTCCGGCGACCAGCGAGTCGCCGACGCGCAGGGTGCCGCGCTCGACGAGGACGGTGACGACGGGGCCGCGGCCCGGGTCGAGCTGGGACTCGATCACGTGGCCGGAGGCGTCGGCGTTCGGGTTGGCCGTCAGCTCCTCGAGCTCGGTGACCAGCAGGATCATGTCGAGCAGGTTGTCGAGGCCCTCGCGGGTCTTCGCCGAGACCTCGCAGAAGACGGTGTCGCCGCCCCACTCCTCGGGGGTGATTTCCATCTGGGCGAGCTCGCCGCGGACTTTTTCGGGGTTGGCGCCCTCTTTGTCGATCTTGTTGACGGCGATCAGCATCGGCACGTCGGCGGCGCGGGCGTGGTCGATCGCCTCTTTGGTCTGCGGCATGACGCCGTCGTCGGCGGCGACGACGACCACGACCACGTCGGTGACCTTGGCGCCACGGGCGCGCATCGCCGTGAAGGCGGCGTGGCCCGGGGTGTCGAGGAAGGTGATCGTCTTCTCGTCGTGGTGGACCTGGTAGGCGCCGATGTGCTGGGTGATCCCCCCGGCCTCGCCGGCGGCGACCTCGGTCTCGCGGATCGCGTCCAGGAGCGAGGTCTTGCCGTGGTCGACGTGGCCCATGATCGTCACCACCGGCGGCCGGTCGACCAGGTCCTCGTCGGAGTCGGCGAACTCCGGCTCCTCGGGCTCCTCGTCGGCGGCGTGGACGATCTCGATCTTGCGGTCGTACTCGTCGGCGATCGCCGTCACCGAGTCGTCGGTGAGGGTCTGGGTGAGCGTCGCCATCTCGCCCATCATCATCAGTTTTTTGATCACCTCGGCCGGGGCGAGGCCGAGCGACTCGGCGACCTCGCGCACGGTGGCGCCGGAGTTGACCTTGGTCGCCTCCGGCTCGGCCGGGGTATCCGGTTTCGCCGGCGGCTCCTCGAGCAGCGGCCGGCGGCGGCGACCGCCGCGGCGGCGCGGCGGGCGCTGCGGCGGCGGGCCGCCCATCTGCTCGCGGCGGGAAGCCTGCGAGTCGATCACGACCCGGCGTTTTTTCGAGGCGGCGCCGCCGCCGGAGCTCTGCTGGGCACCGCCGGCGCGAACCGGTTTGGTCGAGGTCTGGGAGCCTTTGGGGGCGACGGGTTTCGCCGCGGGTTTGGCGGCGGCTTGCGGGGCCGGAGCTTTCTTCGTCGCTTCGGCGCCGCCGTTGCCTTTCGAAGCGGAGATCGCTTTGAGCGCGTCCGCCTCCTCCACCGTCGAGGCAGCAGCTTTCGCTTCGACGCCGGCCGCCTTGAGGGCGGCCAGCAGCTCCTTCGAGCTGACGCCTTGCGCTTTCGCGATCTCGTGAACCCGCTTCTTAGCCACTAAGCCTGCTCCGCCTCCTGGACGACTTCATCGTCTTGATCGAGCGTCTCGCCGGAGACTTCCTCGGCTTCGGTGGCCTCCTGCTGGATGTCCTCTTCGATCGCCTCCTCGGTGGCGACCTCGTCGGCCGTCTCCGCCTCCGGGGCCTCCTCCTCGGCGCCGTCCCCGCTCGGCTCGACGAAGTCGGCGGAGGCGCGGGCGACGATCTCTTCGACCTGACCCTCGTCGGCATCGGGGTCGGCGAGGATCTCCACCTCGGCCTCGGAGACGCCGGACAGGATCGCCACCTGGCTGGTGTCGAAGCGCGAGAGCGCCTGGTGCTGCGGCAGGCCGCAGTAGGTCGAGCCGGGGATCGCCGCGTTGGGGCAGCGGCGGCCGGTGGTCAGCACCGCCATGCAGCGGCCGTCGAAGGTTTCCTCGCCCTCGATCTCGATGTCGGTTTCTTCGGAGGCGAACTCGGTCTCGGACTTGATGTCGACGCGCCAGCCGGTGAGGCGGGCGGCGAGACGGGCGTTCTGGCCGTCGCGGCCGATCGCCAGCGAGAGCTGGTCGTCGGGGACGATCACGGTCGCCTGGCGCTCGTCGTCGTCGACGATCACCTCGCGCACGCGCGCCGGAGAGAGCGCTTTGGCGACGAAGCGGGCGGGCTCTTCGTTGTAAGGAATGATGTCGATCTTCTCGCCGCGCAGCTCGGAGACGACCATGCGGACGCGCGAGCCGCGCGGGCCGACGCAGGCGCCGACCGGGTCGACCCCGTCGGCGTGAGAGACGACGGCGATCTTCGAGCGGTAGCCGGGCTCACGGGCGACGCCGGTGATTTCGACCAGCTTGTCGGCGATCTCCGGCACCTCGAGCTCGAACAGGCTTTTGATCAGCTCGGGGCTGCGGCGGGAGACGACGATCGCCGGCCCTTTGGTCGAGTCGGAGACGTCGGTGATCACGGCCTTGACCCGCATCCCGTGGTCGTAGCGCTCGTTGTAGACCTGCTCGGACTTCGGCAGCAGCGCCTCGACCCGCTCGCGCAGCTGG
>DASSMM010000003.1:0-24235 GCA_035688825.1 Solirubrobacterales bacterium | reverse complement strand
CGAGTCCATCATCGCGTCGGCGATCGCGGTGACGAGGTTGGTGGCGCCGGGGCCGGAGGTCGCGAAGGCGACGCCGACCCGGCCGGAGGCTTTCGCGTACCCCTCGGCGGCGTGGCCGCCGCCCTGCTCGTGGCGCACCTGGACGTGGCGGAAGTCGGCGTCGACGAGGGCGTCGTAGGTCGGCAGGTTGGCCCCGCCGGGGATCCCGAAGACGTCCTTGACGCCCTCGGCCTTGAGGCTTTCCATCAACGTGTCGGCAGCGCGCATAGGAACTGGCGATGGTACCAGCGGCGCCACCTCAGCCCGCTGCCTGCGCTACGCCTGGGCGGCGGCTGACTTCGCCGGGTTCCAGCGGGTCTTCGGGTCGATCGCGGTCTCGACCACGCGGCCTTTGTGGCGCTCGATCGCGTGGATGATCGACTCGACCAGCTCCTCGCCCAACAGGGTCGGCTCGAGGCCGAGGTCGAGCAGCTTGGTGTGGATCGCGTTGTAGTAGTGCTCTTCCTTCTCGACCCGCGGGTTCTCGTAGTGCTGGATCTCGACGCTGTAGCCGAGGTGCTCGCCCGCCTCCTTCACCAGCCCCGCCAGCTCGAGCACCGAGAATTGCTCGGTGAACTGGTTGAAGACGCGGAACTCGCCCCGCTCGGCCGGGTTCAGGGCCGCCAGTTCGACGCAGGCGAGGGTGTCGCGGATGTTGAGGAAGCCGCGGGTCTGGTTGCCGGCGCCGTAGACGGTCAGCGGGTGACCGATCACCGCCTGGACGCAGAAGCGGTTGAGGACGGTGCCGAAGAGCTCGTCGTAGTCGAAGCGGGTGACGAGGCGCTCGTCGCGGGCCGTCTCCTCGGTCTCGACGCCGTAGACGACGCCCTGGTTGAGGTCGGTGGCGCGCAGGCCCCAGGTGCGGCAGGCGAAGTGGATGTTGGTCGAGTCGTGGACCTTCGAGCAGTGGTAGAGCGAGCCCGGCAGCTTCGGGTAGGGCAGGGTGTCCTTGCGGCCCTTGTGCTCGATCTCGATGTAGCCCTCCTCGATGTCGATGTCGGGCTGGCCGTACTCGCCCATCGTCCCGAGCTTGACCAGGTGCGCGTCGGGGACGTGGTCGCGCATCGAGAAGAGCAGGTTGAGGTTGCCGATCACGTTGGCGTGCTGGGTTTCGACCGCGCGCTCGCGCGAGAGCATCGAGAACGGCGCCGAGGCCTGCTGGCCGTAGTGGACGACCACCTCGGGCAGGGTCTCGGCGACGACCTCGTCGAGGAAGTCGCCGTCCTCGACGGCGCCGATGTAGCTGCGGACCTGCTCGCCGGAGACCTCACGCCAGGCGGCGATCCGCTCGTCGAGCTCCCCGATCGGGGTCAGCGAGGCGGTGCCGTGTTCGGTGTGCCAGCGGCGGCGGGAGAAGTTGTCGACGACGGAGACTTCGTGCCCGCGGGCCGAGAAGCGGAGAGCGGTCGGCCAGCCGAGGTAGCCGTCGCCCCCGAGGATGAGGATTCGCATGAGGGCGGGACTTTAGTCGGTCGGTCGGCCGCATGTCCGTGTTGAATCCCTGCGATGGCGAGCGAACTGGCGGCGCGAAACGGCGGTTGGATCGGGCTGGGCGCGCTGGTCGCGATCCTCCTGCTGGGCCTGGGCCTGCGGGTCGGCGAGGCCTGGGACGGTCGGGCCCCGGTCTACGATGCCCAGGCGTACGCGGCGATCGCGAAGAACCTGGACGAGGGGCACGGGTTCACGGTCGGGGCGGGGGCGACGCAACCGTCGAGCAATTACTCACCGGGGCTGCCGTTGTTCGTGGCGGGGTTGTACGAGGCGACGGGCGGGGTGCACGAACGGCTGGCGCGGGTGGTGCTGGCGGTCGTGGGGGCGCTGAGCGTGCTGTTCGCGTATGCGATCGGGCGGCGACTGGGGCGGACACTCCAGCGACCCAAGGCAAGTGAGGTCGCTGGAGTGCCCGCCCCGGATCCGCAAGTGGAGAGTTATGCGTCCTATAGCGGGGTTAACTCTCCAGTTGTCTGGCCGGCGCTGATTGGGGCGCTGTTGGTGGCTGTATATCCGGCGCTGCTGGAGTACCAAGGGATGCTGATGAGCGAGCCCTTGGCGGCTGCGCTGTTGTCGGGTGGGGTGCTGGCGGCGCTTTGGGCTTGGGACGGGGGCTGGGTGCGGTGGCTCTTGCCGGGCGGGTTGTTCGGGGCGCTGGCGATGGTGCGGCCGGAGTACTTGGGGATCGCCTTGCTCGTGGCGCTTGTCGTAGCGGCGCGGGAAGTTCGGCGCGATCGGCGCTCCTCCCTCTTACGTGCTGCTGTTTTCCTCGGCGCCGCCCTTGTGGTCATCGCGCCCTGGACGATCCGCAACGCGGTTGCGCTCGACCGCTTCGTTCCGATCTCCACCGGCGGCGGGCAGGTGCTCTACGCCGGGACCTACCTTCCCTCCGACGGGGACCCCGAAAAGGTCGGCGCGGAGGTGGTTCGTGAAAACCCGCAGCTGTTCGCGCCTGACGCCGCTCAGCACCTACGGCTCGAGCAGATCCTCGCGCGGCTGGCACACGCGCGCTATCCCCGCATGGAAACCGACCAGGCACTCTCGAAGATGGGCAAGGAACAGCTCTGGGACGACATCTCCGACGAGCCGCTCGAATACACCGGCTTCGTCGCGACCAAGATCGGCCGCATCTGGTCTCACGGTCCCAGGGACGTGATGCGCGAGCCGGTCTGGGAGGTCCTGCACTGGCTCCTGGTCGCCTTCGGCCTCCTCGGGCTGGTGCTCCTCGCCTGGCAGCGCCGCTGGGAGGCCCTCCTCTTCGCCACGATCTTCCTCGCGATCACCGCCCTCAGCGCCCTCCTCGTCGCCTCGCCTCGGCGCGTCCTCGTCCTCGTCCCCCTCCTAGCCGCCCTCTCCGCCCCCGCCCTCGCGTACCTGACGGGGGTCTTCGGGAGCGCATCCGATCGCCGCCTCACCAAGCCGGGGCGGCGATCGGATGCGCTCTCCCAGTCCCACTCCCGGATAGCCTGACCCCGCCTTGACCGCCCTTACCGCCTGGATCCGTGCACTCCCCCAGCGCTACGGCAAACGGACGCTGGTCGCGCTCGCCCTGATCGCCGCCCTCGGGCTCGTCGTCCGCGCCTACGTGGTCGTCAACCCGGTCTCGAACCCGGCCGACGACTCGCACGCCTACTACGCGATCTCCAAGGCCCTCTACACCGAAGGCAGCTTCGGCGGACCGGAATTCCGCGACTCGAGCGATTGGTCGCCCGGGGCGCCGTTCCTCTACACCGCTGTCTTCTACGCGACCGGGGGCGCGCGGGAAGGGGCGGCGCGGATCGTCGAGGCGCTGCTGGGGGTGGCGACGATCCTCGTCGTCTTCGCCCTGGGCTGGCGGCTCGGCGGGCGCGAGCTGGGGCGCTGGGTCGGCCTCTTCGCCGCCTTCGCCGTCGCGATCTACCCGCCCTTCATCCACACCACCGGCGAGCTGATGAGCGAGCCGCCGGCGATGCTGACCTTGCCGGCGGCGATCCTCGCCTTCCTCTGGGCCAGCGACCGCCGTGAGAACGCAGTTGTTCCCGGTATGCGGAGACAAGTGCGTTCTCAGTGGGCCTGGGCGGTTCCGGGCGTCCTCTTCGGCCTCACCGCGATGTTCCGGCCCGAGTACCTGCTGGTCGGCGCCGCCTTCGTCGTCCTCGCGTTCATCCGGATCGCCTGGCCGCGAACCGGCGCCGACAACGGTCGCGCCTGGACCGCCGCCCTTGCCGGCGCCGCCGTCCTCCTCGTCGCCCTCGTCCTCCCGATCCTGCCTTGGACGATCCGCAACTACGTCGTCCTCGACCGGGTCGTGCCGATCTCGACCGGCGGCGGTAAGGCCCTCTACGTCGGCACCTACCTGCCCGGCGACGGCGAATACCAGCGGGTGAAGGCGCTCCTGGTCCAGCGCTACGAACATCGCGACCTCGAACCGGGCTCCGAAGCGCTGAACGAAGTCAGCCCCACCCCGCTCTTCGACCAAGCCGCGGCGGAAGCCCAAAAGGACGATCCCGGCCTGACCCGCGACCAGGCGCTCGGCAAGATCGGCAAGGAAAACTTTTCGAAGTACTTCGGCGAAGACCCGGGCGGCTACCTGGCGATGACCGCGCGCAAGGTCGGGCGGATGTGGAGCAGCGGCGTCGGCGAAGCGATGAGCAGCACGGCCGGGCGCGCGATCCAGATCCTCCTCGTCCTGCTCGGGATCGCCGGCTTCGCCCTGCTGGCGCTGTGGCGGCGCTGGTGGGAGCTCGTCGTCCTGGCGGTGCCGATCGCCCTCGTCACCCTGGTCGGCGCGGTGTCCCTCGCCGCCCCGCGCCGCAACGAGGTGCTGATGACGCTCGTCTTTCCGCTCGCCGGCCTCGCCCTCTCATCGGCCTTCGCGGCCATATCCTCCGGTCGCCAATGGTCGGCACCCCAACCGCAGGCATCTTCCCCGCCGAACTGACCGCGCTGCGCGCGGTCGGCGTCCTGATCGCGCTCGGGATGGTCGCCTACGCGGTCGCGCGGCGCCGGACCCTGCGCAACGCCGACGTCCTGATCCTGATCCTCGCCGGGGTCGGGCTGCTGATCGTCTCCGGCACCGAAATCGTCAACGGGCTGCTGTCGGCCTTCTCGTTCGAGAAGGGCAACGGCGGCCGCATCCTCGGCCTCGCCGTCTTCGCGATCTTCGTCCTCTTCCTGCTGGTGCTGCGGGCGCTCGCGCAGTCGGCCCGCAACGCGCGCCAGCTCGCCGCCGCGCTCGAGGGCCTGGCCTGGGAGGAGTTCCGCCAGGCGGGCCTGCCGGACCGCTTCAAGGACAAGATCGCGATCCTGATCCCCGCCTACAACGAGGCCGACAACATCGCCACCGTCCTCGACCAGATCCCGCCGGCGGTCTGCGGCATCCGCACCGAGGTCCTCGTCGTCGACGACGGCTCCCGCGACGGGACCGGCGACGTCGCCGCCGAGCACGGCGCCCTCGTCGCCCGCCACGTCACCAACCGCGGCGGCGGCGCGGCCCTGCGGACCGGCTACCGGCTGATGGTCGAATCGGGGGCCGAGATCGTCGTCACCCTCGACGCCGACGGACAGCACCGCCCCGACGAGATGGAGCGCCTGGTCAAGCCGATCCTCGACGGCGAGGTCGAGATGGCTCACGGCTCCCGCGTCCTCGGCCACGCCGACCGCAACCACTTCGCCCGCGAGCTCGGGATTGTCTTCTTCAACCGCCTCGTCTCCTTCATCACCCGCACCCACGTCACCGACTGCTCCAACGGCTACCGCGCCGTCCGCACCACCGTCCTCCCCCAGCTCGTCCTCCGCCAGGAGCAGTTCCACACCTCCGAGTTCATGATCGAGGCGATCAAGCGCGGCATCCCCGCCAAGGAGGTCCCGATCACGGTCGAACAGCGCCTCCACGGCCACTCGAAGAAGCCCGCCGCCCTCCGCTACGGCGCCGGCTTCGCCAACGCGATCGTCAGGACCTGGCTGCGCTGAAAGGAGAGCGGGCACCCTCTCCCAGAGACCGTCGCGCAGCTGAGGCGGCGTGCTGGGCGCCAATGTGGTCTCTGGAGCCTCTGTGAGAGGGTGCCCACTCCCCTAGCGGACGCCTGGATGTCTTACAGCTGCCGGGTCGGGCAGGTACAGATCCGTCCCGCAGCGGGGGCAGACCTGGACGTAGAGCTTGAGCGGCTTGTGGCAGTTGGGGCACTGGCGTTCGGGTTCGTCCTTGTCGACGCGGTAGAGGATCACGGCGATCAGGCCGAGGGGCGGGATCACCATCCCGATCAGGAACCAGATGAAGAAAGAGCTGCCCTTGCCCCGGCCGATGATGCCGGTGGCGAGGCCGAAGAAGAAGGCGATGACGAGGTACTGCACGTTCCTATTGTGCCCGGGGTGGCGCGCCCGCGCCTAGACCAGCGGTTTCGGCTTGCCGATCGTGCCGACCTCGGCGATGTCGCAGCGGAACGGCAGGCCGGCGGTCCAGTCGAGGACGGCGCGGAACTTGCGGGCGGCGCCCGGGATCTGGCTCATGTGGTAGGTGCGGGCCATCCACCAGGCCGGGAAGCCGCGGAAGGTGCGGTCGCCGATCCGGCCGACGGCCTTGTAGCGGCCGAGGTTGACGAAGCTCGCTTCGCTGCGGTAGTCGAAGGGCTTGGCTCGGCCGATCCCGAGCTCGGCGGCGATGTTGCGTGCCGCCACCGGGCCCTGGCGGACGGCGTGCTGGGCGGTCGGCGGGCAGGTGCCGCCGCGGGGGTCGGGGGCGGCGGCGCAGTCGCCGATCGCCCAGACCGAGTCCAGGCCCTGGACGCGCAGGTAGGAGTCGACCGGCACGCGGCCCCGCTCGTCGAGCGGCAGGTTGAGCTCGGCGAGGATCGGCTGCGCCTTCACCCCGGCGGTCCAGACGACGGTCCGAGTCGGCAGCACCTCGCCGGTCGAGAGCCTGGCGGTTTCGGCGGTGACCTCCTCCAGCGTCGTCTGCAGGCGGATGTCGATGCCGCGGCCCCGCAGCTCCCGCAGCGCGTACTCGGCGAGCTCGCGGTCGATCTCCGGCAGCACCCGGTCGCTGGCCTCGACCAGGACCCAGCGCATCCCGTGCAGGCGGGCGCGCGGGTAGCAGTCCATCGCGTCGGCGGCGAAGTCCTGCAGCTCGGCCAGCGCCTCGAGGCCGGCGTAGCCGCCGCCGACGAAGACGAAGGTCAGCAGTTCTTCGCGCCGCCGCGGGTCCTCGGTCGCGTTCGCTTCCTCCAGCGCCTCGACCACGTGGTTGCGCAGGTAGATCGCGTCGGCGAGGCTCTTGAACCCGACCGCGTGCTGGGCGAGGCCAGGCACCGGCAACACCCGCGAGGTCGAGCCCAGGGCGAGCAGCAGCTGGTCGTAGGGCATCGTCTCGGTTTCGCCGTATTTCGCCCGCAGCGTCACCGTCTTCGCCCCCGGGTCGTGCGCGACGATCGCCCCGATCCGCAGGTAAGTCCGTTTCAGCATCTCCCGCAGCGGCGTCACCACGTGCCGCGGCTCCAGCGTTCCGGCAGCGGCCTCCGGCAGGAACGGCGTGTAGAGAGCAAAGTTCGTCTCGTTGACCAGAGCCAGCCGCGCCGACTGCTTCGGCATCACCCGCTCCAGCTCATGCGCAGCAGCCGCGCCGCCGAAGCCACCACCCGCGATCACGACGTTCCAGGCCATGACCCCAACCTAGCACGCTTGTAACACGTTGTTACAAAGTTACGACTGCAACTTCGGCGCTACAGCTTCTCCTGGATCAGGCGGTTGACCTCGCCGCCGTCGGCGCGGCCTTTGGTCTCCCGCATCACGGCGCCGACGATGGCGCCGATCGCCTTGCCGTTGCCTTCGCGGATCTTCTCGACGGCGTCGGGGTTGTCGGCCATCGCTTTCTCGACGATCGCCTCGAGCTCCCCGGAGTCCGACATCTGGGCGAGGCCCTCGCGCTCGACGATGGACTCAGGATCTCCCCCGTTTAGGACTAGTTCGACGAGAACGGCCTTCCCGCTCTTGTGGGAGATCTTTTTCCCGTGGACCATTGCGATGAGCGCCGCCAAGGCCTCAGGCTCCATCTTCGATTCATCTCCCTCGGCGAGCTGACGGACAACCGCCGCGCGCTCCCCCGTCACCCAATTCGCGACCACACGAGGCTCAATTTCGCCTGCCTCGCCCAAGGTCCGGTCGAAGAAGAACGCCGTGTCCGGATCGGCAGCCAGGGTGAGAGCCACATCGGCGGGCACTCCCATCTCCTCGTAGCGTGCGATCCGCGCGGCCGGCAGCTCCGGCAGCGCCTCGCGCGCCTCGCGCAGCATCTCCTCGGTCGGCACCAGCGGCACCAGGTCGGGCTCGGGGAAGTAGCGGTAGTCGTGGGCTTCCTCCTTCGAGCGCAGCGAGGTGAGGCTGCCGCCGGCCGGGTCGAAGTGGAGCGTCTCCTGCTCGACCTCCCCCCCGCCCTCGACCAGCTCGCGCTGGCGCGCCAGCTCGGCTTCGATCCCGCGCTGCAGGAAGCGGAAGCTGTTCATGTTCTTCAGCTCGGTCTTGGTGCCGAGCTCGCCGCTGCCCGCGGGGCGGAGGGAGACGTTGGCGTCGACGCGCAGGCTCCCCTCCTCCATGTTGACGTCGGAGACACCGAGCTGGCGGACGGTCTCGCGCAGCAGCCGCGCCCACTCGGCCGCTTCGGCGGCGCCGCGCAGGTCGGGCTCGGTGACGATCTCGACCAGGGGCGTGCCGCCGCGGTTGAAGTCGACCAGCGAGGCGGCGGAGCCGTGGATCCGGCCGGATTCGCCGACGTGGATCGTCTTCGCCGCGTCCTCCTCGAGGTGGGCGCGGTGGATGCGGACGTCGCCGAGCCGGCCGGGGCCGCAGATCGGAATGTCGTACTGGCTGATCTGGTAGGCCTTGGGGCTGTCGGGATAGAAGTAGTTCTTGCGGTGGAAGATCGAACGCGGCGCGATCTCACACTCAAGGGCGAGGCCGATCTGCAGCGCGTAGCGGATCGCCTGCTCGTTGGGGACCGGCAGCACGCCGGGATGGGCGAGGCAGATCGGGCAGGTGTGGACGTTCGGCTCGTCGCCGAAGGAGAGTTCGCAGCCGCAGAACATCTTCGTCCTGGTCGCGAGCTGGACGTGGATCTCCAGCCCGATCACCGCCTCAAGCTCAGCCATTCGCGTCCCCCGGGCGCCCGTCGAAGCCGATCCCCTGCTCGAGCGCGTAGGCGGCGTCGAGCAACTTCTGCTCGGCAAAGGCCGGGGCGGCGATCTGGAAGCCGACCGGAAGCTGCGGGCCGCCGCCTTCGGGCTCGGCGAGGCCGGCCGGGATGGAGATCGCGGGGATGCCGGCGAGGCTCATCGGCACGGTGAAGAAGTCGTTCAGGTACATCGCCAGCGGATCGTCGGTCTTCTCTCCAAGCTCGAAGGCGACCGAGGGCGCGGTCGGGGTGACGACGAAGTCGACCGCCGAGAAGGCGCCGTTGAAGTCCTCGGCGATCCGCGTCCGCACCTTCTGGGCCTGGCCGTAGTAGGCCTCGTAGTAACCGGAGGAGAGCGCGTAGGTTCCGAGCATGATCCGCCGCTTCACCTCGGTCCCGAAACCCTCCGAGCGGGTCGTCTCGTACATCTCGACCAGGTCGCCGTCGCCGCCGGCGCGCATCCCGTAGCGGACGCCGTCGTAGCGGGCGAGGTTGGAGGAGGCCTCGGCGGGGGCGATCACGTAGTAGGCAGAGATGCCGTGCTCGGCATTCGGCAGCGAGACCTCGACGACCTCGCCCCCCAGGGACTCGATCTTCTCCAGCGTCCGCTCGAACACCTCGCGCACGCCGGCGTCGACCGCGTCGCGCGCCAGCTCGGCGGGGACGCCGAAGCGCAGGCCGGCGAGGTTCTCGCGGTCGGGCAGCGAGACGCCGCCCTCGATCCCGACCGAGGTCGAGTCGAGCGGGTCGCGCCCCTGCAGCATCGCCAGCAGCAGGGCGGCGTCGCTGACGGTGCGGGTGAGCGGCCCGCACTGGTCGAGCGAGGAGGCGAAGGCGATCATCCCGTAGCGGGAGATCGCTCCGTAGGTCGGCTTCAGGCCGACGATGCCGCAGAAGGCGGCGGGCTGGCGGATCGAGCCGCCGGTGTCGGTGCCGATCGCCCAGGGCGCGAGGCCGCCGGCGACGGCCGCGGCCGAGCCGCCGGAGGAGCCCCCCGGGACCCGCGACCGGTCCCACGGGTTCAGCACCGGCCCGTAGGCCGAGTTCTCGTTCGAGGAGCCCATCGCGAACTCGTCCATGTTGGTCTTGCCGAGGATCGGCAGGCCGGCGGCGATGAGCTGCTTCACCGCGGTCGCCGTGTAGGGCGGGCGGTAGCCCTCGAGGATCCGCGAGGCGGCCGTGGTCGGAACCCCCTCGGTGCAGAAGATGTCCTTGACCGCGATCGGCGCGTTCCAGGCCTCTTTGACCTCGATCGCCGCGGCCTCGGCGTCGCGGTCGTTGCGCCAGAGGTAGGCGTTCAGCTCGTCGGAGCCGGCCGCCTCGAACCAGGTGTCGACGTGCTCCTGAGGCGAGAGCTCGCCGGCGACTTTCGCGTTGTGGGCCTCGAGGACCGAGAGGTCGAGGATGTCGGCCATCTATTCGGCCTGCGGCGAGGGGACGCGGAAGGCGCCCTCGGAGGGTTCGGGCGCCGAGGCGAGGGCGACGTCGCGCGGCAGGCTCTGCCAGGGCTCGTCGGCGCGCAGCACGTTCTCCAGCGCGACCACATGCGAGGTCGGCTCGACCCCCTCCAGATCCAGGTTCCCGATCCGGTCGACGTGCTCGAGGATCCCGGAGAGCTCGCCGACCATCCGCTCGACTTCCTCCTCGGAGAGCCGCAGGCGGGCGAGCCGGGCGACGTGCAGGACCTGATCGCGGTCGATCACGCGCGGGATTCTATGAACTGCATCAACTTGACCCCCTAGTGGATTGTCAAGTTGATGCAGTTCGGGTAGTGGTGGCGACTGGCTGCCTGGCCAGTTAGAGTCTCGACCGATGCAGGGACCGCGTGCCGAGAGATTCGTCGTCTTCAACCTGCGCCTGCTCGCGATCACCTTCGCCGTAGTCGGCATCCTCTTCATCGCCGTCCCCAGCGGCGTCCTCGACGTGATCTCCGATGTGGGCGAATGGTTCGGCAACCACAACCGCGCCCCGCACACGCAGGAGGACCTCTGGCTGGCGCTCGCCTTCGCCTACATGGTCGTGATCACCGGCATCTGCCTGGTCGCCCAGGCCGACGTCGTCCGCTACCGGCCGCTGCTGCTGGTCCTCGCTGCCGGCAAGACCGCGTCCTCGCTCGGCTCGCTCGCCTTCTTCCTCGTCGACGAACAGGTCTTCATCTACCTGCTGAACTTCCTCGTCGACGGCTTCCTCGCCCTGCTCTCGCTCTGGCTCTGGTCGCTGGCAGGGCGGGTGGGCCGCCCCGCAGCGCCCGACTGAAGGCGCGCGCCAGGGCTCTCGGCCGCTGAGCAGCGCACCCTCAGCGCGATCTGCGCGGCGATGGCGCCGGGAATCGACGGGCTGCCGGCGGCAGAGCGCGACGTCGACGTCTCCGGGCCGGTGGTGAAGTTCCTGCGCTCGGTCTCGCCGCCGGTGCTGCTGCGGCTGCGCCTCGGGTTGCGCGCCTTCGAGTGGCTGCCCTTCCCCTGGCGCTTCAGCCGCCTCGACCCGGAGGGGGCGGCCGACTTCCTGCACCGCCTGGAGCGGTCGCGGTTCCCGCTCCACCACGAGCTGCTGATGATGGCGAAGATCCTCTCGGTCCTCGGCTACGCGGCGGTGCCGGCGGTCGAGCTGCGGATCGGCACCGAGATCGGCTGCGGCCTGGCCGACGGTTCGCTGCCGGAGCCGGCCGGGAGCCTCGGCGACCTTGAGCCGCGCGGCGAGGGCGAGGAATGCGACGTCGCGATCGTCGGCTCCGGCGCCGGCGGCGCGGTGGCGGCCGCCACCCTGGCCGAAGCCGGGCTCGACGTCCTCGTGCTCGAGGCGGGCGGCCACTACAACCGCGAGAACTACCCGGCCGACCGGCTCGAGGCGATCACCGAGCTGTACCGCGACGCCGGGCTGACGATCGCGGCAGGGAAACCGCCGATTCCGATCCCGGTAGCGCAGGCGATCGGCGGCACCACGGTGATCAACTCCGGCACCTGCTTCCGCGCCCCCGAGCCGGTGCTGGAGAACTGGCGCGACGAGCACGGCGTCGCCTGGGCCGGCGACCTCGACGCCGACTACGCCGAGGCGGAGGAGTTCCTGCGGGTGACCCAGCTCGACCCCGAGCGGATGGGTCGCAACGGCCAGCTGGCGATGGAGGGAGCGGCGGCGCTCGGCGCCGGCGGCGCCCCGATCTTCCGCAACGCCGGCGACTGCGTCCAGTGCAGCTCCTGCCCCTACGGCTGTGCGATCGACGCCAAGCGCGGCATGCACGTCTCCTATCTGCCGCGGGCGGTGGCGGCGGGGGCGCGGGTCCGCTCGCGGGTGGAAGCGCAGCGGGTCCTGGTCGAGGACGGGCGCGCGGTCGGCCTCGCCTGCGCCGCCCACGACGCCAGGGGGCGCAACCGCACCTATACCGTCCGTGCCCGCCGCGCCGTGATCGCCGCGGGAGGCGCCTTCGGGACGCCGGAGCTGCTGCTGCGCTCGGGCCTCGGCGGCGACCAGGTCGGCCGCAACTTCCACATCCACCCCGCCTGCTGGGTCGGCGCCCGCTACGAGGAGGAGGTGCGCGGCTGGGAGGGCGTGATGCAGAGCTTCTACGTCGACGAGTGGGAGCCGCAGGGCGTACTGCTCGAGGCGACCTTCACCCCGCTCGCCTTCGGCGGCGCCTGGCTGGCGGGGACCGGCGCCGAGCACCAGCGCTCGCTGCTCGAGTTCGGCCACGTCGGCTCGATCGGCGTCCACCTCTCCGACCGCTCCCAGGGCCGGGTCGGGCTCGGCAACGACGGCGCCCTTCGTGCCTCCTACGCGCTGACCCGCGAAGACGCCGACCGCGTCCACTTCGGGATCGCCCGCGCCGCCGAAGTCCACTTCGCCGCCGGCGCCACCGAGGTCTACCCGAACATCCCCCGCTTCGGGACGCTGAAGCGCGGCGAGCTGGCGGCTTTCGAAGCGGCGCGGCTGAAGGCCTCCGAGCTGCGGCTGGAGGCCTTCCACCCGATGGGCACGGCGCGGATCAGCGCCGACCCGCGCCGGGGCGTCTGCGCCGCCGACGGCTCGGTCAGGGGCACCGAGCACCTCTACGTCGCCGACGCCTCGCTCTTCCCGACCTCGGTCGGCGTCAACCCGATGATGACGATCATCGCCTTCGCCAAGCAGGTCTCGCGGACGGTCGCGGGCGACCCCGCGCCCGCCCTACTTCGCGCTTAGACGCTCGGAGATCTCGGCGAACGAGGAACCCTCTTCTTCCATCGCCCGGTAGCCGCCGTAGGCGACCAGGGTGGAGAGGATCAGGCCGAGGAAGACGCCCCATTCGCGGTCCGCGCCCCCGGGCGGGTCGATGATCCGGTAGAGGACGAGCAGCACGCAGAGGCCGCCGAGGATCGTCACCACCGGGTTGAAGGGGAAGTCGATCAGGGCGTCGGAGGCCTTGGCGACGACCGAGCCGACCGTGACGACGACGGTGGCGAAGAGGATCAGGTCGATGAAGTCGAAGGACTCCCAGGCGTCGAAGGTGATGCTGCCGCCGATCCCGAGCGCCTCGCCGGGGTTGTCGAAGCCGAACCAGGCGAACCACATCGAGATGAAGAGGACGATCGCCGCGATCCCCGCGATCTTCTCCCCCGTGCTGAGCCTGTCGACGTCCATCTCTTCCTCCTCCTAGGTGGTCCGCAGTCTCGCGGCTTGCAGGGTGTTCGAGAGCAGCATCGCGATCGTCATCGGCCCGACGCCGCCGGGGACCGGGGTGATCGCGGCTGCGACCTCGGCGGCCGCCTCGTAGTCGACGTCGCCGACCAGCCCCTCCTCGAGCCGGTTGACGCCGACGTCGATCACGACTGCGCCCGACTTCACCGCCTCGGCCCCGAGCAGGCGCGGCACCCCGACCGCCGCCACCAGCACGTCGGCGCGACGGCAGACCGCGTCGAGGTCGCGGGTGCGCGAGTGGCACATGGTCACGGTCGCATTCGCCGCCAGCAGTAGGCGCGCCACCGGCACGCCGACCAGCTTTGAGCGTCCGACGACCACCGCCTCGGCACCCTCCAGCTCAACCCCCTCGTGGGCGAGCAGCTCCATCACCCCGCGCGGCGTGCACGGCACCAGACCGGGGGCGCCGTGGGCGAGCATCCCGGCGCTGATCGGCGTCAATCCGTCGACGTCCTTCTTCGGGTCGATCGCGGCGACAATCGCGTCCTCGTCGATCTGAGCGGGCAGCGGTAGCTGGACGAGGATGCCGTCGACCTCGTCGTCGTCGTTCAGTTCGCGGACCAGGTCGAGCAGCTCTTCCTCGCGGATCGAGGCGTCGGGTTCGTGGTGGATCGAGCGCATGCCCACCTCCTCGGTGTTGCGGCGCTTCATCCCTACGTAGACCTGCGAGGCCGGGTCCTCTCCGACCAGCACCGTCGCCAGGCCCGGCGTGCGGCCGGTCTCCTCCTTGTATGCCTCGACGTCGACCCTGACCCGCTCGCGCACCGCCGCGGCGACCGCTTTGCCGTCGATCACGCGAGCCGCCACCGGCTACCTCTTGCGGATCGGCGCGTAGTCGGCCATCAGCTTGCGCTCGGTGCCGTCGCCGGAGAAGCGGACGACGATCACGCCTCCCGGCTCCACCCCGGTGACCACCCCGTCGCCGAAGCTGGCGTGGACGACGTCGTCCCCGGTCTGCAGCTCCAGCGCCGGCCCCGGATCGAGCGGCTGCACCGGTTCGACCGTGTTCGTCGTCGGCGTCCCCCAGCTCGTGCTGAGGCCCTGGCTGGCGGTCGAGTGGCGCTCGGTCAGTTCGACCGGGATCTCGTCGACGAAGCGCGAGGGCAGGTTGCGCTCGTTGCGGCCGAAGAGGCTGCGCTCGCGCGCCCAGGTCATGTAGAGGCGGCGGCGGGCGCGGGTGATGCCGACGTAACAGAGCCGCCGCTCCTCCTCTTCGCCGCCCTCTTCCAGCGCCCGCATGTGCGGGAAGGCACCGTCCTCGCAGCCGACGATGAAGACCGTGTCGTACTCGAGCCCCTTGGCGTTGTGGAGGGTCATCAGCGTCACCAGCTCCCGCTCCTCCTTCAGCGCGTCCTGCTCGCTGTAGAGCGAGATCTGCTGCAGGTACTCCTCCAGGGGCGGCACCTCGCTGTCGCCCTCGCGCTCGCGCTCGATGTCGAACTCGGCGGCTCCGGCGACCAGCGCTTCGAGGTTCTCGGCCCGCCCTTCGGCCTCGACCGTCCGCTCCGCCGCCAGCGCTTCGAGGTAGCCGCTCTCGTTCAGCACCGTCTCCAGCAGCGTCGCCACCGGCCCTTCCTGATCGGCGCGTTCGCGCAGCGTCGCGACGATCTCGTAGAAGCGGGAGACGCTCTTGATCGCGGCGCCGCTCAAACCGGGAACCTCCTCGACCCGCTCGATCACCTCCCAGATCGGCAGCCCGGTGGTGTTCGCGTGCGAGGCGAGTCGTCCCTGCGTGGTGTTGCCGATCCCGCGCCGCGGCGAGTTGACGATCCGCGTGAAGGAGACGAGGTCGGCCGGGTTGACGAGCAGGCTCAGGTAGGCGACCGCGTCCTTGATCTCCGCCCGCTCGTAGAACTTGGTCCCGCCGATCACCTGGTAGGGAACGTCGAAGCGGTTGAGCGTGTCCTCCAGCACCCGGCTCATCGCGTTGGTCCGGTAGAAGACCGCGACGTCGGAGCGCGCGAGCCCGTGCTCCTCCCCCAGCCGCTCGATCTCCGCCGCGACCCAGCGCGCCTCCTCGTGCTCGTCGCCGAGCTCGGAGAGCTGGACCAGCTCGCCGCCCTTCTCTTCGGTCCAGAGCTCCTTCGGCCGCCGCTCGCGGTTGCGTTCGACGACCGCGTTGGCGGCTTGGAGCACCACTTCGGTCGAGCGGTAGTTCTGCTCGAGCTTGACCATGTCGGCCTGCGGGAAATCGCGCTCGAAGTCGAGGATGTTGCGGATGTCGGCGTGGCGGAAGCCGTAGATCGACTGGTCCTCGTCGCCTACCACCATCAGGTTGCCGTGGTCGGAGGCGAGCAGCTGCAGCAGCCGGTACTGGGCGTGGTTGGTGTCCTGGTACTCGTCGACGAGGACGTGGCGGAAGGTGCGGCGCCAGCGCTCGCGGACCTCCTCGAACAGCTCCATCGCGTTGACCGTGCGGACGAGCAGGTCGTCGAAGTCCATCGCGTTGGCTTCCAACATCCGCTTCTCGTAGAGCGGGAAGGCTTCGGCGACGACCTCCTCGAAGACGCTGCCCTGCATCTCGGCGTAGGCGGAGGCGTCGATGAGCTGGTTCTTGGCGCCGGAGATCTTCGCGTGGACCGCCCGCGGCGGGAACCGTTTCGGGTCGACTCCGAGCTCGGTGAGGCAGCGTTTCAGCATCCGCAGCGAATCGGCCTGGTCGTAGATCGTGAAGCCCTTGGAGTAGCCGAGGCGCTCGGCATCGACCCGCAGCATCCGTGCGCAGGCCGAGTGGAAGGTCGTCACCCACATCGCCCGCACCGAGCGGCCGACGAGCTGGCCGACCCGCTCGCGCATCTCCGCCGCCGCCTTGTTGGTGAAGGTGATCGCCAGGATCTCGCCCGGGCGCGCTTCGCCGGTCGCCAGCAGGTAGGCGATCCGGTGGGTGAGGACGCGGGTCTTGCCCGAGCCGGCGCCGGCGAGGACCAACAGCGGCCCGCCGCTGTGTTCGGTCGCCTCGCGCTGCGGCCCGTTCAGCCCCGCGAGCAGCCGCTCGATCCGGTCGGCGCCGGGCTCGGTCGGCGCCGCAGGCGGCTGCGAATGCGCCTCAGGGGAGGTGTCGGAGTGCTCCTGCAGGCTCACCCGCCGAGCATAGCCAGGGTCCCGGCGGGCTCAGCCACCGGCCGAGGAGCGGCCGGTGCGGGGCTCGATCTTCGCCACCTCGGCCGAGGGGCCGTTGCCGCCGTCGAGGCGCGCCAGCCGCTGCTCGACCTCGGCGATCCGCTCCGAGAGCGCCTTGATCGCGTCGGCGATCGGGTCGGGCAGGTGGATCCAATCGGCGTCGGGGCCTTCGACCCGCTTGCCTTCGAGCTTGACCGGGTGGCCGGGGTTGCCGACGACGGTCGCGCCCGGGGGCACGTCCTCGACGACGACCGTGTTGGCGCCGATCTTCGCCCCGTCGCCGACCGCGATCGGCCCCAGCAGCTTCGCGCCGGAGCCGACGGTGACGTTGTCGCCGAGGGTCGGGTGGCGCTTGCCGCGCTGGAAGCCGGTGCCGCCGAGGGTGACCCCCTGGTACAGGGTCACGCAGTTGCCGATCGCCGCGGTCTCGCCGATCACCACGCCGGAGCCGTGGTCGATGAAGAACTCGTTGCCGATCTGGGCGGCCGGGTGGATCTCGATCCCGGTGATCGCCCGGGTCAGGTAGGCGATCGTCCGCGGCAGCAGCGGCACCCCGGCTTCCATCAGCGCGTGGGCGGCGCGGTGGGCGAGCAGCGCCTGGACCCCGGCCCAGCTCGAGAGGATCTCGAAGGTGGAGACGCCCTGCGCCGCCGGGTCGCGCTCGCGCGCGGCCCTGACGTCCGCGCGAACCTCCTTGAGCAGCCGTTTCCAGCGGTTCATGGTGAGAAGAAGGGTAGGGACATGTAGCGCTCCCCCGAGTCGCAGACGATGGTCACCACCCTCTTCCCCGCCATCTCCGGGCGCGCCGCGACCTCCAGCGCTGCCCAGATGTTGGCGCCGGCGGAGATGCCGGAGAGCACCCCCTCCTCCTTCGCCACCCGCCGCGCCGTCTCCAGCGCGTCCTCGTCGCCGACCGGCAGTACCTCGTCGAGGACGCTGCGGTCGAGCACCTCGGGGACGAAGCCGGCGCCGATGCCCTGGATTTTGTGGGGGCCGGGTTTGCCGCCGGAGAGGACCGGCGAGCTCGCCGGCTCGACCGCCACCACCAGCGCCTCCGGCGCCCGCTCCTTCAGCATCCGGCCGACGCCGGTGATCGTGCCGCCGGTGCCGACCCCGGCGACGAAGGCGCCGATCTCGCCGTCGGTGTCCCGCCAGATCTCCTCGGCGGTGGTGCGGCGATGGACCTCGGCGTTGGCGGGGTTGGAGAACTGCATCGGCATGAACCCTTTGCGCTGCTCCCGGATCTCTTCGGCCAGCGCCACCGCCTCGTTCATCCCGCCCAGCGACGGCGTCTCGCGCACCTCGGCGCCGTAGGCGCGCAGCAGCTTGCCGCGCTCCCGGCTCATCCCCTCCGGCAGCGTCAGGATCAGCTCGTACCCCCGTGCCGCGCAGACCATCGCCAGCGCGATCCCGGTGTTGCCGCTGGTCGGCTCCACCACCACCGCCCGCCCGGGCCGGATCAGCCCCTCCTCTTCGGCCGCGTCGATCATCGCCACCCCGATCCGGTCCTTCACCGACCCGCCGGGATTGAAGTACTCCAGCTTCGCGCAGACCTGCCCCGCGAGCCCCTCCCCCATCCGGTCAAGCTGCACCATCGGCGTGCTGCCGACGACAGCGGAAGCCTCAGCCCCGATCTTCATCACAAACTAAGCCGCACTGAGCGGACGATCCGTCAGCGTCGCGGTCGCGACGTGCAGCGGACCCCTCTGCTCGGCCTCGTCGGCGAGGTAGAGCGCAACCCCCTCCTGCAGCGACTTGAATAGCTCGTCGAGGGTGGCCCCGGAAGCGAAGCAGCCTGGCAGCTCGGGGATATCGGCCCAGTAACTGCCGTTCTCGATATGGATGCGCGCGGTGAGCTCCATAGGTGAAGTCTCTTTCATCTTAGCCCTGCCTGTTTGAGAATTCCGCGGGCTAGGCCCGGGGGGGTAGTCGCGCCCCTTGTGCTGCGGAAGGGTGATTGGGCGGCAGCCTGGCTTCGTCATCTTGACCTGGTGCTTCCCTCCCTGAGTCAGTCTCCACCCGTGTTCCTTCAGCAGCTTGATCGCCTTCTTCTGACTGAGCGTCCCTTTGGTCCACACCCGGTCCCAAGGGAGCCAAGGCGGAGCTCTCTCCCCCGCCCGGCGATGAATACCTCGTAACGAGCTAGATGAAGTACATGCCGCTGCCGGCCTCTTCGGCCTCGCGGCGGGCTACTTCGGCGATCGTGGTCTGGCCGAAGACTTTGCGGAGGGCGGCTACGCCCTCGGCCCAGATGCCGCCGGCCTCGTCGGCCTCGTCGCCGACTTTGCCGTCGAGGGCCTGGACGACGTCGAGGACGGTGATCTCTTCGGCCGGCCGCGAGAGGGTGTAGCCGCCGCGCATGCCGCGGTGGCTGGTCAGGAGACCGGCGCGGCGGAGGGTCGAGAAGAGCTGCTCGAGGAACTGCTCGGGGATGTCGCGGCGCTCGGCCAGCTCTTTGATCGGCACCGGCCGCTCGCCCGCCCGGGCGAGCTCGGCGAGCGCAACTACCGCGTATCTCGACTTCGAGGTGATGGAGATCACCAGGACTTTCTACCGCACCCCGCGGGGCTGGGTTAGGATCGGCCGCAGGGTCGGCCCTCACCGCCCACTCAGTCCATCGGGAGATCGGAAGTCCTCTGAGCCAGCGTCACCACTGCCTTGTCATCGACGGTCACCCACTCGTCCGCATGGGGATCCGGGGGGCGATCGAAGACGGCTTCGTCGTCCACGAGGTTCCGACCCGCGACGAGGGGGTCGATCTGGTTCGGGACGTTGGCGACTTCGACGTCGCCGTCGTCGACATGCGCTGGCGCGGGAACGGCGACGGCAGCTCGATCAGCGGCACGGAGGCGATCCGGATGCTGCACCGCTCGGCCTCGGGCCTAGGCATCGTCGCCTACGGCGAGCTGCCCGAACGCCACCTCGCCAGCGCCGCCCTTTTAGCGGGCGCGAGCGCGTACGTCGCGCGTACCGCCGGACCGAAGGAGCTGCGCGAGGCGGTCGAGGCCGCGGTCGCGCAGGAGCGCTTCGTCGACCCCGCCGTGCCGCCGAAAGGGAGCCGCGGCAAGCTGACCCGCCGCCAGCGCGAGATCCTGCAGCTGCTGGCCGACGGCGAGTCGACCACCTTCGCGGCGCGCGAGCTCGACCTCAGCGAGGAGACGGTGAAGACCCACACCAAGCACGCCCTCGCCCGCCTCGGCGCCAGAAACCGCACGCACGCGGTGGCGATCGCCGTGCGCGAGTGCCTTATTGATTGACAAAACGCTGCGAAGTGGGGCGCTCGATCCGAGCAGCCGTGCCCGCGAGGGGCCGATCCGACCAAGCAGGTCGTCTGACTCTGACGAGTGAATGGCGGCGCCATTCGCGAGGAAGAGGCGGGCGAGATGCGCCGGTCGGGCGGTTCATCGTGGGTGCGGATGCGACGGGTCGAGTGTCCCGCTGAGCTAGATCCAGCCCCTGTCGCGGGCGGTGAGCACGGCCTGCGCTCGGTCGACGGCGCCGATCTTGCCGTAGACGTTGTGGAGGTGGGTGCGGATGGTCGAGACCGAGAGGTGCATCTCGGTGGCGATCTGCTTGTAGACCATGCCCTCGGAGAGGTGGCGGAGGACGTCGAGCTCGCGGGCAGACAGCGGGCAGGGCTCGCTGATCCGGGTCGCGTCCTGGGTCGGCAGCGGCAGCTCGTAGAGAAGGTCGCGGAGGGCGGCCTCGCTGAGGCCGCAGCGCTCGGCGGCGCTGCGCAGGCGCTCGGGCGCGATCGCCTCCCCCTGGCAGTAGTGGGCGACCATGTCGGCGGTGGCGACCATCGCCGCCAGGCCTTCGGCGTCCTCGGCGTGGTGGCGCTCGATCGCGATCGCCAGCCGCTGCGGCAGGTTCCAGCGCCGCGCCAGCACGCCGCCGACCAGCGCGTGGTCGATCCCGAGCTGCTCGCGTTCCTCGCGCAGCCGCTGCTCGGGGGTGCGGGAGACGGCGTCGAAGTAGACCTTGTAGCCCGGGTGCAGGCGGGAGATGACCAAGCGGCCGATGTCGTGCAGCAGCGCCGCCACCGCCAGCTCGTCGCGTTCGACCCAGCCGACCACGCGGCCGATGCGGTCGGCGGCGCGCTGGGTGGCGAGGGCGTGGACGCGGAAGCGCTCGGGTTTCAGCTCCCAGCTTCCGTTCGGCTCGAAGAAGTCGAAGCTCGGCGCGGTGCCGGCGATCGCGAGGACACCGGCCGGCTTCAGCAGCTCGACCGCGGCCGGGATGCCGGCGACGCCGCCGGCGTGGAGGCCGCTGCGGTTGGCGTTGCGCAGAACGGAGACCGAGAGGGCGACGTCGCTCTCGACGGCTTCGATGATCTCGCCGGCCCGGGCGGTCTCCGCCGTGGCGGCGGTGATCACCCGATCGCGGGCCTCGATCAGGACGGGATAGCGCTCGACGGCCTCGAAGGCCTCCGCGAGGCGGCTGCCGGGCGCCGGGGCGGCGCGGCCTCCCTTGGGACCTTCGTGCAGGGGGACCTTGCCGTTGCTCTGGGGAGCGGTGACACTCATTGAGCAACCCATCGGCAGCAAACCCGGCCAGGTTTAGCCCAGCACCCCTTTCCACTCCACAAAATTAGGTGCGAGTTCGCGCCCGGCGCTAGGCGGCGGCGAGGCGCCCGGCGGCGGCCCGGATCCGCTCCAGCGAGCGCTCGCGGCCGAGCGCAGCCAGGGACTCGAAGATCCCCGGCGAGATCGAGGTGCCGGTGATCGCCACCCGGATCGGCTGGTAGAGCTTCCCCGGCTTGAGGTCGAAGCGCTCCAGCAGCGGCGCCAGCGCCGCCTCGATCGGCTCGGGCTCGAAGGGCTCGACCGGCTCCAGGGCATCGGCGACCGCGTCCAGGACCTCCCCCGTCCCCTCCTTCATCACCTTGCCCCAGGCCTTCTCGTCGGAGACCGGCGGCTCGAAGAGGAAGCGGATCAGCGGCCAGACCTCGTCCAGGGTCTGCGCTTTCTCCTGGGCGATCGCGCAGGCGGCCCGCAGCGCCTCGTCGGGCTCGCGGCCGAGGTGACGGGCGACCGCCGCCGTGTACTCCTCGAGCGGCAGCTCCCGCATGAAGCGGCCGTTCAGCCAGCGCAGCTTCTTCTCGTCGAAGATCGCCGCCGACCTGCCGACGTCCTCGACCCGGAAGCGCCGCACCAGCTCCTCGGTCGACATGATCGTCGTGTCGTCGTCGGCTCCCCAGCCGAGCAGCGCCAGGTAGTTGCGCACGGCGGCCGGCAGGTAGCCGGCGTCGCGCAGCTCCTGCACCGAGGCGGCCCCGTGGCGCTTGGAGAGCTTCTTGCCGTCGGGGCCGTGGAGCAGCGGCAGGTGGGCGTAGCGGGGCGGCTCGAAGCCGAGCGCCTCCAGCACCAGGAGCTGCTTCGGCGTGTTCGAGAGGTGGTCGTCGCCGCGGACCACCTCGGTCACGCCCATCTCGGCGTCGTCGACGGCGACGGCGAAGTTGTAGAGGACCGAGCCGTCGCCGCGGGCGATCACGAAGTCGTCGTAGCTGGCGTTGGGGAAGGCGACCTCGCCGCGGATCAGGTCGTGGACGACGGTCTCCCCCTCGTCGGGGACCCGCAGGCGGATCGCCGCGGTCGGGTCGTCGGTAGGCGTGCCGCGGTACCCGCGGCCGGTCCCGTGCTCGGCCTTCCACGCCTCCACCTCCTTGCCGGTCGCGTGGTCGCGATAGGCGTGGCCGGAGTCGAGTAGCCGCCGCAGCGCCTCTTCGTGGCGCTCGGCCCTCCCCGCCTGCGAGATCGGCCCCTCGTCCCAGTCGAGCTCGAGCCATTCCATCGCGTCGATGATCTGGTCCCAGTTCTCCCGGGTCGAGCGCTCGCGGTCGGTGTCCTCGATCCGCAGGATCAGCTCGCCGCCGTCGTGGCGGGCCGCGAGCCAGTTGTAGAGTGCCGTCCTCGCTCCGCCGATGTGCAGCGCACCGGTCGGCGAGGGGGCAAACCTGAGACGGGAGTTATCGCTTTTCATGTTCGTAGGAGCGCACGTTTCCACTGCCGGCGGACTCGCCACCGCGATCGAGCGAGGCGAGGAGCGCGGTTGCGAATCTATCCAGATCTTCAACCAGAGCCCGCGCATGTGGCGGCCGACGAACTTCGGTGAAGAGGACTTCGCCGCCTTCCGCGAGGCGATGGCGGGCTCCAAGGTCGAAGCGGTGATCATCCACGCCGTCTACCTGATCAACTGCGCGACCAAAGACAAAGAGCTGCGGCAGAAATCGCTCACCTCGCTCACCCACGCGCTGCGGATAGGCGACGCGATCGGCGCCCGCGGCGTCGTCCTCCACCCGGGATCGCAGAAGACCGACCCGCTGAAGCCGTCGCTGAAACGGGCCTCGAAGGTGATCGCCGCGGCCTTGAAAGAAACCGACTCCTGCCCGCTCCTGCTCGAGCAGACTGCCGGCCACAAAGGCCTGCTCGCCCGCGACTGGGACCAGATCGCCGCCCTGATCGAGGGCGGCGGCAACGACAGGCGCCTCGGCCTCTGCCTCGACTCCTGCCACATGTTCGCCCAGGGCTACGACATCACCGACGAGGCCCACCTGACCGCGGTCCTCGACGAAGCCGACGCCAAAGTAGGCCTGGAGCGCCTGGGCGCCATCCACGTCAACGACGCCGCCGTACCCCTCGGAGCCCACCTCGACCGCCACGCCAACATCGGCAAAGGCGAGATGGGCAAACGCGGCCTCTCCGCCTTCCTCTCCGAGCCCCGCTTCGAGGGCCTCCCAGCAACCCTCGAGACCCCCGGGCCGGAGAAGAAGGGCAGCTCGAAAGCCGAAGTGACTCTTGCGAAGCGCCTACGCCGCGAAGGCCTCAAACGCCGATCCAACGCCTGAGGTCGGCAGGGAGGGTGGGTGCCCTCTCACGAAGGCTCCAGAGACCACAGCCGCGCCCAGCAGCACGCCACAGCTGCGCGACGGTCTTCGGGAGAGGGCACCCACCCTCCCCTCACCCAAAAGAGCAGGCGACAAGGACCGGCTCCCCCAGCCGGTCCTTGCTCTCCCGCCGTAAGTCTTGGTTATTTGATGTGGAGTCCGGAGATGGCGCGGGAGATCACTAGCTGCTGGATCTCGGAGGTGCCCTCGAAGATGGTGTAGATCTTCGAGTCGCGGTGCATGCGCTCGACCGGGAACTCGCGGGTGTAGCCGTTGCCGCCGAGGATCTGGATCGCCCGCTCGGTGACCCAGACGGCGACCTCCCCGGCCTTCAGCTTCGACATCGAGCCCTCGGCGTTTTCGAATTTGTGGCCCTGACGGCCCATCCAGGCGGCGCGCCAGACGAGCAGCCGGGCGGCGTCGATCTCGAGCTTCATGTTGGCCAGGTCGAAGGCGATCGACTGGTTCTCGATGATCTTCTTGCCGAACTGTTCGCGCTCTTTGGCGTACTCGAGCGCGTACTCGTAGGCGGCGCGGGCGATGCCGAGCGCCTGGGCGCCGACGGTCGGTCGGCTCGCCTCGAAGGTCTGCATCGCCGCCTGCGATTTGGCCTTTTTGCCCTCGCGGACACGGGCCAGGCGTTCGTCGAGCTTCTCTTTGCCGCCCAGCAGGCAGGAGCCCGGAACGCGGCAGTCGTCGAGGTGGACGTCGGCGGTGTGGGAGGCGCGGAGGCCGTGCTTCTTCACCTTGGCGCCCTGCTCGCAGCCCGGCGTGCCCGGCGGGATGACGAAGGCGGCGTGGCCGCGCGAGCCGAGCTCGCGGTCGACCGAGGCGATGATCACGTGGACGTTGGCGATGCCGCCGTTGGTCGCCCAGGCCTTCTGGCCGTT
>DASSMM010000002.1:0-15386 GCA_035688825.1 Solirubrobacterales bacterium | reverse complement strand
GCGGGCCGACGCTGGTGCCGGCGACCTCGACCTCACCGTCGGCGGTGGTGACGCGGACGCGGACCAGCTCGGTGAAGTCCTCGGCGCCGGCATCGGTCGTCGCCGCCAGCTCGATCCCCCGCTCCTCGGCCATCTGCGGCGCGTTGACCAGGTTGACCGGCTCCTCGGTGTGGCCGGAGAGGATCCCGGCCATCACCGCGATCCCGAGCAGGCGGGTGTCGTGGGAGGCGATGCGGCCGCGGAATTCGGCGCTGACCTTCTCCACCGAGCCGCTGCCGAGGCCCTGGGCGAGGCGGCCGAGCTTTTCGCAGAGGGGGACGAAGGGCGCCAGCGCTTCCATCACCTCGGGCCGGACCGCGGCGATGTTGACCGCGTTGGTGACGACACCGCCGGTCAGTGCCGCGGTCACCTGCTCGGCGGTGACGATGCCGGCGCGGTCCTGGGCCTCGGCGGTCGAAGCGCCGAGGTGCGGGGTGACGACGACGTCGCCGCGGGAGAAGACCGGGTGCTCGGTGAAGGGCTCCTCGGGGAAGACGTCGAGCGCGGCGCCCGCGAGCTTGCCCGATTCGAGGCCGGCGACCAGCGCGTCGAGGTCGACGAGCTCGCCGCGGGCGCAGTTGACGAGGCGGGCGCCGTCCTTCATCTGCGCGATCGTCTCGGCGTTGATCATCCCGATCGTCTCCGGCGTCTTCGGCGTGTGCAGGGTGACGAGGTCGGCTTTGCCGAGCAGCTCCTCGATCGAGTCGACCCCCTCGGCGCCGAGCTCGCGGAAGCGCTCGGCGGAGACGAACTTGTCGAATGCGACGACCTCCATCTCGAAGCTCTGGGCGCGTCTGGCGACGAGCTGGCCGATGCGGCCGAAGCCGATCACCCCGAGCGTCTTGCCGTAGAGCTCGGAGCCCTTGAACTTGGCTCGGTCCCAGCGGCCGGCGACGAGCGATTCGTGCGCCTGCGGGACGTTGCGGAAGAGGGCGAGCGCGAGCGCCAGGGTGTGCTCGGCGGCGGCGACCGAGTTCGATTCCGGGGCGTTGGCGACGATGATCCCGCGGCGGGTCGCGGCGGGGATGTCGACGTTGTCGACGCCGGTACCGGCGCGGCCGATCACCTTGAGGTTGTCGGCGAGCTCGATCAGCTCGGGCGTCATCTTCGTCGCCGAGCGGATCAGGATCGCGTCGTACTGGGAGATCTGCTCGCGCAGCTCCTCGTCGGACATCTCCAGCCCGAGGTCGACGTCGAACTGCGAGCGCAGCAGCTCGACGCCGGTGTCGGCGATCTTCTCCTTGACCAGGACCTTCACGCGGCCCTCACCCCGTCGACGTTCTCGACCACCCAGTCGATGCAGGCGGTCAGCGCCTCGACGTCGTCCGGGTCCACGGCGGGGAACATCCCGATCCGGAGCTGGTTGCGGCCGAGCTTGCGGTAGGGCTCGACGTCGACGATCCCGTTGGCGCGAAGCGCCTTCGCCAGCGCCGCGGCGTCGACCGAGTCGTCGAAGTCGATCGTGCCGACGACCAGCGAGCGCTTGGCCGGGTCGGCGACGAAAGGGCTCGCGTACTCGCTGCGATCGGCCCAGCCGTAGAGGCGGCCGGAGGAGTCCGAGGTGCGCTCGACGCAGCCGGAGAGGCCGCCGAGCTCGAGCATCCACCGGACCTGGTCGTCCAGCAGCAGCAGGGTCGCCAGGGCCGGCGTGTTGTAGGTCTGCTCCTTGCGCGAGTTGTCGAGCGCGGTCTGCAGCGAGAGGAAGGCCGGCTGCCAGCGGTCGCCGGCGCCGTCGAGCTCCTCGATGCGGGCGATCGCGGCGGGGCTGAGGGCGGCGAGCCAGAGGCCGCCGTCGGAGGCGAACCCCTTCTGCGGGGCGAAGTAGTAGGCGTCGCATTGGGTGAGGTCGACGGGGAGGCCGCCGGCGCCGGAGGTGGCGTCGATGAGGACGAGCGCCTCGGCGGCGCCCTCGGGCCGCTGCACCGGAACCATCACCCCGGTCGAGGTCTCGTTGTGGGCCCAGGCGATCGCATCGGCGCCGGAGTCGGCGCGCGGCGCGGGGGCGTCGCCCGGCTCGGCCTCGACGACGATCGGGTCCCCCAGGAACGGCGCCGCCCCGGTCGACTTGGCGAACTTGCCCGAGAACTCGCCGTAGGCGAGGTGCAGCGACCGCTCGCGCACGAGCCAGGCGCTCGCCGCCTCCCAGAAGGCGGTGGTGCCGCCGTTGCCGAGGGCGATCTCGTAGCCGTCGGGGAGCGAGAAGAGCTCGCCGAGCCCGGTCCGCACCTCCCGTACCAGGTCGCGGACCGGCGCCTGCCGGTGCGAGGTCCCCATCAGGTCGGAGCGCTCGGCCAGGCGCGCGAGCGCCTCCGGGCGGACCTTCGAGGGGCCGCAGCCGAAGCGCCCGTCGGCGGGCTTGATCTCGGCGGGTATCTGCAGGGTCGTCTCGGGCGCCATCCGGCGAGACAGGTTATTGACCAAAGCCCTTGGGCGACGCCGGGGCTCGGGTTAGGCTCAGCAGCGCGGTTTCAGGTACGTATCCGAGAGGGGAGAGCGATGTATCCAGTCATCTACGAAGCGGATTTCAACCCCGCTCCGAACCGTTGGACCACCTTCTTCAGGCCGATCCTGGCGATCCCGTGGATGGTCGTCGCCCTCTTCTGGGGGCTGCTGTTCATCTTCACCCACTTCTTCGCCTGGATCTCGATCATCGTCCTCGGGCGCTACCCCGAATGGCTCTACGAGTTCAACTCGGGGGTGGTGCGCTACGGGGTCCGCTTCGGGGCCTGGCTCTACCTGCAGACCGACGAGTGGCCGCCGTTCGGCCTCGCCGACGACCCGAATTACCCGATCCGGGTCGACATCGCCCCGCGGCCGGAGAGCCAGAGCCGGCTGAAGGCGCTCTTCCGGCTGATCCTGGCGCTGCCGATGCTGCTCATCTCCTACGCGGTCAACTACATGCACCTCTGGGTGGCGCTGGTCGCCTGGGTGACGATCGTCTTCCGCGGCTACCAGCCGGAGGGGATCAACACCGCGCTGACCTTCGTCAACGGCTTCTACGCCCGTCTCTATGGCTACGTCGCCTTCCTCACCGACGAGTACCCGCCGATCGGCGCCGAGAAAGCCGGCGGCCCGACCGACGCCGACCCCGGCACCGCGGAGACGGCCCCGGTGGCGCCATGAGCGGCGTCGTCAAAGGCGAGGGCTGGGCCGTCGCCGACCTCGACGACCTCGGCGAGGGCTGGGGCTTCCGCAAGGTCCGCAAGGAGCTCGGGGTCACCGCCTTCGGCGTCAACGCGATCGTGATGCCGCCCGGCTACGAGTCCGGAAAGCACCTCCACGAGGAGCAGGAGGAGCTCTACTTCGTCCACCAGGGTCGCCTCGAGATCGACCTCGACGGCGAGAAGCAAGAGCTAGGCCCAGGCGGCTTCGCCCTTGTAGCCCCCCAAGTAATCCGCGGCCTCAAGAACCTCAGCGACTCAGAAGACGCCATCTACATCTGCGTAGGCGGCAAGGACGGCTACGTAGGCCGCGACGGCAAGCTGCCCCCCGGTGAGACCGACCCCCGGGGACCGATCAAAACCTGATTCCAGACGGGTCGGCAGGGAGGTCCGGTACCCCTCCCACAAAGGCTCCAGAGACCACAGCGGCGCCCAGCAACCCGCCCAGCTGCGCGACGGTCTTTGGGGGAGGGGTACCGGACCTCCCCCAGCCTATTTAGTGTCTTTGAATCCCTGATCGATCCAGGGCATCATCGAGCGCAGGTCGCCGCCGATGTCCTCGATTTCGTGCCCGGCAGCCTCGCTGCGCATGCGGTCGAAGTTCTCGTTGCCGGCGCGGTTCTCGGCGATGAACTCGCGGGCGAAGTCGCCCGACTGGATCTCGGAGAGGATCTCTTTCATCGCCGCGCGGGACTCCTCGCCGATCACCCGTTTGCCGCGGGTCATGTCGCCGTACTCGGCGGTGTTGGAGATCGAGTAGCGCATGCCCTGAATGCCCTTTTCGTACATCAGGTCGGCGATCAGCTTCAGCTCGTGCAGGCACTCGAAGTAGGCAAGGCGGGGGTCGTAGCCGGCCTCGACCAGGGTCTCGTAGCCGGCGCGGACCAGCTCGGAGGCGCCACCGCAGAGGACCGCCTGCTCGCCGAAGAGGTCGGTCTCGCACTCGTCTTTGAAGGTGGTCTCGATCACCGCGGCGCGGCCGCCCCCGATCCCGGAGGCGTAGGCGAGGACGAGGTCGTGGGCGTTGCCGCTGGCGTCCTGGTGGACGGCCATCAGGCAGGGGACGCCGCTGCCTTCCTCGTACTGGCGGCGGACCAGGTGGCCCGGACCCTTCGGCGCGACCATGCCGACGTCGACGCCGGGGGGCGGCTCGATCTCGCCGAAGTGGATCGCGAAGCCGTGGGCGAAGAGCAGCAGGTTGCCGGGGGCGATCCCGTCGGCGATCTCCTCGCGCCAGACCTCTGCCTGTTTCTCGTCCGGCAGCAGGATCATCACCAGGTCGCCGCGGCTGGCGGCTTCGGCGATGTCGAGCACCTCGAGCCCGGCCGCTTCGGCCTTGGCGCGGCTGGAGGAGTCGGGTCGCAGGCCGACGACCACCTCGACGCCGGAGTCCTTGAGGTTGAGGGCGTGGGCGTGCCCCTGGGAGCCGTAGCCGAGGATGGCGACGGTCTTGCCGTCGAGCTTGCTGAGGTCGGCGTCTTTGTCGGAGAAGATGTCGTCGGTTCGCATGACGCGGCAGGCTAGCGGAGAGCCCTTCGCATCAGCTTGCCCGAAGGCGTGCGCGGCAGGGCCGAGGCGAGCTCGACCCGCTTCGGCACTTTGAACCCGGCGAGTGTCTCGGCGCAGTGGCGGCGCAGCTCGTCCGGGGTCACGTCGGAGCCGTTCTCGAGCACGATCACTGCGGTCACCGCCTGCTGCCACTCGGGATCCTCGCGGCCGATCACCGCCGCCTCGGCGACCGCCGGATGGCGCAGCAGCACCTCCTCGACCTCGGCCGGGATCACGTTCTCGCCGCCGCTGACGATCAGGTCGTCGATCCGGTCGCGGACGTAGAGGAACCCTTCCTCGTCGATGTGGCCGAGGTCGCCGGTGTGCAGCCAGCCGTCGGCGTCGGCGCTGCCCGGAGCGACGGTCGGGCCCTGGACCAGGATCTCGCCCTCGCGGATCCGCAGGTGCGTGGTCAGCAGCGGCCGCCCGGCGGAGCCGAGCTTGCGCTTGGCGTCGGCGGGGGCGAGGGTCGTCACCTGCGAGCAGGTCTCGGTGAGGCCGTAGGTCTGGACCACGGTGGCGCCCTTGGCGATCGCCTCTTCCAACGGCTCCTCCGGCACCGGTCCGCCGCCGACGAGGATCGCCCGCGGCCCGGAGAGATCGACGCCGGCGTCGAGCAGCCGCGTCAGCATCGTCGTCACCAGCGAGACGAGCGTGATCCCGTCCCGTTCCAGCGCCTCCCCCACCCGGTCGACGGCGAAGCCGTCGTGGATCACCGCGGTGGTCCCGTAGATGACGCTGCGCATGACGATCCCGAGGCCGGCGATGTGGCTGAGCGGGACGCAGCAGAGCCAGCGGTCCTCGGGCAGGACGCCGAGGTTGAAGCCCGAGCCGACCGCGTTCCAGAGGAAGTTGCCGTAGGAGAGCGGGACCGGCCGTGGGGTGCCGGTGCTGCCGCTGGTGAGAACGCGGCAGCAGATCGCGTCCATGTCGTGCTCGCCCAGCAGCGGCATGTCGGCCTCGGTCTGGGTCAGCTGGCCGGGGTCGTCGAGGTCGACGATCGGGTCGACGGCGGAGACGATCGCCGCCCGCTCCTCGGGCGTCAGCCGCGGGCCCAGCGGCAGCAGCGCCGCGCCGACCTTGAGCAGCGCGTGGAGGAGGACGACCTGCTCGCGGCGCGGGTGCATCGTCAGCGCCGCGGTCGAGCCGCGGCGGACGCCGTGGGCAGCGAGCCGGCGGGCGACCCAGGTGGCCTCGGCCTCGAGCTCGGCGTAGGTCATCTGCGCTCCGTCGGCGACGAGGGCCGTCCGGTCCGGACAGCTCTGTGATCTCTGCGAGAGCCAGTCGTCGAGCTTCATCGGGATATCGTGCCCATCATGCCCAAACGCCACAAAGGAGCTCCCCCAGAGAACGAGCTCTACGCGCCGATCGAGTGGAAATCCGGTCCCGGCGACTACGAAGACATCCGCTACGAGACCGGCGGTGGGATCGCCAAGGTGACGATCGCGCGCCCCGACGTCCTCAACGCCTTCCGGCCGCAGACGCTGATCGAGGTCTCGGCGGCGATGGAGATCGCGCGCGAGGACCCGGAGGTGGGGATCGTGGTGCTGACCGGCGAGGGCGAGCGGGCCTTCTGCTCGGGCGGCGACCAGACCGTGCGGGGCGACACCGGCTACATCGCCGAGGGCGCCTCGGTCGGCCGCTTCCACGTCACCGACCTGCAGATCCAGATGCGGCGGCTGCCGAAGCCGGTGGTGGCGATGGTCGCCGGCTACGCGATCGGCGGCGGCCACATCCTCCACCTCTGCTGCGACCTGACGATCGCCGCCGACAACGCCGTCTTCGGCCAGACCGGGCCGCGGGTCGGCTCCTGGGACGGCGGCTACGGCGCCTCGCTGCTGCGCGACCTGGTCGGGACGAAGAAGGCGAAGGAGTTCTGGATGCTCTGCCGCCAGTACGACGCCGAGGAGGCGCGCGAGATGGGGCTGGTCAACGCGGTCGTGCCGCTGGCCGAGCTGGAGCGCGAGACCGTCGCCTGGTGCCGCGAGATGCTCGCCCTCTCCCCCTTCGCCCTGCGCCTGGTCAAGGCCAGCTTCAACGCCCACGAGGACGGTTACGCCGGGATCCAGCAGCTCGCCCACGACGCCAACCTCCTCTTCTACGGCTCCGAGGAGGCGGCCGAGGGTCGCGAGGCATTCAAGGAGAAACGGTCCCCGGACTTCGGCAAGTTCCCGAGGCGGGCGTGACCGGCGCGCGGGTCCTGTCACGGCAGGGGACCCACCATCTCCTGAACTACCAGGAGATGGTCCCCCCTACCGCGCCACCCGCGCGAGGAGCCGCCCGGTGAGAATCTGGCTGATGGCCGCGAGGCCTCGAACTTTGCCCGCGGCAGTTGCTCCGGTGTTGGTTGGAACCGCGGCGGCGGTGCAGTGGTACGGCAGCCTGCCGCGCTGGGGCGCCTTCTTCGCGGCGCTGGTCGGCTCGATCTTCATCCAGATCGGGACCAACCTCGCCAACGACTACTCCGACGCCAAGCGCGGCGCCGACACCGCCGACCGGCTCGGGCCGGTGCGGGTCACGGCGAGTGGCATGGTCACCCCGCAGCGGGTGATGCGGGCGACCTGGATCGCCTTCGCCTTCGCGGTCGCCTGCGGCATCTACCTGACCGTGGTCGCCGGCTGGGTGATCCTGCTGATCGGCGTCCTCTCGATCGCCGCCGGCGTCCTCTACACCGGGGGGCCCCGCCCCTACGGGTACAGCGGCTTCGGCGAGGTCTTCGTCTTCCTCTTCTTCGGCCTGGTCGCCGTCAACGGCTCCTACTACGTGCAGCTCGAGGAGCTCGACGCGCTGCCGCTCGGCCTCTCGATCTCGATCGGCTTCCTCGCCACGGCGATCATCGTCGTCAACAACGTCCGCGACGTCGAGACCGACCGCCGCGCCGGCAAGAACACGCTGGCGGTGCGGATCGGCCGCGAGGCGGCGGTGCGGCTCTACGGGCTGCTGGTGGCGGGAGCGTTCGTGGTCCTCCCGATCGCCCTCTGGGCCGGAGAGGCGAGCGCCCTGCCGCTGATCGGCCTGCTGGCGGCGCCGCTGGCGTTGAAGCCCTACCGGACGCTGCGGGAGCGGCGGGACGGCCCGGCGCTGAACGGGGTCCTGGCGGCGACCGGGGGGCTGCTGGGCATCTTCAGCCTCTTGGTCACGATCGGGCTACTGATCTCGGCCTGATTCCCGACCTGCATCAACTTGTCTATCTGCTGGATGGACAAGTTGATGCAGTTCGGGTTTGAGAGGGTTTGGGTGTGCGGGTCGCATCGGTCGAGGTCATCCCCTACGCGCTTCCGTTCGAGGCGCCCTACGTGACCGCGCGCGGGGTGCTGGAGCGGCGGGAGATGGTGCTGCTGCGGGTGCGGGATGCGGACGGGGTCGTGGGGCTGGGGGAAGCGGTGCCGTTGTCGCTGCGGGGGGGCGTGTCGCTGGCGCAGGTGGTCGGTGAGCTTGAGGAGTGGGCGGAGAGGCAAGTTGACGAGGGGTTGTCGGCGCCTGCGGCGTGTGCCGTGGCCACGGCACGGATGGATTTGCTGGGTACGAGGGCGGGGGACCAGCGGACTCATAATCCGTCGGTCGCCGGCGAGACGGAAGCCGTTCCTTGCAACGCGACGTTGGTGGCTGGAGAGCCAAGCGTGGTCGCGGCTGACGCCGAACGTTGGGCGGCGGACGGATTCACGACGTTCAAGCTGAAGCTCGGGGCCCAATCCGTAGGAACTGACGGTATACGTCAGGTCTCACAGACTCGCGTGCCAGACGTCGAGCAAGTGCGGGCGGTTCGGGAGGTCTTGGGGCCTGAGGCGCGGATACGGGTGGACGTGAACGCGGCTTGGGATCTCGAGACGGCTAAGAGGCGCCTGGGCGAACTGGAGCCGTTCGGGATCGAGCTGGCGGAGCAGCCGGTCGAGACGCTGGAGGAGATGGCGGAGCTCGCGGCGTCTACGTCGATTCCGCTTGCTGCCGACGAGAGCGTCGCTTCGCTCGAGGAGGCGGAGCGGGCGGCGGCGATGGGCGCCTGCGCGTACACGGGGATCAAGCTCTCCAAGGTCGGGGGGCCCGAAGCGGCCCTGGCGATTGCCGACGTCCTCCCCGCCTACATCACCAGCGCCCTCGACGGGCCCGTGGGTATCGCCGCCGCGGCCCAGACCGCCCTCAGTCTCGCCGAGACCACGCACCCGGAACGCCTCCACCTCGCCCACGGCCTCGCCACCCAGCGCCTCTTCGCCGAGACGATCGCCTCCGTCAAGTGCGACCTGCGCGACGGCATGCTCCACCTTCCCCCCGGTCCCGGCCTCGGGGTCGAGATCGACGAGGACGCACTCCAAGCGCACCGCATCTCCGCCTAACCGGCGAACTGCATCAACTTGTCTATCCAGCAGGTGGATAAGTTGATGCAGTTCGCCCCCCACCCCGCCCCATGGACTCCACCAACGCCAATACCGCCCTCGCCTCGGCCTTTGCCGAGGAGCTGGCGCGCTCGGGGCTGCGGTTGGCGGTCGTCTCGCCAGGGTCGCGTTCTACGCCGCTCGCGGTGGCGCTCTGGCGGCAGCCGGAGATCGAGGTGGCCGTGATCGTCGACGAGCGCTCGGCGGGGTTCTTCGCCCTCGGCGCCGCCCAGGCGGGCGGGGAGCCGGTGGCGCTGCTCTGCACCTCGGGGACGGCGCTCGTCAACTACCACCCGGCGGTGGTCGAGGCCGACGAATCCGGGATCCCGCTCTTGGTGCTGAGCGCCGATCGGCCGCCGGAGCTGCGGGGGATCGGCGCCGGGCAGACGATCGACCAGATCAAGACGTTCGGGTCCTCGGTGCGCTGGTTCGCCGAAGTCGGGACCCACGAGGCCGACGACAGCGGCCTCCTGCACTACCGCTCGGTCGCCTGCCGGGCCTTGTCGAAAGCGCGCGGCGAGGTCCGGCCCGGTCCCGTGCACCTGAACCTGCCCTGGCGCGAGCCGCTTGCCCCGGTCCCGGTCGAGGGCGCGGTGACGGCAACTGACCCGCTGGCGCTGGAGGGACGCGGCACGCGGCCGCTGACCGCGGTCACCAAGATCGACCTCGAGCCCACTGTCTTCCTCCTCGACGAGATGGCCGGCCACATCGGCGACGCGATCTCGGGCGTGATCGTCGCCGGCCGCCAGCTCGACCCCGAGCTGCGCGAGCCGCTCGCCCACCTCGCCCGCGTCTCGGGCTTTCCGATCCTCGCCGACCCGACCTCGCAGCTTCGCTGCGGACCCCACGACCGCTCCCACGTGGTCGCCGCCTACGACCTGCTGCTGCGCGACGAGCGCTTCTCCCGCTCGGTCGTCCCGGAGCTGGTTCTGCGCTTCGGCGAGATGCCGACCAGCAAGCCGCTGCGCGCGTGGATCGCCGACAGCGGCGCCGACGAGATCCTCGTCGACCCCTACGGCGGCTGGAACGAGCCCACGAACAAGGCCGCGGCGATCCTCCGCGCCGACCCGACCGAGCTCGCCTCCGGCTGGGCGGCGCGGCTGGAAGGCCTGGAGGGACGGGAACGGCCGTTGCCCGATCGCTGGCTGGAGGCCGAGAGCGCCGCCCAGAGCGCGCTCGACGCGGCCCTCGGCGGCGACAGCGGGATCACCGAGCCCGCCCTCCACCGAGCCCTCGGCGCTGCCCACCGCGACGGCGAGCTCGTCTACACCAGCTCCTCGATGCCGATCCGCGATCAGGAGGCCTTCCTACCTGCGTCAAGCGCCGATGTCTCCTTCCTCTCCAACCGTGGCGCCAACGGCATCGACGGCCTGATCTCCTCCGGTATCGGCGCCGCCCGCGCCGGCGGCCGGCCGACGACGATCGTCACCGGCGACCTCGGCCTCCTCCACGACCTCGGGGGCCTCGCCGCGCTGCGGGAGGTCTCCACCCCGGTCCGCGTCGTCGTCATCGACAACGCCGGCGGCGGCATCTTCCACTTCCTCCCGCAGGAGGCGGCGATGCCCGAGGACGAGTTCGAGGCCCTCCTCGGCACCCCCCGCGGCGTCGACGCCGCCAAGGCCGCCGCCCTCTTCGACCTCCCCCACCGCCGGCTGGAGTCGCTGGACCAGCTCCCGGAAGCGTTAGCCGCTGACACGTGTCTAATCGAGGTGGGGACCGATCGCAGTGCCAACGTCGAGGAGCACCGACGGCTCACTCGCCGCGTCCACGACTCGCTGCCCCACTAACAGGAGATCTGCCCGGCTTCCCGGCCCGACCCGGGCTGCCATGCGGCACTGAGCAGCGTCGTCTCCCGGTCGGTATAGACCTTCTTCAGGCAGGTGCCGTCGGCGTTGATCGCCATCAGCGCATCGCCTTTCATCGGATCGTCGTAGCCATTTTCGACGACACGAGTGCGAATGAACGCAATCCGCTGTCCGGACGGATCCCAGCTTGGCCAGGCGAGCAACTTGTGACTGCGGCGCAGGAGCCGGGATCGGGGGAAGGTGCCGACCCTGGTGACCCGCAGCTCATCGATCGGTGGCGAGCCGTCGTCGACCCAGCTCCTCCTCCAGTTCTTCCAGCGGATGAAGGCCACTTCCGATCCGTCGGGTGAGTAGACGGGTTCGGACGCATCCCGTGCCAGCACCGAGACGTGACCGGTGCGCAGGTCGACGGCAACCGCCTCGGCAGGGGCGAAGCCGACAGTCCCGGCTAGCTTCGAGCCATCCGGAGAGAAGGAACTGGGTTCGAAATCCACCCGCAACCGCCGCAGCGCGCCCGACTCGACGTTGAGGAGCCAAACGGCGTTTTTGTACCAATAGGCGACCGTCTGCCCGTCCGGCGCCATCACCGGATGGTCGCCTACAAGCGGGGCACGCCTGAAGAAGCGGATCGAGGGACCGTCGGCTTCGGCCACCGCAGCCACTTCCCCGTTCCACTCCCCGAACGCCCCGAACGCCAGCCGGCTCCCGTCAGCCGACCACGAGAGCCCGCTCCAGCCGGCTTCCTTGATCAGGCCCTGGGGAGATTCCCCATTCGGGCCCAAGGCGACTATGTCTCGCCGGCCCTCAACTTCGAACCCGTCGGCCAAGACCGTGATCTGCGGGCCTTCCGGAGTGGCTGCCTGCACCGGCAGGGGCATGCCCGCGAGGGCGACGATGGACGCCGCCAGCAGGAGGACGAGAGCGCGGCTCATGCGGCGAGCCTACTCGGCGAGCAGCGGCAAAAGCGCCTGCAGCTTGACCTCGGTCTCGGCCAGCTCGGCGGCGGGGTCGGAGCCGGCGACTACGCCGACGCCGGCGAAGAGGTGGGCCTCGCGGTCGCGGAGGAGGGCGCTGCGGAGGGCGACGCAGAATTCTCCGTCCTCGGTGGCGTCCATCCAGCCGACGGGGGCGGCGTACCAGCCGCGGTCCATGCCCTCGAGGTCGGAGATCGCGCCGGCCGCGGCGGGCCAGGGCTCGCCGCCGACCGCGGGCGTCGGGTGCAGGAAGCCGGCCATCTCGATCGCCGAGTGGGGTTCGGCGAGCTGGGCGATCACCGGCGTCGCCAGATGCTGGATGTTCGCGACCTTGACGATCTCCGGCTCCGGCGCCGCCTCGACCCAGACGGCGTGCGGTCGCAGGGCGCGGACGATCCGCTCGGCGACGATTCGCTGCTCGCGGCGGTCCTTGTCGCTGCGCAGGAGCTGCTCGCCGAGGTGGTCGTCGACGGCGGGGTCGGAGCTGCGGCGGGTCGAGCCGGCGAGGGCGACGGTGGAGACGGAGGCGCCGGCGCGCCGGACCAGCAGCTCGGGGCTGGCGCCGATGAAGGCCGCCTCGGGCGTCCCGCAGCAGAAGCAGAAGCAGGACGGGAACTGCTCGCGCATCGCCCCGAAGACCGCGGCGGGATCGTGGGCGGCGCCGGCGCTGACGATCACCTCGCGGGCGAGCACGACCTTCGAGAACTCGCCGTCGGCGATCCGCGCTGTGGCGCCCTCGACCGCGGCTTCGAACTCGCGCGGCGGGCGGGCGCTGCGGATTTCGGCGTGGGCGGTCGGGTGCGGGTCGAGCAGCGGCAGCGGCGCGTCGAGGCGCAGGCCGGCGACCCGGGCGGCGAGCTCCTCGGCCAGGCGATCCACCCCCTCCCCCGGCCCCACCACGGCGTTGAAGGTGAGATAGGACAGCTCGCCGCGGCGGCAGATCGAGACCTGCGGCAGGACCAGGGACGCCGGCGGCAGCGAGGACCAGGTCGAGCTGCCACCCCCCTCGGGATCGAATGCGAAGCCGCCGAGCCAGACCGCGCCGGCTCCCGCCAGCAGCCCTCGCGGCTCCTCGAGGACCGGATGGTCGCCCAGGCGCAGGCACTCCTCGGCGACGTCGCGAAATCGGTCCTCCCCCCGCGAGCCCGCCTCGTGCGCCACCCCGAGCCCGGCCAGCGCGAACTCCCGATCCGGCTGCTCCCAGCAGAACCAGCGGTCGCTTGCCAGTCGCGAGGCGAAGATGACGGCACAGGGATCGGCTACCTCCACCTCCCTGGTGACGCTTACGAGGGTGCGTCGGCCCCGTTCGGCGCCCTCCTCCAGCCCCGATCTCAGTCGGGCTGAATATGACGAGGTCCAGAGGTCGGCAGGCAAGGACGCAAGGAGCCGGAGTAGCAGCGCTACTTCGGCGACTGAGGACGCCGCCTGCCGGCGTCTGGGGCCGTCATCTTCAGTCCGAACCGCGGCCGATTGCGATCTCTCCCGTCCGGACCATTTCGACCAGCCCGTGCGGGCGGACCATCCGCTCGAAGGCCTCGATCTTGTCGGCCGACCCGGTCACCTCGATCGTCATCGTCCGCCGCGCGACGTCGACGATTTTGGCCCGGAAGATCTCGGCGAACTGGATGATCTCGGCCCGGTTCTCGACCGCCGAGGAGACCTTGAACAGCGCCATCTCCCGCGCCACCGTCTCCTCCGGCTCCATGTCGCGGATTTTCAGAACGTTGACGAGCTTGTGAAGCTGCTTGGTCACCTGGTCGATCGGGTGGACGGCGCCGTCGAGCGTCAGGGTGATCCGGGAAACGCTGGGATCGTCGGTCGGCCCGACCGCGAGCGTGTCGATGTTGAAGCCGCGGCGCGAGAAGAGGCCGGCGACGCGGGCCAGCACGCCGGGTTTGTTCTCGACCAGGATCGAGAGGATGTGCTTGCGCCCGCTGAGCTGACCCGCCACGTGCAGGTCCTCGAGCTTGACCACCTGAGGAGTGCCGGCCTCCATCAGCTCACAGCCCTTCGCGGCGCCTCGACCATGTCGCGCGCCGCGTTGCCCGGCGGGATCATCGGGTAGCAGTTCTCCTCGCGGACGGTGCGGACGTCCATCAGGACCGGCCCGTCGTGCTCCAGCGCCGCGACCATCTGCTCCTCGAGGTCGGCGGAGTCCTCGCAGCGCATCCCTTTGGCGCCGAAGGCCTCGGCCAGCTTCACCCAGTCGGGGCTGGCGCCCATCTCTACCGAGCTGTAGCGGCGATCCCAGAACAGCTCCTGCCACTGGCGGACCATGCCCATGTAGCCGTTGTTCTGGAGGAAGATCTTCACCGGGATGTTCTCGGTCACGCAGGTGGCGAGCTCCTGGACGTTCATGATCAGGCTGCCGTCGCCGGCGAGGCAGACGACCTGCTCGTCGGGGCAGGCGACCTTGGCGCCGACCGCGCTCGGCAGGCCGAAGCCCATCGTCCCGAGGCCGCCGGAGTTGATCCAGCGCCGCGGCTTGTCGAAGCCGTAGTACTGCGCCGTCCACATCTGGTGCTGGCCGACGTCGGAGGTGATGATCGCGTCGCCCTGGGTGGCCCGGTGCATCGCCTCGATCATGAACTGCGGCTTGATCTCGCCGTTCTGGGCAGGGTCGTAGTAGAGCGGGTGCGCCTCCTGCCAGCCGCGCAGGGTGTTCCACCACTCGTCGAGACGGCTGGAGTCGGTCTGCAGCGCCCGGTACTCGCGGGTCAGCTTCGGCAGCACCTGTTTGACATCGCCGACGATCGGGATGTGCGCGCCGACGTTCTTCGAGATCTCCGCCGGGTCGATGTCGATGTGGATGACCTTGGCGTGCGGGGCGAACTCGTCGAGTTTGCCGGTGATGCGGTCATCGAAGCGGGCGCCGATCGCGACGATCAGGTCGGCTTTGTCCATCGCCTGGTTGGCGGTCCAGGTGCCGTGCATCCCCAGCATGCCGAGGAAGCGGTCGCTGGAGGCCGGGAAGGCGCCGAGGCCCATCAGGGTCGAGGTGACCGGGAAGCGGTCGGAGTCGGCGAGCTCGCGCAGCTCGGCGCTCGCTTCGCCGTTGATGACGCCGCCGCCGGTGTAGAAGATCGGGCGCCGGGCGCTCGCCAGCGCTTTCGCGGCGATCCGGATCTGCTTGATGTTGCCCTCGGTCGAGGGCTTGTAGCCGGGCAGCTCGACCGGCTCGGTGCGCGGCTCGTAATCGATGTCGGCGCGCGAGAGGTCCTGCGGGATGTCGAGCAGGACCGGCCCGGGCCGCCCGGTCGAGGCGACGTGGAAGGCCTGGTGCACGTACTCGGGGATCTGGCGCGGGTCGGTGACCGCGAAGGAGTGCTTCACGAACGGCAGCGTGGCGCCGAGGATGTCGGCCTCCTGGAAGCCGTCGGTGCCGATCAGCTCGGTGCGGACCTGACCGGTGATGAAGACGGTCGGGGTCGAGTCCATCATCGCGTCGGCGATCGCGGTGACGAGGTTGGTGGCGCCGGGGCCGGAGGT
>DASSMM010000001.1:0-10578 GCA_035688825.1 Solirubrobacterales bacterium | reverse complement strand
CGGGGGTGTCCCACCCCGCCCCCACCACCGCTTCAAACCCACCTAAGTGACCAAAGTCACGTCTTCGTCACCGTTGTAACGGGACAGTGTCGATCTTGACCCGCTGCAGCGCAAAACCCGGCAATTTCCCAGGCGATTAGGTACGGGGATCTAAAGTGTCTTTTGTGACGCAGCGGCCGCTAGAGCTGATCCTTGCCCGCAACCTGATGTCGGCTCTTTCGACCCCTGCCTTCCTCGTCGACGAGGGCGGGCTGCTGGTCTTCTACAACGAGGCCGCCGGGCTGCTCCTCGGCAAACGCTTCGAGGAGCTGGGGACGGTCGGCCCGCAGGAGTGGGGCTCGCTGTTCGGTCCCTTCGACGAGAGCGGCGAGCCGATCCCCTACGACGACCTGCCGATCGTCAAGGCGGTGCGGGCGGGGCGCCCGGCGCACGCCGAGATGACAGTGCGATCGACCGACGGCTCGAGCCACGACGTCGAGGTCTCCGCCTTCCCGATCCTCACCGCCCACGGCTCGCAGGGCGCGATCGCCGTCTTCTGGCCCTCGCTCGCCGGCGGCAACGGCAACGGAGCCGGGCCGGCGTGAAGGTCAAGCTCTGGGGGACGCGCGGCTCGATCCCGGCCCCCGGGCCGGAAACGATCCGCTACGGCGGCAACACCTCCTGCGTCGGCGTCACCCTCTCCGACGGCTCGGTCCTGGCGCTCGACGCGGGCACCGGGATCCGCTGCCTCGGCCTGGCGCTGCCCGACGAGCCGAGCCGCCTCCACATCCTCCTCACCCACCTCCACCTCGACCACATCCAGGGCCTCGTCTTCTTCGCCCCCGCCTTCCGCCCCCAGACCGAGATCGTGATCTGGGGCCCGGCCTCCCCCGAGGCTTCGCTGCGCGACCGCATCGCCCGCTACATCTCCGCCCCGCTCTCCCCCGTCGAGGTCCGCGAGCTCCCCTGCGACGTCTCCTTCCGCCACTGTCCGGAGAGCGAGTGGGAGATCGGCCCGGCGCGGATCCGCTCCGCCTCGGTCTCCCACCGCGGCCCGACCCTCGGCTACCGGATCGACGACGGCGACTCCTCCCTCGCCTACATCCCCGACCACGAGCCCGCCCTCGGCGCCGACCTCGATCAGCTCGAGGAGGACTGGATCTCCGGCTTCGCCCTCGCCAAGGACGCGTCGCTGCTGCTCCACGACGGCCAGTACAGCGACGCCGAGTACCCGAACCACGTCGGCTGGGGCCACTCGGCGACCTCCCACGCGCTCAGCTTCGCCCGCCGCACCGGCGCCGAGCGGACCGTCCTCTTCCACCACGACCCGCTCCACTCCGACGAGTTCCTCGACGGCCTCGGCACCGAAGCGAAGCAGAGGTGGGTCGAGATGGGCGGCGACCCGGCGGCGATCGAGCTGGCCGAGGAGCGCAGCGAGTACGAGCTGCCGGTGCGGGCGTCGCGCCCTGTCGCCACCGCTTAGTCACCCAGCCTGGAACCCTCGCGGAATCGATCGTCTACGCTGCGGGCGTGTCCCCTGGCGACCGGATCGAGGCAGCCGCCGCGCGTTCGCCGCTGGTCCGCAGCGCGCTCGCGCAGGCGCGCTCCGACCACGCCGGCCAGGTCCGCAACGGCAGCGGCGGCATGCCCTACGTCGAACACCCGGTGCGGGTGGCGGCGATCCTCGACGAGCAGGGCTACGGCGACGAGGTGCTGGCGGCGGCGCTCCTGCACGACGTCGTCGAGGACTCCGAGACGACCCTCGACGAGCTGCGCGAGAAGTTCGGCGCCGAGGTCGCCGGGCTGGTCGGGGCGATGACCGACGACGAGGAGTTCGAGGACTACCGCGAGCGCAAGGTCGAGCACCGCGAACGGCTGGCCGCCGCCCCGGCCGAGGCGCTGGCGATCTACGGCGCCGACAAGCTCACCAACTCGAAGACCCTGCGGGCCGCCTACGCCGCCGAAGGCGACGCCGTCCGCGACGAGTTCAAGGTGCCGCTGGAGCTGAAGCTGGAGATCTGGGAGAAGGACCTGGAGCTGCTGCGGGAGAAAGCGCCGGAGCTGCCGTTCCTCGACGAGCTCGACGAAGAGCTCAGTCGTCTTCGGGCTTGCCTAGAGGCTCCTGCCCCGCACTGAGCTTGAGCCGCCGCCGCAGCGGCATCGCGAACCAGAAGAAGCCGAAGACGGAGAGCGCCACCCCGGCGGCGACGAAGGCCGCGGCCTTGGAGAAGAGGAAGTCGGTGACCAGCAGGATCGCGCCGGTCATCGCCAGCGCCAACAGGGCGAGGCCGATGATCGCGAAGCGGTTGGAGTAGTAGACGAGGCGGCGCTTCTGCTGGTAGCGGAAGGTGATCCGGTGGTAGGCGGAGGGCGAGATCAGCATCGTCGCCGAGATCGCGGTCAGCATCAGGGTCGCGAAGTAGACGACCTTCTGGAACTCGGTGACTTCTTCGAAGCCCTGCTGGAACGGGACCGCGAGCAGGAAGGCGAAGAGGACCTGGACGCCGGGTAGGGCGACGCGCAGCTCCTGCAGGAGCTCGCCGAGGTTGCGGTCGAGGCGTTCCTGCTCGGTCTCGTCGCGGCCGGACTCGGGGTGGACCCCGTCGTCGGTTTCTTCGGGCCGCTCTTCGGGCCGCTCTTCGCGCTGGGCGTCCTGATCCGCCGCGTGGCTCTCCCCGTTCTCCATTCAGGGACCATATGGCAATCGAGACGGCGCTCGTCCTCTTTAACCGCGACCTCCGGGTCCACGACAACCCGGCGCTCGCCGCCGCCGCGAAGGCGGAGCGGACGGTGCCGCTGTTCGTCTTCGACGAGCGCCTGCTGCGGTCGCGTTTCGCGGCGCCGAACCGGGTCGCGTTCATGCTCGAGGCGCTGGCGAACCTCGACGAGACCCTGCGCAAGGCGGGCGGGCGGTTGTTCGTGCGGGAAGGCGATCCCGTGCGGGAGGCGGTCACGGTGGCGCGCGAGTGCGGCGCCACCCAGCTCCACGTCAGCGCCGACTGGAGCGCCTATGCCCGCCGCCGCGAGGAGCGACTGGCGCGCGCCTGTGCGGAGGAGCGGATCGAGTTCACCGCGCACCCGGGGGTGACGATCGTGCCGCCGGGAGCGGTGACGCCGACCGGCGGCGACCACTTCAAGGTCTTCTCCCCCTACCACCGCGCCTGGAGCGCGCTGCCGAAGCGGGAGCAGGCGACGAGGCCCCGCAGGCTCTCGGTGCCGGCGAAGCCGGCGGCGGGGCGACTGCCGAAGCTCGACTCGCTGGTCGGCGACAGCCCCTCGAAGGGGCGCCTCCCCGGCGGCGAGGCCGAGGGACGCAGGCGGATGCGGTCCTTCCTCCGCGACGGCCTCGGCCGCTACGAGGACCGGCACGACGACCTGCCGGGCGACGGCACCTCCCGCCTCAGCGCCTACATCCGCTGGGGCTGCGTCTCGCCGCTGGAGCTGGCGGGCGAGGCGGACGGACGGGGTGGCGGCGCCGCCTTCGTGCGGCAGCTCTGCTGGCGCGACTTCCACCACCAGGTGCTGGCGGCGACGCCCTCCCTCCCCCGCCGCGACTACCGGCCGCGGCGCGACCGCTGGTCGAAATCGAGGCGCGCGTTCGAGGCCTGGCGAGAAGGGCGCACCGGTTACCCCCTGGTCGACGCCGCGATGCGGCAGCTCGCCGAGGAGGGGTTCATGCACAACCGGGCGCGGATGACCGTCGCCTCCTTCCTCTGCAAGGACCTCTACGTCGACTGGCGGCCCGGCGCCTGGCACTTCTGGGACCTGCTGACCGACGGCGAGATCGCCAACAACGCCGGCAACTGGCAGTGGGTCGCCGGCACCGGCAACGACACCCGGCCTAACCGCGTGCTGAACCCGGTGCGGCAGGCCGAACGCTTCGATCCCGAAGGCCACTACGTGCGCCGCTACCTGCCTGAGCTGGAGGGGGTGCGCGGCAAGGCGATATTCCACCCCTGGGCGATGGAAGGGTTCAACCGTCTCGACTACCCCGAGCCACTGGTCGACCACGACGAGGCCGCAGGGGCGTTCAAAGCGCACCGCGAAGGCTGAGGGCCGAACTGCATCAACTTTTCTATCCAGCAGGTGGAAAAGTTGATGCAGTTCGCATCCGGGGCTGCATAGGATCGCGCGATGGGACGGTTGGCGGTGATCCTCGGTAGCAACGCGCTCGGCCCGGGCGGTGAGGAGATCGCGGCTGCGGCGGCTGCGCAGGGGGCGGCGATCGTCCAGCGGCACACCGCCGACGGGACCTTCGTCCTCCCCCACGCGATCGACCACGAGGCGAACCTGCGGCCGTTGCTCGAGCAGGGCTGCGACCGGGTCCTGGCGATCGGGTCGGTGGGCGCGCTGCGCACCGAGCTGGAGGTCGGCAGCCTGGTCTGCCCCGACGACTTCATCGCCCTCGACCAGGGCGACTCGATCTTCGGCGACGAGCGCGCCCACTCGGCACCGGGCTTTGCGCCGCGCTGGCGCCAGGAAGTGATCACAGCCTGGGGCGAGGGCGGGCAGACGCCGCGCGACGGCGGCGTCTACTGGCAGGCGCGGGGGCCGCGCTTCGAGACGCCGGCGGAAATCCGGCTGATGGCGGCCCACGCCGACGTGGTCGGGATGACGCTCGCCTCCGAGTGCGTGGTCGCCGGCGAGCTCGGCCTCGACTACGCCGCCCTCTGCGTCGTCGACAACCTCGCCAACGGACTCGCGACCGAACCGGTCAGCACGGCGGGGATGGAAGCCGACCGCCTCGCCAACGCCGAGCGTCTGCGCGAGGGCCTCGCCGCCGTCCTCCCCCGCCTCGGGGCGGTGGGCCGATGAACTCGTGGTTCCTTTGTCCTGATATGCCGGACAAAGGAACCACGCGATGACGTTGGTAGTTACGGGGGCGCTCTTGGGCGGGGAGCGGGTGGGGGTTCGCTGCGAGGACGGGGTGATCGCGGCGCTGGGGGCTGACGTTGCGGCCCAGGCCGGGGACGAGGTGATCGACGCGGGTGGCGCCCACCTGGTACCGCCGCTGGTCAACGGGCACACGCACGCGGCGATGACGCTGTTCCGCGGCAGCGGCGGCGACCTGCCGCTGATGCCGTGGCTGGAAGAGCGGATCTGGCCGGTCGAGGCGAAGCTCGACGAAGAGGACGTCTACTGGGGCGCCCGGCTCGCCTGCGCGGAGATGATCCGCAGCGGCACCACCCGCTTCTGGGACATGTATTGGCAGCCAGGGGCGACGGCGCGGGCGGTCGAGGAGAGCGGCATCCGCGCCGCGATCGGGGCGCCGTTGTTCGACCTCCACGGCAGCCCGGCCAAGCTGCGCGAGATGGCCCGTCGGGGCCTCGAGGCGCTGGACGGTTGCGGCCCCCGGATCACCCCGGCCCTCGCCCCGCACGCGATTTACACGGTCAGCGAAGAGTCGCTGCGCTGGATCGGCGAGCTCAGCGCCGAGCGCGGGCTGCCGGTGCAGATCCACCTCTCCGAGACCGAGAAAGAGGTCCAGGACTGCCTCGCCGAGCACCGCGAACGCCCCGCCCATTACCTCGACCGGCTGGGACTGCTGAGCGAGCGGACGATCCTCGCCCACGGCGTCTGGCTCGATCCCGAGGAGCTGGCCCTGGTCGCCGAGCGCGGCGCCACCGTCGTCTCCAACCCGGCGGCGAACATGAAGCTCGCGGTAGGCGGCGTCTTCCCCTATCCGGCGGCGAAGTCGGTCGGAGTCGCGGTCGGCCTCGGCACCGACGGCGCCGGCTCCAACGACTCGCTCGACCTGCTCGCCGACCTCAAGCTCTTCGCCCTCGCCCAGAAGCACGCCGCCGCCGACCCGACCGCGATCGAGGCCGCCGAGGCCTGGGCGATCGCCACCGGCGCCCGCGCGCCCCTGCTCGGCGCGACGCCGCTCGAGCCCGGCGCCCCCGCCGACTTCCTCCTCCTCCGCCCCGACGCCCCCGAGCTCGGCATCGGCGACCTCACCTCCGACCTCGTCTACGCCGCCGGCGCCACCGCCGTCGACACCACCGTCGTCGCCGGCAAGGTCCTGATGCGGGGCGGCGAGATCGACGGCCTCGACGAGATCGTCGCCCACACCGCCGAGCGCGCCCGCCGCCTCGGCCTCTAAACCCGAACTGCATCAACTTGACCACCCGGTAGGCAGTCAAGTTGATGCAGTTCGATCTAGATACCCCCCGGGGGTATGTGCTACAGTCCTCGCATGGTCGGATATACGGAGGACAAAGAGAAGCTGTTGAAACGGCTGGCGCGGGTCGAGGGACAGGTCCGCGGGGTCTCGAAGATGGTCGAGGAGGAGCGCTACTGCATCGACGTGCTGACGCAGATCGGCGCGATCCAGGCGGCGCTGGACAAGGTCGCGCTGGGCCTGCTCGACGAGCACACCCGCCACTGCGTGGTCAAAGCCGACGGCGCTGAGCGGGTAGAGAAAGTGGACGAGCTGATGGCCGCGGTCGGAAGGCTGGTGAAGCGATGAGCGACGTACTCGGAAAGATCTGGGAGGGCCTGGAAATGTCCTTCCTGATGGCCTACGAGGTCTGGTGGGCGCTGGTCCTGGGCTTCGCGATCAGCGCGATCGTCCAGGCCTGGGTCCCCCGCGCCCGGATCGAAGGCGCCCTCTCCGGCGAAGGCTTCGCGCCCGTCGCCAAGGCGACCGCCCTCGGGGCCGCCTCCTCCTCCTGCTCCTACGCGGCGATCGCGATCGCCAAGTCGCTCTTCCAGAAGGGCGCCTCCGCGGTCACCGCGCTCGCCTTCCAGTTCGCCTCGACCAACCTCGTCTGGGAGCTCGGGCTGGTCCTCTGGGTGCTGATGGGCTGGCAGTTCACCCTCGCCGAGTTCTTCGGCGGCATCGTCCTGATCGCCCTGATGGCGGCGATGCTGCGCCTCTTCGTCTCCCCCCGCCTCGAGGAGCAGGCGCGCCGCCACGCCCAGGAAGCGCAAGCCGGCCACCACCACGGCGACGACGAGGAGGCCGAGGCGCTCTCCTGGCGCGAGCGGCTCACCACGAGCTCCGCCTGGGCCGGCGTCGGCGGCAACTTCCGCAGCGACGTGCAGATGCTCTGGAAGGAGATCACGCTCGGCTTCCTGCTCGCCGGCTTCATCGGCCTGCTCGGCGACGACTTCTTCAACTTCCTCTTCGTCACCGATGCGCCGCCGGCCGTGCAGACGATCGAGAACGTCATCGTCGGCCCGCTGATCGCGATCCTCAGCTTCGTCTGCTCGGTCGGCAACGTGCCGCTGGCGGCGGTGCTGTGGTCGGGCGGGATCAGCTTCGCCGGGGTCGTCGCCTTCATCTTCGCCGACCTCGTCGTGATCCCGATCATCCTCGCCTACCGCAAGTACTACGGCACCGCCTTCGCCCTGCGGATCGTGGCGCTGATGCTGGTCACGATCGTCATCGCGGCGCTGATCGTCGACGGGCTCTTCAGCCTCGGCGGTCTGATCCCGACCGGCCCCCGCCCCACCCGCGAGGACGTCTTCGGCTCGGTCGAGGTCGACTACAAGCTCTTCCTCAACATCCTCGGGCTGGTCATCTTCGCGGCGCTCTACTGGGTCAGCCGCGGGCACAGCGGCGGCCACGGCTGCGAGCACCACGCCCGCGACGCGCACTTCCACCACATGAGTGAGGGAGAGGCGGCCGGGGTATAGGCTCGCGGCGATGCCGCCCGGCCCCACCGGCAGCCAAACCCAGTCTCAGTCCGGAGCCTCCTCCGTCCGCTACGAGGAGGCGACCAAGCAGTACCCCGGCGCCTCCGAGCCGGCGGTCGACCGTCTCAGCCTCGAGGTCCCGGCCGGCGAGATCTGCGTCCTCGTCGGACCCTCCGGTTGCGGCAAGACGACGGCGATGCGGATGGTCAACCGCACCGTCGAGATCACCGAGGGCGACGTCCTGATCGGCGAGCACTCGGTCCGCGACCGCGAGCCGGCCCAGCTGCGGCGCGAGATCGGCTACGTGATCCAGCAGATCGGCCTCTTCCCCCACCGCACGATCACCGAGAACATCGGCGCCGTCCCGCAGCTCATGGGCTGGAAGAAGGAGCGGATCCGCGCGCGCAGCGCCGAGCTGCTGGAGCTGATCGGGCTCGACCCCGAGCTCGGCGACCGCTACCCGGCCCAGCTCTCCGGCGGCCAGCAGCAGCGCGTCGGCGTCGCCCGGGCGCTGGCGGCCGACCCGCTGGTGATGCTGATGGACGAGCCCTTCGGAGCGATCGACCCGATCAACCGCGAGCGCCTGCAGAACGAGTTCCTGCGCCTGCAGGCGGAGATCCGCAAGACCGTCCTCTTCGTAACCCATGACATCGACGAGGCGATCAAGATGGGCGATCGGATCGCGGTGATGCGCGAGGGCGGCCGGGTCGAGCAGTACGCGACCCCGGCGGAGCTGCTGATGGCGCCGGCGAACGAGTTCGTCGAGGACTTCGTCGGCGCCGACCGGGCGCTGAAGCGCCTGGCGCTGATGCGGGTCGCCGACATCAACCTCTGGGAGGCGCCGCTGGCCCACGTCGGCCAGGCGACCGCCGAGGTGCGGGCGAAGCTGGCGGCGCCGGATGTGGAAATCCCCTACCCCCTGCTGGTCGACGGCGAGCGGCGACCGCTGGGCTGGCTGAGCGAGCGCGACCTGGCGGCGGATGTCGTGCCGAACCACCCCGACTCGCCGCTCGGCCCGGTGCTCGAGCGCGACGACGTCATGCGCGACGCCCTCGCCGACCTGCTCCAGGGCGAGTCGCAGTACGCGCCGGTGGTCGACCACCAGGGGCGGATCGCCGGCGTCCTCTCGGTCGAGATCATCTCCGAGTTCCTCGCCTCGCCGCGAGCGAAGACCGACGAGCACCCCGCGGTGGAGCGGCCGCATGAGTAGCCCGTTCCTGCTGGCCGCCGGCGGTCAGGTGGGCGAAGACTTCTTCCGCGAACGCAGCAGCGGGACGCTGCCATGCCAGGCGCAATCGAGCCACTTGTTCTGCTGGGACTGGGCGAAGGAAAACATCGACCGCTACGGGACGCCGACCGTGCAGCACCTGGAAATCGTCCTGATCTCGGTGCTCGTCGGCTTCGTTGTCGCCTTCGCACTCGCCCTGATTGCCCACCGCACCCGCTGGCTGCAGCCGCCGCTGCTCACCGCCACCGGCGTGCTCTACACGATCCCCAGCATCGCCTTCTTCTTCCTGCTGCTGCCGATCACTGGCTTCGGCAGGGACACGGCGATCATCGTCCTCGCCGCCTACACCCTTCAGATCATCTACCGCAACACCATCCTGGGGCTGGCAAACGTCCCTGCCTCAGTGAAAGACGCGGCCCGCGGGATGGGATTCACCAACCGTCAGATCCTCTGGAAAGTGGAGCTGCCGCTGGCGATACCCGAGATCATCGCCGGGCTGCGGGTCGCGGTCGTCAGCACGATCGCGATCGCAACGCTCGTCGTCTTCATCAACGCCGGCGGGCTGGGGACCCAGATATACGGCAGCGGCAACCTCACCTTTCCGACCAGCATCTTCATCGCGATGGCGATCGTGATGACGATGGCGCTGCTTTTCGACCTGGTGTTGCTGACGGCACAGCGATTGACCACCCCGTGGCGAAGGGAGAGGCAGGCATGAGCGCGCTTCCCATTGCCTCGTTCACGGGCGCGATCGAATTCATCTTCACGCCGCAGAACTCGAACGTCACCGGCGGCAACAAGGTCGGCGGTTTCGACAAGTCGCTGGAACTGGTACTGAAGCACCTCGAGGTGACCGCGATCGCCCTCGCGATCGCCCTGGTCGTGGCCCTGCCCCTGGGGCTCTACCTCGGCCACCGCGGCCGCGGTGAACTCTTCGCCGTCGGCGCCGGCAACGCCGGGCGGGCGATTCCCGAGCTGGCCGTGATCGCCCTCGTCGCCGCCCTGATCGGGGTCGGCCTGAAGACGGTGGCGCCGGCGCTGGCGATCCTCGGCATCGCGCCGATCCTGGTCAACACCTACGTCGGCGTTCGGCAGGTCGATCGTGGGGCCGTCGAAGCTGCCCGCGGGATGGGGATGAGCGAGGTGGACATCATGCGCAGGGTCGAGTTGCCGCTGGCGGTGCCAACCGTGATGGGCGGAGTGCGAGCTGCCGCGATTGTGATCCTCGCCACCGCGACGATCGCCCCGCTTGCGGGCGTGGAAACGCTCGGCGACTTCATCCTCAACCGCAACGTCTACGGCGAAAACGGGCTGCTGGCCGGGGCGATCCTCGTCGCCCTTCTTGCCCTCACGATCGAGGGCTCGCTGGCGCTCCTGCAGAACCGCCTGACTTCCGACGGGCTGAAGTTAAAGACTGTCTAACCCTGAGTTTCCCAATCCACCCCAAGAGGAGGCACTAAGTGAGGACCGACAAGACCAGATGGCGAGCGCTGCTAGCGGCACTGGCCGCACTGGCGCTTGCGCTCGGCATCGTCGCCTGCGGCAGTGACAGCGACAGCAGCAGTACCGGCAGCGAAAGCAGTGAAGAAGGCGGCTCGTCCGGCGCCGCGATCCAGTCCAATCCCGAAAACGGCAAAGTCAGCCTGACGATCGGCTCGAAGAACTTCCCCGAACAGGAAATCCTCGGGGAAATCTACGCGCAGGCACTGACCGCAGCCGGCTACAAGGTG